>JBELAL010000070.1:0-21672 GCA_049508835.1 Holophaga sp. | reverse complement strand
TTGCCCAGGGTGATGGTGCCGGTCTTGTCCAGCAGCAGCACGTCCACGTCCCCGGCGGCCTCCACCGCCCGGCCCGAGGTGGCGATGACGTTGGCCTGGACCATGCGGTCCATGCCGGCGATGCCGATGGCCGAGAGCAGGCCGCCGATGGTGGTTGGGATCAGGCAGACCAGGAGCGCCACCAGCACGGTGAGGGTCACCGGGTGGCCCTGGCCGGCGGCCCTGACGCTGAAGATGGAGAACGGCAGCAGGGTGGCGGTGGCCAGCAGGAAGATGATGGTCAGGGCCGCCAGCAGGATGTCCAGGGCGATCTCGTTGGGGGTCTTCTTGCGCTTGGCCCCCTCCACCATGGCGATCATTCGGTCCAGGAAGGTCTCCCCGGGGTTGGTGGAGATCCGCACCACCAGCCAGTCCGACAGCACCACGGTGCCCCCGGTGACCGCCGAGCGGTCGCCGCCGGACTCCCGGATCACCGGGGCCGACTCGCCGGTGATGGCGCTCTCGTTGACGCTGGCCACCCCCTCGATCACCTCGCCGTCCCCAGGGATGGTGTCTCCGGCCTCCACCAGCACCACGTCGCCGATGCGCAGCTGGGGGGCGTCCACCAGCTCGGTGGGGTCACCGTACTTGGGGCCTTTCATGAGCCTGGCCTTGACGTCCTTGCGCGACTTGCGCAGGGTGTCGGCCTGGGCCTTGCCCCGGCCCTCGGCCATGGCCTCGGCGAAGTTGGCGAACACCAGGGTGAACCACAGCCACAGGGCGATGGCAAGGATGAACCCGGCCCGGGCCTCGCCCCGCCCGGCCAGGGCCTGGACGTAGAGCGCCGTGGTGAGGGAACTGCAGACCCACACGGTGAACATTACCGGGTTGCGCAGCTGGTGCATGGGGTTGAGCTTGCGCAGCGCGGCCAGGATCGCCGGGCGCAGGATGACGGGCTCGAACAGGGGACGGGGCTTGACTTCGCCGGTGGAGGTGGACGTGCGCATGTCTATATCATGTGTTCAGCGATGGGGCCCAGGGCCAGGGCGGGGAGGAAGGTCAGGGCGCCCACCAGGAGCACCACCCCCACCAGCAGGGCCACGAACAGGGGCGTGTGGGTGGGCAGGGTGCCCGAGCCGGGCGGAGTGCGCTTCTTGGCGCCCAGGGAGCCGGCGATGGCCAGCACCGGCACGATCAGCCCGAACCTCCCGACGAGCATGACCACCGCGGTGGCGGTGTTGAAGAACGCCGTGTTGACGTTCAGCCCGCTGAAGGCGCTGCCGTTGTTGTTGGCGGCGCTGCTGAAGGCGTACAGGATCTGGGTGAAGCCGTGGGCCCCGGGGTTGGACACCGCCCCGGCGGCGGAGGGCGCCAGGACCCCGGCGGCGGTGCCCGCCAGCACCAGCACCGCCGGGATCAGGATCACCAGGGAGGCCATCTTCATCTCGAAGGCCTCGATCTTCTTGCCCAGGTACTCGGGGGTGCGTCCCACCATCAGTCCGGACACGAACACGGCGATGATGGCGAAGATGAGCATGCCGTACAGGCCGCTGCCCACCCCGCCGAACACCACTTCGCCCAGTTCCATCAGCCACAGGGGCACCAGGCTCCCCAGGGGATTGAAGGAGTCGTGCTGGGCGTTCACCGCCCCGCAGGAGGCGGAGGTGGTGGCGGTGGCGAACAGGGTCGTGCCCGGGATGCCGAAGCGCAGTTCCTTGCCCTCCAGGTTGCCCCCCGGCGCCTCCCGGCCCTGGGCGTAGCTGGCCGCCTGGGTCACCGGCAGGGAGCGGAACGCGCGGTTGCCCTGGCTCTCGGCCCATTGGCAGACCCCCAGGGCCAGCACGAAGATCACCGTCATGGCCGAGAGGATGGCCCATCCCTGGCGCCGGTCCCGCATCAGCTTGCCGAAGGCGTGGCAGTACGCCGCCGGCAGCAGGAGCATGGCCAGCACCTGGGCGAAGTTGGACAGGGGCGTGGGGTTCTCGAACGGGTGGGCGGCGTTGGCGTTGAAGAAACCCCCGCCGTTGGTGCCCAGCATCTTGATGGCGGCCTGGGACGCCGCCGGGCCCACCGCCAGGACCTGTTCCGTGATGGTCCGGCCGCCTGCGGTGATGGGCGAGAGCAGCCGCGCCACTGGGTCGGGCCCCAGGGTCTGCACCACCCCCTGGGACACCAGGAACAGGGCGAGCACCGTGGCCAGGGGCAGCAGCACGTAGAGGGTGCACCGGACCAGGTCCACCCAGAAGCTGCCCAGGTTGGTGGCCTTGCGCCTCCGGATGCCCCGGGCCAGGGCGGCCATGACCGCCATGCCGGTGGCCGCGGACAGGAAGTTCTGCACCGTGAGCCCGGCCATCTGGGTGAAGTGGCTGAGGGTGGTCTCGCCCCCGTAGGCCTGCCAGTTGGTGTTGGTGACGAAGCTGACCGCGGTGTTCCAGGCGATCCCCGTGGGCACCGCCGGCAGGTGCCGGGGGTTGAAGGGCAGCGCTCCCTGGGCCTTCTGGAGCAGGAACAGGGCCAGGATGCCCAGGGCGTTGAACAGCAGCGCCGCGAGGGCATAGGCCTTCCAGTCCATGCGGTCTCCGGCGGTGATCCCGGCCAGGCGGTACAGCCCCCGCTCCACCGGGGCCAGGACGCGGTCGAGGAGGGTGGCGTCCCGCTCCAGCACCCTGCCCAGGTATTCCCCCAGGGGCTTGGCCAGCAGCATCAGGACGGCGAGGAAGAGGGCGAACTGCAGCAGGGCGTGCGCGGTCACTGGAACCTCTCGGGCATGAGCAGGGCGGTTGCGAGGTAGCCCAGCAGGCCCAGCCCCAGCAGCGCGGCGACGAAGTACATGACGTTCAAGCGGAAGCCCTCCTTGGGACCAGACCAGTCCCTACCAGGCCGGTTGTCCGGATGAGCACCAGACTGGGCCAGGGGGCCGGCTTCGGCGCAGTCAATATTTCATCAAAATCTCAAGATTCCGCCGCCGGCCCACCCGATGGCTGTCCATCACCGCCCCAACGTGGGCGGACGGATAACGCCGGGCGATCCGTCAAGGCGCTGGCCATGCGATCCTCAAGCTCGCTGGACGAGGTGAAGATCACCACCGGCAGGGTCCGGGTGCGCTCCTCCGCCCGGCGGTAGATTCCCGCTCCGGCGGCCCCGGGCCCCCGGTTTTTTCCCCGATCCCCAAGGCCCTCGGCGGGCCTCACGCCTGGCGGTAGACCTCCGCCCCGGCCGCTTCGAACTCCTTGGCCTTCTCCTCCATGCCCGCGGTCAGGGCCTGCTCGTCGGAGAGCCCGTGGGTGCGGGCGTATTCCCGCACGTCCTGGGTGATCTTCATGGAGCAGAAGTGCGGCCCGCACATGGAGCAGAAGTGGGCCGCCTTGGCCCCTTCCGCCGGCAGGGTCTCGTCGTGGAACTCCCGGGCGGTGTCCGGGTCCATGGCCAGGTTGAACTGGTCCTCCCAGCGGAACTCGAACCGGGCCTTGGACATGGCGTCGTCCCACAGGTGCGCCGCCGGGTGCCCCTTGGCCAGGTCGGCGGCGTGGGCGGCGATCTTGTAGGCGATCACCCCGTCCTTCACGTCCTTCTTGTTGGGCAGGCCCAGGTGCTCCTTGGGCGTGACGTAGCACAGCATGGCGGTGCCGTACCACCCGATCATGGCGGCGCCGATGGCCGAGGTGATGTGGTCGTAGCCGGGGCACACGTCGGTCACCAGCGGGCCCAGGGTGTAGAACGGCGCCTCGCCGCAGGCCTCCAGCTGGCGGTCCACGTTCTCCTTGATGCGGTGCATGGGGATGTGCCCAGGGCCTTCGATGATGGTCTGGACGTCGTGCTTCCAGGCGATCCGGATCAGTTCCCCCAGGGTGTCCAGTTCGCCGAACTGGGCCTCGTCGTTGGCGTCGGCAATGCAGCCCGGGCGCAGGCCGTCGCCCAGGGAGAAGGCCACGTCGTAGGCCTTCATGATGGCGCAGATCTCCTCGAAGTGGGTGTAGAGGAAGTTCTCCCGGTGGTGGGCCAGGCACCACTTGGCCAGGATGGAGCCTCCCCGGCTGACGATCCCGGTGGTGCGCCGGGCGGTGAGGGGGATGTAGCGCAGCAGTACCCCGGCGTGGATGGTGAAATAGTCGACGCCCTGCTCGGCCTGCTCGATGAGGGTGTCCCGGTACAGCTCCCAGGTGAGTTCCTCGGCCTTGCCGTTGACCTTCTCCAGGGCCTGGTAGATGGGCACGGTGCCGATGGGCACCGGGGAGTTGCGCAGGATCCACTCCCGGGTCTCGTGGATGTTGGCGCCGGTGGACAGGTCCATGACAGTGTCGGCGCCCCAGCGGATGGCCCAGGCCATCTTTTCGACTTCCTCCTCGATGGAGGAGGCCACCGCCGAGTTGCCGATGTTGGCGTTGATCTTCACCAGGAAGTTCCGGCCGATGATCATGGGCTCGGTCTCCGGGTGGTTGATGTTGCAGGGGATCACCGCCCGCCCGCGGGCCACCTCGTCGCGCACGAACTCCGGGGTGATGTGGCTGCGGATCCCGGCCGCGTCCCGGCCCAGGTTCTCCCGGATGGTGATGAACTCCATCTCCGGGGTGACCACCCCCTGGCGCGCGTAATGCATCTGGGTGACGTTGCCGCCCGGGCGGGCGCGCAGGGGCAGCCGGTCGGCGTGGAAGCGGATGGCGTCCAGCTCCGGGTCCCGCTCCCTCAGCTTGCGGTACAGGCTGGTGGCCCCGGGCAGCTGGTCCACGTCGCCCCGCTCCTGGATCCACCCCAGGCGCAGGGGCGACAGCCCGCGGGCCAGGTCGATGCGGGCCTGGGGGTCGGTGTAGGGCCCGGAGGTGTCGTACAGCCGCAAAGGGTCATTGGGGACCAGGGCGCCGTCGAAGTCCCGGGTGGGGTGGAGCTGCACCTCCCGGAAGGGGACCCGCAGGTCGGGCCGGGAGCCGATGGCATGGATCTTGTTTGCAGCGGGGAAGGGTTTCAGACATTTGGCAAAGGTGGATTCCCCGTCCGCGTTCGGGGAGATGGGGCTGGGCATGGAGTCTCCGGCATTGCGGCGGGGTTGGTTGATTTTTCGCACCTCGCCTGAATGGTGAGTGTAACGCGGGGCGCAACCCCATTTCAGTGTTTCAGAACCAGTCTCGGGTGCAGAATAGGGGTGGAAGACCGAACGGTTTACCTATATTTATTCCCATGGGGCGACCATGCCTAACCCTGAAGCAGCCAGGCCACACGGGTCACGGGCGATTCCTGACCAGCTGATCCAGATCGCCCACGAGCAGGAGGGGGGCGCAGAGCGGGTCCTCTCCCAGATGGAAGTGGTCCAGAACAGCTTCGAGGAGATCCAGACCCTCACCCGGGAGTGCCAGGAGGTGCTGGCCAGGCTCATGCCCCCCTCGGAGGCGCGCCAGACCCTCATCGACCGGATGGAGAGCATCGGCCTCCATGCGGACAATGGCATCTACAATGTCCAGGGGGCGTACGATCTGTTCCAGTACCAGGACATCGTCCGCCAGAAGTTGGAAAAAGTGGGGCACCGGCTCATCGATGTGGCCGAATTCGTCCTGGCCAACCTCAATCCCACCCTGGAGGAAACCCGGCACTCGGCCTCGGCGGGCCGCGACATCCTCGAGCGGCCGGCCCAGGACGCGGACCTGTCCAAGGCCCAGGCCGACGCGGTCGTCGCCGAATTCTTTGCTAAGATCCGGGCAGCCAGGTCCTCCCCCTAGGCTCCCGGCAGGGAGGCCCCCGGCGGCGGCTCGAAGGCCCCCCGTTTTTTCCCCAGGAGTCCGTTCATGAAGCTGGTCAACAAGTGGGTCCTCTCGCTCACGGTGGGGTGCTTTGTGGGCGCCCAGGCCATCACCGAGGATCCGGTCATGAAGGCCCGGCTGCAGCGGGCCCAGGCCCAGGGCATCGAGGAATCGGACCTGCCGCCGGTGCCCCGGAGCGTCATGGAGCCCCCGCCCCTGCCGCCTCCTGAGATCCATTCCAAGGACCTGCCCCATTCCCGTGTGTCCCGGTCCGGCCGGCACCGGGGAGCCCGGACGGCCCAGGCCGGGAAGGGGGCCCAGGCCCGTGGCGGACGGCATGCCCGCCCGGCTCCGGAACCCCGCCAGGCCCGGAAGCGGGCCCGGTCCACGGACAAGGTGGCCCGGAAGGCCAGCCTGAGAATAAAGGCATGAGGTTTGCAGTACTGACTTCGGGAGGCGACGCGCCGGGAATGAATGCCGCCATCCGGGCCGTGGTGCACCAGGCGGACGCGCTGTGCATGGAAGTCTACGGGGTCTGGCGGGGACTGCAGGGGCTGGTGGACCAGGAATGGCGCCCGCTCACCTCCCGCACCTGCGCCAACATCCTCCAGCCCGGGGGCACCATCCTGAACACCGGGCGGTGCCAGGCCTTCCACCTGCCCGCGATGCGGGTCCAGGCCGCCCGGGACCTGCGGGACGCCGGGGTGGACGGGCTGATCATCATCGGCGGCAACGGCAGCTTCACCGCCGCCGAACTCCTGCACCGGGAGACCGGCTTCCCCTGCGTCGGCATCCCGGGGACCATCGACAACGACATTCCCGGCACCGACCGGACCCTGGGCTTCGACACCGCCCTCAACACCGCCGTGGGGGCCATCGACCGGATCCGGGACACCGCCAGCGCCCACGAGCGGCTGTTCCTGGTGGAAGTCATGGGGCGCAGCTCGGGCATGATCGCCGTGAACACCGCCATCGCCTGCGGCGCCGAGGCGGTGCTCTACCCCGAATCCGAGCAGGACACCTACGAGGCCCTGGTGTCCCAGCTCCGGGCCGGCTGGGAGCGCGGCAAGCGCTCCAGCATCGTGGTGGTGGCCGAAGGGGACCAGAGCGGCGGCGCCTTCAAGATCGGCGAACGGCTGCGGGACGACTACGGGCTGGACCTGCGGGTGGTGGTGCTGGGGCACATCCAGCGGGGCGGCAGCCCGACCGCCCTGGACCGGATCTGGGGCAGCCGGTGGGGCGCCGAAGCGGTGAAGCGCCTGGCGGCCGGAGAGAGCGCCTTCTACATGGGAGTCAAGGCCGGGGAGTTGGTGTCCATCCCCCTCGGCAAGGTCCACGACCAGCGGCCGGCGCCCCCCAAGGAACTTGCCGCCCTGGTGGGGGTTCTGGCCCGGTAGACTGGATGCTCGCAGACGTGGTGTCCAGGCTTCGCCTGGCCACCACGTGGGGGTCAAAGGGGGGCCTGGAGCGAGCCATGCGAGCGGAAGGCCCCCCTTTCCTGACAAAGTCCAGTGGAGCAGTGCCATGAATCATGCCCCTAAAGCCCATCGCAAACTCGCCATCATCATGGCCGGTGGCCGCGGCACCCGGTTCTGGCCCCGGTCCCGCACCCGCCGGCCCAAGCAGTTCCTCACCATGGTGGGCAAGGACTCGTTGCTGCACCAGACCGTGCACCGCCTGGACGGGGCGTTCCGGCCCGAGGACATCTTCGTGCTCACCACCGAGGACCTGGCGGAGGAGACCCGCGGGATGCTGCCCGAGCTGCCGCCGGAAAACGTGCTGGTGGAGCCCGAAGGGCGCAACACCGCCCCCTGCCTGGCGCTGGCCCTGGTGACCATGGAGCGCCGGGCGCCCGACGGGGTGATGGTGGTGCTCAGCGCCGACTCCTGGATCGGGGACCGGAACCGCTTCCTGAGGGACGTGGAGACCGCCGTGGCCCACGCCGCCGAGAAGCGCGACCTGGTCACCTTCGGCATCCGCCCCACCTACCCGGAGACCGGCTACGGCTACATCGAGACCGAAGGGAAGGGGCCCGTGCTGGGGGTGAAGGCGTTCCGGGAGAAGCCCAGCTACGACCAGGCGGTGGAGTACCTGGAGTCGGGGGACCACTTCTGGAACGCCGGGATGTTCGTGTGGACCCTCCAGGACTTCCGGGCCGAGCTGACCCGCCACTGTCCGGAGATGCTCGCGCCCCTGGACGGGTGGGTGGGCGAGGGCGCCCGCCCGGCCGACCTGCCCAAGGCGTACGGACGCCTGCCCAAGCTGTCCATCGACTACGCCCTGATGGAGAAGTCCGACCGGGTGGCGGTGGTGCCCGCCCGTTTCCGCTGGTCCGACGTGGGCTCCTGGCCGGCGGTGGTGGAGTTCCACGAAGCCGACGCCTCGGGCAACGTGGTCATCGGCGACGCCATCCTGCTGGAGTCCACCAACTGCGCCATCTTCGGCGGCCACCGCCTGATCGCCGGCACGGGCCTTGCGGACCTGATCGTGGTGGACGAACCTGATGCCCTGCTCCTGTGCCGCAAGGACCGGGCCCAGGACGTCAAGCAGATCGTCGATAAACTCAAAGCGTTGGGGCGGGAGGACCTGCTCTGACCCCTGAAGGATCGCCCATGACCGCCAGACCCGTCAGCCTCCACGTAGACAAGCCCTGGGGCAGCTTCGACCAGTACGTGCTGAACACCCCCTGCACCGTCAAGATCCTCACCTGCAACCCCGGCCAGAAGCTGAGCCTGCAGCGCCACCGCCACCGCAACGAACTGTGGGTGGCCCTGGACAGCGGGGTAGTGGTGGAGCTGGACGGCAAGATCCTCACCCCGGACAAGGGGGCCGAGGTCTGGCTGCCGGTGGGCAGCACCCACCGGCTCAGCTGCGCCTCCTCCGCCGCCAAGCCGGTGCGGGTCCTGGAGATCAGCCTGGGCACCTTCGACGAGAACGACATCGAGCGGCTGGAGGACATCTACGGGCGCGACTGACTGCCTTTCACCGTCCCGTAGGCGACCCCCGCCACCGTCAGCAGCACCCCCGCCAGCCCCGGGGCCGAGACCGGCTCCCCCAGCAGGGGCACCGCCAGCAGGTAGGTGGCGATGGGCGTCAGCTGCAGCCACACCGCCGCCTCGGTGATGGACAAGGTGCCGTAGGCCTCGGCCATCAGCACCTGGGCCCCCAGGGCGGCCAGGCTCATGAGCACCCCCACCAGCCAGGGCACCAGGGTCCGGGGCCAGGGGGAGAAGGCGAACGGCGCCACCACCGGCAGCCCCACCAGGCTGAAGAAGAAGAAGATGACCGTGCTGTTGTTCTCCGGCCGGGCCTGGCGGATGGCGATGGCGCTGGCCGCCGCGAACAGGGCCGCCGCCAGCGCCGCCAGTTCCCCCCGCCCCACCCGGAACGCCACCGGGGCCTGTCCCAGCACCAGCACCACCCCCGCCGACGCCAGCAGCACCGCCAGGAACAGGTGCACCGTCGGCCGTTCCCGGAACACGTAAAGCGCCATGAGGGTGGCGAACACCGGGAACAGGTTGTAGATGAGCCCCGCCTCCCCCGCCCGGATACGGGCCAGGACGTCGAAGTACAGCACCACCACCAGCCCCCCGGTGATCCCCCGGCTGATGAGCACCTTGTAGTTGCGCGGCGAGTACAGCCCCGGCCAGACCCGGAAAGCCCCCAGGCACACCACGATCCCCACCACGAACCGCAGCACCGCCAGCTGCCCCGGCGTGAACCCCATCCCCGGCCGGCTCAACAGCCGCGCCAGAACCGCCATCAACCCGAAACAGACCGCCGACCCCAGCAGGGCCGCCCGGGCCAGAATCGGGTGGGGACTCGAAGCGATGGCAGCGGAACGCATCCGGCCATAACACCACAGTTTGATGAAAAACTCACCCAACTCCCGCCCAGACCCAGCCCAAGCCCTTGCCCAGCAGGCAAAACCCGACTATCCTGACCAGTGAGGTGCTCCTCCTGAACCGCCTCCGGGCGCTTCAGGGCCCAGGAGCTTCCCGCCACCTACAGTCCCATCTAACAGACCAGCCCTCATTACCGGGGGCTCCCGCAAGAGAATTCCCCACCAACCAATCCCCTTCAAACAATCCCTCACGAAGCGCCCCCGCCTCGGGGCGTTTCACTGTACGGGTTTGAGTATCTTGCACTCACATGCATATTGAAAACATTAGACTTAGAATTGACCGCCTGCATGGCTGGCCACCCTGATCCATGATTTTCACCCCCGCATTTGTCAGCTTTTTGTCATCCAAGGATGCGGGGGGTGATCATGAGCAGGACCAAGCTGGGAGGATTGGGAACACGGACGGACCGGCTCAAGCTGGAGCCACGCAAGGACCCCTACTGGCTGGTCCTGGAGGGTGCCCGTCACCCCCGAACAGAAACGGTCCCGGAAGGCTACGGCCAACCGGATGTGGAACAACCTGAGGGCGGTCCTAAACCTGGCGTACGAGGAGAAGCACGTCCAGACCAAAGCTGGCTGTACCGACGTGCGGGCCTTCAGGGGCACCCAGGTGGCCCGGATCCACTTCCTGACCGTGGCGGAGCAGGTGCGCCTGGTCGGCGGTTGGAATTTTCAATGTACGGATAACTTCTTCTCTTCTAGCGTTGCGTCGAAGACCAACTCCTTCGGCCATGTGGGCCAAGCCAGCCCCAGGCGGGGGTTGTTGGGATTGCCCGTGCGCGCGAATGCCGCCAGGGCGCCCATCATGGCATCGGAAAGGGCCAGCCGGCCCGCCTCGTTGGCCTTGCTTGCGATGGCCCGTGAGAAGACGCCGGGGCCCCAGTTGCCGAAATAGAAGGGCATATCGAAGAAGTGGGCAGCCCCGTAGACGAAGTTCCAGGGGGCCGGCTCCTGGTTCCATGCGAAGCGGCAGACCCAGATGTTGGCCTGCTTCGGGCCGAGGGCCTCCAGGAGGACCTGGCGGTTATCGAAGAATTCGCGCTCGGTGATATGCCGCCAGAGGGCTTTGGGGCCAGTTGGGGCGTACTCGGGCAAGGGGCCGAAATCGAGGATGTCCTCGGCCTTCACCGCGGGCGGCGCGTCGGGATCGAAGGAGGCCAGCATACGGAACAGGCTCGCCCTGTCCACATTTAGTCTTTGCTCAAGCTTGCCCTCCTCGCTGGTGTTGCCCAGGAGGATGGGCACTTTCAGGTAGTTCCCCGCACGGATCGCGCCAAGGGGCGTGTCGGCCACCACGATGCCGTCAGGAATCATGCCCGTTAGCCTCACCTTGGTGAGCCAAGCCTTCAGGATCGCCTCTGGCGTTTGCGCCCGGAGATAGGCGCCGATCTGGCCGTCCTTCCATGAAGCCACGAGGGCATCGGCCGCCTCCGGATTCGAAGCCCTGCCCTCGTCCAGAAGGAGGGCCTGGAGGAGCCGGGCACCCTGCTCCTTGGCGGAGGCCGCGTCCTCCACCCATGGCCTGCCCCCGAGCGGCAGTTCACTGCGCAATGCCAGGCCCCCGCTCAGGACCACGGCCCGGTGGAAAAGCCTAGGCCTCTCCGCGACGGCCAAGGGGGAAGTCATGAGAATCAGCAAGTCGCAGGCACCCGCCGACTCGCCCATCACGGTCACGTTCCCCGAGTCCCCCCCGAATCGGGCGATGTTCCCCTGGATGAACCGCAGGGCCTGGATTTGGTCCAGGGTCCCATAGTTCCCGGGCTCGTATCCGCCATTGGCCTTGGGCATGGCAAGCCATCCGAAGAACCCCAGCCGGTAGCTGGCCGTCACCACCACTGCATGGGCCCGTCGAGCCAAGGCCGCGCCATCGTAGGTCGGATCCGCGGTGTAGCCGAACACGTTCGCTCCGCCATGGAAGAAGCAGATCACCGGAAGGCCGGTGTCACCGTCAGCCGGGCGCCAGATATTGAGGTAGAGGCTGTCCTCGCTGCCCACGGTCTGTCTCAGGGTCGCGGCAATGGTGTCGTCGTAGGTGTTGTTGAGCCCCGGGCCGAACAGGGACCCGAACTGCACGCTGGCCTCCCGGAAGGCTTTGGCGGCCAGCGTCCCCTTCCATGGAGAGGGCTCCTGGGGCGCCTTCCAGCGCAGGTCACCGACGGGGGGATTTGCGAAGGGGATGCCCTTCCAGGACCAGGTGCCGGTGCGGGCGGCGTCGTCCACCCCCTCCACCGCACCGTACCGAGTGTCCCGGACCAGAGGCGAAGGGATGCCCCCGTCACAAGCAGGTCCCAGGAGCACCAGGAATCCTGTCAAGGAAAATACAGCCATCCTCCGACCCCGGTCACCCATTGGACCCTCCTTAAACGGAGCACACGTCGCCGCCCTGGCGCATCGTGAATGCAATGAGACGTACATTCTGGGCTTGTAGCGTCCGGGATTTCAGGAATTTATTGGGTTCTCTGAGCTACCTGGACAGCCGAACTCTGATATTAGGGATCGAACCCCGACCCAGAACCCATTCAGCCGCCAAAGGTCGCGAACATCCCCACCGTGACCGCCGCCATGACCGCCGTGGCTGCCCAGCCGAGCACCTTCAGCCGCATCGGCAGGGTGAATTTTCCCATGACGTCCTTCCGGCAGGCCAGCAACATGATGACGACCATGAGCGGGGCGGCCACCACGCCGTTCACCACGGCGCTCCAGAACAGGGCCTTCACCGGGTCCACGCGCACGACGTTTAGGCCGACCCCCACCAGGGTGGAAACAGCGATGATCCAGTAGAATCCCCGGGCCGCCTTGGGTTTCTTTTCCAGGCCCACGGGCCATTGGCCGGCTTCGCCCATGGCGTAGGCGGAAGATCCCGCCAGGACCGGAACGGCCAATAGACCAGTGCCGATGATGCCCAGGCTGAACAGCAGGAAGGCGAACCGGCCCGCCACCGGCCGGAGCGCTTCGGCGGCCTGGCTGGAGGTCTGGATATCCTTGATGCCGTGTGCGTTCAGCACCACGGCAGCGGTGAGGATGATGAAGAAGGCCACCACGTTGGAGAACGCCATGCCGACCCAGGTGCCCGATTGCATTTCGCCGAGTTGCCGACGGCCCTGGCTGGGAGCCTTGATCAGGGCGTCCTCGGTGGGGTCTTTTCCCTGCTCCTCCACTTCCTCGGAGGCCTGCCAGAAGAACAGGTAGGGGCTGATGGTGGTGCCCAGGATGGCGACGATGGCGGTGAGCGCGGGCCTGTTGAGCGGGAAGCGGGGCAGGAAGG
This sequence comes from Holophaga sp., assembly GCA_049508835.1. Classification (GTDB taxonomy): domain Bacteria; phylum Acidobacteriota; class Holophagae; order Holophagales; family Holophagaceae; genus Mesoterricola. Next base: position 8,795 of record JBELAL010000070.1, on the reverse strand, counting down.
TGGCGTGGAGCACCGCCGCCCAGGGAATCTTCACCGCGAACAAGATGCCCACGTAGGCAAACAGACCCAGGCACAGCCATTTCAAATAGGGGACATAGCGCCGGTAGGGAAGGAAGATCTGCAGGCCCAGGCAGAGCAGGCCGAAACCCAGGACGTACAGTTGCACCGAGCCGCCGACCAGCAAGTGCAGGGCCGCGCCCATGGCCCCGATGTCCGCGCCGAGGTTGATGGTGTTGGCCAGCAGCAACAGGCCTATGGCGGCGTAGAGCACCCCCTTCGGGAAATGCCGGCGCAGGCTCTCGGCCAGGCCATGCCCGGTGACCCGTCCCACCCGGGCGCTGATCTCCTGGATGCCGCTCATCAAGGGATAGGAGAACACCATGGTCCACAGCATCCCCAGGCCGAACTGGCTGCCCACCTGGGAGTAGGTGGCGATGCCGCTGGGGTCGTCGTCCGAGGCTCCGGTGATCAGGCCGGGGCCAATCAGCCCCAGGATTCCGTGCCGGGGGGCGAGCGGGGGCGGAGTTCTCAGGGCAAGGGCAGATCGTCGCACGGGTCGTTCCCAAAAAATCGGTGTACCGCGCCCGGTTGTTTAGACCAGAGATTAGCATCAGGCCGCCTGCTTGGTGATGGATGCCATGGAAACAAGCCTGAACCGCCTGCATGGCTCCCCGGACCTCCTCCGGTCCATGACCGCCTTCCCATGGATCATCGAATCTGTGGCGTGATTACTCTATGATTAACGGCAAATTGGGATGAGACCGGATTTATGTTCTGGTTACCCACCCAAAACAGCGAAGAGCCGATGTCTGTGAGCACTTTCGCAAGGCATTAGTGAAGGTCCGGTCAATTCCAGTGGGTGAGGCTTGGCCAGAGCACGCGCAGGGGCGTGCGCAAGCCCCGGCACAGGAAGATGGGCCGGTTCTCGTATGGCATTCCCCAGGGATGGAAGTGCACGCCAGCCAGGGTAACGGAACCGTAGCAGCGCTCGAGGGTCTCCCGTTCGCAGCCTAAACAGATGACGGTTGCGGGCTCCACAGGCGGCAAGCTCCAGAAGGACATCGCCTGGTGGGCACAGATAGCCGGCGGTAGGTCCAGGGCCGGCCCGAACCGGTCGATGGCTCCGGCTTCCCCGTAGTTGGCCGCGAAGATGGCCGCCCGGGCTCGTTCCGCCTCCGGCAGGGACCGGTAGACGACGGCCACCTCCTCGGCCAGTTCCGGCCAGCCGAACTGGTCGCTGAAGCGCTGGGCCAGGCGTCCGGTAGGGTTGGTCTCCTGCTTCCGGTCCTGCAGGCCGATGACCTCCTGGTAGGCCAGCAGCCGTTCCGGGGCCAGCATCGGCAGGGTCACGGGGGCGACGAGCAGGAAGTTGGCCGCCACATAGCCGGCGAGGAACACCCGGGGCCAGGTCCGCCCTCGGCCCCAGCGGCCCAGTCCCTCCTCCGCCGCCACCGCCCCTGCCGCGAAAAGCATGGGGTACGCGGCGGCGAGGTAGTAGTCCTTGCCGTGAAGGAGGATCATGGCCGCCAGGAGCAGCAGGTAGAACAACCCCAGGAACCGGGTCCCCTGCCTCCGGAGCAGGAGGATGAGCCCGCCCAGCCAGAAGGGCAGCAGCAAGGGGTTGAGGAACTCGATCTGTTGGGCCACGTAGTCGAGGGGACTCGAGATGACGTTCTTCCCGGTGCGGGCGATGTTCCTCAGGTCGGTGACCAGGGGGAAATGGTTCCGGATTTGCCAGAGCAGGGCCGGCAGGAAGATCAGCAGGGCCACGCCGGCTCCCGCCCAGAACAGCCCCTGGCGAAGTTCCCGGCGTGCCCCGGTCAGGAGCATCCCCGCCAGGAAACAGGCCAAGACCAGTAGCATCGTGTATTTCACCTGTAGGCCCAGGCCTGCCACCAGTCCGAACCAGAGCCAAAGCTCCGCCCTGCCGGTCCTCACCGCCCGCAGCGCCAGCAGCGCGCACCCCAGCCAGAACAGCGGCTCAAACGCTCCGCAGCAGAGGAGGGTGTCCACCCCCAAGCACACCGGCGCCGCTAGCACGCACAGCCCCGCGAAGAACTGCGCGAAACCCCTGCCTCCCAACTCCCGCGCGAGCATCGACGTCAGCACCACGGTCCCCACACCCGCTAGGGCCGCCAGCATTCGCAACGTTTGGAGCGAGCCCCCCAGGACCAGCGCCGCCTTGAAGAGCAGCACAAACCCCGGCGCGTCATCCACATACCCCCACTGGAGATGCCGGGCGCAATCCAGGAAATAGAGTTCGTCCCTAAAATACCCGTAGGACCCGCAGGTGAGCCCATGGACCAGCAGTTTCACGGCCGCAGGCCCTAGCACGAGCCAGCCGGCCCAGGGCGGAAGGGTGCTCGAACGGTCCATGGGCGGCCTCTAACGGGCCATAGTTTACCTTCCTTCCTTTAGGGTCGGCGGCATGAGACTACTGCGTTCGAAACCCTGTGCCAACGATGAGGCTCGTCCATATTGATGGGATCTCTCCCAGCCCCGGTCTACCTTTCCTCGCTCCGGCCCAGCGCTTGGGAAACCGGCTGGTCCGCGAGGTTTTCGATGAACCAATTCGGGTAGGCCGGCGGGAGCCGGGTGGCGGCGTCCAGTTCGGCCATCTCTGCCGCGGTCAACGTGACCTCCGCCGCGCCGAGGTTGTCTGCCAACTGGTGCGGCTTGGTGGCGCCCACCAGCACGCTGGCGACCCCCTTCTGGCCCAGCAGCCAGGCGATAGCGATCTGGGCGACGCTCGCCCCATGGGCGGCGGCCAGCCCCCGCAATTGTTCCACGACCCGGAAGCCGTACGCCTTGTCGAAGGGCAGGATATCGAAACCCGAGTAGCGGTTGTCCGGGTCCGCCAAGTTGCCGGGCGAATATCTGCCGCTCAGGAACCCCGAGGACAGGGGACTCCAGACGGTGAGGCCCAGTCCGTAGGCGTAGACGTCGATCCAATCGGTGCCGAGCCGCTTGAGGCTCTGGTCCACCGACCAGAGGATGTGCCGGCGGGACAGGCCCGACTGGGTCAGGGGCGCGCCGGTGCGGAATCCCACCATGGTGGCGATCACCACTTCGGCGCGATGGTTCTTCAGGGCGGCGCCCAGGATGGCCTCGGACTCCCCGGCGGCATACCCGTCCGCCGTATCGAACAAGGTGACCCACGCATCCAGGGCCCGTCCCACATCGAAAACCCACCCCCATTGAACCCCCTGCTGGAGGGGTGTTCGGGTTGAACGAAGCGCCATCAATCAGCCCATTCAACCCCGGTGACGGAAACCACGATCTTGCCGATCTGGGCATTGGATTCCAGGTAGCGGTGGGCCGCTACGATGTCGGACAGAGGGAAAACCTTGTCGATGCGCGGCTTGAACTGGCCGGAAGCGAGGTGGTCAAACACATATTTCTTGGCCGCGACGAAGGCTTCGGGGTTCGAAACGACCTCGAAGAGGGTGTAGCCGCGGATGGAGAGGCTCTTGCCGAGGGCGGTGAAGAGGGGAAACGGCGTGGGTTCCTGGGCGAGGGCGCCGTACTCGAAGATGGTGCCGCCGCGGGCTGCGGCATCCGCGAGGGCGGGCAGGCCGCTGCCGGCGACGGGGTCGAAGGTGACCCGGGCGCCTTTCCCGCCGGTCAGCGCGGCGACCCGGGCGGCGAGGTCCTCCTCCTTGGTGACAATGACGTGGTTGGCGCCGAAGGCGAGCAGCTCCGCCTTCTTGCCGGGACTGCGGGTGACGGCGATGGAAGTGGCGCCCTGGGCCTTGACGATCTCGATGGCGGCAAGACCGACGGAACTGCTGGCGGCGGTGATGAGAACGTGGTCGCCGGGGCCGACCCTGCCAAGGTGCACGAGCGCTCCGTAGGCGGTGATGTACTGCATCCAGATGCTGGTGCCTTGTTCGTAGGAGAGGCTGGCGGGGTAGACGGCCAGCGCATGGGCCGGGACGATGGCGACCTCGCCATAGACTCCGTAGGCGTTGGCCGGAAAGGCGGGAACCGTGCTGGCGGTCTTGCCGAGCCAGGAGCGGTCGACCTCGGCCCCGACGGCTTCGACGATGCCGGAGGCCTCGTAGCCCAGCTTGGAGGGGAGTTCCGGAGTTTGCAGGTAATGGCCCTGACGGAACATGGATTCGGCACGGTTGAGCCCGATGGCCTTGACCCGGAGACGGACCTCTCCGCCGCCAGGTTCAGGGAGGGGGAGTGTGTCCAGTTGAAGGACCTCGGGTCCTCCGACCGTGTGGAAGCGAACGATTTTCACGGTTTCGGATGGCGGCATGGTGGTGCGACCTCATGGCAGCCTGGTTGGCGCTTTCAATGTTGCCAGAGCTGATCGGAGTCGGAAAATTATTTAAAGTTTTTATTTTTTCTCTGTTTTTTCTATTCAGCTTCGCTTCCCAGGGTTCCCTATGCGGTTGGTCATGATCGCCAACACCATGCAAGGTGGTCGAGAACTGGACGAAGGTCGGCTCCAGTTTTCGGCACGCGAGCATGCCATGATTCCCAAGTCATGAGGGGGGCTGCGATGATCGCACGCCATTGTCGGGGATGGACGAAACCAGGAGATGCTGACAGCTATGAGCTTCTGCTAAAAGGAACCGTACTGCCGCGGCTGAAGCTTATCACCGGCTACCGAGGTGGGTATGTGCTCCGCCACGACGGCGACAAAGAGTCTGAATTCGTCGTCATCAACCTGTTCGATTCGCTCGAATCGGTCCGAGCCTTTGCCGGGGACCATTACCAGGTCGCGGTATTTGAACCGGAAGCCAAGGTGCTGCTGTCCCGTGTCGAACCGGAGGCGATGCACTACGATATTCGCGCCGACACAACCATTTGAGCCTGTGCGGCAACACCTCCTCGCCGCTCGTCGGAAGGGACCACCTCTGAGGAGCGGCGAAGGGCTGTCGGGAAGACACGAACACCCGAAACCCAAACCATTTCGTCGGGCAGCTAGGTTCGGCGGAGTGGGTCAGGCTCATGAACGTCACTTTCCTTGCAGGTGCGCAACCCAGGTCTAGGAGCAGGCCCGAACATCCACACAAAAATTTAATGGCGCCGAAAGGCATATGACACAATATTGAGAATGGAAAATAACTGCATACCTATCGAAGGAACTGCTTCTGGACGGAAGTCACGGGACCCCGTCCAGGAGATCTTCGAGTCCCCAAAACCGGCATTCCTGAAACCGATAGGTGGAATATGGCTCAAAGGTTTTCAGAAGATCAATCGCTCAACAAATACTTCGATTTGATCCGGGACTTGCCTCTGCTGACGCCTGAAGAGGAGGTGTCCAACGGCCGGCTATGGCAGAGCGACCGGAATCCCGAAGGACTTCGAAGGTTGGTGGAAGGGAACCTTCGTTTCGTGGTGAAGGAAGCTCGGAAATTCCAGGGCATGGGTCTGGATTTTCTCGATCTCGTCTCCGAGGGCAACCTGGGGCTCATCGAGGCCGCCAAGCGATTCGATCCCGAACGGGGAAACAAGTTCCTCACCTATGCAAATTGGTGGGTTCGGCAGGCCATTTTCCAGGCTTTGGCTGACCATGGCAGCAAGATTCGCCTCCCCCAGAAACTAGCCGGGCATATCACCCAGCTCAACCGCATCGTTCGACAACTTGAACAGGATCTGGGGCGGGTGCCCACCGCTGAGGACATTGCAGAGAATAGCCACTTTTCTGTGGAGGAGGTGGGGCGTCTTCAACGGCTGCAGGTAACCATAGCCCCGGTGTCCACCGAACTGAGTGTGGGTGAATCCGATCTCGATTTAGAAGACACCATTGAACAGACTACCGAGCCATCTGCAATGCACCATCTTGAGCAGAAATCCTTCCTGGAACAGCTCCGGCTGAGTCTGGGGATTCTCAAGGAGAGGGAGCGTCGAATCATCTCGATGCATTTCGGCCTGGACGACCGCGATCCCATGACCCTGGAGCAGATCGGCCAGTCCTTCGAACCGCGCCTTAGCCGTGAGCGGGTGCGGCAACTCGAAGCAAAGGCATTCATGAAGGTCCGCGAGCACTCCAAGATTCTCCTGGGACAGTTCCTCCAAGTGGTGGCATAGGATCCTGGCCCCAGGAGCTAAAAGAAATGATTTAGCCCAGAGAATTCCGGCCATAGACACCCCTGTAACATCTCCACCCTTAACCCCAGGAGGCTGGCCCTGGCTCCGGGCCAACGTGCCTGCTCGTCGAAGCTGCTTGGCTACAAGGGAAAGTCGGCGCTGAGGCCACCGGATGGATGCCTTGTGGGCCAGGGAGGCCCGCAGGATCCGGGTCATCTCCTCGACCTGGCGGTTCAGGTCCAGGGTCTTGACCTGGAACTTGCCCTTCCCGGCATAGGCCAGGATCTGGGACACCAGGGTGGAGGCCCGGTTGATCAGCTCCTCCAGGGCCCGGTGATTCAGGACCACCGCCGCGGGATCTTCGGCCCGCTCCGCCGATTCCAGGCAGCCCAGCATGGCTCCGAGCAGGTTGTTGAAATCGTGGGCAATGCCTCCGGTCAGGATCCCGAGGGATTCCAGCTTCTGGGATTGCAGCAGGGCCCCTTCCGACTGTTTCCGCTCGGTGATGTCGGTGTCGATCAGGCCTATGCCCCAGCAGGCGCCGTTCTCGTCCACCAGGGGGAACTTGTGCGACAAGTAGTCCCGCAGGGTGCCGTCCGCCCGCGCGGGCCACCGTTCTTCCACCTGGACCTCCCGGTGGTGCCGGACGATCTGCTCGTCCCGTTCCCGCAAGGGAGCGCAAACCGCTTCGGGGAACAGGTCCTCGATGGTCCTGCCGAGGATCTCGGAGGCCGACAGCCCGATCTTCTCTTCCATCCGGGCGTTGATGTGCAGGAACCGGCCATCCAGACCCTTGAACGCGATGGCGGCCGGCGCGTGCTGGATGAACCCCTGCAGCTTGGCTTCGCTTTGGTGCCATCGCAGGCCGTTCCCCGCTCCGGGTAGGATAAGGGGGCATCAGACGGACGAGCCCGGTCCTCCGGAAGCCTTGTTCGCGGCGTACCGGAACCGCCCATGACCACCGAGCAGGAGCTGAAGGACAAACTGCGCAAGATCGAGGCCTTGTTTGCCGGGGCCTCCACGCACGGCGAGCGTTTGGCCGCCATGGCGGCCCGGGATCGCATCCTGGAGAAGCTCAAGGCCTTCGAGGCCCAGGAACGTCCGGAAGAAATGAAGTTCACCCTGGGGGATGGCTGGCATCTGCGGCTGTTCCTGGCCTTGTGCCGGCGCTACGGGCTGAAGCCCTACCGCCGGCACGGCCAGCGCCGCACGACAGTCATGCTGATGGTCGTTCCCAGCTTCGTGGACGACATCCTCTGGCCCGAGTTCACCCAGCTGGCGGAGGCGCTCCGGGAGTACCTGGACGAGGCTACCGAACGCATCATCCGGGAGGAGGTGTTCAAGGACCCCGATGATCCGGAGACCCGATAGGGTCGGAAAGCGCGACCTGGAAATGGGCCTGCTTCCTTCACGCCCATGAAACATCAGGAACGGGCGCCGGGCATCTCTGGGGTGTCAATAAGGAGCGGGCCAGGCAGAAACCTGCGCAGAAATCCAGAAAGTTGCAAACTCAGGAATCCATCAATATGCGCAGAAACCCAGGTGTGCATCTGGATGGGCATAAGGGAAAGAGGCTGCGCAAGTGGCCAGCTACCTTGCTGGCTGTTCCGGGTCATACCCCTGAGGCCGGCAAACGGGCAAACCGCCTGGAAATCGTGTAACGGTCAAATTGGCCTTGTTCTGGTAATGGGACGGAACGCCCGGACCTACCTGGAGCTGCGCGGCGCTGCCCCGGTGATGGCGCGGCATGCAGCGGCTCCTTCCTGCGCTTGCAGTTCCTCCAGGACCGTGGCGAAGGCCCGGAGCGCCTCGTAGATATGCTCCTCGGTGATGTCCCCGTAGGTGACGGCCCGGTATCCGGTGCCCGCGAAGCCGATCCTGAGGCCCCGGTCCTGGAGCTTTTCCAGGAAGGCCTCCGGGGCGATGGAAGTTCCCACCAGGTCGAAGAAGACGATGTTGGTTTCGGGGCGATCGTGGTGCACCTGGATGAACGGCAGACGCTTGAGGCCATCGTTCAGCAGCCTGGCATTGGCATGGTCCGTCGCCAGGCGCTCGACATGGTGCTCCAAGGCATAAAGGCAACCCGCCGCCATGATCCCAGCCTGGCGCATGGCCCCGCCCAGGCGGTGTTTCCAAGCCCAAGCCCTGGAGATGAAATCCTCCGTGCCGCACATGACTGCGCCGAAGGGCGCGCACAGCCCCTTTGAGAAGTCCACCCAGACGCTGTCGTAGTTCTGGCAATGGACCTGGGCGCTCTCTCCGGTGGCGACCACCGCGTTGAACAGTCGCGCCCCGTCCATGTGGGTCTTCATGCCGAGTTCTTTCGCACGGGCTGCCACTTGCGCCAGCTGGTGGGTGGGCCACACGGAACCGCCGCCCATGTTGCAAGTCTGTTCCACGGCCACCAGCGCCGTCCGCGGCGCGTAACGGGAACCGGGCTGGAAGTGCCAGATCACCTGCTCAGCGGTGAATCGCCCGCCATCTCCATCGATGACTTCAGGAACGGCCCCGGTGAGGGCTCCGAGCCCACCCGCTTCGGAGCGCATGATGTGCGAACAGGTATCCAGGATCACCGATTCGCCCCTTCCGCAGTGGGTCAGCACGGCAATGGCGTTGCACATGGTCCCTGGGCGACGTCAAGGAACCTTGTGCGTCAGCGACAACTAACTTTGTGCATTTAAGGGGGCCGAGGCGAAGCCGATGGCCTTACCAAATTCCAGGCGAAGGTCCGGTCGAGCGTGGGTGAT
>JBELAL010000007.1:0-157794 GCA_049508835.1 Holophaga sp. | reverse complement strand
ACTCCCAGCGGTGCGTCCTCCCAACGCGTGTCAAACAATCCATTCCAAAAAGCCTCCTGCATCTCTGCCTCCTAGGATGAAGTTGGAGGCAGAGCATCGTGGCTCTCGAAAGTTATGTAAAGAGGAGAGGCCCCAGGTTCCCGGCTCAACGGTTCTACGGACCGACCCTCCACATAACCGGCGGTTTCACATAAATGCAGGAATGTGGAATTCCACATTCCCGCATATGCGGGGTGATCTGGATCAACCCCGGCTCCCCAGGAAGGCGGCCACGATGCTGGCTGCCTCCGTGCCGCGCCCAGCCTCCAGGTGGATGAGCATCCGCGAGCCGTCCCGGGCGGAGATCTCGATGGTGGTGGGCGGCTGCGCCGCCGCTGGAGGCAGGGTCGCGGGCAACTGGACGAAGGTGGGCTTCACCAGGCCGGTCTGTGGAGCATTCTCCGTCCGATTCCTCAGGGCCGAGTAGTCGATGGACAGGGCCCGGGCGATCCGGCAGACTCCGAACTCCTTGGCTAGGGCGATGGCTGCTGTCCAGATCTCCCCGGGCATGGGGTCGGATACCTTCCGGACCTTCCGCCACTCCCGGATTTGCTGGCGAAGTGCATCCAACTCCCCCGGCGAAGGATCGTGCCTCGACTTGGTCATGGGGCCTCCAGTGACCCCACGAGCCTATCGGCCGTCAGCTCACGCGGTCCTCATCCGCCTGGACTGGCTGCAGGGCATACAAGCGGCCTGACCCTACCCGACGGTATCAGACGGCTCCAGAAAGGCTCTGGGAGCACCTTTTTCTGCCGAGGGGTTTTTCAGGGCCGACTCCTGAGCTTCAGCGCTCTCCAGAATCGGCCTGGGTATGCTCTCCAAAACCAGGCCACCGCGCCCCGGTCCGGGGTCCGAGCCTTCGGGCATCCATGACGCGCCTGCCACGCTCCTTCCGAGGCGGCCCAGGGCTGCTCCCTTCGTTCCGCTGCCCTGGGACCCAGCCGCCTCTCCAGTCGCTCTCCGCTGCGCTCACCCGGCACGGGAACAGCACCCGTGCCGGGGATCGAAGTCTCGGCAGGCGCGCCCTGGCTGCCCTGCGGTTCTCCCCCTACCCGAGGTGCTCCGTTCCCTCCACTTGCGCAGGATGGCGGCGGAGAGATACTGCCAATGCAAAGCCTGGAAGGCGAAAAGTAACGGTTGGCGCGCGCCAAGACCTTGAATCCAGAACAATGCCTTTATTATCAACCACTTGCGAAGGATAACTGGCCAGGCTGATTCTGGGAATTCATCTGCCGCCAAGTGGCCTACTTCTGGAGAGCAGAAGTGGCCTGATTCTGGAGAGCGTCCAAGCTCCTGAGCCTGCAACTCGCATAGGCACGATCGCGACCACCTAATCGGCATATAGGTCTCCTCATGCAAGATGAAGTCGGTGAGTAGAGTGTCGTTGAAAGGCTATAACAAAGGCCTGCCTGAGGTATGACCACGGTGCGGTTTTTCGCCTTATCCCCCTAATCCAATGTACTGGATAATAATCGGTTTAAGGGCTAACTTGAAATTCCTGGATCATGTCTCGCAGCCTTTTGACAAACTTCTGGCCTGCGCCTGATAGCGGGGCCAATGGAGGAAACAACAGCCCGAATTCGTAAGGGACCTCCGGGACAAACGGCTTGGCCAGAACAGGGTAGTCAACCAGACTCCGTGCTGAAAACGGATCAACAATGGTGACACCTAAGCCGAGCTTTGCAAACTGGACCGCAAGAAACGAGTAAGGCGTCTCTAAGATCATTTGTCGCTGTATGCCGGCAGCTTGAAACACAGCGTCGATTCGCGATCGCAGTGTGCTATTAGCAAACAGCGAGATGAATGGCATGCTCTCCAGGTCCTGGGGAGTAATCACGTCGCGATGCGCAAGGGAACTGCCAGGCGGCAGTACGCAATAGCAGGCTGGTGACGGCAATAGCTCGATCTGCTGTACCATTTTGTCTATCGGCAGTGCCGCAATGCCGATATCCCACTGGTCCGAGCTCAGCCAGTCGAATACGGTATCCGAGGTTCGTACATTGAGTGAGACGTGGATGTCCGGATATGTCGACATGAATTCGGTAATCAAAGGCGGTAGGATACTCAACGAAAGGGAGGGCATGGCCGCAATCCTAATCGATCCTAATCGGAACGTTCGGATCTGCTCTGCGCGCGCGGAAATCTTGTCCAGGCCAACGAAAGTCTTTTTGATCTCGTCGAAGAGCATATGCCCTTCTGCAGTGGGTAAGAGTCGGCGATGTCTGCGCTCGAACAACTTGAAGCCTATGGCTAGTTCCAGGTCCGCCACCAGACGGCTCACCGCCGGTTGAGAGACATACAATTGGTGCGCGGCCACGGTTATGCTACCCGCCACGAAAACTTGGTAGAACGCTTCGACCTGCTTAACGTTCAACCGCATGACCAATCCCGCCAGAACACAAGCTGAGTTGATTCATCGAATGCTCCAATTATATCTGAACTATCCCCAGGAATGTAACCTATCCCCAGGAATGAAAGCCAGTTGAGACGTCAGTTCAACGCCGAAGGCGGGCATCCTGGAGGGAGCCCATTCAGGGAGGCCAGCGTGCCGAGAAAGGGTCATACCGAGGAGCAGATCGTCTTTGCTTTGAAGCAGGCGGAGAACGGGGTCAAGGTCGCGGACATCTGCCGGAAGCTGGGCATCACCGAGACCTCGTTCTACCGGTGGAAGAAGCTGTACGAGAACATGGGCGTCTCCGAGCTCCGGGAGCTGCGCCAGCTCCGGGACGAGAACGCGCGGCTGAAGCGGCTGGTGGCGGATCTGAGCCTGGACAAGCACATCCTCCAGGAGGTGCTGTCAAAAAAAGTCTGAGGGCCGCGGCCAAGCGCAAGCTGATGGCCTGGATCCGGACCGGATTCGGGTTGAGCGAGCGCAGGGCCTGCGGCCTGCTGCGGTTCAGCCGGGCCGGGGCCCGCTACGTGAGCCACAAGGATCCTCAGCTGCCTCTGCGGTCGCGATTGAAGGAACTGGCGGCCACGCGGGTTCGATTTGGCTACCTGCGCCTGACCATCCTGCTCCGCCGGGAGGGCTGGAAGGTGAACTACAAGCGGATCTACCGCCTCTACAAGGAGGAAGGCCTGATGGTCCGGACCCGGCTGCGCAAGAAGATCGCCCGGCGGCGCCCCGTGGTGGTAGAGTTCCCGACCGCCCTCAACCAGCGCTGGAGCATGGACTTTGTCGCCGACCGTCTGGAGGATGGGCGGAAGTTCCGGATCCTGACCGTGGTGGACCAGTTCACCAAGGAGTGTGTGGCGCTTCATGCCAAGCCGCGCCTCCAGGGCGCCGACCTGGCGGAGGCCCTGGATCGGGCCATCCGGGAACGCGAGAAGCCGGTTTCCATCACGGTCGACAACGGCAGCGAGTTCGCCGGCAAGGTCATGGACGCCTGGTCGGACCTCCACCAGGTGCAGCTGGCCTTCATCCGGCCGGGAAAGCCTACGGAGAACGCCTTCACCGAGAGCTTCAACGGGCGGCTGCGGGAGGAGTGCCTGAACGTCGAACTGTTCCGGAGCATGGGCGAGGTCATCGGCAAGCTCGCGGCCTGGCGGCAGGACTTCAACCACCGTCGGCCTCACAGCTCTATCGACTATCTGACGCCGCTGGAGTTTGCGGCGCGGTACCACCAACGAGTTCCGCCCTCGAGCCTGCCGCGGCCGGGGGGCGCCCGGGCTAAGGGAGACAGCTCCCTTGCCCCGGGCGCCCCCCGGCCTTTATGGATCGGTCCCGAGGTCGAAAGGCCATCCGACGATGGGCTTTTGCTTGAGGCTATACTGTGATTTCAACCCATGCTCCCGAGGCCGACCAGATCGACGCCAGAGCCCTCCAGAGGCCGAAAAGCTCACTCTACGACTGGTATGGAAAAGGGGCTGGGCTCAGAGGCCGAAAAGCTCACTCTACGATTGGTATGGAAAAGGGGCTGGGCTCAATACTCCATGAATTACCCCTCCAGGTGGTCCAGGAAAATGGGGAGCGGAGCAAATAATTTTATTTGACAGGCCCAATATTCGCCCTTATGTTTCAACAAACACGATACATTTTCTTCCATTCTTCCTGACCTTATGCATCGCCGCTCATTCTCCAGTCGGGGGTGGTGGTGTACTCATCGGTGCCAGCCAGGAGTCATCCAATGATTCCCCTCTCACCAACCAGCTCATCGGAGCTGTCCTGGCCAAACAGGCGATCCTGGCGTTTCCACAACTGACCGCCGTGAACGTGGTGCGCACCTGGGCGGGATTCCGGGTCAAGACCCAGGACGGCTTCCCCACCTACGACCAGTCCTCCGCCGCTCCGGGCGCACTCGTCGCGTCTTGCCATTCCGGGGTGACGTTAGCCGCCAACCATGGACTGGACTTGGCCCCGCGGACCCTCGCCGGCAGTTTGGCTCCCGGCCTGGATTCCTACTCTGCAAGCAGGTTTCGTGTATCGCAGGATCATTGATGAGCCAGAAATCCTGTCCTTCCCCTCCGACGGAAAACCTTTGCATGCTGCTCCAGGTGATACCCTAGTCGCCGCCTTGCTGCGTGCCGGGATCGATACCTTCCGGACCAGCGTCGTGAGCGGGGCTCCCCGGGGGCCCCACTGCCTGATGGGTGTTAGCTTCGATTGCCTAGTTAATATTTCTGTATGCATACATGTCAATTAACGATTGGACCTTTGGTGGCCAATCGAGAAATCATAGAGTCTGTAAATAACCCGTGTCAATTTGAGTCCATTCTCCCACCCCCGCAACTGTGAGGAGATTCCGTGTTCCGAAGGATTGTCGAAATACCGGAAACGCTGACCTTCACCTTCGATGGTAGGCCAATGCGCGCCACAGCCGTGGATAGCGTCGCCACCGCCCTGCACTGGGCCGGTGTGAACACTTTCCGTACTACCGTGGTTAGCAGGGAGCCCCGGGGACCCCCCTGCTCGATGGGGGTGTGCTTCGACTGTTTGGTCACCATCGATGATGTCGCCAACATACAGGGCTGCCAAGTGAACGTTACCGAGGGCATGGAGGTGGAAAGCCAGCGCACCGACCACATCTTGGATGGGAGTTCCTCCCGATGATTACCCAGATCCTCACTGCCGCCAAGGACCTAGGATTCCTTTATGACCTTGTCATCATCGGTGCTGGACCTGCCGGACTCTACGGACACAGAACGGTTGGTCTCGCTGCAAAACTCCAAAAGCTAAACAACATTATCAACCAAAACCCAAAGGAGGTCTCAATGAAAGGTAAATCGTTATGGTTAGGACTGCTTATGGCAGTGCTAATGGTCGGAGGATCCATACCCGGTTGGGCGCAGGACAGGGCAATTAAGGTCCGGCTAACCGGATCGCTGCCCTCCCTGGACTGGGGGACCACGTCCAACGTACGCGACCAGAAGGTCTGGCACCAAATGTACGAAGGCCTCTACGGCCTGGACGAGGGGACGAAGACCCATTACCCGGAGCTGGCCGATAAGGTCGACTTGAGCAAGGACAAGCTGGTCTATACCTGCCACCTGCGGCCCGGCGTCAAGTTCCAGAACGGCGAACCGCTCAAGGCTTCCGATGTGGTGTTTAGCTACGAGCGGGCGATGAAGAACCCCTCGTTCGGCTACATAACGTCCCACATCACCAACGTCGCCGCCGTGAACGACAGCACCGTCAAGTTCACCCTCGACCAACCCTATTACCCAATCTGGTTCACCTTCTTCAGCGTCAAGATTATGAGCGAGAAGGAAGTGAGGAGCCAGGGCGACAAGTTCGGCACCATCCTCAACAAGGCGGGCACCGGCCCCTATTTTGCGTCCAGTTACACAGTCGCCTCCGGCCTCAAGCTCGAGGCCTTCAAGGGGTACTGGAGAGGCGTCCCCGCCATCAGATCCGTCGAATACATCGTGATTCCTGATGACTCCTCGGCCCTCATCGCCTTCCAGAACCACGAACTCGACTACCTCGAGGACGTCCCGGCGACAGCCTGGAAGGAAGTGTCCGCGTACGCCGCACCCAATGCCAAAATGGTCAAGGGCAACAACGTCATGTTCATGGCGGTGAATTACCTCTCAACCGCTCACAAGGTGCTTGCCTCTCTGAAAGTCCGCGAGGCCATGTTCTACGCCGTCAACAAGAAGGACATCAATAACGCGGTGTGCGAAGGCTACGGCAGCGAGACCGACCAGTACTTTCCCACCGAGTATGTGACCGCTACTCCGGTGAGCGGATTCAAGACCTACCCCTTCAACCCTGGGTTGTCAAAGAAGCTGCTCGCCGAAGCCGGCTATCCCAATGGAGTCGATGTGGGCACCATCCTGATCTACGGGACCGCCACCTCTTTCAACGCCAGGATGGGCGAGGTGCTCCAGGCCAACTTCGCCGAGGTCGGGATCAAGGCTCAATTGTACGTGGCAGAAATGGCGATCATCACACCCAGGATCTACAAACTGGATTATGACATCTGCGTCTGGAACGGCATCGGCAACTTCGACTTCGACACCATCGGAACGCGGGTGAGCAGCAAATCCCAGGGCTTGTATGTCATCAAGTACAAAGACGGTCCGTTTAATTGGCAGCGTATCGAGAAACTCCTAGACCTGGGAGCCTCCACCTCTGACGTCACCAAGCGCACTGCCTACTACACTGAACTCTGGTCCATCGTCATGGATTCTGCCACTATGCTGCCGTGTATTCACCGGCCTGTGGGGATCGTGTGGTCCAAGAGCCTCGACATCGGTCAACCCGTTCCTACCTTTTACAAGATCAGGACCTTCACGTGGAATTAGGGTTACCGTACCACCCAGCATGAGGTGCAGGAATCCCTGCACCCCCGTAGCGCAGGGATCCGTGGCTCTTATGTGTGGGCCCTTTCAAGGGAGTCGGAAGATGTATCGATATGTCATTAAAAGGATATTGTTCCTCATCCCCACGGTCCTGGGCGTTGTCTTCATCCTCCTACTTACGATGAACTTCACCCCGGGCGACCCAGCCCGGGCCCTGCTGGGGGATTCTGCGCCCCAGGCCGATATAATGGCCCTAGATCATAAGCTAGGCTACGACCTGCCCTTCACCCAGAAGTACGTGAACTATATCAAGAACATGGTCGTCCACCAGGACTTCGGGGTGTCCTACTTCACCAAGCAGTCAGTGTTCGACGAAATCTGGCCCCGCTACCTCGTCACCCTCAAGCTGGCCTTCCTGGGCGTTTTCCTGTCCGCAGTCATGGGCATACCCTTGGGCGTTTACTCCGCGGTGAGGCAGTATTCAATGTGGGACACCATTCCTTCTCTGATGGCTTTCCTGCTGGCGGCCGTTCCCGCCTTCGTCCTCGGTATGATCTTCCTCTTCTACTTCTCCTTGAAACTGAATTGGCTGCCTTCCTACGGTATCGGCACTTGGCAGCACTACCTCATGCCGGCCCTCGCCATCTCCCTCCCGCCTGCCGCCATGAACCTCCGTTTTACCAAGTCCTCTATGCTCGAATCGGTCAGGCAGGACTATGTGCGCACCGCCCGCGCCAAGGGTGCTTCGGAAAGAGTGGTCATCTGGAAGCATGCACTCATGAATGCCTTACTGCCTGTGGTCACCCAGATCGGCTTGAGCCTCGGCGCCCTGATCGCCGGCGCGGTCGTCGCGGAGAAGCTTTTCTCGATTCCCGGCATCGGCAGCCTCATCGTCGATCGCATCAGCTACAAGGACGAACCGGTGATCATCGCGGGCACGATCCTGATCGCAATCTGCTTCACCATTGTCATGCTCATCGTTGATTTGATCTATGCGTGGATCGATCCCAGGATCCGGGCCAAGTATGCAAACAAGAAAGGGTAGGAAGGAGGGAAGCGATGTCGCAGTTCAGGCCAGTAATGCCTGAGACCCAAGTGTTCAAGAAACAGAGCCAAGCCAAGGAGGTATGGCGTAGGTTCCGTAAGAGCAAGGGGGCCGTTGCCGGCCTGATCATATTCTCGATCATTCTGCTCCTCCTCCTCAGCGCTGATTTCATTGCTCCCTACGCCTTAGCAACTAAGCAGCATTTCGCTGAGAAGCTTCAGGGACCCTCGTTTAGGCATATCTTGGGTACGGATGCTTATGGTCGCGACTTCTTTGCGCGCATCGTCCACGGGGGCAGGACCTCCCTGACCATCGCGATCCTTGCCACCATCTCCTCCTGCATCCTGGGCAGCGCCCTGGGCGCCATCGCGGGATACTTCGGCGGCAGGGTCGACAGCCTCATCATGCGGACGCTGGACATCTTCATGTCCATCCCGGATATCCTCTTCACAATGGCCGTGGTGTACGCCTTGGGAGCCGGTTTCGTCAACCTACTCCTCGCTCTCACACTAGTGTACTTCACCTACTATGTGCGCCTGGTTCGGTCCGCTGTGCTCAACCTCACGGAACTCGACTACGTAGAGGCCGCGCGGGCAGGAGGCTCGGGTAGTGCGAGGATCATCATCACCCACATCCTGCCCAATGCTATGGGCGTCATCATCGTCAACACCACGCTTAACGTAGCCAGGATCATCCTCTACGAAACGACACTGAGCTTTCTGGGCCTTGGTATGCCACCACCGGCGCCGGAGTGGGGGCTGCTCTTGTCGGATGCGCGCCAGTACATGCGCGTCGCTCCCTACCTGATGTTCTTACCAGCCATGGCCATCGTGCTTAGCGCCACCTCAGTGAACTTGATCGGCGACGGCCTTCGGGATGCCCTGGATCCCCACCTGAAATCGTGACTTAAGCAAGCAGAGGATTGAAGGCACATGAGCGAAACGATACTGGAAATCAAGGATCTGTGGGTGGTCTACAAGACCGACCTCGAGACCGTCGCGGCGGTGAACAGCATCGACCTGCGCATCGGCAAGGGCAAGACCATGGGCCTCGTGGGCGAGACTGGGGCGGGCAAGACCACCACGGCCCTGAGCATCCTCCGTCTCCTGCCCAGCAACACCGGCAGGATCCTCAAGGGCTCCATCACGTTCGACGGCCAGGACATCCTGGGCATGAACGAAGGCCAGATCCACGCGATCCGGGGCGACAAGATCGCCATGGTGTTCCAGGACCCCATGACCAGCCTTAATCCGGTCATGACGGTGAGCGAACAAATCGCCGAGGCGATCCTCCTGCACAACGAGGGCATCGCGGCGGATAAGGTGGACCGCAGGGTTGACACCATGTTGGGCATGGTAGGCATCCAGGCTTCCCGCAAGGGTGAGTACCCCCACCAGTTCTCAGGCGGCATGAAGCAGCGCGTGGTCATCGCCATGGCCCTGGCCTGCGAACCCATGCTGCTCATTGCCGACGAGCCGACCACAGCCCTGGACGTGACGATCCAAGCCCAGGTGCTCACCATGATCAAAGACCTGCGCGAACGCCTGGGCACCTCGATGCTCATGATCACCCACAACCTGGGCATCGTGGCCAGGACCTGCGATGACGTCGCGGTGATGTACGCAGGGGAGATTGTGGAGGCGGGGACGGTTGAGGACCTCTTCCTCGGCAAGCGGCACCACCCTTACACGGAAGGCCTGTTCGGCTCCATTCCGAACCTGACCGTCCGGACCGCACGGCTCACGCCCATTCCGGGCCTTATGCCCGATCCCACGAAGTTGCCCGAGGGCTGCGCGTTCGAGGAGCGCTGCCCGCACTGCATGGACGTCTGTCGAAAACAACACCCGAAAAAAGCGACGGACGGGACCCACTCCATCCTCTGCCACCTATACGGGGACAAGCCATGAGCATCACCGACATCCGGACTCCCCTGGTCGAAGTCGTCAACCTCAAGAAGCACTTCAAGCTCCGCGGCGGCGGCAAGCTGCACGCCGTGGACGGCATCAACCTCAAGATCTATCCCCAGGAAACCGTCGGCGTCGTGGGCGAGTCCGGCTGCGGAAAATCAACTCTGGGCCGCTCCATCATCCGACTCATCGAGCCGACCTCGGGCCAGATCCTTTACAACGGTCGCAATCTCATGGAGCTGGGAGGTAGGAAGATGCGGGAGCTCCGGAAAGAGCTTCAGGTCATCTTCCAGGACCCTTATTCCAGCCTCGACCCCCGCAAGTCAGTCATCGAAGTCATCGCCGAGTACATGTTTATCCACCGCCAGTACAAGACCCGGGCCGAGACCTACAATCGGGCCAGCACCCTCATGGACCTGGTGGGCCTGGCTAGGCGCTACGCCAACTCTTACCCCCACGAACTGGACGGCGGGCGCCGCCAGCGGGTGGGCATCGCCCGCGCCCTCTCCCTCAATCCCAAGTTCATCGTCTGCGACGAGCCAGTATCCGCCCTCGACGTATCCATCCAGGCCCAGATCCTCAATCTCCTCATGGACCTCGAGGAGGAACTTGGCCTGACCTACTTGTTCATCACCCACGACATGAGCGTGGTGAAACACATCTCCAACAAGATCATGGTGATGTACCTCGGGCAGTGCGTTGAGATTGCCACCTCGGACGAGCTCTTCGCCAACCCAAAGCACCCCTATACGAAGGCCCTCCTGAGCGCCATCCCCTTGCCGGACCTCTCCACCCGCAACAAGGACTTCGTGATTCTCCGCGGCGAGGTAAGCAATCCAATCAACGTGAAGCCCGGATGCCGGTTCGCCAAGCGATGCGATTATTGCACCGAGGCATGCACTGCGGCGGATCCCGAGGCGGTTGAGGTCTCCCCCGACCATTTCGTGTCTTGCATCCTGATTAAAAAGGGTTCCTCGCTATTTCAGGTGGGTAAGGGGGTAGCAGTCCCCAACGGTGATCCCCAAAGGGGTTCCAGCCCGTCGGACGGAGTTCTCGGCAAGGAGGTAGAATGGCATTGATGTTCCGGACGGTCCGATAGGCTCGGGCCTCCACCTTGGCGGCCTGAATAAGCGAGTTGGTGCCCTCCAGAATACCGTTGGTAAGGCCCTTCACGAACCAGCGGAGGACACCCGCAGAACACTCATTGAGGGTCTGGGCGGACTTCACGAACGGCTCCAGCCCGGGGTCCACGGCTTCGTTGGCCATCTTCATGACGTGGAAGCGATCAAAGGTCAGGTGGAGGTTCGGGAAGGGCGCCTGGAGGCCATTGATGAATACTTGGTGCATGTCAATGCAGACCTCCTCGATGTTCTCGGCCTTGCCGCCGTGGGCGATCAGGTCCTCCTTGAAGGCATTGACGGTGGCCGCGTCCCGCCCCTCGGTAGCGAACAGCAGGGTCCGGTTGGCCATGTCCATGAACAGGGTGATGTAGTTCTGGCCGCGCCGACTCGCGGCGTGCTCATCGCTATTGGATAGGGGGACCCGGGCCGTGAGGTAGGCGGCGGGCTGGAAGAAGTCCAGGTGCCGCCAGGTCTTCTCCTTGGTGTCGTGGACCCTGCTGGGCTCCCCGCAGGCAGGGCACGGGAAGGAGGAACGGGCTTCGCCCGCCCTCCGGGTCTGCAGGCTTTACCATTCTCGCCCGCCGCCCCGACGCGCGGACCGCGATCTTGTTACTCTGAAAGTCTGCCATCACCTCCGCCTTGCACTTGTCGATCCATGTGGGGTGACCCGCAGGGGCGGTACGTGTTCTCGATATCAGTCGGAGAGGCACTCCCCCGCTGCTTTTTGTGAATGCGCCATTCTCCGCTGGGACCTCAACCGGGTCCTTTCGCTCAGCCGCAATGCAGGTGGCGGTTGACCAGGGTCTTCAGGGAGTCGGCGTTGCCGAAAATTTTCTCGCTCATGTTGAGATCGTCGTAACTCTTGAGCTTCCTGATAATCGAATCGATCAGCCCGGCCGGGAACACACCGCTGTCCTCGTATCGGGCCCGGTCCCGGGCCAGGCAATCCGCGGACTCGAAGCAGGAAGCAGGAAGCTGCGTCAGTTCCTCCACTTGGGAGGCGTCGGCATTGACGTAAAGCTCGGCGGCCAGTTTCAAGGCCTCAGGATGCTCCAGGCCGAACCGGCCCGCCACAGCCATTCCGGCCAGCAACAGGTGGACGTTGGCGCTACCGTCCGGGCTACGCAGCTCGACGGTCTGGGGGTTCTCATACACCGTGCTCTCGGCGGGCTCATTGGGGTTAGCGTTGCGCAGCATCCGGTCGCCCACCCCCAGCCAGCCCAGGGGCACCCGCACCAACACGGAGCGGTTGCGGTCGCCCCAGCAGATGCTGGTGGGCGCTTCCTGGTGCGGCACCAGGCGGAGGAAGGAGGTGGGGACCGTGTTGCCGAAGGCGGTAAGGGACTCGGCGCTCATCAGGTAGCCGCCGATGATCTTCTTGGCGGTCTCGGTCAGGCCCGAGGCATCGGCCATGGCGTTCATCCCGTCCTTCATGAACCGGGTGTGCACGTGCAGCCCGCTGCCGGCCTGTCCCGCGATGATCTTGGGCGCGAAGCTCACTTCCAGGTTGTGCTTGTAGGCCACCTCCCGCACCGCCCACTTGGCCATCACCAGCTGGTCCGCGGCGTCCTCGATGGGCACGGGCAGGAACTCGATCTCGTGCTGGACCATCTCCAGATCGCCCGAAATGATGTTGCCCACCTCGGCGTGGCCGTACTTGATCGTCCCGCCCATCTCACTGATCACCTGCATGGCCTCGCGCCGCACCAGGCCCCATTTTGAGAACGGGTGCGACTCGTGGTAGCCCTTCTGTTCGACGATGGGATAGATCGAGTCGATCTCCGAGAACAGGTAGTACTCCAGTTCGCCCAGCGCCTCCATGACCAGGCCGGTGCGCTGCTTCAGGGCACGCTGGGCCTTCTGCAGGATATACTCGGAGGCGCTTTCCAGCGGATCGCCCTGGTTGTTGTAGAAGCTGCAGATTAGGTCGATGGTGGGCACTTCGGTGAAGGGGTTGACGAAGGCGGTGCGGAACCGGGGCACCACATATAGATCGCTGGATTCAGCCGACACGAAGGGGAACAGGCTGGAGCCGTCCACCCGCTCGCCCATGGACAGCACCCGGTCCAGGTGGGCCCGGCTGTTGATGACGAAGTTCAGCTTCTTCAGCCGGCCGTCCCCTGCCACGTAGCGAAAGTTCAGCATGCGGATATCGTTCTGCTCGATGTAGCGGATGATGTCCTGTTTGGTGAAGTCCTCGGCCGGTTTCTGGAGGGCCTTGACAATCTTGTTGGGGTTCAGGGCAAGACGGTCGTTCATCTTGGATTTCCTCTTACCCTGAAAGCAGCAACAGACGTGCCAGGACCGCCGGGCCGCCTCGGAAGGGGTGTCACAGCGCAGGGAAGCTCCAGGAACCGAGCCTTTCTTGATCCTTGACCCGACCGCCGAGCGGAACGCCGGGCAACATAGGGTTAAATGAGTGTAACGACTGACCCATTATTTAACCATCTAATGAACTGCAGGCCCCTGCTGGACAGTTCTGTGCCCCGTCGCCCCAGGCTTGAATGGGCCAACCCGCCTTCGGTGAGCACCTGCAAGATGCCACGCACCTCGGCCTCGGTGACGGACTGGCCCTGGGCGAGGAGGGCGGTGCAAAGGCTCCTGCGCCCAGCCTTCAGGTCCCGGCCGGCGAACTGGGCCAGGACGGTGAGCAGGGCCCGGGCCCGCTCAAGGCCGCAGCGGGCTGCCAGCAGGCCGGATTCCACCGCGAAGGACTGGTCTGGGAGCTTGCCCACCAGGTAAGCAGGGAGGGTGTCCACCGTCACCTCCCGGTCCGCCATGAGCGTGATGTGGTTGGCCACGTTGCCCAGTTCCCGGATGTTGCCCGGCCAGGGGTACGTCAAGAGCAGTTCCCGGGCCCCAGCGCTGAAGGTCAGGCGGCCCCGGTTGTGCTGCTCGAGGAAATGGCCCAGCAGGGGCAGGATGTCTTCCTGGCGCTCGCGCAGGGGCGGCACAAGCAGGGACAGGGCATTGAGGCGGTAGTACAGGTCATCCCGGAACAGCCCCGCCCGGATCCGCTCGTCCAGGTTGCGGTTGGTGGCGGCGATCACCCGGATGTTCACCTGGGTGAGCCGGTTCGAACCGACCCGCATGATCTGGCGCTCCTGGAGCACCCGCAGCAGCTTGGCCTGCAGCATCATGGGCATGTCGCCGATCTCGTCCAGGAACACCGTCCCGTTGTTGGCCTGCTCGAACAGCCCCTCCTTACCTTCCCGGAGGGCGCCCGTGAACGATCCGCCCGCGTAGCCGAATAGTTCGCTCTCCAACAGCTGCTCGGGCACCGCTGCGCAGTTGACGGCCACGAAGGGCAGCTTGGACCGGGAAGACTCGTTCTGGATGGACTGGGCCAACAATTCCTTGCCGGTCCCGCTTTCGCCCATGATCAGCACGGTGAAGTCGGTGCCGGCGATCCGCCGGGCCAGTTCCAAGCAATGGCGCATACTTGGGGAATGGGTGAGTACGTCGCGAAAACTGTAGCGGGTGGTGAGCCCCCGCTCCCGCAGCTTCCGGCTGAGGTTCTGCTCCAGCTGGCGGATGTAGGTCACTTCCCGGAAGTTGAAATAGCTGCCCCCGGGCTCGCCGAAATACTGGATGTCTTGGCGGTTGACCACGATGGAACGCCCCCGGGTTTCCACAAGCCACTCATGGCTCTGTGGCTGGCCCAGTAGGTCCTGCACCTCCGGCGGCAGAACCTCAATGCCGGCGCCGATGCTGTCCTCCTTCAGGCCCAGCATCTCTGCCAAGGCCTTGTTGAAGAGGGTGATCCGGCCCTGGGTATTAAGCAGCAGGATTCCTTCGTGGGCGTGGTTGATCACCGCGTCCAGTTCCGTGTTCCGCTTGAACAGTTCCATGTACTGGTGGTTGATCCCGATATCCAGATTGACGTTGCCCTTTGCGTAGCGCAACAGGCGGTGGTCGATTTCCCGGTCGGTGTTCTTCAGGCGGTTGAGAATCTCGATATAGGTGGAAATGTCGATGCTGCGGTGGCCGATGTCGATCACCGTTTCGATGCCGGCGGGGACTAGGCCGCGTTCGCCGGGGGTGATGGCGATGCGGATGTCCCCGCAGTCCATCCCCGGTTCAAAGGGGATGAACTGGAGATGGTTGACCTCCAGTTGCTGCAGCAGGGCCACCATCTCCAGGGTGGTCTCGGGCAGGTTGTTGACCACCAGCACCTTGGTGCCCGGGGGAATGGTGAAGATGCGGTAGGCCTCGCTCTCGCGAATGGTGCGCTGCGCCACCATGATCCGCCGGGCCTCCTTCACGTGGTTCTGCACCTCCATGACCTTGTCGTGGGTGGTCACCAGCACGATGTCGTCATCTAGCCTAGCGCCGGGCCCCAGGCTCTCGAAGAAGACGTTGCGGATTTCCGCCAGACATCCCAGCACCTCCCGGAGATCCCTTGCGAACACCTCTCCCAGTTGGGCGTCGCGCTGGTCCACCATCATAGCGATTTGCTTCATGGGACTCCCGGGGAATAACAATGCAAGTTCAATATATCGCCACGGTGGGAAGCGTCTCAGATGAAACTGCGCAGGGGTTCGCCCCAACTCCTGGAAATGGCGGCGCAGCCCGGATCGTCCCGTTTGTTCCGCCGCCGGGTATTGAAGACCAAGGTGTCCCTTTCGATCACCATCAAGTCCAGAGGCATGGATACTCTTTTTCAGAAGTTCCAGGAGGGCTGGCTGGGCTGCCTTCGTCAGCTTCCCAGCGGCATTCTTCGGGAAATGGTCCCGGCAGCTCTGCAAGGACCCGCCCGACCCGGCATGAGGCGCCTGTGGGCGTCTGTGATCGTCAATTACACTCCGAACAGCTAGTAGCAACTTTCCGGAGAATCCTGTGGCCTTATGTGATTTGGTTACCCACACCAAACAGCGAGGAATCCATAATATAAATGCATGTGGAATGGAAAAATTGGTATTTGACGGAGGTTATTGCGCGACCTAAGTTAATTGCTGAAACCCAGAATTGGACCACATCAACAAAGTATAGGGCTCACAGCTTGGTTTTCTGAAATACCTCAGCCTGCCAGGACCATTTCCGGATGGTCTGCGATCCTGAGAAAAGATTCTCCCCACCCGAAAGGAAATTCCATGATTGAAGAAGTCCTCATGATGAACCCAGACGCTATCAGCGCCGCACTCAACGAGTGCACGATCAAGCGGGCTCCGTTGAAGTGGTTCCAAATGACCCTTACTCCGCAAGACTGAATACCCTCTATTGGCGCGGGTGTCTCCACTCGCGCCTGATGGCCTTACGTTGGAATTAGGAAGGATTCCCATGGCAAATCTTGGACGACGTGATTTCGTTGTGATCGGCGGCGGGGTGGTGGGGGCATCCATCGCCTGGGGGCTTGCCCGCGCTGGCGTCAAACCGCTAGTTCTGGATGAGGGCGACCTTGCACGGAGGGCCTCCCGCGCGAACAACGCGCTGATCTTTGTGCAGGGCAAAGGTTTGGCAATTCCGCACTACGCCCTTTGGTCATTGGTTTCAGCCGAACGCTGGCCACAGTTCGCTTCGGAGTTGGAGGCCGAGACCGGGATCGATGTGGTGCTGCGCCAAGTGGGCGGGTTTACCTTTTGTTTTTCACAGGCCGAAGTGGATCGGAGACGTGGAGACATGGAAAAGATTGCCACCATAACCGGTGGACGATCGGCCAGTTATGAAGTGCTGAACCACCACGAGACCCGGGACCGCTTGCCCGGCATTGGCCCTTCGGTCGTCGGGTCGATTTTCTGCCCAAAGGACGGTCATGTGAACATGCTGCGGCTTTTCCATGCCTTGCATGCAGCCTTGGCGAAGCGGAAATGTGAATACCACGCCAACCGCGGAGTGCTGGCAATCGAGCCAATTTCCGAGGGTTTCAAGATCATTGGTGACTGGGGGGAGGTGCGGGCCCGGCAGGTGGTCCTCGCGGCTGGAATCGACAATGAGCGATTAGCTCCGATGGTCGGGCTGGCTTCTCCGCTGAAGAGAAACAAAGGGCAGATTATCATCACCGAAAAATGCGCTCCCATTTTCCCTTACCCCTATGGCTCAAACCTCATCATGCAGGGCGATGAAGGTGGCATTAGGATTGGCACCTGCCTGGATACCTCGACGGATTCCATCCTGACAAACCAGTCGATCAGCGCGGTCATTGCGAAGAGGGGTATCCTGACCTTCCCAGCGCTGGCGGCACTCAATATTGTGCGCACCTGGACCGGTTTCCGGGTCATGACGCCGGACGAATTCCCAATCTACGAACAATCCGACAGCGCCCCCGGTGCTTTTGTCCTCTCTGGCCATTCCGGCGTGACGCTGGCGGCGAACCACGCGCTCGCACTGGCTCCCCAAATCCTGGCCGGTGGGTTCGGTACAGAACTCAGCGCTTACACCTCAAGGAGGTTTTGTGTTTCGAAAGTTCATTGAAACCCAAGGGACCATGACCTTCACCTTTGATGGGAAACCAATCAAAGCTGCGCGCGGGGATAGCGTCGCCGCTGCGCTGCTCCAGGCCGGTGTCATTCCCTTCCGGACCAGTGTCGTCGGCGGAGAGCCCCGCGCGCCCTACTGCATGATGGGGGTATGTTTCGACTGCCTGGTAACCATCGACGGCATCGCCAACCAGCAAAGCTGCCAAGTGGATGTGGCCGATGGCATGACCGTGCAAAGCCAACACGGCCCACGCGCCGTTGATAAGGGGAGTCCGGAATGAAGGCCCAAACAATTATCAAAGCAACGGGTCTGGCTCCAGCATACGACATCATCATCGTCGGGGCCGGGCCGGCCGGGCTTACCGCCGCCACCGAGGCCGCGGCCCACGGAGTCTCTGTTCTGGTCATCGACGAAAACAGCGGGCCAGGAGGTCAGATTTACCGCTCGATAACCCGGATCTCACCTGAGGCATACGGGTTTCTCGGGCCTGACTATTGGCAGGGTACCGCTTTGGCGAATGAATTCCAGGCTAGCCTGGTCAGCTATGCCCCGCATACAAATGTTTGGAGCCTGGCACCCGCCGAAGGTGCCCCTGGCTCGAATGGCGCGGGTGCCGGTTTGGAAGTCGGCATTTCCCTTCGAGGTGAGGCCCGGATGTTGCGGGCCCGCCACGTCATCCTGGCCACTGGTGCCATCGAACGGCCAATGCCGGTTCCCGGGTGGACCTTGCCAGGGGTCATGACAGCCGGTGCTGGGCAGGTCGCGCTGAAATCCGCCGGTCTTGTGCCCGAAGGCAACGTGGTGCTAGCGGGTTGCGGCCCGATGCTCTACCTGCTGGCTTACCAGCTACTGGCCGCGGGAGGCAAAATTTCCGCAGTGCTCGACACCACCGATCGCAGGCAATTCTTCAAAGCCATGCCCCACTTGCCAGGTTTCACCCGCTCTGCCTATTTCCTGAAAGGGTTGAAACTGCTACTCAAAGTCCGGTCTTCGGTCCGGTTCATCCGTGGCGTGACCGGGTTGGAGGCCATCGGCAATGGGCGGGTGGAGAAACTGCGTTTCCGCACCGGTCAGAAGTGGAGTGAGATCGACGCAGATGTGGTGATGCTACACCAGGGTGTCGTTCCCGATGTCAGCCTGGCCAGCGCCGCGGGCTGTACGCTTGAGTGGAACGCCCGCCAGTGCGCCTTCCAGCCAAAACTCGACGGCGTTGGCCAGACCACGGTCCCCGGAATTTCCGTTGCTGGTGACTGCGCCACCATCGGCGGCGCCGCCCTGGCCGAGGTGTTGGGCCGCTTGACCGCCTTGGGCGCGTTGGCCGCCATCGGGGTCCTGGACCAGACCCGCACAGCGGACTTGCAAAGGCCTCTGCAGCGTTCGCTCACCCGGTTGCGGCGCGGTCGTCCCTTTCTTGACATCCTTTATCGGCCCCACGACCTCTTCCGCATTCCACCCAACGATGAAACCATCGTCTGCCGCTGCGAGGAGGTGCGGGCGAGCCAGGTCCGTTCGGTGATTGCCCTAGGCGTGCCCGGCCCCAACCAGTTGAAGACCTTCCTCCGCTGCGGCATGGGACCCTGCCAAGGACGTCTCTGTTCGCTCACGGTCACGGAAATGATGGCCGCCGGGAGGAAGACCGATCCACAGGATATTGGATTTTACCGTCAGCGGATACCGGTGAAACCGCTTAGCCTCGGTGAACTCGCCTCCCTTCCCGCCACGCCCCAAGCGCTCCTGGCCGTTACAGGCAAAACCACACCACTGCAATAAGCATCCTAAACATTAGAAAGGAAAACCATGACTGAACGATTTCTCCTCACCCCGATCATGCACCGGGCCGTGGAACACAACGGGCTTGTCTTCCTTGGCGGTACCACCTGTGACGACCCGACGCTCGACATGGGAGGGCAGACCCGGGAAGTCCTCAAGAAGATCGAGGGCCACTTGGCCCTAGCCGGAACGGACAAAGCTAATCTGCTTTCAGCCACGATCTTCGTGACCGATCTTAGCAAAAAATCGGAAATGGACACCGCATGGAAAGAATGGCTACCGCCAACCTCATTCCCGGCCCGGGCAACCGTTGGTGTCGCGAACCTTGGCGGTGGCGCCCTAATCGAGGTCATCATCATCGCTCACAAGTAGGATGTGATTTCAGGGGTAGCCGACACCACTGGTCATTCAGGTGTTTCGCATTCTTCCCCAACGACAAGATCGCCGCCGACCAGGAGGCCCAGAAGATGGCCTTCATTCCGAAGAAGGAAAAGCAGGAGGCCGAACGCAAGCGCATCGAAGCGAAGGCCAGGCCAAGGCCCAGCAGATCGTCTCCCAGTCGCTCACGCCCAAACCCTGGAGTACCAGCGAATCCGGGTGCTGCGCTATGTGGGGAAAAAGGGCAACCTGATCATCACCACCACCGGCGCCACCGCTTTGATCCAGGTGCCGGCTAAAAGGGATTCAGTTAACTAGCGGGAGTTTAATAAAAGGGTGTCTGCAAAATAAATTAGCATAGCACAAAAAATGTCACAACCTTGCGTATCAGACAAAGGAGGTGGTCATGCTGACCGCCAAACGGGGGCTGGAGCGGGAAATGCGTCGGCTGGGCGCCTTCGACGCCCTCATCATCGATTTATGTTGAGACTTTCGTAATGTGGAGCAATTGAGCATAAGCCCGGGCTGCGGCTGTTTTTTGGCTCAGTTACTCCACATTTATCCAGTTCGATTCTCAGAGCCTTTCGAGCCATTCAAGGATGGAGGCATCCCCTCGCCATGCGGCCTCAGAGGGACCCCGCGTCAGCGGTTCGGCCTTGGCGATGGCTTTCCTTTTCGTGTCGAGATCCACCGTGGCGTAACGATTGGTCGTTTTGATGTTCGAATGCCCCATCCAATGGCTGATTGTCGCGATGTCTACCTCTGCATGCAGCAGGTGGACTGCGGTGCTGTGGCGCATGATATGGGGATGAAGCCGCTTCTCCGACAACGTCGGTGCGGATGACGTCGCCTGGTCGCAATACTTCGCCAGGAGATATCGGACTCCAAATCGGGTCAGGGGGGCTCCTCGGTGGTTTCGAAATAACCGCTCCGACGATGCCAACGCCACGCACCGCTGGGCCATGAACACCTTGAGCAGGTCGGCCGTTTGAGGCCAGAGGGGACAAATGCGCTCCTTTCGTCCTTTCCCAAATAGCCGGATCTGGAATGGCCGTTCGAGCTGAAGGTCGCAGGGCCTGAGGTCGAGGATTTCCTGGACCCGTGCCCCGGTGTTGAACATAGTCGCCAGCAGTGCGAAATCCCGCCTGCCATCGAGGGAGGAACGATCGATCTCGGCCAGGACGGCCTGGATCTCGTCGAACTCGAGGTAATCCACGGTCGGCGTTGACGCACGTTTGAAAGGCAAAGCCAGGATCCTCCGAGCCCCCTCCAGACACTCGGGCCGGCTCGTGACGACATGGCGAAAAAACGCGTGAATCGCGGCAAGCCTTACGTTCCGGGTGGAAGCCTTGTTGTGGCGATCCGATTCCAGGTGGTCAAGGAAGGCCAAAACGAGCTGGGGATTGATGTCCTCCATCCTGCGGATAAGAGGGCAGGTAACCGCGAAGGGCGGATCTCGTCAGTGCCTCGGCGTTTTGAATGCCAGCGTCGGCAAGGCACCTCTCCAGGAGTCGGGCGCTGCGTATATGGCGCCGGGTCGCTACCTTCGTGTGGCCATGCTGAAGCAGCCAATCGCTGAAGCAATCAAGGAAGGGCCCAAGGATACGCCTGCATGCCCGGTAACAGCGTATCGAACGCGCCCAGATCCACCTCCAGGGGTTTCATTTCCGGGACCTCGACGGGCTTCGCCAGGCCCATCAGCTCCTTCACCCGCGCAGGCTCCGGCACGATGCCGGCCTCCATCAGCAGCGCCAGGGTTGTGGCATAATCCGGAACGCGGCATTACCTTTGCGAGCGGACCTTCAAGCGGGCCATCCTCCACCGCAAGAGTAGCCTGTTCTACAAGACGCTCACCGGGGCCAAGGTCGGGGATGTGTACATGAGCCTCATCCACACGGCGGAAATTAACGACATCAATCCCTTCGACTACTTGGTCGCCCTGCAAAGAAAACAGGCCATGGCGGAAGAAAATCCCGAGGAATGGATGCCCTGGAACTATGCCGGCACCCTGGCAGGCCTGGCGAGATAGGCCCCAATCAGGTGGACAGAAGGACGAGGCCGCCGCTGGCCCAAGGTCCCATATGAGTTGAGCCGGAATCACCTTGTGCTATAAGGAATTCCGGCTGTTTTCTCCAGTGCAGCTACTGTCTACACATCTTTGAGGCCGAACAATTCCAGCGCCCGGGCTTGCAGCGAGGTAGGCTTGGCCGTGCGGGAATAAGTTGGACCGTCCGCACCCAATCGGACCTGAGACCTGGACAGGCTCTTGAGCCGGCCGGCGAAGGTCTGCAAAGGCAGGCCATCCTTGGATCGCCCTGGTGCCTTCTTGGTCTTGCCCTCCGCGCTGGGCGAGAGAAGACCGCTCAACCTACGTTTCAACATAATGCTATATTATGTTTCCTAAAATCGATTGTGCAGTGAATTCGTTTGTCACCACGGGACAACGTTCAGATCCCTCGGGCAGCGCGTGAGAAGCTCGGCGCCATCCTCCGTAATCAGGTAAGTGTCTTCAGGATGCGCGGAAAAATAAGGCAGGTAGACGCTAGGCTCGATCGTGACAACCATTCCAGCCTGGAGTGGCAGTTTGTCGCCCGCTCCGATTTCCGGCAATTCAACTGCCTCGATCCCAACTCCGCGTCCCGTTCGATGGATGAACGTCTCTCCGATACCAGCCTTGTCGAGCATCTCGCGCGCAACCAAATCCGGGACCTCGGCGGCGACCCCCGGTCGTAAAACGGACACGGCCTTGTCATAGGCGTCGAGCACGGTCCGGAAAATATCCTGCTCCGTCGAATTCGGTTTGCGCATCGCAACGTTCCGCGCAAATCCGATCCGGTAATTCTGGAATTGGGGAATGCGGCAGAAATCGAGCAAGATCATGTCATCAGGCTCAATGGCGCGGGTCGAGGCTAGGGCATGGACCATGTCGCAACGCGGCCCTGAGGTGATGATCTGAGAGGTCTCGGCAATCGGATGATCGAGGGGACAACCGCAGTTGCTGTGATCGCAATGCTTGGCAAATTGATGCGCAGCCTGGTCGCGGCCGACCATGGCAATCTCGTATTCGCGGACGCCAGGACGAATGCCGGCACACTCCGCATAATACTCCTGAACAGCCATTTTGCCGCTGATACGCATGATCTCGATCTCTTCGGGAGACTTGATGACCCGCATTTCTTCGATGGAGCCGGAACTGGCAAGGATTTCGGATGCGGAAAGCTCGCCAGTGAAGAGATCGTGGAGAGCAGCCGAGATAAAGTTTTTCTCAACGGCGATCTTCTTGCCTTCAAGGCCTTTCTCCTTGAATATCTCGTTCAGGAGATTCAGTCCGCCAAACGTCTCCGTCTCATTCCGCCATTCGACATGATAGCGTATGTCGGTGAACCAGGAGCTGCGCTTCGCAAAGAGGTACTCGAGCTTCGGTAAGATGAGTACCGGCTCGCCCGAAGCCGGGACTACCGCACATACCAAGCGGCGCGGCATGGCATATTCGGTCCGGCTGCTGTAGCCCCACAGGCCGGTGATATAGCGAACGTTCTCGGGCTTTATCACGAGCAGCGCATCCAGCCCCCGTTCCCGTATTCGCGACTTGAGATTGGTCACGCGGCTTTGGTATGTCTCTATGCGCATTCGATTCCCTCCGTTGGTGCGTGCAATTAACACCGGCTCTTCGACACATTTTCAGTGGAAGAATGCATCAAGTCAAATCAAGATATTTCGGTTATGTATGCGCTAGCCTTATGTAGTCGGCCCTGACCGTCGGGTAGGGTCAGGCCGCTTGTATGCCCTGCAGCCAGTCCAGGCGGATGAGGGACACGGCCTCCAGGCTGGCGAGGAGGAATCGGTACAGCACAGTCCGGGCCCTTGCCAGGATCTTCCGAAGTTTGTGGCCAGCTCCGCACAGCAGAGCATTCATGGCGTCACCAACCATGCCCTTTTTCACCAACGTCCCAGGTCGAACGAAGCGTGATGCCATGTCCATCCAGAGCCCATTGGGTCCCGATTTCGCCGTTGCTGCAAGATAAGGGCCCGGATACCCGGACGGTTTCAATGCCCCTGGGGCCATCCAACTTCCAGATCCCGAAACCCTGGCCACGCTCTCGGATGAAAATGCAGTCGTGCTTTTCCAGGTCTTTGATTCCGGCCGGCATGCCGCGCTTTGCCACATAGGCCGGGGCTGCGCAAAGAACCCTCGCATTACCGATGGTGGCAGAAGCCATCACCATTTGCGGATAAGCCCCAGACAGCTTGTAGACCAGCAAAGACAGCCTGCGGAAGGCCAGGGCGGCGTTGGTGCCCTGGACGCCGTTGTAGGAGTGCCCCTCATCCAGGACAATGATCTTCATGGCGGTCAGAAAGCGACTCCAGCCGGATCCGTCCTTGTACTTCCTGCCGGCCTGAGCCAGCAGTGCATGGTGAAGGGCCACATGGTTGGTTATGAGGAGGTTCGCCTGCTTCCGGATTGGCGCACGGGCCTTGGCAGGGGTCTCCCCGGTGAGTATTCCGGCGCGGATGATGGTGTCCCCGATGGGCAGGTCAAAAAGGCCGTTTTCGCCCTCCTTGAAGCCAATGCCCTGGAGGACCTTGAGTTGGTCCGCAGCCAGAGCGTTCATGGGGTACAACATCAACGCTGTGCTGGAGGGGTTATTCAGGAGAATACTGAGGGTCGGGGCCAGGAAGGAGATCGTCTTCCCGCTGGCGGTCGGGGTGATGAGGGCCACGTTCTTGCCTTCAGTCAGGAACAGGTTCGCAGTCTCCGCCTGGTGGCTGTACGGTCGGCGTCCGCCAGCCATAAGCCGGTCGTGAGCCACTGAAGGGACCGCCTTTGGGAAGGTGCCGAATTGTGCAGGCGACCCTTCCACTGTGGTCTCATAGATGATCGTGAACTTTCGCGGTTCTGGATGACGTTGGTGCTGAGGCTCGCGTAGGGGGTAGACGAGATCACCGCTGCGGATTGGACGGGAAGGGAACCCGATCAACGTAGCCGATGGCCGGGGGCGCACCATGATGGAGAACAAGATCCGGCTCATCGAAGGACGCCTGAACACCGGCATGGGCGTCGATCTTCCTGGGATCGCTGGCACGGCCTGGTGGGCCCTGAACGCGATGGTTAAGTATGCCGACTATGACCTGAAGGCAAAGGGTCAGGCCGTGGACGAAACCCGCCGGACCCAAAGCATCCTCTTCGGGCGGGCCGCAGAGTTCAAGCAGCAGGCCTTCGATACGGCGATGGCGATGGTCGGCTAGAGGCTCGCAATGAAGCGCTTCCTTGTATGCCTATTAGAAACGATCGGCTTCATCTTGTTCATCCTCTTCATGGCAGCGTCCATGTTCCCTTATGGGCTCTATTGCCTCTGTGACCATTTGTTCAACAAATAGGAGGGCTTCCTCCTTCAGCCCCGCATTCGCGGTGGCCAGCCCCCGAAATTCGTACCACCCAGAATGTTAGGGTCGGTTAATTGGGAGCACCCTCGGAGGTTAAATGACTTCCAGGGCTTGTTGTTGATGGTAGCGTAATTGTCATCTCGTCGGAGGATAGGGCAACGCTGGCGCGGCTCCCACGATGGTGCTAACCCCCCGCCGGGGGTCTGCTGGACCGTCCAGCGGTCGGCCTTTGAGCCTGCTGGTCGAATACGGGCGAAGCGCGGGAAAGCAACCGCGGCTGGCACGAATCTGGTACCCGGAGGTTCTCATGGGGCACCAGAAGAACGGCCCACCGTTACAAATCAAGCGCGTATTCGAAACCAACCGGTTCGCGCCGAACACTCAGGAGAAAGCCTTTCTCCGGGCTCTGCCCCAGGAAATGCGAAAGGCCGAGCCCCAGGCGTGGCCTCAGCCGAGGAAGGAGGCGTCAGCACAAGGGGGGTAGCTCATGACTAAAGGGCGTACGGGTCTATATGCCCGGGTTTCCACGGAAAACCAAGCTGCCGGTGGGACGATCCACAGCCAGGTCGCCGCGATCGAAGACAGGGCCACTGACGACGATTGCCGCATCGAACCGGACCTTCGTTTCCTGGATGAGGGATACAGCGGGTCCACCTTGATTCGGCCTGCTCTGGAGCGTCTGCGCGACATCGCTGCTGCTGGCGCCATCGATCGTCTTTATGTGCATTCACCGGATCGTCTGGCGCGAAACTATGCCTACCAGGTGGTCCTCCTGGATGAGCTCGTTTCCGCAAACGTGTCGGTCGTTTTCGTCAACCGACCCTTGCGACAATCTCCAGAGGATGACTTGCTGTTACAGGTCCAAGGCATGATGTCCGAATTCGAGCGTACAAAAATTTTAGAACGCAGCAGACGCGGCAGGCGCTATGCGGCCCTGCATGGCTCCGTGAACGTCCTGACCATAGCCCCCTACGGCTACCGTTACCACCCAAAGGGAGAATGCGGTGGCATCGCTCACTTCGAGGTCATCCCCGAACATGCCGCCATTGTTCGGCGCATCTTTGAATCGGTCGGTCAGGACCGGCTTTCCATCGAGGCGGTGCGCCGGGGCTTGATGACGGATGGAATTCCCTCGCCCAAGGGCATGGCACGATGGGATCACACCACTCTTTGGGGAATCCTGAAAAATCCCGCCTATGCAGGGAGGGCCGCCTTCGGGAAAACCGTGCGCGGGCCGATGAGGCCACGGTTGAAGAGCCCGCGCGGCAAGCCGGATTATCCCCGGCAGGCCAATTCCATTTATGACACGCCCCAGTCGGAGTGGATCACCATCCCAGTGCCGGCGATCATCACCGAGGAGTTATTCGAGGCAACCACTGAGCAGCTTCAGGAGAACCGTCAGAGAGCAAGGGTTCAGCGGCAACAACCTCGATACCTCATGCAGGGGCTCATCGTTTGTGGGCTATGCCGGTACGCCTATCTCGGGGTCGTGTGCGGCGGCCATGGTCGAGATGGGACCATCCATCGGAACTTTTACCATCGCTGTACGGCAGTGAACCGCCACCGTACCGCGTGGCCAAGAACGTGCGACAACCGGACCATCCGGATGGATCTCCTGGACCAAGCCGTGTGGGACGAAGTCAAGGCCCTCATGACCGAACCGCAGCGCCTCGAGGAAGAATACAAGCGGCGGCTGAAGGGCGAGAGCACGCAAGAGGAGGAGACCCTTCACAGGGTCCTCAGCCAGGAAGCCCGCCTTGCCCAGGCGCGCTCCCGCATCATTGATTGCTATGCCGACGGCCTGATCAAGAAGGAGGAGTTCGAGCCCAGAATCACCTCACTGGGGAAACGCATCGCGGAACTGGAGAACCAGGAGACCAAACTCCGCGAGGAGGCTGCTGACCAGGAGGAAATCCGGTTCCTGGTCGGTAAGCTGGAAACCTTCTCCGAGAAAATGCGGGAAGGACTGGAATCGGCTGACTGGGCGACCAAGCGCGACCTGCTACGAATCCTTGTCAAGCGGATCGAGGTATATCCCCAGGAAATAAGAATTGTCTTTCGGATAGAGCCAACCCCAACGGTGCCAAATGGAAACGGCGTTTTGCACCATTGTGGGAGACGTCGGGAAGCGACCCGAGCGCCGCCGAGAGGCACCGAACGGTGGCGGCCAGGGGGAACGCCCTGGCCGTTTTCTCGCCCACCGGGGGTGCCAAAGGCGATAAATCCTGGGGGCTTGGGGGCAAAGCCCCCATCATCGCCAGGTCCACCACGGCCTTGAACTCCTTGGGCGTCAGTTGCCCGAGGCTGGAGTGCGGCCTGATTTCGTTGTAGTCCCGGCGCCATGTTTCGATGAGCACCTTGGCCTCCCGGAGGCTGCTGAAAGCTTCCATGTTCAGGCATTCGTCCCGGAACTTGCCGTTGAAGCTTTCGCACAAGCCGTTTTTCCATGGGCTCCCCGGGGGCATGTAGAAGGTCTGGCTGCCTGCCTTGCCCAGCCAGTCCTTGAGGGTCTGGGCGATGAACTCGGAACCGTTGTCGCTCCGGATGAAACCGGGTCTGCCGTGGACCAGGAAGAGCCGGGCCAGGGTGGCCTTGACCTTGTGGGAGCCGATCAGCCCGTCCACCTCGATCGCCA
Organism: Holophaga sp.; assembly: GCA_049508835.1. Classification (GTDB taxonomy): domain Bacteria; phylum Acidobacteriota; class Holophagae; order Holophagales; family Holophagaceae; genus Mesoterricola. Next base: position 130,353 of record JBELAL010000007.1, on the reverse strand, counting down.
GGGCTTCCCGGGTGAACTCATCGACGACGGTCAGGCACCGGATCTCATCGCCGTTCAGGGCGGCGTCTTTGACGAAGTCATAGGTCCAGACGTGGTTGGGCTGGATCGCCTTCATGGGCACGGTCTCGCCGGTCCGGATGCGCTTCCGGGGTTTGCGTTTGACCTGGAGGCCCAGGAGCTTGAACAGGCGGTGGACCCGTTTGACGTTGACCAGGCGGTTCTCCCGGCGCAGCAGAACCCAGACGCGGCGATAGCCGTAGCGCGGGTGGATGTGGGCCAGATCCTGGACGCGCTCCGCAATCCCATCCTCGCCCAAGGAGGGGGTCCGTGGCCGGAGGCTGGAACGGCTTTTCCCGATGACCCGGGCACATCGCCGCAGCGAAACACCCTTGGTTCGGAGGAAAGCCGCACCAGTTCTCCGTTGCGGAACGCTCACCATTTTTTTGCGTTCAGTTCCTTCAGCGCGGCCACGTCCAGGGTCAACTCGCCGACGATCCGCTTCAGGCTGGCGTTCTCCTTCTCCAACTCTTTCATCCGTTTGAGATCCTTCGCGTCCACTCCACCGTATTTCTTACGCCACCGGTAGAAGGTCTGTTCGCTGATCCCTTTGGCCTTGGCAAGCGCCTCGATGGTCTGCTCGCCTTTCTCTGCTTCCCGCAGAAGGGCGACGATCTGCTCCTCGGTGAAATTGCTTTGACGCATATGGGTTCCTCTCGAAGAGAGTGAACCCTAACATTTCAACTGGTCCAGCTTTTTGGGGGCAGGCCAGAAGGCCATACCTGGAGGTGGTGACGGCGGTGAGAAGTTGCGCCTCTGATCGCTGTCGGATGCCCCCGTTCAGGAACGGCTTTCGTACACGTTTTGTACACGGGCCAAAAATGAGGAAGGGCCAGGATTTTTAAGTCCTGACCCTTCTATGGTTACTGGTTGGCGCGAGTGGAATCGAACCACCGACCCCTACCGTGTCAGAGTAGTATATAACGAAAAATTAACAAAAAATAATTGAAAAAACGAAATGAAAAAAATGTTTAAGTACTTCAAAATAAAAATGTTGGTACTTCTAGGTATCATCAGCTATCGCCTCGTCCCACACGCTCTTTGTAGGATGTACGTGGGATGGTGGTCCCACAAAATTTTGGTTTAAAATGTGAACAAGGTAGTGAACAAACGACCTCAGAGGGCCATATGGGGCAATTGGATAGCAAGACCAAGAGGGCGACCCTGGAGTGGGGGAGGGAGTATCAAGAGCCCCTGGCTGATTGCAGATATTTATTTTATCGGAGACCCAAGAGCGGTGCGGCCGGAACTTGGACTGCCAAGCTCCTCAACAAGGAAACTCGGAAGTACAAGCAAGCTGGATTGGGCACAGCCGATGACGTTTTAACCGCTGATGGAGCCACTATCCTCACATATGATCAAGCAAAGCGGTCTGCTGATGTGGCTTTGCAGAGGATGCTGAGGGATGCCGCTTTGGAGGCTGGTGGGGAAATCATCCACAAGGGGCCTTTCACGGTAGCTGATGCTTGGACCCTTTACATTGAAGCGGCCAAGCGTCGGGGGGTTGTGGGGATCCCCATCATGACCATTACGGCTAACGCTCACATCCTTCCATCCCTCGGGAATGTACAGGTATCTAGGCTTACCAAGGCCAGGATTGAAAAATGGCATCAGGGGATAGCTGAGAGTGGCAGGCGCAAGACTGGCAAGGTCAGGAATGAGCCGGAGTTAATGGATGCCCCAGCCACTGAAGAGGAAATCAGGCAGCGTAGAGAGTCAGCAAACCGCATCTTGACCAATCTGAAAGCGGCTCTCACTTATGCTTTGAATGCTGGAAAGGTGCAGGAACCGGCTCCGTGGAAACAGGTAAAGCCATTCCCCAACACATCTGCAAACCGGGTCAGGTTCCTTAGCCTCGATGAACAAAGGAAGCTTGTTTCCTCGTGTGATGATGACCTTAAACCCCTTGTGCTGGCTGGGTTATTTAGTGGTGCCAGATATGGAGAGTTGACTCCGGTCCTGTTGAGAGATTTTGACCCCATCAACGGCACCCTTTACCTTGCCTTTGGCAAAGGGAAGAGTGGGACCAAACCCCGGTTTGTCATCCTGACGGATGAGGGCATTGAGTGGTTCCAGGAGTACACAAGGGGCAAAGATGCAGGGGGACTGATGTTTCTCCGGAATGATGTGAAGCGAAGAGCCAGGGCAGAGACTTTGGGAAACCCAAACCAATGGGCCAGTTACGATCAAATCCATGCGATGGAGCAGGCAGTAAAGAAGGCGGCGATTGCCTCCGTTACATTTCATGAGCTTCGCCACACGTACGCGTCCACCCTTCTGAATGCAGGAGTAAGCTTATCCTACGTGGCAGAACAATTGGGCCACAGCGATTTGAGAATGGTGACCAAATACTACGGCCACATTGCAAAAGAAGCAATGGTTAAGGCTATCAGGAACGCACCTCGTCTCAACCTGACTTCAGAGACTCAGCCCCCAACGCCTTCCCCAGTGCTTTGAAAACCCATGTCTCCAGTTCAGCCCTCAACCGGTCACGTTCGGCAGGGTAGGCTTCATCGAGGTTGGCCATGAGGGCGGCCATACATATGTCGATAACCTTCTGGTTCGCGAAGTCCACGCCCTACTGAAGAGCTTGAACGTGCCAGACTTTTGCCCAAATCTGGACATCCCAGGATTCGCACCCCCAAAGGTTTTTGAATTTTTTAATAAATACACCTAGGCAGGCGTCGAATCAATCGCCTTGCCGAACGGACATTTTTCAAACCTGTTTCCGGGCTCTGAGCAGAAGAAACTTGGTCAAGAAAAAAATTGCGGATCGTTTTTTTGAATTTCGATATTGCCAATTTTAAATGCCAATAGATGGGCTTTGACTTGGGTAACAATGTCCATTTATTACACAACTTCCTCGGTCTCAATATCCTCATCATCGAATGTGACTTTAGCGACTTTTTGATAATAATCATCTTTCGGCTCATTCATATCCATGACCCGATATTGGATCTCGTCAGTCGATACGTTGGCGGACCGCTCAACCAGAGCCTCCTTGAGGAACGTCAGGAATGATCGTTCCCGAACCAAATCAGGATGTGCTTGGATGGCTTGCAAAAGGGTATCAAGGAGTAGAGCTTTCTCTTCGCGTGGAATTTTTTGCTTACCGGCCTTATTTTCAGCCCATTTTTTCAATTCACATATCTGTCCATCAAGGGTTGTTCGCGGCCATGTTTTCTGAATCTCAATAAATGTCGGAAGATAACCACTATTCTTCCATTTGCTTAAGTCGAAATCATCAGGGTCGTGAGCAACTCCATTCGCTTTTTCGATAGGGGCCTCCGGTTCCTTATCCCCAGAGTCGCCTTTCCTGGTGCCGGAAGTCAAAATAAGTTCACAGCCCTTATCAAACTCATCATGCAAATAGGCTTCGATTCCAACCAAGGCGTCCTTAGTTGCCCGATCGGCAAGTAATCGTTCCATTTCTGTCAGTTCCATATCTACTAGATAGGCAAGTTCAGAAGATTCGATAGGAATGGTCTGCCATTCAACATGTGGATCGAAGTTCTTAAGCCATAGCGTATCTCCATAGATTTCCACTATCCCTCGGGATAAACTCTTGAGCCGACCCAACATAGGCAGCATCTGCAACGGCCTGCGCGTGTACCAACCGAGGCGAGGAGAGGGCACATTACTTTTGCGTGTCATATAGCCTCCTCAGCCTACTCGACTCTCCAGATCCTGATTCCTGTAGGGAATGCCCGTCTGGTAAAAAGCTTATTGCGTCGTTTTTTATAATAAACTTGCTGGGCGTTGAGGCGATTGACAATCTTCTTTGGATCGTCTCCATCGAAAGGAACAAAAAAGCTCTGCCCTATGTCAAGTTCATCCCAAGGTAATTTTGGAATATGATGTTTTGAAGGAATGGGAACGTCGGTCTCTATTTCAGTCATACGAGACTCCTTTCTACTCTATTACTCTGAATATTCTTTTTCTGTGTTTACTTATATTTTCAAAAAACAATAAAATTTTTTAAATTTAATAATCGCATATTATTATAAAAATATGACAAAATACGCAATTTAGAAGAGGCACGTGAGACGTACCTACTACGCTGGTACAAGGTACCTGAACCGTAGGTCTGAGGTACGTATGACGTGCCTACCACGTAGGGGCTACTTAATATAATAGATAAGATCAGAATCAAAATTAGGATCATGACTACCACAATAACAAAGACAAAAACTATTTTTTGTCTTATCAGATTAATCATCATCTATCTCGAAATAATAACTTTCGATTCATTGGATCGACCTCGCCTTCGGCTCGGACGGGGGCAAGCCCCCGAACCCCCGCACGACGTTTACAAGTCAACCTAATAAACCAAGTCAGAATCACGAAATTTTGAAAATGCTTCGGAAGAGAAACTGACCTTTCTAGGAATGGAGATCTGTCATCCCTGTCAGCGGGTTCCAAAGGCTCTCTCGGCCGCCCCGAATTGAGAAGCGTTCTCAGCTTCCGAAGTGCATAAAGTTGCTTGACCATCAGGGCGACCCCTTGCAATTAGGCCACCCTTGGGTCAAGTAAGGGGACTTCACACTCAAATCTCAACTCACTGCTCAAAACTAGATGACGACCAGGGGTCTCGTTTGCCAGGATGTTAGCTCACTCAGAACTCTGGCCCGTTATGGATGGACTCGACCTCGAAGAATTGTTCGTACGATCAATTCATTTCAAAGTCTCGGGAAAAATGTCAAATCATAAATTGGTGCCTTGTGCAATAATTGCTTCTCTGTTTTCCAGGAGGAGAATCTATGGCTGAGCCAATCATTTTCGTAAGAGGGACCGGGAAAAGTAACAAATCTGCATACCTTGTGGGCACAGAGAAGCTGCCTGCCGCTGTGGTGACAAGGTTACTTACTGCTGTCCAGGATCTCTCGGGTTCCAAACTCGACCGGGCCTTCTACCAGGGTTTGGAGAAGTACCCCAAGGTATTAGATGCTCTGGATGCCTATGGATTGAACCCCACTAAGGCAGTTGGTTCTTTCCAAAAACTTCAGGAAGAGAACAGACCGGCTCGGGATTTGACTGGCCGTAGGCAATCCAAGGTCGTTAGAACCGCACTTGTCTTCTCCAAGGGGATCTGCAAAAAATTCAAAGGTTCGCCGGAGGAGATGGTGACCGCCTTCTTGGAAATGGTCTTAAAGCCTGAATTCAAGTCGGAGGCGATTGACTGTATTACCGCCTTCAAGAAAAACTTCGGCGAGTCCAAGTTGGGCTTCATCAAAACGAGTAGTCGGAAGGGCAATCCGGCCGCGCAAAAAGCATTGGCCAAAGCGAGGGCTGGCAAGAAGAAATAATTGGCGTCATTTCCAAACGGAGGGGCCAGGGCTATCCTTGGCCCCTTTCTCTTTCTGAGGGCCACTACATGCTGCCGACGTTCCCATCTGTCACTGTGACAGCTATGACCAGACATCGTAAGAATCGTACGAAAAACCCGTAACGTCAATATCGAATAAATAGGATGAATCGGTTGACAGAAGCACAATCCGGCCCCACCTTGGTATCGTTCATATCGAACGAATCATACGGAGTCATGAATGAACATCGTGATCTGGGCCGACAAGGGTGGTGTGGGGAAGTCAACCCTCGCCACCTCTCTGGCGGTGACGCTGGGGATGCGGCTGCTGGACCTGGATCCACAGGGGGATGCGCTGAGGTGGGGACGCAGCCGACATGAGGCCGGGGATGACACCCTGGAAGTTACAGCCATCGCGACACCGACCGAGGCAAAGGATGTCCTGACATCGGGTGAGGGGGCAGTTGTTGACTGCTCACCCGGCCAGTCCGACTTAGCCTTGACGGCGGTAGCGTTGGCCGACCTGCTCATCATCCCCTGCCGCAGCGGTGATGCCGATATGGTGGCCCTGGGACGGTCCTTGGACGTGGCTCGTAGGGTCCGAAAGGCACGTCCCAACGTTCAGGTCGGCCTTGTCTTGAACCTAGCCAGGGAGACCGGTAGGGCCAGGGGAGTCGAAGCGGCTCTCCGTGCTCAGGCAGGGTTGGACTACCTTTGGCTTGGGCGTCTGGGTGCGCGTGTTGGTATCGAGGAAGCGTACGCAAACAGACGCACCTTGCTGGAAGCTGGTGGTGCGGTCGCCCACGAGTTCAGAGGCATCCGCGACGCAGTTGAAAAAATATCCGAATCGTTCGAATCGGTGACATCGTGAGGGACGAGGGAGACGTACGATGAGTCCGACCAAGAAGGAAGCTGGGGCCGCCTCCGCACTCGCGGCTCTGGGAGTTGGGTCTGCCGAACAGACCACCCGGATGCCGGATCGAACGGTCCCCAAGACGGAGAAAGAGAAACCAGCGGTGCAACCCAGGGTCCAAATCTCGGTGCAATTCTCCGCCGAGGGGATGGGGCTGCTTAGGCAAGCCCAAGCTCGTCTCCTTGAACGGGGAGTTCCCAGGGCCGCCGTCAAGGGTGTGACCCTTGAGCACGTCCTGAGGGAATGGTTAGGTGGCCAGGGAAGTAGCGATTAGAAATGGTGAGGTCTCTCGCCAGCGTGGAGCCTTGTGGTGCCGTGCTGTCCGCTCTCAGGGCCTGAATTAGGAATTTTGCCCTCCGATGTACTTGCCTAGACCGACAGGAGGCCCGCCAGACGTTCCAGAAGACGCTTTGGCTCCGTCGATGAGTATCAAGGAGGAAGTAACTCTGGTGGTGGTCCTGCTTCACCGGTCCGGCTTCATCATTGGGATTTCAACTTGCTGGGATCTTGTTTATTCCATACAAAATATCTAGTGGGTGGGTTAAGGGATTTCTTTGGTGCCATAGATGCCATTGATCCAATTGACTTTGATCGATTTTAATTAAATGAGTTTTATCTAGATCATAATTGAAATCAGGTAACCTGGAAGCAGTTTTCCTTAATCCTTCGTCCATTGCCATTTTTGCCTTTTTTAGTCTTGGATTATGCTGTCTAATGGTTTTTGAAATACCTACTTCATAATAAATCCAAGGGGATATTGTCTGGTCAATGACCTTTCCGGGTTGCACTGATTCTGGAGTGTTCAAAAAAAATAGACATTCACAATTATCTATTGTTTTCGAAAGAGCCGATGCAAGAATCATGTGGACATGGCAGGTGGAAAAATTTCTACGATCATAATCATAACTATTTTCTTTTATGGAACAATATTTTTTATCAATATCTTTCAAAAGGTCTCCCGCATAATCCCATACGCATGAATCTACAAAAGTTAAAAGGTTAAAATTTGCATAAAACATCCCTGCAATACTTATTGCAAGTTCTTTATCCTCGTGTGAATGTGACAAGAAAACATCCGTCTTGATCTTAGGAAACCATGACTCTTGCATCTGGGAAGCATTAATGGTTCCATCCGGTGAAAGAAATGCAGATAAATTGTCGTGAATTTGGATTTTTAATGTGGTTGCAATTCCATAACCAATATTGAAGAATGTTTTTATGATTTTTTCTTTGTCAAAATCGTTGAAGTTAAGATCAAAACCACGATACATGATTCGCTCCTGCTTCGTTGTAACTAATCAGCCAACAAGTTTATTTTAGTACCTATTCCCGAAATGGTCATATGAAACTTGGTATAAACCGATGAACTTGGATTGACAGAATGAATTCTTTGGAATCAATTTTCAAGGTCCATCTAATACCGGTTCCTGATTTTGATTGCCTCTTCAATCCAATTTTCAAGGTTACTACTGATGTGGTCATAAACATACGGGCTTGAAGAGTAAGGTGGATCGTAGGATTTGACAATACTGCTCAGTTTTACCTTATCTGCCCCAACTGTGAAATTTTCGAAAGGATTGGCCCCTCTTCCGGACTGATCGCCGTCAGCGTTCTTTAGGTTGTGAATGTGAATTCCGACAACACCCTTTCCATCATCCCAAGATTTCTTAATTTCATAGTTGATCCATTTTCTGTTCGCTGTTCCCCTCCCAATTAGTACGACTGTGCAAGAGCGTCCGTTCAATTGGTCATCAATCCACTTTTGGATGGCCTTATCACCCTTGCTGGTCACGGTTTCCCAGTCGTTATCTGAGACAGGCTTGTTTCCTTCAACCTTCCCGATGTTTCGGACCTGGGAGGCCCTCCAGTTGTCCTGGTTGTAGTAGAAGCTGTAAAAAACACGACGTGCCATTTTCTCCCCCTTGGGCGTGTGTTGGCGTCGAGGATTCTTCGCCCGGATCGCTGTGGGTGATCTTCGTAGTATCCACCCCCTTTCGGCTAGAGCAACCAGAATTGTTGTTTGCATGATTTTCTAAACACTCGGTGAACGCATCGTATTTAGGGCCAAATGGCGGATTTGGCGAGAATCAATCTTTCCGGTACGCGTGTTTCCCCAGCTGCGCGAGGAGGAAGGCGATCGTCTGATAGGTGCTCGCTCTGACGCCAGCATCGAAGACCACCCAAGAGCCATGGGATGGTAATCTCATCTCAAATCAATCGCAGCAGGTACACCCGAGGGGAAATCCATCATGGCAATGACCGTGGAGATCAAAGGCAACAAGCTCTGCATCGAGATCGACCTGGAGAAGCCAACGCCATCCTCCTCCGGAAAAACCCTCGTGGTAGCGAGTACGCGGGGGAACATGGTCACCACGGCGGAAGTGGAAGGCAAGCCCATCACTATTGGCTTGAACGCATATATCAAGCCATGAGTGATATTTACGGTCTAAACAACCTTGCCCATTGTCAGGTACACCCTTTGAGTGTCCCTTCGGTCCGGTTGACCGCTGGATGGCCTTTCGCCTTGTGTAATTCATATTCTCAAATATCGCCTTTGTGAGGAATCATGGCCCAGAACCTCTCTGAACTCATCTGGTCCGTCGCGGAACTGCTTCGGGGCGACTACAAGCAGTCCGACTACGGCAAGGTGATCTTGCCATTCACCCTGTTGCGCCGCCTGGATTGCGTACTGGAGGGCACCAAACAGGCCGTCCTCAAGGAAGCCCAGGCCCGGAAGGACCAGGGTGAAACCGCCTTGGACCGACTGCTCCTGAAGGCGGCAGGGCAGTCGTTCTACAACACCTCCAAGTTTGATTTCTCCAACCTCCGGGGTGATCCCCAACTCCTCAAGCCGAACCTGCTCTCCTACATCCGGAGCTTCTCCCCCAACGCCCGAGAAATATTTGAACGCTACAAGTTTGCGGATGAGGTCGAGAGCCTGGACAGCAAAAATTTGCTATTCCTGGTGACGGAGAAATTCGCAGCTTTTGACCTCCATCCCCAGGAGGTGGATAACACAGAAATGGGGCTGATCTTCGAGGAACTGATTCGGCGGTTTTCTGAGCTTTCGAATGAGACGGCTGGGGAGCATTTCACTCCCCGTGAAGTAATTCGGCTGATGGTCAATCTGCTCTTCCTGGAAGACAGTGAAGCCCTCACCAAGCCGGGTATCGTCCGGACCATCTACGACCCGGCAGCAGGTACGGGCGGAATGCTCAGCGTGGCCGAAGCTCACCTCAAGGGCATGAACCCGCAGGCCAAGCTGGTGATGTTTGGCCAGGAACTGAACGATGAGTCCTACGCGATCTGCAAGGCGGACATGCTGATCAAGGGCCAGGACGTAGCGAACATTATCGCTGGCAACACCCTCTCTGAGGATGGCCACCCCGAGAAGAAGTTCGACTACATGCTCTCGAATCCACCCTTCGGCGTGGACTGGAAGAAGGTCCAGAAGGTGGTGGAGGACGAAGCCAAGTTCAAGGGCTTCAATGGGCGGTTCGGACCGGGAACCCCCAGGATCTCCGATGGGGCGTTGCTCTTCCTCCTGCACCTCCTGTCGAAGATGCGGCCCGTATCAGAAGGCGGTTCCCGTGTCGGCATCGTGCTGAACGGCTCACCCCTCTTCTCGGGCGGAGCGGGATCAGGCGAGAGCGAGATCCGGCGATGGGTGCTGGAGAACGACATGGTTGAAGCGATCGTGGCCCTGCCTACAGACATGTTCTACAACACCGGCATCTCCACCTACGTCTGGATCCTCACCAACCACAAGCGGAAGGAGCGGAAGGGCAAGGTTCAGTTGGTTAACGGCACTGGCCTCTGGCAGAAAATGAAGAAGTCGCTCGGCTCGAAGCGGAAGGAACTGAGCGAGGAACACATCGCGGAAATCACCCGTATCTACGGTGGGTTCCAGGCGGGGCCGCTGTGCAAGATTTTCGACAACGAGGAGTTCGGCTACACCACCATCACTGTGGAGAGACCGGCACGGGATCAGAAGGGCCGGGTCGAGAAGGACCGGAAAGGCGAGCCCAAGCCGGATTCCAGCCTTCGGGACACGGAGAACGTGCCGCTGAAGGAGAACATCAGAGCCTACTTTGAACGGGAAGTGCTGCCCCATGCGCCGGATGCCTGGATCGACGAGAAGAAGAGCAAGGTGGGCTACGAGATCCCCTTCACCCGGCACTTTTACGAATACAAGCCGCCTCGTCCGCTGGCAGAAATCGATGCCGACCTGAAGGCCAAGGTCGCCCACATCATGGGGCGGCTTCAGGAGATTACGGAATGAAGCTGGAGCCTTATCCCGAGTACAAGGATTCCGGTGTGGAGTGGATTGGCCAGATCCCTTCCGGGTGGGAGTTCGTCCCCATAAAGGCCATGGCCTCCTGCAACGATGATGTCCTTCCTGAATCGACGCCGTATGACACCGAAATTGAATACGTGGACATTTCGAGCGTCAATTCGGTTGATGGGATCATGGCTACTGAGCCCATGACGTTTGGGAGTGCTCCCTCCAGAGCCAGACGGAAAGTTCAAAGTGGAGATGTCATCGTTTCCACTGTGCGGACATACCTTCGGGCAATTGCCCAGATTGACAACCCACCTGACGGTTTGATCGTCTCCACTGGCTTTGCCGTCATACGTCCTCGAACTGTTGAACCAGGGTTCCTAGGATACATGCTGCGTTCCGAACCGGTGATTGGGGAGGTTATTGCTCGGAGCACAGGGGTCAGCTATCCGGCCATCAACCCGAGTGATTTAATATCCATCAAGGTGCCGGTTCCCCGAACGGATGATCAATCCGCCATCAAAGAGTTCCTCGACTGCGAAACGGCCAAGATTGATGTCCTGATCTCAGAGCAGCAAGACCTCATCGCTCTTTTGCGCGAGAAGCGGCAGGCAGTCATTTCTCATACTGTCACGAAGGGATTGAATCCTAATGTGCCCATGAAGTACAGTGGAATTGAGTGGCTTGGAGATGTGCCTGAACATTGGAAAGTAATAGCAATCAAGCACATAGTATCCACACCGATCACAGATGGTCCTCATGAAACTCCGGATTTCCCAGACGAAGGTATCCCATTTGTTTCAGCAGAGGCTATTGCAACGGGAGAAATAGATTTTGAAAAAGTACGAGGATTCATTAGCCGACATGATCATCTGAGATATTCTCAAAAATACAGCCCACAAATCGGCGATATTTACATGGTCAAATCGGGAGCTACAACTGGAATAACTGCAATAGTTGAAACGGACATTGAGTTCAACATTTGGTCCCCACTTGCTGCAATAAGATGTGGCGAATCGGCCATCCCAAAATATATTCTCTATTTTTTGCGTTCCAAAAATTTTCAAGATGCTGTTTCAATGTATTGGAGCTTTGGTACTCAACAAAATATTGGTATGGGAGTAATCGAGAATCTATCAATTGCTCTTCCTCCAAAAAAGGAGCAGGAGGCAGCGGTATCCTTCGTTGACCACCAAATAGACAAGATCGAGACCTTGATTTCAGATGCGGAATCTATTATTTCCCTCCTCCAAGAACACCGCATTGCACTTATCTCTGCGGTTGTAACCGGCAAGGTGGATGTCCGTGAGGTGGCCTATGTATGACATCCACCAGGAAAAGCACTTCGAATCGGAGATCGTAGCCCACCTTGTCGGTCACGGCTGGCTCGAAGGTGAGGATGCCCACTACGACCGTATCTCCGCGCTATACCCCGAGGATGTGCTGACCTGGGTCGAGACCGCCTATCCGCAGGATTGGACCAAACTCCAGAACATGCATGGTGCGGATGCGGGTGCCCGTGTGTTGGAGCGGCTCACCAAGGAACTGGACACCATCGGCTCTCTGGCTGTCCTCCGGCATGGATTCAAGATGGTCGGCCTCGGCGAGAAGCGGTTGGCCATGGCGCAATTCCGGCCTGCCTTCGGTCTGAACCCCGATACGGTCGCACGGTATGAGGCGGTCCGCTGTCGAGTGGTCCGGCAGGTTCACTACTCCATGAACAACCAGAACAGCATCGATCTGGTGCTATTCGTGAACGGCCTGCCCGTTGCCACGATCGAACTGAAGACCGGCAGCACCCAGAGTGCTGATGCGGCGATCAAGCAGTATCAGACCGACCGTCTCCCGAAGGATTTGACCACTAACCGCACCGAACCCCTGCTTCAGTTCAAGAGCCGGTGCGTGGTTCATTTTGCCGTCAGCACCGAGGAAGCCTATATGGCGACCAAGTTGAACGGCCATGCCACACGCTTCCTGCCGTTCAATCTCGGCCATCTGGAGGGCAAGGGGAATCCGCCCAACCCCCATGGCTGTCGTACCGCCTATCTGTGGGAGCGGGTGCTGGAACGGGAAGAATGGCTCCACATCCTCGGCAGCTTCGTCCATCTGGAACGGAAGTTGAAGGATCTTCCGGATGGGCGGAAATACACAGAGGAGAGCCTGATTTTCCCCCGGTTCCACCAATGGGATGCGGTGCTGAAGCTACTGGAAGCTGCCAAAGCAGAAAAGGCGGGGCACACATACCTGATCGAGCACTCCGCTGGCTCAGGAAAGTCCAACTCCATCGCGTGGCTGGCCCACCATCTTGCCAGTCTCCATGATGACCAGGACCATAAGGTGTTCGATTCCATCATCGTCATCACGGATCGAACCGTCCTGGACAAGCAACTCCAGGACACCATCTACCAGTTTGAGCACAAGCACGGCGTTGTGGAGAGGGTCACCGACGATAGCGGGGTCAAGTCCACCCAGCTTGCCGACGCCCTGCTGGCCCGGAAGCCCATCATCATTGTGACGATTCAGACGTTCGGATTTGTCCTGAAGAAGATCCAGACCGACGAGGCCCTCCGGTCACGCAGCTTTGCGGTGATCGCGGACGAGGCCCATAGTTCTCAGACCGGCTCCGCTGCTGCAAATTTGCGCCGGGTGTTGGGCAAGGAGGCCGTCGAGGAAGGCGAAGAGGTCAGCTTCGAGGATCTGCTGCTGGCCGACCAAGAGGCACGTCTGAGGCCCGGCAACGTCAGCTACTTCGCCTTTACCGCCACGCCCAAGGCCAAGACGATGGAATTGTTCGGCAGGCCGGACAGTGAAGGCGTGAAACGGCCATTCCACAGCTACACCATGCAGCAGGCCATTGAAGAGGGATACATCCTGGATGTGCTCCAGAACTACACCAGCTACAAAGTGGCATGGCGGCTGGCCCACAATGGCAAGGACTACGATGAGAACGAGGTGGACAAGTCCGATGCGGTGAAGGCCCTGGTCAGATGGGTCCGCCTCCACCCATACAACATCGCCCAGAAGGTGGCGATCATCGTGGAGCACTTCCGGCACAATGTGGCTTGGCGTCTGAACCGTCAGGCCAAGGCGATGATCGTGACCAGTTCCCGGCTTGAAGCTGTCCGCTACAAGTTGGCACTAGATCACTACATCCGGGAGAACCATTACCAGATTGGGGCTCTGGTGGCCTTCTCCGGCGAGGTGAACGACCAGGAGAACAGTCCGGAGCCTTTCACCGAAACTGGCCAGACCATGAACCCAGGTCTGAAGGGAAGGGACATCAGGGATGCGTTCGACACGGACGAGTACAGCCTTTTGCTGGTGGCGAACAAGTACCAGACGGGCTTCGACCAGCCAAAGCTGGTGGGCATGTACGTGGACAAGCGATTGGCTGGGGTTGCGACCGTGCAGACCCTTTCGCGCCTGAACCGGACCTTCAAGGACAAGGACTTCACGGTGGTGCTGGACTTCGTGAATGATCCGGCCCAGGTGCTGGCGGATTTCCAGGTCTACTACCGCACGGCCCAACTTCCGATCGGCACCGATCCCCACCTGCTCTACGACCTTCAGGCGAAACTGGACGGCACCGGCATCTACCTCGAATCAGAGGTCGAGACCTTCGCCCGTTTCTACTGGGATCCGACCGGACGCCAGAGCCACATGGAACTCCAGCGGATCCTCACCCCGCCGATTGAGCGATTCCGTGTCCGGCTGCAGGAAGCTAAGGACTCCAATAATGGCGAGGCTGTGGAGGCGTTGCGGCTCTTTGTCAAAGACCTCGGCACCTTCTGCCGGATGTACGAGTTCCTGGGTCAGATCGTGGACTATGCGGACAGTGACCTGGAGAAGCGGTACGTCTTCTTCAAGCACCTTCAGCACCCCTTACAGGAGGCGTTGAAGCAGGAGAACCCGCACGATCCAATCGACCTGTCCCAGGTACGCCTCACCCATCACAGCATTCGGAACCAGGATGTAGGCGACATGGGGCTGAAGAAGGACATCCAGTCCATTCTTGAGCCAGCCAGTGAGGAGGCCGGAAGTGCTCCAGGGCGTGACCGTGCTAAGGCTCTCCTGAATCAGATCATCGCCACGCTGAACGATCTCTTCGAGGGCTTGCTCACCGAGGACGACATGGTGAACTATGCGTTCGGGGTTCGGGACAAGCTGATGGAGAACGAGAGCCTTGCCCAGCAGGCTGCCAGCAACAGCAAGGACCAGTTCAGCCAGGGCGACATCAAGGATGCGGTGGTGGACGCCGTGATCGAGCACATGGAGGTGAACGGTTCAATGGCAAATCAGGTGTTGAACAACCAGCAGACCATGGAGGGATTCTTGCGGTTGATGGTGGATCTGGTCTACGAGGGTTTTGCAAAGAAACGTGAATTGGCGAATTGCTAAAGTTACTTGAGGAGAATTTGCATGGCAACGCAGAACTTCTTCGCTGAAGCCAGAGAACAATCCGAGGTAAAAGCCACAATCGTAGAGAAATACTTTTTTACTTGGGCAAATATTATTGCCCACTCAATTGATAAGTGGTCTGCGTCTGATAATCGGATCGCTTATGTTGACCTATTTGCTGGTCCCGGAAGATATCAAGATGGAACTTTATCTACCCCAATCAGGGTATTAAAACGGATCATCGCGGAGCCTACCCTTGCCAATCGTGTGGTGACTGTATTTAATGATAAAGACCCGGACAATTTTGGGAGCCTCCAAAAGGCTTTTGCTGAATTGGAAGGAATTGAGACGATCAAGTTCAAGCCTCAGGTATGGAATTTTGAGGTCGGCGACGAGATTGCAAATCATTTTGCTTCTAGGAAAAATGTGCCTGTCTTGGCTTTCATTGACCCATGGGGGTACAAAGGTTTGAGCCTGAAGTTAGTGGACTCTTTCTTGAAAGATTGGGGCTGTGATTGTCTTTTCTTTTTTAATTATTCTCGAATTAATGCAGGATTAAGTAACCCAATGGTCAAAGACCATATGGCTGCATTATTTGGGAAGGAGAAAGCTGAATCTTTGGCGATTGAACTAGAGCCTTTGACCCCAATAGAACGCGAAGCAACCATTGTTGAAGCATTGGCTGAAGCCCTTAAACAATTTGGCCATCGATTTGTACTCCCATTCTGTTTTAAAAATGCATCAGGTAGAAGAACAAGTCATCATCTCATTTTGGTTACAAAAAATTTTAAAGGTTACGACGTAATGAAGGACATCATGGCAAAGGAATCTTCCTCCACAGAACAAGGTGTCCCATCATTCACATACAATCCCGCAGTGAAACGCTCTCATCCACTCTTGTTTGAGCTAAATCGCCCTTTAGACGATCTGCGAGAAATGCTTTTGGAAGATTTTTCAGGGAAAAGTATTACAACCGATAAACTATATTGCTCTCATTCTGTTGGTAAACCATTCACCAGAAGTAATTATAAAACCATATTGATTGAAATGGAAAAGGATGGCGTAATTACGGTGCACAATCGTCAAAACAAGCGTGGTTTTCCTGATTATTTGAATTTCTCCTTCCCTCAAAGGATTACTTGATGGCAATCGGCTCAACCATTGAATGGACAGAAGCAACTTGGAACCCCGTTACAGGATGTACCAAAATCAGTGAAGGATGCCGCCACTGCTAT
Organism: Holophaga sp.; assembly: GCA_049508835.1. Classification (GTDB taxonomy): domain Bacteria; phylum Acidobacteriota; class Holophagae; order Holophagales; family Holophagaceae; genus Mesoterricola. The sequence continues at coordinate 114,163 of JBELAL010000007.1, read as the reverse complement.
GCGGAAACCTTAGCTAAACGTCTCAAAGCAATGGGGCAGCCTAACTACGTCAATGGTTTCCAAGTCACATTACAGCCTCATATGTTGGAAATTCCTCTTGGATGGCGTCGTCCAAGAAATATCTTTGTCAATTCAATGAGCGATCTCTTTCACGAAGAAGTACCTTCGGATTACATCCAGAAGGTGTTTGCAGTGATGCGTAAAGCGCACTGGCACCACTTTCAGATATTAACAAAGCGATCATCCCGCCTTGCTGAACTGTCTAGTCAACTTGACTGGAGTCCGAACATCTGGATGGGCGTGAGCGTTGAAGACCAGAATGTCATTTCGAGGATCGCTCATTTGCGAGAGACGGGTGCAGCCATTAAATTTATTTCTTTTGAACCTCTAATTGGCCCTATTCGTGATTTGGATCTCCAACATATTGATTGGGTAATCGTAGGTGGAGAGTCTGGGATTGGTGCACGACCTATGGCAACGGAATGGGTGCAAGGTATCCATAAAGTATGCGTAACAAACAGCGTTCCATTCTTCTTTAAGCAATGGGGTGGTATTAACAAAAAGAAAACTGGGCGTTTGCTCGATGGACAACTTTGGGATGAGATGCCCTCCCTCTAAGAATACTTCCTGGTTGGCATAAGTCTGTTTTTTGGGTTTCCTTTCAGCTGTCATGACGATTTTGGGCTGTGCGTCTTGTTTCAATGAATATTTTCAACCAGGAAAAGTGAATATTCGAACCTCATATAGAGGTGCGTTATGGAGGGTGCCATCATTGTCTGCGAGCAATGTCGTTGCGTATTTTTGTGTCCAGCTTGTGCCAGAAAAACGGGTCGATGCGGATGCGGGGCACCAATCCTGCCGCAGTCAACGCGATGTCGGTCATGCAACGGAAAACGTCTCACGCCGCCTCCCCAGAACCATGTGATCGAATGGCCGGATATGGACCTCTTGATCGAAAGGGTGAACGTGGCCGGGTACAGTGCGGTCGCAAGGCAATTAGGATGCAGTGACAACGCCGTACGCAAGAGGATCAAGAAGGCGGCCTGCTACCCGCAGAATCCGGCAGCTGGGATTTTGCCGTAGCCGGAACCTACCGATACAGCGTGGGGACGGTAACGTCCAGGCTCCGCGCAAAACCCTTTGAGCGGCTTCTGGTCTTGAGCTTTAGTGAGATGCTTTGCATGGCCCAAAGTAACAACTCCCACTCGTGATGGAGACAAGCCCGTTCTACCGCCCAACAATGCCATGGTAGGGTGATACGAATTATTCTGGCCTGTGATTACAATTTGATGTTAGTTAAAAAGTCCTAAATCTTTTTGAATTGTTTCATTTCGTTTAGAATTGTTAATTGAAACGCTTCTAATTGTTTTTAGAAAAGCATCTTTTGAAGAAATTGCATCCTCAAGAATTCCTCGATGGAGTAACGAAAGGTACAGGGCAACAGAGTATGCTTGACAATTAATGGATCGTTCTGGGTTGAATTCAATATCTGTAAAAGCTGAATAGTTAGATAAACGTTCTGTGAGAGATGGATGTTTCCGAAGAGCACTAATGTATAGCCAATCGTAAAACGCTGTTTGTGGTTCTAATTCCCATTCAACACCGAAAAATCGAAAACACAAAAGATGGCCAGACGATCGTATCCGCTCATCTTTCTTCGCTTCCCTAGAGGTCACATCAAATAGATCAGTATATGGACCACCATTTTCAAAAACTTTGCTTCCTTGAAATGCACATTCAACACTAAATTTTTTTTTGTTTTTGATGGTTGTGATCATTAAATTAAAAGAACTAAGTGCCACGCCAAGTTCATCCTTTGATTTACTTGAAACTTCAAGCATGCGATCCATCCCAGTAATTTTTGAAGCTGCTGAATGGAGGGATTCAACTGATTTCTGTTTTTGAGAAATTGACATACCTGGAAACCATGGGAATTGAATAAATGTTGTTTTTACAAATAGTTCACCGTTCAATACTGGAATAAAAACAGGTCTCCCGGCCATGCGAGAATCTCCTAAAATTCACGCGAATAACTGCGTGATCCAAAAAATCCCCTATTCCCAGGATTAACAATATGCCTTTGCTTTTTATTTGCGAATTGTGTATAACCATTTTTAGATTGGTTTGTATTGAACACTACGCCAATTATTAGCTCAGGCTCGATTACATCGAATACCAATACCTCTGCCTGTACATCGGTTGGATCATATGTTTTAAGCTTTTGTTTAACCCTTGATGGATTTTCGGCATTGTCTTTAAACATTTCATTGAAGGCTTTTTTATTCATGAGAGATTCTATGTCTAAGCAACTTACGCGCGAATCCGCAGCATTGTATTTGCAAAATGCACAATTTTTCGTCCAAAGTACAGAGGGATTAATGGCAATGACGACCCATTCTACCTTCTGATCGACCATTCGATATTTATAAAACATTTGGCAGTTTGGCCAGCCAATTGAAAGAGAAACACTGTCCGGATGGCCATCAAGTCTAAGAGGGTCGTTAATCTCTGGTTCCAACTGGATTTCATGGGCTCGGGAGATAGGATACAGACCATATTCTAAAATTGATGGAAGATTAATGATTCGTGTGAAATGAAGCAGATAAGGGATTTCAAGGGTTTGAGCTAGCTCCTTAATTTTCAGCTTTGACATTTGTCCCCCTTCCTCCTTGTCCCAGTATATTTAAAAAATAAGCTTCGGTCATCTTCTAATATTACGCAACCTGGAACTAGGGCAGGTCACCCATTGCCCCTTCATTCGAGAGAACGAGGGGGCTATGGAGGTCCGGTCGGATAGTACCGCACCCTATCAAATTAAGAAAACACCTACGGATGCATTCCAAGCGTTCAATCAGCCTTGTCGAGAACAGGCTCTGGGGCAAAGGGCTAAACCCTTGCTGCAGCTGGAACCCAACGATACAGCGTGGGAACGGAGACGCCCAGGTTCTTCGCCACATCCTTCGGTAGCACTCCCGAGTTGAGCAGATGCTTGGCCGCATCTACTTTCCCCGCATCCATCTTCCGCTTGCGACCACCGACACGCCCGAGGCGACGAGCGGCCTGCAACCCGGCCTGGGTGCGTTCGATGAGCAATTCACGCTCCATCTGCGCCAGCGAGGCCATCACGTGGAAGAAGAACCTCCCCGCCGGGGTAGAGGTATCAATCTGGTCGGTCAGGCTCTTGAAGTGAACGTTCCGAGCGGCCAACTCCGCCACCATGTCCACCAGACCCTTCACGCCACGCCCAAGACGATCCAACTTCCAGACCACCAGGGTGTCGCCCTCCCGAAGGTGGGACATGGCCTCTTGAAGTCCGGGGCGATCCATGCGGGTGCCGGTCATTTGGTCCTGGAAGGTCCGCTCACACCCGGCCCTGTCAAGGGCATCCGTCTGCATGGTGAGGTGCTGGTCGCTAGTTGACACGCGGGCATAACCAATGAGCATTCAAACCCTCTCGAAACTCATTCAAGTATACCAAATCGAGAATGAGGAATCAAGAATGGTTTTCGAGAACGTGAATCCCCAAGTTTTTCATTCAACCCTCCACCGCCAGAGGCGATTCTCATAAACCGTCGTTATCGAGAGCCCCTCACGCTAACATCTTTTTCATTTCTACTTTCTGGCCCGGGTCAGGCATCACTTGACATCTGCATATACTCCTCAGTCCAAGGAGGGGTAATATCCGAGTACGGTAGGCTCATGATCCTTAACCTCACCAGATCAGCTGCTCCTTTGCCGATGGTAGGCATCTAATCTGCGGTATTCAACGTTCTGGAGCAGAGAAGGATCTGCTTGGGAAATGGCGCCTAGACACTTGCCCAACTCTTCAGGTTCCCAAGGCTGATCTTTAATAATGGCGGCCAGAAGTCGAAGGGCCTCTGCAGGGAATGTCATGCACAGACCTGATTCATCCAGTTGATCCACGACATAGTACGGATGTTTGATTGGTTGCACCCAATCCTGAACGGTTGTCAAGGCAGATGGGAACTCGGTACCTGCGGCAAGGCATAGTCGGGCCAGAGATTCCGCGACTTCTTCAGAAGCCAGATTGCGCGACTTTGGCCAAATGTGTTGCCAGAAGGGTCGGATTCGGTTTTCCCAGTAGTCCTCCCGTTGTTCCCCAGCCGCTTCGAGGGCCTGTAAGAGCGCCCCAGCCACCTCTCGCAATCCTTCCTGTGGGAGTAAGCCGATAGCGGTTTGGAGTTCTTGCGGCGTGAAAGTATCCACCGACTCCAACGCGGTGAAGGTTAGGAGTCCAGCGAAGTTGCGGTGGTGTTCGACTATCTCCTCGTAGTGAAGCGAAGTCTCAAGGAATTGCGATTTGAGCATAATTAGAAGTGGTGGGTAAAGGTTGGGAGACCAGAGGAACCCTTCCCAAAGAGCCTTGGCTTCGATGGGGTCAGAAGCCCAATCAAAAAGGGGTAGCAGATGTGCCTCAGTCCAATTCCTATCCACCCGAAACAAGGCAGTCATGTTGGCTGCCAGTAGTACGCGACCATGGCGGAAACGCTCAACCTGGGTATCGCAAAGCAGCGTGAAGACTAGTTCCAGATCCGCAGGCAGGTGGTCGTTGTCGTTCGGACGGCCTTTGAACCAGTAGTTAAGCAGTGCTTGTGTGGCATGGCCAACTGGATGATTGATAGCCGCACTGACCGGTTCATCGAGAGGTTTCCCGTTTTTAAGAATACTTGTTCCTGATTCTAACGGCTGTTCCAGCACTCGGCGGCACAGATCAAGCAAGATGGTTTCATGCCTGTCTATTGTTTTGGCGGCGCACTCCAACCACCAAGTAACGGCATCTGAAATTTGTTGCAACACACTATCAGGAATGTGCCTCACCACTGGCGCGAAGCACCGCCACGTTCTTCGACACCGTTGGTCCTTTTCGGACCACGCATTGAAGGCATCCCTCCATCTCGAAGCAGGCCATATTCCCTGACTTGCGAGGTCGGACAATGCCGATCCTGTATTTGCAGGGTGTTTCTTGCAGGTTTTCCACCAAGTGTCTACGGAGAGTGGATGGGGCTCAGCAGGAGGCTGCTGTAACCATTGAATCAAATGCATCCGCTTGCTAGGGGCAATATCGATTTTGCGATGGTCCTCATAGTCCGGGTCACCGGTTGCGCTCATCCAACTCGAAAACTCGTCACTATCATTGGCAGCCAACCGCCATTCAGAGTGAGCCTCCAAAAGGATTTTTAGTTGCTCGCTGGCCAAAGTTCCCAAGTTAATTCCTGAAGACTTCAACTTGCTCAAGTGCAACCAAACAGATCGTTCTACAACAGATTCCCAGCTAAGAATTTCAAGAACTTCTGGGTACATCTTGCGAGGTGGACCCGCAAGGATGGCTACTTCCAGGCGTGCCTGCTCTAACGGAGATAGATGATGGCCTTGCAACACTAAGAGACGCATCGTTTCCCGCTTCGTGACTACGGTCCACAGCCACCACCCATCATCGGCCAACAACCAACCTACCCATTGCTCGGGAGTGATGCACCCCTCCTGGCTTGCGGCAAATAGGGCTAGGCGTTTGAAGGTGGCGTAAGGAAGATCGAACCAAGCCTGGGCGATCCGTGTTCCACGAGCAGGGTCGTTTCCTCGAACGGCGAGCCAACTGTCCCGAAGCAGTTCGATCAGAGCAACCCAATCTCGAAAGCCCCGGTTTTGCTGATGGGGGGTGATTGAGGGTAGATCCCAATTTGAGCGATCATTGCGGTCTCCGGCCTCGCCAAGTTCACCCAGCAAATCCAGGGCATCGCGCAACAACTGCTGAAAGTCATCGAGGAGGGCAGGCAGGCTCTTTTGCCAATGGTCGTCCGCAAGATCGCGAAGAGCCGTGTGAACATGGCCAGAGGCAAGCACCAATTCCCAGTCCACAAGATGCTGTAAGCGTATACCTGTCCCGTTTAGCGAATCGTCCTGACCCCAGCGGAAAGGTCTCTTTAGAGCGACCTTGGGAGCTAGGAGTTCACGCAGTTCAAGACGAAGGGTGGCACTCAATCCCTCGCGCCTGAAACGGTCTTTCCAGCGATAAAGGCCAATTTCATCTCTGAAGGATTTCACACGGCCCGTTAGGAAAACTCTCCAAAGGGGGCGCAAGATCGGGCCCGGGATCGCATTGGGGGCATTGGTGCGGATTTCGTTCAACTTGGTAGTGTCCCCATCCCGTTCCAAGCGAGCGAAGTGGTCGAGTTCTTGCTCAATAAATAGCGCCCAGCGGGGATGCAATTGCCCCCCCCTTTCTGCCAGCCAGTGAATCAGTTTTGGGTCGTTTAAATGGCGTTTGAGCCAGTGTGCAAGATAGAACATCACAGCATCCCATCCGCCTTCCTCCGTGCCACCGGAGACTAGGGCCACTCTGGGTGCCAAGAGGTAAGGCGCAGGTCGGCGGATCAGACTGAATGTCAGTTCCTCGTTAATTTCTGTCAGTGATGGAACTCCAAATCGGTCTAGGTCAGTGTGCCGAAACCGTTCCTCCGAGAGGGCATCTAGCCAGTCTAGTGGGGGCACCGGATTGAATTCTGCGAAGCGTTTCGCTGGCAGGCCGGAAGGGTGGGCCAGGGCCCAAAGCATTCGACCCACGAAGTGATTATCACCCATCGATTCGTTCAGAGGTCGATGGGCAAGGCGGGAAACAACGCGTTCGAGTCCTCTCGTACCATCCTGAAAAATGGACGCCCATACTTGCAAGGTCCGATGAAGGTTGCGGTGATTATCTTTGTCATTATACAGGACTGGCGTGACATTCTTGTCCATCCAAGCCCTATATTGGTCCGTTTCCTTTCCATCTGGGTGAGCAGCGAAAGCGTAAATTTCTCTTGCTCCATCGCTGAGAGCGTGTGCTGCCGTCATGTAGCGCAATACGGGGTCATCGATGCTATAACCGACGAAGCATAAAGTGTGCTCACGAAATAGTGTTGTCATAAACCGCGCTGCCCATGCTTCAGTCAGATAAGCCTTCCCAAAGTCAGCGTCGGATAGGACCAAGCGATCAAGATCATCCGTTGAAGGTTTTACAGGCATTCTTCCATGAAGGTAAACAAGCCCTTCCCATCGGCTTCGGGCTGGTGGGTCTGGATGGACCGTGAAACTTGAGAAGCCATAGTGCACACTCGCTATTTCGAACAAAGTATCAAAGTTGGTTGTTACCAGATGCAAGGTTCCGTCCTTGCGGCGCCCAAGTGTCAGCAGAGCAAGGTGACTCGTCAAAGCATGTGGCCGTTTCAGTTCTGGCGCTAAGATTGCTTCCAAATGCCTACGAACGCTACTACGGCCACCCTGGATTCTGTGCTCAAAATGACCAATAGCCCGGTCGAATTGTTTGTTCTTGATCAGCTCCAACTCTGTATCGTCTTTCCTCTCGCCGACATGGGAATAGAGGCCATCAACCAGCCCCTCAAAACTCGGTAAACTAGCAGGGTAAGAGATACCCGCACCGCAGAAAAACACCAGACGGCCCTCCTCGTGCGCCTGCAAGAGCGCCTCTGGAATGTCTGGTCCGTGGTCGATGAATCGCATAGTCAGGCTGAGCTCAACAATCCATCCAGCATACGCGGAAGCATAGCTTGGAGCAGGGGGGCCACGAAATTTTTACAGTTGTCAGTTACGGAAAGTATTGCTTATCCACCGGGTCTCCACTGGGGGATACTGGAGCCTGAGTTCCAGGGATACCCTCCACCCGCTTGTGCACCAGTCGGAACTGACCCGGGTGCGCTCGCCAAAAGTAGACCACCTGGGCGGCTGACCATAGGTTGCTGAACCGCCTGGACGAATGCTCCCCTTCCGTGGGTCCCAGGGGCCGCATTACCGGTTGCGGGATTTGTCTGCTGCCACCCTATGATGAATCCACGGAGCATGGCATGGCGCGTAATCAAGCCTGTAGGGTGTGCGGTCAATGGCTCCGTTCCTGACGCCCGGCTGGGGTATCGCCAGCACATCTGCGGGCTCCCGGCCTGCGAACAGGATGCTGGTTATCCACTTACTTCAGCATGTCCATTTTGGTAGCGTCCCAGACCTCGACCAGGGTTCGAACCCCCCCACGATCCCCATGAATCGCGGTCGCCGAAACGTTGGCTCGACCGGCCAGCCACCCCGTTGGGCGAAAAGGTTGCTTTCTGCGGGAGATGGCCAATTAGCGCAAGGCCCAGCCGGTACGCTGGCCCATGCGGTTACCAGTCTAAATTTCAACTCGAAATTTGGATCACCCATTGGGAAGCTGCTACTTGTGGCGGATTTCGAAATAATGGAATATTGGAAAAAGTGAAAGGAAGGATTGGGAAATTCAATTCCCGTTTGGGAATCTCGGAGCCAGGGGGAAATGAATCAGCATATTCCTTGGGCAACAGAAGTTTCCAACGAAATGCTAGCCCATGTAAAGCCAAAATGGTGCCGAATTTTTCAAGTCTAATAAATTTGCCGAACCAAAAATAGTTTTTAAATGCCCGATGCATTTTGTATATCAATGCAACGTTATGGACTAAAACCGCCTGACTTGTCTCCAACAAGCCATTAAATATATCATTGAATTCGATGACGTCTCCTGGGAAAAATAGCTCATCAATGACTTCTGCGGGAACAGTCGATTTGACATTCTTGATGCTATTTGCTTTCATGTAATTTTTAATTACACTTGTTATTGCAGGTCTTTGTTCGTTTCTTGTTTTAACTAAACCATTTACAGATAGATATCCATTCCTTGCCGCAATATATTCACCGACCAAATTTCTAAACTTTGTTCCGAGAACCCAACTAAGATCTTCTGCATGGAGAGGAAGTGTTTCCGAAAAATCAATCAGGGATTTCATTTCGAGCCAGCCCCTTTCTCTGTCCTCGGGAATTCTCCATTCAGAGATTAATTTTTCGAGATTGATAATCTCATTTGTATGTTGAACAAGCATCATTATCGCATAATTGGCAGATCTCCTTTTCCTAATTGACTTGTCAATCAGGCTCAACATAAAAACAAATAATGCTCCGCCGAGGGTGGCTACCAATGTTGGGAGTAACCTCGACAAAAAGGATTCTTGCTCCTGAGCGAGATAGATTAGGTGATACACACCCCCCCCTGCTACTTGAGTGATATAAAGAGGTATGGTAACAGAAAAATTTAAAATTACGGTCATCGCTTTTTTTTACATATTAATGCTTTCAAGATCACCGATTATTGGCTAGCCTTGGCTCCAGTGGGCCATGGCGGGTTGGCTCCAGAAACTGGATGCAGTCCCCCAACTGGCCTTCTGGGCTGGTTGCAACATCTCCTCAATCCAATGTCGCCGGTGGTTTCAGCGAAAAGCAATGCCGATTTGCCTAACAGTGAGTGGTTCTAGCGGCCGAGCTTCGCCGGCCGGCCGAGGCCCGAAAATACAAGATTTGACGGAGTCTTTTGTCGCGCACTTAAGTTTGTTCGTCTCAGGTGATACCATAGGGAAACTTCAATTTCGATCCTCCAAATCCTCATAAGGCACACTATGGCTCAGAATTTGGAAAACAACAGAACCGATATCATTGTCACCGACCTGAAAATGGTTGCGTCACTTGTTCCTGGTGTTGGCAGCTTTCTTTCTGAATTAATCGGTCAGATAATCCCAGGACAAAGGCAGGATAGGATAGCCAATTTTCTCAGAGAGTTAGATGTTCGAATGAAAGATATTGAGATGGATCAACTCCAGGTCAATACCTACTTCGTTGATATTCTTGAGGATGCTGCGTTGCAATCCATTAAGGCGTTGAGCGAGGAACGGAACAAATACCTTGCTAATTTCACAGTGAGTTCCATTGGGATTAGTGATGACCAATTTGAAGTGAAGAAAAAATTGATTTTTATTCTTTCAGAATTGACCGACCTGGATGTCGAAATCCTGAATGGGTTTTACACAAATTCTGAAACCAAAATTCATAAGAGGTTTCAATATGAACATCTTGCGGTAGGACCATACAGGAATCTTTCTGATGCTGAAAAAAAAGAATATGATTCAAAGTCTATTGCATGGGATATGCACATCTCTACGCTTGAAAGACTTGCATTGATATACCCAGACTACGAACAAAAAGAACTAAGGCTTAACTCAAAAGTTGGGATGCCTAAAATCAAATGTTACAGGATTAGTGTGCTGGGTTCACTCCTACTTCGAAGCATATCTGAAATTCAAACTGCGCAATAGATGGGCAGATCCCTTCCCATCACGTCTAAACCAAGTGGTTGTGCGAAATCCAACGAAAATTCAATTTGCCGGACTTGCCAAAACGTTGCACTCGACGCTGGACACGGCCTTCAAACTGATCCCCCAAGCCACATCCAACATTTCTTCGCCGGTTCTTCCTTCATCGTACGCCTGGGGCTGTGCCAAAGTGTACGTCAGGAATCTTGGCTATGACGAGCTATACTGTCAGGTGATCCCACTGGTGAAGGACGGATTAATCTCCTAAGAGCAAAGTGGCCGGGAACCTGATGCTCCTACACGCCCTGGCATCACCCATTATGTTTGCTTAGAATATAGTAAAATCAAGAAATACCCCGAATCTGCCGGGGGATCGACACTATTCGGTTTCCACACACTGTTAATGCCTTGTGGCTTTTGTGAGCGTCAAAATACCCCCAGTCTATGTATCCTCACACCATCGTATTGTTGGGTAACGGCGGATGCTGTAACCCAAGTCTCAGCATAGCTATCTCCATGCAATTCCAGCCATTTCTGGAACTCGTTTCTCTCATCAAGATTTAAACGGACCCATGGCTTTAAGTTTCCTCCTGAAGGGTTACGCATCTCTAAAACGTCACCCGCCTGTTGCCCAACTCGTGCCCTAAAGGTATACCTCTTGCCAAGCTGGATCGAATGGCTCTCTGTCATTGCATAGAAGGTGTCATATGAAATCCTTTCGCCTTCCTTCGCTGCTCTTTCTGCATCCCTCTTCTCTGTCTCTGCTTTTGATATGCCATCTCTTGCGATTTTGATTTGTTTGGGCGAGATAGCGGCCAGCAGATGATTGGGCCAATTACTAATAACGGTTTCAAATTCTTTGATTGATCCTTCAAAATCTTTATCATTTAGGAGCTTAACGCCATTTTGGTAGTGAAAATCTGGCGTCTCCTTGAGTTTATCGATTTCCTGTTGTTTCGCGTTCATTTTTTGGCTCTGGTCTTGCAACTCTGATTTCAGTTCTTGATTTTCTTTTCGTAATGACATCAACTCGGAATTGTTGCAACCAAGCGACATGATGATCGCTGGTGTTAATAGGATGGAATACAATAGTTTTTTCATGTGCCTCCTTGTTTGGTTAAATAAGTATTCAATTAACCTGTGCGCTCAATCGCATAGCGGTCGGATATCGTTATTGCAACTTCCTTGCTTGAATCCGGTTTGCAAGTTCTCGTGCCCGCATCTGAGCCGACTTGAGTTTCTGAGGAGATAACTTTTTGGCCACTTTGTCACGGAACCTCAGAACGTCCTCGTCCCCATCCGCAGCGGCTAGATTGGTCCAAACATACGCCTCCGACCAATTCTGCGAAACGCCCTGTCCGAAAGCGTAAGCAAAGCCAAGCAGAGCTTGGGCTCCGGCGTCTCCTTGCTCCGCTGCCTTCCGGTGCCATTTCGCAGCTTCGGCATAATCCTGAGGGACACCGTGGCCCCTACTATAGAAGATACCCAGAGCAGCTTGGGCATCCACATCCCCTTGCTCCGCTGCCTTCCGGACCCATTTTGCAGCCTCGGCATAATTCTGAGAGACACCTTTGCCTTTATAATAGGAAATACCAAGTTTGCTCTGAGCATACGCATTCCCTTGCTCTGCCGCCTTCCGGAACCATTTTGCAGCTTCGGCATAATCTTGCTGAACACCCTGACCTTTTTCATAACAGACAGCAAGCACAGCTTGGGCTCTGGCGCCTCCTTGCTCCGCTGCCTTCCAGAACCATTTCACGGCCTCGGCATAGTCCTGAGGCACACCGTCACCTTTTTCGTATGCAACACCGAGGCAGGACTGGGCACCTGCATTCCCTTGCTCCGCTGCTTTTCTGAACCACCTCATAGCCTCGGCAAAATCTTGCTGAACACCCCGACCATCGGCGTAGCAGGCACCAAGTTTGGACTGGGCAATCGCATCCCCCTGTGCTGCCTTAGCCCGTAGATCCGCCAAGTCCCCAGCCTTCTGCTCAGAGACTTGTGTCGCAGGCTGACCATTGACAACGGTCTGCCCCCCTACAGGCAGGGTTAGCAGTAGGACCAGGATGGACAATCGCATCTGGGCTCCATTTCTAAGTAGGAAAAATCCCGGGCTAACATTGAAGAATCTTCGAGAAGTCGTAGCCGCCAGCTTGGACGACACCCCATTCGGTCCATGTGTTCAGAATGAAATTGCTTGGTCCGGCGAGCGGTCCGCAGGTAACGTGATTCCATGGCTGCCGATCTTTTCCCCCCCATCCAGAAGGGGGTTGAAGATGGTCATTGCAAAATACAGAATTCCGGTATTTCATTGAGTAGTCTCTCATGACTACCCGGGGTCCTTACAAGCCCAAATCTGCGGGCGGTCCTCCAAAATCCCTCGGAGAGCGGATTCGACGAATCCGAATTGCATGGGGATGGTCTCAGGTAACCCTTGCGAAAGTCCTCCACACAGATCAACAGGTTGTCTCCGACTGGGAGCGGGATCGCTCTGCCCCTACGGGTGCCTCGTTGGGGGCCTTGGCTGGTCTCTTCCGGCTCCCGGCTGAAGCCTTGCTGGTCGGCGAGGGATTCAAAATCGTGGACCCACCAGGATCCGTTACCGGCGGATCCCCAATGAGTTTTGAACAAATCAAGAAACTTCAAATGGCCATGCCGGAACTTGGCGTAGGCGAGATTCTGCAGGTGGACACTGGGGCATCCGAAAGCGAACTTGTCCAGCTTAAAGCCGCAGTTGCTGCAATCCGAGCAGCCCAGAAACAAGGCAGGCAAGTGTGGGTCATCCTGGGGGATCCGGCGAAGCCACCCGCCCAGAAATGAAGACTGCTGCCACATTTGATTGAAATAATTGTATAGAAAAGTGCGAAAAAGCCAGTATTAATAGGTCGGAGCTAATTCTGGCTCCCTCTGAGGGACCGTGGCCAACGATTTGAAGCAACGCACCAAACCAAAGGAAATCAACCAACCCAATCTGTTTGCTTCAAATCCGTCTCCGTCAGGGTCTCCTGGGCATCCAGGTCGCCGTCAGAAACCAGTGCGTTGCGGGGATTCTGATGGGGAATCTCGGCGATTCTCGCTGGACCAAGGTTCACTGGATTCCTACTCGGCGGAACTTCTGTCCTGGGTTGCCAACAAGTGCCCCGAGGATGGGTGGAACCACCTCATCGGCAGGTCGAGGGAACTTGGATCGCCGCCGTGGCTCAATCCGGCGGCTGTTGGGCTGGATGACCAGCTGGACCATCAAATCCTTGCCCTGGCCCTGGCACACTCGATTTGTCTCTACGTCGGGATTCAGGATCCCCCCCTGCCCAAGGGGGACGATCTGGAGTGTGGGTTGGCCCTCCACCGTCTCGGGCTCGTTCCTCCGGTTGGGATCCAGCAGCTGGCGACTCGGCTCAGTGGGGATGGTCCGCTTCGCCAGTTGCGCCTCCTGAACGTCGAGGAGAATTGGAATCAGAAACGGCGAAGGGGCGAAGATGATTCCTTCTCGGTTGGTCGGTTTCTCCGGACTCGGTTCAGCCTCAACATCCACGCCCTTGGGAAACTGATCGAAAAGCAGGTCCAGGGCGAGCAGGTGAAAGGCCCGCTGCTGGACGACTTGGTGCTTGCGGAAGAGGTGAGGGAAACAGTCGGGAAGCTGATCCAGAACCCTCCGGTGGCCGGGAAAGCATTCTGTATCCTTCTGAAAGGGCCGGAGGGCTATGGTCGGCGATCTCTCGCTCGGGCGATGGCTGCTCAACTTGGAATGCCGTTGCGGGAAATCAATCCGTTCGATGGGCCGCAGCCTGGATGCTGCGTTCTGGTTGGCGTCAGCGGAAGCTTCGACGAGGACGATTGGGAAAAGATCCAGGACCAACAGGGCATCGTGTTCTTCCGGGAAAGCAACGGCAGGGGCGGGCTCGAAGTGGAAGGATTGGTTGATCTGGTGCTCGACCTTGGAGCCTTGGATGTCGCCACCATGATCTCCTTCTGCTTCAAGGTGCTCAAGGACGCGGGTCCGCTGTTTCAGGAGGTTGATCCTTTCGACGTGGGGCGGTCGGGAATCTCCCCTGGCAAATTGGTTCGGGCGATCAAACGCCTCCAGGCTGAAACGCAGTGGCGGAGCCATTCGCCGTCGGATACCAAGAACTACATGGACCGGGCGGTTCAGATCACCCGCGACTCCAAGGACTCCTCCAGGTTCGTAGAGCAGATCGAACCGACGGTGGCCCTCAAAGACCTCTGCCTTCCGCCCCAACTGATGGAACGGTTCGAGCGAATGGTCCGGAGCATCAAGGGCCGGAAACAGATGCTGGAGCAGTGGGGCCTTGACCCTGCGGTGGTCGGCAGGGCCCAGGGAATTTGCCTGCTAACGGGCGGACCTGGAGTAGGCAAGTCATTCAGCGCACTAGCCTTATCGGCGGAGTTGGGTTTTCCCTTGTGGCGAATCCAGGCCAGCGAACTCGAATCACCGTACGTTGGCGAGTCTGAATCCAGGCTCCACAAGCTCTTCCAAGATGCCAAGGGAAAGGATGTGGTACTGCTCCTTGACGAGGCGGAGGTAGTTCTGGCTGAAAGGAGCAGGGCTGAGGGAAGTACCCGCCGGTACCAGATGTCTTTGGCAAATGCTTGGCTCAGGGAACTGGATGAATTTAATGGCGTACTCATAATGACCAGCAACCAAGGGTCCGATTTCGACCCTGCGGTCGAGCGGCGAATTCAGTTTCGCCTCGAATTCCCGAATCCTGATGGTCAGGTCCGGGCTCAAATCTGGGCCAACTTGTTCCGGAATGCGAGGATCCCTGGGAAGGACACCCTGGATTTGGCTGCGGTCGCAGAACGCTATCCTCTCTCCGGCGGGTTGATTCGCAATGCATTCGTGGGTGCTTGTCAACGCGCCTCCGAGGCGGGGGCTATCAGCCAGGAGATCCTCCTTCAAGCGGTTGAAGAGGAGCACAGGTCCGCTCTCCCAAGCAAGAGGGCAAAGCCGATCCGTGGCTTCGCAGCACTGGCAGATTCCCCACGCGAAGGGGGGACGACTCGTGGCTGAGCCTCGTTCGATTACGCGCATCACCGCCCTCAACCGAGACGCACTTGAGCCAGTCGTCAACGAAGCCTATCTGGAAGTCGCCACAGTCCTTGATGAAATGGAATGCAGCATGATTCGGCTTCGTTCCTTCGGAGATGCCCTCGAAGCGGAATTTCGGCAAGAGCGGAGACAACTACGCTTGCGCTTCAAGAATCGCCAAATTGGGCAAAAGGCATATCAGGCCGACATGAAGGGGCTCCGCAAGGACGGCCCTACAACGGATACGAGTAAGCGGATCCTGGCTGAGATCGAGCAACTCCACAGTCACATCAAGACGCTGAAAGACCGGATCCAGAAATCCATGACGGAGTTCCACCACCTCAATGGTCTTCCTCTCCCGGAGGTGATTGCGTTCCTTGGTCTCAAGCCGATACCAATCCTTGCCGAGCCAATGGGGATGCGGTCCACAGCGGCTGACGAGCCTCATCAATGATTTCGGATGCTCAGGTAAAATTGGAGGAGAGCCAATGATGGCGGAGACTTGGGTGATCTGTGCAGGCCCCTATGACGAAACCCTCGCCACGGTGGGAGATCCAAACTTCTCCGAACAGAACCTCAAGGAATGTGCTGTCTTCGCCAAGCAACTCGAACGCTTCTTCGGTGCAGCCCCTGCCAAATCGGACTTCATCATCCAGTCTGAAATCCTTGAATCCGGCATCATCCTCTGGAACGTGGCGATCCGGTTTGATCCTGATGATCCGGATGCCTTGGCGTTCGCTGAGCGGGTTGAGAATGGGTTGGCTCGCTGGGACGAAATCTCTTTGAATGAGCTTGGACGCTGAGCCCCCAAACCCAACGGGATTGAGGCTTTGCGATGCACCTACGATTGAGAGAACGAAGCAATGAACAACGATTCCGTGATCAATGACCTGAACGCATGGAAGGACAACCTCGACATCCTGCTTCAGCACCTCGCCTCCGACGATGAGGATGGTGCCCGCGAAGCCGTGTTCATCATGCTGATACAGGGCCTTGGGCTTTTTGGCGGTCCAGAAGAAGAACCAATGGGCCACCTCTTTCCTGTGTTGGATTCGATCAAGGGCAAGATCGAGAAATCCAATCTGGATGCGGCATTGCGGCAGGCACTCCTTTTTCGTCAGCAGCTTGAGGAGGTCAAAGTCCTCATCCAGGATGAGGCTGAGGCTGCCGGACATCCGACCCTCATTCCTCCACCCCTATGAAAGGAATCCTTCATTTCAACCGCATCCCGCCTACGAATCCTGGTCTTTGCTGACCTGCACGGACAGCACTTTGCTCAAGCTGGTTCGCTCATCAGCGGGCTGAGACCAGACTGGATCGTACTTTGCGGCGACATCCTACCGGACTACTCCATGATTCCTGGCCAGCAGAGCCGCTTGGAGGCCCAGCGGGAGTTCTGGACCACATACCGGCACACCTTCATCCGCGACTCAGCCAGGACCACCCTGGTGCGCGGCAACCACGAGATCGAAGGCTTCGAGGATCCTGATCTCTGTCATCCACCCGATGGGCTGGATGGGCACGTAGTGCGATTGGAGGGCATTCCTGCTGAGTTCGGTTGGTGGGGGTGGAGCAGGGAGTGGGAGGAGAACGAGTTGGAGCGTGAACTACGTGACCAGCTTCGGGATTCACCCCGACCGAGGATCTACCTCAGTCACGTCCCGCCGTATGGCTGCTTAGATACATCAGCGGGGGGCGAGCACATTGGGCATCGGCCATTGGCAGACCACCTTGAAGAACGAGGCTGGCCGAACTCCCTGGTGCTCTGTGGTCATGTTCACGCGAATTTCGGATGCACCGGGCGGGGCCAGACCCTGATCGTGAACGCCGCTTGTGGTTTTGCCTTGATCGACTGGAACGGGAAGGGGGCGAAAGTCCTCAACTTGGCACGAATCCAAGCATTATCCAGGATGTGACCATCCTGGTACAACGAAACTATCAAAATACTCAACCTCCGGGTCTTGAGATCACCCCAGATCGACCCAGACTTGGGTTGTCCGAAGGAACTCCGATGCAATCCCATTTTTCCTACTATCCTGACATCCCACCCGCACCCGAACTGGAAGCTCTGGAAGTGGTGGGTAGCGGTAAAACGCTGGGCTTCGTGACATACACTCCCGGTAAGGGCTGGAAGTTCTATTCAAAAATCGAGGAGGTCACATCCCGATATCTGACCACCCATAAGTACGATGAGACAGCAACGGAAGCGATTCCTTCGGCTTTATATGAAAAGATTTCTGAGGTTCGTCCTGCTGCCCATTTGCACCGGAATGATGCGGGTTTTTTCGTATATTACTAGAGGCAAGTGAAATGTGCTGGGATTATGGCCTAGACCCGGTGACCTCTTCCCTTGAGAAATGGGACGAGCAGATGAGACTGTTGCACCGCACTCATAACGACTTGGGTCGACTCTGCAACCCGAGCCTGTTGACACCAGAGTCAACCGCACGGCTTATCTGGCTGCCCCTTGCCAGGAGCAATGGCACGGAGATGGTCGAAAAGTGGATGGACCGTTTTTGGAAGACTGTCATCCCTGACGACGAGTACCACTGGAGTTCAAACCAGCACGACTCCCATGGAGTCATTATCCCCGTCGCGATAGAACCGACGTTCCATGCGAAGTCCAGGAGCTAGGGATGGAGTGGGATTACGGTCTGGACCCGGTGGCCTGTTCCCAGCAGGAATGGGATGAGCAGATGTGGATGCTGCAATCCGCCCCATACGACCTTGGCCGCTATCCCTTCAGCCCTCACCTCTACATGCCCCGATCCGAGGCAAAAAAGATTTTCCAGGTAATGAGCCTGGAAAGAGGGGAGGCTTATGCCCAGAAGTACATGAAGCGATACTGGAAAAAGGTCATCCCCGACTGGAAGTTCTACAACCGCTTTCGACTTGCAGCTACCTTTGAACGGGATTGTCAGGGTGGTCCTTGTCCCAGAGAGATCGACCGGATGCTAAACCAAATAGACGATGATGACTGACCGCTCTGATGGGGGCCTCGATTGCTCTAGCAGACTTGTCCTTAAGGAGGTCGAACAGCCCCGGATCGTCTGGGCTATTTTTGTCCTGCTTTTGCCCATCACTTGCTGAACCAAGGCTAGAGCCGGGCGAAGGTGCTGGTCGAACAAGGGGTCACATCCGAGATGGCTCTCCTGGAAGTTGAATCAGGGCTAATCTTAATTAAAATTGAATTTTGGCCACCAGCTTGCCGGAGTATGAGAACCGGACCCTGCGGAGAAGCTTCTCGGTTGGAATGTCGCTGGGCGTGACGTTGCTAACTATGTTCCAAAACAGCTTGGGGATGGTTTCGGTCTGGTTTAAGTAATATTCATCCTCACCGTTGTTTCCATTCCACCCACTTGAGGGGGCTGGACGTAGCTGCCCCCCTGGCTCTATGAAGTAGAACTTGTAGCCCTTGCCAGGAAAATGGATGATGTAGCCAAACTGTCGTCCATTCAAAAACCATACTTCGAGGGGAGGTTCTTGATTTGTTGAAATGTTCATTTTAACCACCATTCAATAATGTCAAATTTTGGTAGTGGTTGTTCCTTCCAACTCTGCCTTGTATTTCAACCACCGGTCCATCATGTCTGGCCTTGTGGGTGGCTCTGTTCCTTCCAATTCTGCTTTGCGTCTTTGCCATCTAAAGTACCTAACCAGTAGCTCCACTTCCCAGCCCTTTGGATGGTCCAGATCACGGGTGACATGGTGCCAATCAAGAAAGTCCTGATAAGCCTCTTCGACTCTTGATTCCTTGGACACAGCAGGGTCTCCTCATCAACAATATCCCGCTATCCCGAAGTGGCCGCCAGCGGAAGTTCAGACGTTCAGTTCAGTGGGATGCTGCTGGATCCTTCTGGTGCCGATTGCGGGGATGGCCTTGCGATGGTGGATGGGAGCCTGTCCCGGATTGGTCAAATTCGGTGACACGCAGGGAATTGCCCCCCAGACCTAATTCATTGTTATTAAACACCTTAGGTGGGTATACCCTTCCGGCCTGTCTATTTTTGGCTGGGTTTCGGTTCGCCAATAGGAGACTTCGCACCAAGACGGCGACCAACCATGGAGCCACCCAGCGAGAGTCGGAAGGCACGTTGGCCGCTCGTGGGCCCCACC
Source organism: Holophaga sp. (assembly GCA_049508835.1). Classification (GTDB taxonomy): domain Bacteria; phylum Acidobacteriota; class Holophagae; order Holophagales; family Holophagaceae; genus Mesoterricola. The sequence continues at coordinate 94,843 of JBELAL010000007.1, read as the reverse complement.
AGTCCAAGGTGCTCGACCACCACTGCCTATACGGGTCGGAAGCCCTCCCTCACCCCTGCCCAGGCGGATCAGTTGGGGCAGAGGGCCAAAAAGGCGAGAAGAAGACCGCTCTGGCAGCTGAGTACGGCATCAGCCGCGAAACCGTATACGCTTACCTACGTGTCGGATCTGCCGCATTGGAGAACCCATGGACCTTTCTTCCGAAGAACAACGCTTGCTTGGCGAATTGCAAGCCAAGTACCCCATGCGTTTTTCTAAAGCCGCCCTGATCATGTGCGAACCCAATCCGGCCAATTTTGTATCGATGAATACGGCATCAGTCACTTTGGTGGAACTTGATGCCGGTCCAATAGCGATTACGTGTAATCACGTCATAACAGAGGCTCTCACGCCAACCGAAAGCGGAGAGCTAAGAATATTTAAGATCGGGGATGAAGTCATTGATCTTACATGCCAACTTCTGGACCGGAGCGACGACCTAGATATCGCCACAATCCTCCTCCGGCAAGACCAACTGTCCGCCGTTCTCGTAGATAACACTGGAAACCCAATCGGCACATCTCTTTTCCGTCCCGCCTCATGGCCACCGGAACCGCCGACGGAGGGTGATATCATTTCTTTTGGTGGTTTCCCAGGGCATTTTCGAGAGATAATCAACCTTCAGGATATCCAATTCGCCACATTTAGCTCCGGTGCGACCCTTGTTTCATCTTCCAGCGAACGTCAATTCATTTGTGCTTTTGAACGATGCTATTGGGACATTGCTTTTGGCGATCAACTTTATTTAGACTTAAAGTCGTTTGGAGGCATGAGTGGAGGTCCGGCATTCATTTTTCGCGGCTTGCATTATGACCTTGTAGGAATTGTCAAAGAGTTTGAAGAAAACTTAGATGCCATGGTTTTCTCTTCGCTCAAATGGCTTCAAGCTGATGGGCACATAGCACTCAGGATTATATAGGTCTACTGATCCGCTAATTCGGTATTTTATTTTCAAATAGTGTCTCAAGATCATGAAACACCGGGATTTCACAAGAGAAGCTTGTTGATACCTCCCCAGTTACAACATCGATGAATCGGACATTCAAAGTAATTGATTTATCAAGCCGTGTATAGGTACCAGTCAAGATGAAATCAATAGGAGCCAATTCTCCTAACTTCTTTACTTCTTGTTCATTAAATAGTCCATTGTTAACTAGTGCTTGTTCATGGAGAATTGCATCAAGGCGTGAACGCTCATATAATCGGATATTAGGTCCCATTGACCCAAGAGTAGAGGTGATTTTTTCCGTAATGAATGTCCCAAATCCTTTATCTATATATTGTTTTGCTTCCGTCTGAATAATTGGCATGACTGCTAGACGATATTTTCTGTCAGGTGACACCTTTTGAGCATTCTCCTCAATAATTGAGTTAAGGTTATCAAAGTTCGGTTCACTTGAGGCAATAGACAAATTCACCTTTGGGAAAATTTTCACATACGTTGCTCTATCAGTATTATTGTTCCTCATCCTTGTCTCGAAACGTAGAAGCGTATTATTATTTTCAATGGTAAAGGTTGTTCCTTGCTTGGTTTTATCCCCCATGTATATATTTCCCATGAATGCATTCCCACTTGATGTTTCTTTAAATTCGAATTTAATTTCACCGGGTGTCCAAACGGGGGTGTTGCTTTTTAAAACAATACCTATATAATCTGCGTAATTTTTTGAAGAGTCCTTTATTATTCCTATCGTATATCTGCTGTTATTATCAGTCCAAATGCCTTCAAGTGGATTTAATAACCTCATAGTTTTTATTTTCTGCTCGTTTATGTCAATTGTTGGACGCTTCGGGAATAAAATGTTCAAGTTTTCTTCATAGGCTTTTTCTTCATATCCTTTGTACTTCAATGCATCCCAAGCATTCTCGATAGAACCTTCTATACATGCCGGAACTCCAACACGAAATCGACACCATTCAGAAGTATGAGCAACCATTTGTGTGCTTACTAAGTCTTTTACTGTCAAATTGCAGTATTGTGTGAGAGTCCCATATTGAGACATTTCAATGACGCAAGTTTTTAATAGTTCATCTTCACTCAAAGAGGAAGCATTTCGGATCACATTCATCCCTGACTTACTAGCAAATGTTTGCAACATTGATCCCCTATAGTCTGAAGCGGCAGCAGGTATAATAGCATTCCGGTAACCTTTAATGGAAACCTGCGCCGCCGCAGTAATGAAGAAACAAAAGCTCATAATCAAGGGAATAATGCGTTTGAGCATTTTGCCTCCTCCGCCTGATGGCCAATTCTTGATGGGATTCCCAATCATGATAGCACCGTCAAGAAGGGCAACCCGATCCCGAACATTGCAGGCAATTCTGGCCGGGGGCCACGCCTGCTCGGGTGAGCTACCCAGGCCGGTGTGTCTAGGCTAGGCGGTTAGGGCTTGGTGCGCCTCAGGTTCGCGGGGGCCTTCTGCTTCACCGTTGTTCCGTGCTTCCGGTTCAGCAATGGATGCCGTTGCAAGAAGGGCATGGAACATGTTCACGGCCATTCCTAAATCCCCCCACGGGCATTGGCAGGAACTGGTGTCCAGGTCTTGGGGCTGTGTTCGAGAAATGCGGGCGGGAGATCCCGCATGTCGAACGCAATGGTCGGCTTGATGTTTCCGATAGGCAGGAACACTACCACCAGCCAATTTCCAGGGGTCTTGACGATCTCGGTCGCCGATTTGGTCACCAGGGTGAGATGGATGGTCCCGACCAGCATTGCACCACCCAACTGGTCCAAGGTTTCCAGTGATCCAGCTATGGACTTGGCAGTTTCCCATGCGAATGGTCCCCCACTTTCCACGCAGTCGATGTCTTTCACCCACCCCATGATTTCAGCCACCTGATTGAGGGCTTCGGCTGAAAGTTCGGGATCCTTGTGTGGGATATGGCCAAACGGCATTCGGTTGATCAGTTCGGTCTCTACATCCAAGGGGGTCAGGATTCTTCTGACCGGGATGTGCCGCCAAGGGCCAGTTCCGGTCATTTGGGCGATGATGTCATCGACCGCCTCCCGAAGTTCCGGGGGCGGGTTGTCGAGATCGAACTTGAGCACCTCAATTGAACTGCCAAGGACCTTGGAAACACATTCGAGTGCCTCATCCCGAACGATTTCTCCTGCCTCCGCCCGCTGGATGGTTCGTACAGGGATCCCGGATTTCTCCGCGACCTCCTCTTGGGTGAGACCGGCCCGGTCCCTGAGACGCCTTAAGTTTTCGGCGATCACTTCCGTTTCGGGGCGTGACGGGTTGGGTGGTGTGGGAATCTGGTTCATGACTACCTCCTGCCCTCAAGTCTGGGTTCGTAGGTCTGGCGGTCCACGACAGCGACCCGCCAGTTTCCCGCCAGAACCCGCCAGGGGATATACCAAAGGCCATGCACGGCAAAGGGCCTCCGCTACTTTTCAATCACTGAGTTCGCCACCGATTACGAGAGCCAGAGTGGGGCAGGAAGGCCCTTGGCCCGGTCTCCTGGACTGGCCCACCTGATGGTGATGGTGCCGATGCTGGGGTGGCTTTGTGGCGAGTGCTGGGGATCTGAACCCGGTCATCAGGGTGAAAAGCCCTTAACTCGGCTCGATGTTCCTCAGGTCTTTCCCTGGCTTGAAGCGGATGCTCTGGCCCTTGGGGATGTCCAGGCTGGCCCCAGTCTTGATGTTCCCGCCCATGCCCCGCTTGCGCGGATGCGGCTCGATGAACACGCCGAACCTACGGATCTCGATGCGGTGCCCATCCAGCAGGGCCTTCTTCATGCGGTCGGTGAGGAGATCCACCACCTGGAGGGCAGTGGCTTTGGAGATGGGCAGGGTCTGCATCAAGGTGCTGGCGATGTCGATCTTGATCATGATGGCCTCGGTCTCGGTTGGTGGTAACTGAAGGGGGTAGATTGGTTTGGTGCTCGACGCCACGAGGAAGTAGATTGCCGTGGAAGGCTTCTGTAAACAGAAATATTTCAATTCCGTTGAGATGCGATGAGTCCAAGCACACGTTCGGCATCGCTCGACCTGGACGGCCGCCAGCCAGCATCGCCCGGTCGCGGATGGCCTGCTGGGGTAGAATCCCTTCATCCCAGGAGACAGCATGGCCCGCAGACGTGGAACCGGCATACCCGGCCTTTCCTTCTCCTGGAGGCGGGCCATGGCCTAGGAGGCGCGGAGGGGTTCGATATGGTGGTAATCTCCCCCGGCCTCGCCAAGCCCATCCGAACTTTGGCCCAAGTCCTTGGAATCACGGGATTGGCAAAGGTGGAGCCGCTGAAGATTCAAGGGGCATAACAGGAACAAACATGAAGAAACCCCCCTCATCGGGGGGCCTCTGCCAGTTGTTGAACCGGATTAGTAGGTTTGCCGGTTATCGCACTTGGGAATGACCGCCTTGTTTTAGCTCGGTGGCGGCTCACGAGCAAAGCAAATATTGGTCAATTTTATGAAATGACAAATATTTTTATAATTTATTCACGTTTTCAATATATGATGCCCCTGGCCCCCGCCTCCTACCGTCGGGGATCCTGCCTCCCTCGGCCTTTGGTTGGAAAGAAAGATTCCCACACGGCCTGCTGGTCACCTTCAGCGTCAGCAGCAGTGATCACCTGCGCTGGAGACGAAGTTGGGCGCAATGCTCTGAAAGAGCGTGAGCCCCAATATTCTGCTTGCCGCGCTGACCTCCATATGGTCAGCGAGGTTACCTGCTTAGCCTTTGTTGCTTTGTATTGGGAGATCAGCATTCGAACTACGGTCCCACTGAGTAATGAGTTAGACCGGGCAGTTTCAAACGGTCATAGGTCGTATCATGAAGAAGCAGCAAACCATCACCATCCCCATCCCCGACGTTCCTTCGCCCATCCCCAAACTCGCCTTCACGGTTGAGGAAGCGGCAGAAGCTCTAAACATTGGTAAGACAAGCACCTATGCCATGATTGAAGAGGGCAGGTTGCGAGTAGTCAGATTGGGGAGAAAGATCCTCATCCCAGTGACCGAGCTTCAAGCGTTCCTGGACAGGGAAATGGGCTCAGCCAAAGGGTTTGACTCCGTGGGCTAGTGCCGCGAATCGCCAGGTATCAGGGACTCGATTTGTGGGATGTACGTGGGATGGTACTCAAAAATAGTAAAATACCGGCAAAACGAAGGCCCCTAGAAAGGGGCCTAAGTGTTGTAGGTATTGTTCTTCGTTTGGTTGGCGCGAGTGGAATCGAACCACCGACCCCTACCGTGTCAGGATAGTGCTCTAACCCCTGAGCTACGCGCCAATAAGGTCGAGCGTCCATTATACCCCGGCGGGAAGGGCTGTCGAGCGCTTCGTTACTCCACGGTCACGCTCTTGGCCAGGTTCCTCGGCTGGTCCACGTCGCAGCCGCGGATGACGGCGATGTGGTAGGCCAGGAGCTGGAGCGGGACCACGTAGAGGATGGGGGCCAGCCAGGGGTTGCACCTGGGCAGGTGCAGCACGTCCTCGGCGATCTCGTTCAGGCCTTCGTCCCCTTCGGTCACCAGGGCCAGGATGCGGCCGTCCCGGGCGGCGGCCTCCTGGAGGTTGGAGAGGGTCTTCTCCCGGTGGGGATCGTCGGGCATGAGGGCGACGATGGGCAGGTGCTGGTCGATGAGGGCGATGGGCCCGTGCTTCATCTCCCCGGCCGGGTAGCCCTCGGCGTGGATGTACGAGATCTCCTTGAGCTTGAGGGCGCCCTCCAGGGCGATGGGGTAGAGCGGGCCCCGGGCGAGGTACAGGAAGTCGGTGGCTTCCCGCCACTTCTGGGCCCACTTGTAGATCTGGCGCTCCAGTCCAACCACCCGGTCGAGGACCGCGGGTAGTTCGCGCAGGGCCTGGAGCAGCTCGGTGCGCTGGCCGGCGTCGAGGGTGCCGCGCAGCTCGCCCATGCGCAGGGCCAGCAGCAGGAGCACCACAAGCTGAGTGGTGAAAGCCTTGGTGGAGGCCACGCCGATCTCGGGGCCGGCGTGGGTGAGGAAGAAGCCTTCGGCCTGGCGGGTGGCGGTGGCGCCCTGGACGTTGCACACGGCCAGGGTGCGCGCCCCGCGGGCGGCGGCCTCCTTGAGGGCGGCCAGGGTGTCGGCGGTCTCGCCGCTCTGGGTGATGCCGATGGCCAGGGTCTTGGGCATCACCACCGGGTCCCGGTAGCGGTACTCGGACCCGTAGTCCACCTCCACCCCGATCCGGGCCAGCTGCTCGAAGTAGAACTGGCCCACCAGGCCGGCGTGGCGGCTGGTGCCGCAGGCCAGGATGACGATGCGCTGGAAGCCCTTGAGCTCCTCGTCGGAGAAGGGCAGTTCCAGGGGGATGACGCCCCCGTTCACCGGCAGGCGGTCCACCAGGGTGTTGGACACCGCCATGGACTGCTCGAAGATCTCCTTCTGCATGAAGTGCTTGTAGCCACCCTTCTCGGCCGCCACCGGGTCGTAAGGGATGACCGTCACCGGGCGCTGCACCTTCTTGCCGTCCTGGCGGAAGACCTCCACCCCGTCGGCCCGGATCTCGGCCAGGTCGCCGTCCTCCAGGTAGATGACCCTGCGGGTGTGGCGGAGCAGGGGGATGACGTCCGAGGCCACGAAGTTCTCGCCCTCGCCCAGCCCGATGACCAGCGGGGGGCCGCTGCGGGCCACCAGGATGCGGGAGGGCTCGGAGGCCCGCAGGCAGGCGATGGCGTAGATCCCGTGCATGCGGGCCACGGCCTGGGTGAAGGCGACGCGGAAGTCGCACCCGGTCTTTTTCAGGATGTGGGCCACCATCACCGGGAAGCACTCGGTGTCGGTCTCGGTGCTGAACGTCTGCCCCGCGGCCTTGAGCTCCCGGCGCAGTTCCAGGAAGTTCTCGAAGATCCCGTTGTGCACCGCCACCACCTGGCCGTCGCTGCTGCGGTGGGGGTGGGCGTTCTCCTCGGTGGGCCGGCCGTGGGTGGCCCAGCGGGTGTGGCCGATGCCCACCGGGGTGGCGTCGTCCAGGTCGACCCGGGCCGCCAAGTTGGTGAGCTTGCCCGAGGCCCGCACCACCCGGAACTTGCCGCCGCCGGGCGCCAGGGCGATGCCGGCGCTGTCGTAGCCGCGGTACTCCAGGCTCTTGAGGCCCTCCACCAGGATGGGGGCGGCCTTCTGGGTCCCGATGTATCCGACGATTCCGCACATGCGCAACTCCAAAGGACAGGTGACGACCAGCTTCGACTGGAAAGGACCCGATGCTTTCCGATGGTCCCCCAAACATATGCAGATGTTGGGGAAATGCCAATGTAGTAGACGTCCCACACTTCGTGGTGGGGAAAAGGCAACACCCTGTGGCGGAAGCACCACACTTTTCCGCGAAGAAATTAATTACAAATTCACGCCAAGCTGCGGATGCGCGTGTCGGTGCTCTCGATCTCGCTGATGCGGAAGGCGAAGTTGCCGTCCACCACCACCACCTCGCCCTTGGCGATCAGCTTGCTGTTCACCAGCAGCTCCACCGGGGCGTCGGCGGCGCGGTTGAGCTCCAGGATCGATCCCGGGGTGAGCTTGAGCAGGTCGCCCAGCTGCATCTCGGTCTGGCCCATGCGGACCATCACCGGCAGCTCGATGTCCATGAGCAGGTCCAGGTTGCCGGTGTCCACCGGGGCCGCAGCGCGCAGGGGCTGGGTGATGGGGGGCGGGGCGGGCGTGGCCCGGGGGGTCGTAGGGGGCAGGGCCACCGGCGCCGGCGCGGGCTCCGCGGCCATGGGCGGCGGGGCCGCGGCCGGCTCGCCCAGGCCCAGCTTGCGCTTGACCTGCTGCACCAGGAGGTCGGGGATCAGCAGGTGGATGAGGGTGCTGAGGGACTCCTGCACCGTCTCCAGGGGCAGGTCGTAGAACGGCCCGGGGCCCAGGATCTCCTCCAGCGCGGCCGGATCGGGCCCCGGCGACGGGAAGATCTCCACGTTGGAGATGGACAGGGTCTCCCCGGCCAGGTCGGACAGGGCCTGGTTGGCCGAGCCCATGATCTGGTTGAAGGTCTCCGCCAGGGCGTCCCGGGAGTCCCCGGCCAGCTCCGGAGCGGGGGTGCCGTCGCCGCCCAGCATGAGGTCCACCAGCATGGTGCCCTCCTTGAGCGGCAGGGCGAACAGGATGATCCCGGTCATGCCCTTGGTGTAGTGGGCCTTGACGTACACCACCGGGGCCTGGTGCAGGCCTCCGACCCCGCTGTGGTCCAGGGTGTCGCCGTCCTTGGCCTTGATGGCGAATTCCCGCCCGGTGAGCATGGAGAACACCGACGACATGCTCTCGGCGAAGCAGTTGCCGAGCTTCCTGTTGAGGTCCACCATCACGGGATCCATGTCATCCCTCCTGGCGCGCGGTGGTCACCTGGAACACCCGCTTCTGGTTGGCGTTCAAGGCCATGTAGCCCTGGAACCGAGGGATGCCGTCCACGGTCAGGTCCAGCATGGCGTCGAACCGATTGTTGAGGGGGATAAGGTCCCCGTTCTGGAGGCTGAGGATGTCCGACAGCCTGAGGTTGGTGCCCCGGATCTCCGCCGCCACGTCCATGTCGCAGCGCTTCAGGCTCTCCATCAGCAGCCTGGCCTCCTCGAAGGTGGAGGACTTCTTGTAGCCGGTGTACATCTCCTGGTCGAACTTGCTGGCGACGGGCTCGAGGATGATGGAGGGGATGGCCAGGTTGATCATGCCCACCACGCTGCCCATCTTCACCTCGAACACCACCAGCAGCACCACCTCGTTGGGGGCGACGATCTGGATCAGCTGCGGGCTGGTCTCCCGGGCCTGGATGCGGAAGTCCAGGTCGATGATCCCGCGCCAGGCTTCCCGCAGGTCGTCCAGGGCCAGCTTGAGCACCCCGTCGAAGATGGACTGCTCGATGTCGGTCATGGTGCGCAGGTGCTTGAGGGCGTCCCCGGGACCGCCCAGCATCTTGTCGATGATGGGGAACACCAGCTGGGGGTTCACCTCCAGGGCGAAGGCCCCCTCCAGCGGCCGGATGGAGATGGCGTTGAAGCAGGTGGGGTCGGGCACCGAGAGCAGGAACTCCTGGTAGCTGAGCTGCTCCACGCTCACCAGGTTCACCTCGGTGATGGTGCGCAGGTAGGCCGAGAGGGAGCTGGAGAAGTTGCGGGCGAACCGGTCGTGCATGAAGTGCAGGGAGCGCATCTGCTCCCGGCTGACCCGGTCCGGGCGGCGGAAGTTGTAGAGGGTGACCTTCTTCAGGGGTTGGGCTTTTTTTGCCTTGTGCGAGGCCGGCGCGGGCGCCGGGGCAGGGGCGGGCCCGGCGGCGGGAGCTGCCGCCTTGGCCCCCTTGGCGTGGGATTTCAGGAGGGCATCCACCTCTTCCTGGCTGAGAATCTTGGCCATCGCGCGTCCCGGTTATCCTTCGATCCTGCGTTCCTTTAGTTTGCCCCGCAGCCGGAGCATGGACTTGGTATGCAATTGGGATACCCGGCTCTCGGTGATGTTGAGCAGGGTCCCGATCTCCTTCATGGTCAACTCGTCATAGTAGTACAGCTGCACCACGAACCGCTCCTTGGTGGGCAGCCGGTCCACGGCGTTCTTGAGAAGGGTTCTCACTTCCCTGGCCTGGAGCAGGATGTGGGGATTCTCCCCGTCGGGGTCGGGGATGAAGCTGATCAGGCTCTCGCCGTCGCCCCCTTCGCCCGCGTCCATGAAGGTGCCCAGGGTGACCCCCTTGAGGTCGTCCAGGCTGTGCTGCAGTTCCTCCAGGGTCATCCCCAGGTGGGCGGCCACCTCCTCGTCGGTGGCGGCCCGCCCCTGGCGCTGCTCCAGCTCGTGGTAGGCGGTCTCGATGTCCTTCTTCTTCCGGCGCAGGCTGCGCGGGACCCAGTCCAGGTCCCGCAGCCCGTCCAGGATGGCGCCCCGGATCCGCTGCTCGGCGTAGGTCTTGAACTTGACGTTGCGGTCCGGCTCGAACTTCTTCACCGCGTCCAGCAGGCCCAGGATGCCCGAGTGGATCAGGTCGTCCACGTCCACGTGGGCCGGGAGCCGGGCCGAGATCCGGTGGGAGATGAACTTCACCAGGGGCAGGCACTCGGTGATCAGGTAGTCCCGGTCCTGGAACGGGACCTCCCCGTGGCCCCCGGCCGCCGGCTGGGGCGGGGCTTCGGCCACCGGCTCGGGGGGCGGGGCGAGCAGGGCGTTGCGGCCATAGGCCTGGGCGGCGGCCCGGGCCGCCGCGGGCGACGCCTGGACGGGGGTCCGCGCCCCGTCCGCGGCGGCAGCTTTGCGCCCGGCCTGCTCCCCAGGTTTCATGATTCCTCTGTGCTAAGCCCTTTCCAGAATGCAGCAAATCCATCCTTTTGTAAGGATATCTTCTCCTGCAAGCGCTGGGCCGCCGCCTGGAGGGCCAGGGAGGCCGGTGCCTGGGGGAACAGCTCCACCACTCCGCGCTGCTGCCGGACCGCCTGCAGGACGCAGGGGTCCGCCGGCAGCATGCCCAGCACGTTGAGCTCCCGGTTCAGGAAGCGCCGGGTGGCCGCCTGGAGCTGGTCGATGGTCTCCTCCGCCTCCTCCTCGTTCTGGGCGTTGTTCACCAGCAGCCACAGGGGCTTCTGGGCGTCCCGCAGGTGCACCACCTTGACCATGGCGTAGACGTCCACCAGGGCAGTGGGCTCCGGGGTGGTCACCAGCAGCACCTCCTGGGCGGCCATGAGCAGCTTGATGACCGAATCGTGGATGCCGGCGGCCGTGTCGATGAGCAGCCAGTCGCAGGCCCCGGAGATGCGCTGCAGCCCCTGGACCAGGCGCAGCTCGGCGGCGGCGTCCAGCCGGGTCAGCTCCTGGATGCCGCTGCTGGCGGGGATGATCCGGATGCCGAACGGGCCGTCCATCAGGATCTCCTCCATCAGCTTCTCCCCGCGCAGCACGTGCTCAAGGGTGAACTGCGGGCTCAGGCCCAGCAGGATGTCCAGGTTGGCCAGGCCGAAATCGGCGTCCAGCACCGCCACCCGCTGGCCTTGGGCGGCCATGGCCATGGCCAGGCCCGCCACCACGTTGGTCTTGCCCACCCCTCCCTTGCCGGAGGCGATGGCCACCACCCTGCAGGAGAACAGGCTGGGCTCGGGGGTCTGGGTCCGGGCCAGGGCTCTGAGACGGTTGGCTTGGTCGTTCATGGTTGCGCCTGGAGGATGGGAGGAGTGTGAGAACAAATCACGAGGCCGCCGGAGGCAGGGGCAGGATCAGGTCCGCCACCCGCCGGCTGGTGGCCATTTCCAGATCCTGGGGCACGTCCTGGCCGGTGCCCAGGTAGCTGAGGGGGCGCTTGACCCGGACCAGGGTGGACAGCAGCGGGCCGAAGGTGCAGGTCTCGTCCAGCTTGGTGAAGATCAGCCGGCCCGGCTTGAGGGGCTCGAACCGCTGGGCGATGTCGGCCAGGTCCCTGGGCTTGGTGGTGGCGGAGAGCACCAAATGGGTCTCCACCCCGGGCAGCTCGTCCAGGAACCGGCGCAGCTGGCCCTGCACCTCCGAGTCCTTGGGGCTGTGCCCGGCGGTGTCGATGAGCACCAGGGCCCGGTCCTGGTAGAAGCGCATGGCCGAGCGCAGGTCCTCCACGGTCAGGGCCACGTGCAGGGGCACCTGCAGGATCTCCGCGTACTGGTGCAGCTGGTCCACGGCGGCCATGCGGAAGGTGTCCAGGGTGAGCAGGGCGACCTTCTGCTTGAGCTCGAGCTTGGCGTAGGCGGCCAGCTTGGCGATGGTGGTGGTCTTGCCCACGCCGGTGGGGCCCACCAGGGCGGCCACCCGGATCTTGCCCGGCTCCAGCTGGATGGGGGAGGCCACCGGGATGAAGTCGGCGATCACGCGGCGCATGAACAGCCGGGCCTTCTCCGGGTCCACGGTCTGGTCCCCGCCCTGCTCCAGCAGGGTGCGCTGGGTGTACTCGCACAGGCGCAGGGCGATCAGCGGGTCCACGTCGTTGCCCACCAGCTCGCCGTAGAGGCTGAGCATGGCCGGGGGGAGCTGGAGCTGGGCCTGGGGCATGCCCAGCTTCTGGATCCGGGTGAGCTGGGCCTTCATCAGGTCCAGCTCCCGGAGGATGGTCTCGTTGCGCACCTCCTGGTCCTTCAGGGCCTCCACCGCGCCCTTGATCTCCAGCAGCTCCCGGCGTAGGGGCTGCAGGTCCAGGGGCGGGGGCGGGGGCGCGGCGGGCCGGGGCGCGGGGGCCGGCCGCGCCGGTTCCGCCGGCGCCGGGAGCGCGGCGGCGCTGTCCCGGATCAGCGCGGCCCGTTCGGGCCGCTTTCCGGGAACGCCCGGGGCGGGGGGACCTTTCGGCTCCGGGGCCCGGACCGCCAGGGGCGGGCGCAGGCCGTAGGTGCCGCCCACCGGCAGGGACGCTGCCGCGGGGGCGGGCGCCGGCTCGTCCACGGCGGCGGTGACCTCGATGACCGGCTCCTCGCCCTGGCCCAGGGGGCCCTTGCGGCGCTTGGTGCGGGTGGACAGGATGAAGGCGTCCTCGCCCATGTCCTGCTTGACGATGGTGAGCGCTTCCTGCATGGAGGTCGCTTCGAAGGTCTTCACGCGCATGGGGCGGTCCGGTCAGGGTTGGGGGACTTCATGACCCGGCTCCGCCGGGACATGAAGTGGGGGTGCGGGGGGACGCAGAGTGAGCGCAGCGAACGGGCGGTCCCCCCATATCGGCGAAGGTAGTCATGCGACGGTGCCGAGGTTGACCACCCGCACGTCCAGGGGGACCTCGCTGTGGCTGAGCACCACCAGGTGGGGCATGACCCGGGCCAGGAGCTGGCGCAGGTGGGGGCGCACCACCGGGTTGGTGAGCAGCACCGGCTGGGCGCCGGGAAGGAGCCTGGAGATCCCGGCGCTGATGCGGTTGAGGAGCTCCTGCAGCTTGCCCGGCTCCAGGGCCAGGAAGGAGCCCCGCTCGGTGGTCTCGATCCCCGACTGGATGGTCTGTTCCAGCTTGGGGTCCAGCACCAGCACCCCCAGTTCGTTGTTGTCCGAGAGGTGGGCGCTGGTCAGGGAGCGGCCCAGGCGCTGGCGCACATATTCGGTCAGGATGACCGGGTCGCGGGTGATGGCGATGGCGTCGGCGGTGCCTTCCAGGATCCGGCCCAGGTCCCGCACCGGCACCCGCTCCCGCAGCAGGTTCTGCAGCACCTTCTGGAGCACGCCCACCGGCACCACGCTGGGCACCAGGTCCTCCACCAGCTTGGGGCTGGACTCCTTCAGGGCGTCCAGGAGCTGCTGCACCTCCGGGCGGCCCAGGAGCTCCGGGGCCTGCTGCTTGACCAGCTCGGAGATGTGGGTGGTGATGACGGTGGCCCCGTCCACCACCGTGTAGCCCATGAGCTGGGCGTGGTCCCGCTGGTTCTCGGCAATCCAGACGGCGGGCAGGCCGAAGGCGGGCTCGGTGGTGGGGGTGCCCTGGATCTCGCCGGTGGCGGTGCCCGGGTTCATGGCCAGGAACATGCCCGGCATCGCCTGGCTCCGGGCCACCTCCTCGCCCCGCAGCAGCAGCCGATAGGTGTTGGCGGGGAGCTGCAGGTTGTCGCGGATGCGGATGGGCGGCACCACGATGCCCATCTCCTGGGCCACCTGGCGCCGCAGCGCCTTGATCCGCTCCAGCACGGTGCCGCCGTGGGCGGCGTCCAGCAGGGGGATCAGCCCATAGCCCACCTCCAGGCCCAGGGGATCCACCTTGAGCAGGGCCTCCACCTTCTCCGGCCCCTCGGGGGCGGGCCTGGCCTTGGCCTCGGCCTCCAGCTTCTCCTGGGCCTGCTGGGCCGAGTACTTCCAGGTGAGGTAGGTCAGGGAGCCGAACGCCGTGCCCATGATCCAGAACGGCACCAGGGGGAGGCCAGGGACCGCGCCGAACAGGAACAGCACCGCGGTGGCGATCGCCAGGGGCCGGGTGTCCGCCCCCAGCTGGCCCATGACCTCGGTGCCCAGGTTGGGGGAGGTGGAGCCGCTGCGGGTGGTGAGGATGGCGCCGCCCACGGAGATCAGCAGGCTGGGGATGGCGGTCACCAGGCCGTCACCCACCGTGAGCAGAGTGAAGGTCTCCATGGACTGCAGCACCGGGAGGTTGTACTTGATCAGCCCGATCAGGATCCCGGCGATGATGTTCACCGCCAGGATGATCAGGGCGGCCACCGCGTCCCGCTGGGTGAACTTGATCGCGCCGTCCATGGCGCCGAAGAAGTTGGCCTCCGCTCCCAGGTCCTTGCGCCGCTTCCGGGCCTCCGCCTCGTCGATGTAGCCGGCGTTCAGGTCGGCGTCGATGGCCATCTGCTTGCCGGGCATGGCGTCCAGGGTGAACCGGGCGGTCACCTCGGCGATGCGCCCGGAGCCGTGGTTGATGACCAGGAACTGGATCGCCAGCAGGATCAGGAACACCACCAGGCCGATGATGTAGCTGCCGCCCACCACGAACTGGCCGAACGCCTTGACCATGTGCCCGGCCGCATCGGGCCCCTGCTCGCCGCCGTACAGCAGGATCCGCCGGGTGGTGGCCACGTTCACGCTCAGCCGGAACAGGGTGATGATCAGCAGGACCGAGGGGTAGGCGCTGAATTCCTGGGGCCGGGCCACGTACATGCCCACCAGGAGGATCACCAGGGACATGGTGATGTTGAAAACGATCAGGATGTCGATGGCGAAGGCCGGCAGGGGCAGGATCATCACGACCATGACGATCAGCACGAACACCGGCGCGGCCAGGTCCACCCGCCGGGACAGGCGGGAGAAGTAGGGCAGGAGTCGGTCCAGGAGGGTCAGCATGTTGACACCCGGCATCCGGGAGCGAAAGGGATGCCAACCCGGCCCCGGCCCCCGGGGCCGGTATGACAATTAATTCATTGCCTTTACCCGGGCGACGTCACCGCAGGGGTTTCGGACTGGTCCCTCCAGGCCGGCATCTGGTCCGGGTCCAGCGCCGTGGCGTGGCCCACCACCGTCACCGCAGTGGCCCGGGCCGGGTTCATGCCGCTGCTGAGCGGCATGGGGACACCATTCTTCCAGAGCTCCACCACGTAGATCTGGTCGTCGAACTCCTCTCCGGCCACATAGACGTCCGCGCCCGCCACCGCCACCGACCACGCCTCGGCGATCCGGGAGCCGTCGGTGAGCGCCGTGGCGGTGCCGTTCCGCCACAGGGTGGCCACCGGGCCCACCCAGCCCGCCACGTAGACATTGCCGCCCGAGACGGCGATGGCGGCCCCGTTGGCGAACCGGCTGCCGTCGGTGAGGGACGCCAGGGCCCGGCCGTTCTTCCAGACCATGGCCACGTTCCCGTCCGAGCCGGAAGCATAGATATCCTTGCCCTCCACCGCCAGGGCGCTGACCCGGGACGCCCGGGTCCCGTCCGTGAGCGGGGACGGGGCGCCGTTCTTCCAGACCTTGGCGACCATGGACCGGGCCCCCGGCCCCTCCTCCCCCGCCACCAGCACGTCGTTCCCCGCCACCGCCACCGCCCACGCCTTGGCGTCCATGCTCCCGTCGGTGAGGGCCCGCCGCACCCCGTTCCGCCACTGCACCGCGACCGTGTGCCCCGAGCGGGGATCGGTCTCGAACCCCACCACGAGCACGTCCCCGCCCGACACCGCCACTCCCGTGGCCTGGGCGTCCCAGGTCCCGTCCGTGAGCGCCGTGGGTTCGCCGTTCTTCCACAGCGTGGCGATGTCCTTTTCCGTATTGGAATCCGTCACCGCCCCCGCGACGAACACATCCTGCCCCCGCACCGCCAGCCCCAGCGCCCGGGCGCTGCGGGACCCGTCGCTGAGGGCCATGGCCGACCCGTTCTTCCAGGCCACCGCCGTGGGCCGGTTGGGCGAAGCCTCCCAGCCCACCGCGTAGACGTCCGGCGGAGGAGGCCCCGACCGCCCCCGCCCGTCCCGGGGACAGGCGCACAGCAGCCCCAGCGCCAGGGCGACGGGAAACCACCAGAGATCCCGGGGATCGCCGAGATGGGTGGGACTCGGGTCATCGTTCCTGCGGGTCCGGGACCGGCGGACTCCCACATGGCCTCCTGGGGAATAAATAATTAATTAATGGTAAGGATTGAGCGGGGGCTGTCAATCTTCCGGATGAGGGTTCGGCGAACCAGATTCCAGGCCGATCTCCGCGCTGGCCGCCCGGGGGTGGTCCTTACGGGCGGTGAATGATTTGTTGAAATGCTTGTTAAGCAACTCAACCCAGGGCCTCCCCCGGCCACCCGGAACCCGAGCCCTCGCGTCGATCCACACCAGGTTCCGGTGACCCTGCCGCCTGTTGGACTTCCCTGGCCGGGTCAGCCCCAGATCATCCGTGCCGCCTTTCCAGGTGCCATTCCAGGGTGGGTCGACCCCTGGCCATCGCCCAAGCCGGCAAACTCACCAGGAACACCACCGCCCCTTGGAGTTGGAACGGTTGCATACTGAGCATCTATCCCAGCATTCCTTAGGCTCCCATGCTGCCCAAGCTGTTAACGGCAGCAACTCATGCCATCCGGTATTTCCGATTTCTTACCGCATTGGGTGAAATTTTCGGGCCCAAGGCGTGACACCCAATTGAGTTAGGCATCACCGAAATCCGTTTCGTCCAAGGAGACTCCTATGGAATGGACCAACTGGCAATCCATAAAGCAAGTATTGTCATACCGAGGTCCTGCGCAGTATGAGCTAAGAGTCGTCAATCAAGAATCTCAACCTTTTCCCATCCCTAGAATGCTTGGCACAGATAACAATGGTGTTCTGGTAATAGGCCAAACAAAAAATATGGAAAAAAGAAGGAGACAGGTCATTACTGGGATTGAAGAATGCTATGGACATTCAGAATGCAATCTCTTCATCCTTCATCCTCAACCGCTTCCTCTCCCCTGGTCTCGCGCTCAGTGCGGGGCCGGTCAACTCGTGAGTTAAATCCTGGCCGCCTTGGGCAACAAATTCAGCGGCTTGTCTCATAAATCTGTTTAATGCACTCGATTGCCTGTTCTTCGGAGAACTCACCCGCTGCGACTTTCAGGGTGATATCTTCGAATTCGGGGTGGTTCGTCGCATACCCATTCAAGCGCAAGAAAACCAAGGCCGCGGCCATGCCGACACGCTTGTTGCCATCTATGAACCCGTGGTTGCTCACCAGTCGGTAAAGGTAGATTCCCGCAAGCGTAAGAAGATCCTGGCAGCGATCGTAATAAATTCGATTGGCTACCGCATTGACTGCACTGTCGACCAGGCCCAGCTCGTTCACTCCAGGCGTTCCGCCAAACCGTTCAATCTGATGATCATGGAGAACGACAACTTGTTCCAGGGTAAGCAGGATCACTTGGCCAGCCTCTCAAAGGCTGCTTTGTGCTCCTCGCTCACGGAAGCCATCACCCGCTTGAATTCGTCCATTGGAATGATCTGAACCGGATAGAACTCGACGTGATCCCCCTTGATCGTCACGCCCAGAACTTGCCCCGGTTTGATGTCCAATTCCTTCGGGAGGGTAACCCTCCGCTTTGAATCAACCGTCACCAGGTCCATGGCTCTACCTCTCCTCAAGCAGTTTAGTCCCTGTTGGGTTGTGGGCAAGTGGGACAGTCCCACCAAAGCGAGCGCCCGGCCATTTCTTTGCGTTCCGGTTTCAGGCTCCGGTGGCGTACGGGTCCCATGCCGGCGCCGCGGAACGCAGGTGGGCCAGCAGCAGGGCCCGGAAGCGTTCGGCGGGAAGGCTGCTCTCTGCTTCCCCTGCCAGCCGCAATCCAGCCGTGAGGTTCCCCGGCGGGTCGGCCACCCAGGCGGCCCCGCCCGCTTCGAGCCCGTCGAGTTCCCGGGCCAGGGGCGCCAGGTCCACCCTCGGCCGAATGGGGCGGGAGCGGAACTGCACCCAGGATTCGTAGCGGCAGGTGACGGTGTAGCGCCGGCCCTGGAGCACGGCCATGACCAGCCGGTTGGTGGCGTTGTGGAGTGCCATGGGGTGCAGTCCGGCCATCCGGGAGGAGGCGAAGCGGTGCCCGCCCGCCGTGGGGATGCCGGGTTCCGCGTCCGGCACGGTCACCAGGGCCAGGTCCACCTCGGGGAATTCTTCGATCCGCGCCAGGGTGCCGAGGCAGCGTTCACTCTCGGTGAGGCACGCATCCTCGTCCCGCCAGAGGGACGCGTAGCGGTCCGGATGGGCCACCAGTTCCACGACCCGCCCGAGCAGGGCCTCGTAGAGCGCAGCTGTGGCCGCGGCGGGATCGGCGGGAAGAGCGGGCAGGGGGGACCGCTCCGGATCGGTGAAGGCGGCGATGGCCATGGATGCCCGGGCGGACTCCCGGAACCTGTAGGTGCCGAAGTCCCCGGCCGCGGCCAAGTCTGTGAGCCGTTCCCGGTTGGCGAGGGCAGCTTCCGGGAACACCAGCGCGAACACCGACACCAGTCCGTCCTGGTCGAAATGATTGTTGGAGACCCAGGCGGCGTCGCCGTGGAGGTCCAGGTGGTCCAGGTAGCGGAAGACCATCTGGGCGCTGAGGTCGGCTTCGTAGCCGGCCGGGACCGGGATCCGGGGCCAGTGGGAAAGGCAGAGCCGGGTTCCTTCGGTGGGGGAGCCGTCGACGATCACGTTCGGCCGGCCTTGGAGCTGGTGGTACGGATGGAAGCGGAGGGAGGATCCCATGGCGCGATTCCTTTCCCAGGCAGCCGAGCCTAGCCTGACCTTCTACCAGGAACCAGGCGCCTGTGCCAAGGAGTCGTGCGTCAGGGCCGCCAACTCTCATTTGGTTGGTGTTTTCTTCTCCCAGTCAACGAGCTTCAACCCTTCGATGCGGTCGAAATGCTTGGTGTTTCCGGTAACAAGAATCAAACCACGCTTTATGGCAGTTGCGGCAATGATGCTGTCTTCCGCCTCGATCGGCTTGCCCTGCTTTCTCAGATTTGCCTCAATCAATCCCCATTCCTTGGCCTCCTCGCGGCCAAAGGCGATGACTTCAATGGGCGCCAGGAAGGTATCGGCCTTTTTGATCTCCTTGCCTGTCTGGTTTGATCTGTGTGCGCCTTCATACAGTTCGCCGACGGTCACTGCGGAGACAGCGACATCCGGCACCTGGACTTTTGACAGGGCCAGGCGCGCCCAAACCTTGCCACGTATGAAATGGATGCAGAAGTTCGTGTCGAGGAGAAAGGAGGGCATCAACGTTCACCCTTCCCGCCAAACAGCCTCTTCTTCCTTGCCTCTCGCGCCTTTGGGCTGACGCGTTCGGGCATTGGGAAATCAGGGCTCGGCTCGAGGTCAAAAAAGCCGGCGGGCCAAGCGCCCACTCGACGCACGTCAATGTCCACCTCTTCGCCAGGTTTCAACCCAAGGGAAGCGGGCAAGCGGACGGCCACTGAATTCCCATCTTTGATGACCTTGGCACGAATGGGCAGGGGTGTTGGATTCGCCGAGAGCATGGCCATGCCTCCTTGTCACAGTGTGGTTACTTGCGTACCCACATGCAAGGGGGGATCTGCGGGTCTCCCCTGACCGGGTTCCAGTGGACCTCAGACCGGCCCCGGCGCCACCGCCTGGTCCAGCGTGATCCGGGTCGGCTGGCTCAGGGGCTTCTGCCGGAGCGGGCAGGGGTCGACGTCGCACATGGCGCAGAAGGCCTTGAGGCAGGGGTCCACGTGGGTGTGCAGTTCGCCTTCCAGGGCGGCCTCTCTGAGCACGGCCTGGCCGAAGGCGTCGGCCAGTTCGTGGCCCTGGCCGATGGCGTAGAACTCGGGGATGACCATGTGGATGTCCACGTGGGTGTAGCGGCCGGAGCGCATGGTGCGCAGTTCGTGGATGGCCACGACGTCCTTGGAGCGGACTTGGTTGATGACGTCCACCAGGCGCTCCACCAGGGCGGTGTCCTCGGTGTCCAGGAGGGCGATGCTGGAGGAGCGCACCAGGCGGAACCCGGTCACGCCCAGCATGACGGCCACGGCCAGGGCCATGGCCGGGTCCAGCCAGGCGAGGCCGGTGGCGTCGACCAGCAGCAGGCCCGCGCCCAGGCCCAGGGTCACGTAGAAGTCCGAGAACACGTGGTGGCCGTCCGCCTCCAGGGCCCGGGACCGCTGGCGCCGGCCCTGGCGGATGAGGTACAGCCCCAGCAGCCCGTTGACCACGCCGGCCAGGAAGTTGATGCCCAGGCCCAGGGTGAGGTTGCGCAGGGGGGTGCCCTCGATGACCTGGCGGATGGCCTCGTAGGAGATCAGCACGGCCGCCAGGCTGATCATGCCGCCCTCGAAGGCGGCGGAGAAGTGCTCGATCTTGCCGTGGCCGTAAGGGTGCTCCCGGTCTGCCGGCCGGTCCGCGAAGATGATGGCCCCCAGGGCGAACACCGCCGCCACCACGTTCACCACGTTCTCGATGGCGTCGGACTTGAGGGCGGCGGAATTGGACACGTGGTAGGCGAGGTATTTCATGCCCAGGACGAGGAGGCCCACCACGATGGAAAGGATGGCGATGCGGAAACGGGCCTGCTTGGCTAGGTGTGCGGAATCCATGTGCGCCTGCGCGGTCTGGAAGGGCCGGAAACTCTCATGATGGGTTCAATGGCGACCCCAGGCAATCGGCGGGCCGGGGGACGGGCCGACGCTGGTAAACTAATTGATGGAATAATTATTAGTTAGGGATTCAGCCCCGCAGCAGCCGGAGCAGTTCCGCGGCGTCCAGGCGCACGGCGCCGCCGGTGTCCTCCAGCAGGCGGTCGGCCAGGTCCCGCTTGCGGGCGTGCAGGCTGACGATCTTGGCTTCGAGGGTGCCCTTGAGCACCAGCCGGTAGATGGTCACCGGGCGCTCCTGGCCGATGCGGTGGGCCCGGTCCGAGGCCTGGTCCTCCACCGCCGGGTTCCACCAGGGGTCCATGTGGATCACCACGTCGGCGCCGGTGAGGTTCAGCCCGGTGCCCCCGGCCCTCAGGCTGATCAGGAAGAAGTCCTTCTCCCCCCGCTGGAAGTCGGCCACCGCCGCGGCCCGGTCCGCCGGGGGGGTGGCGCCGTCCAGGTAGTGGTAGGGGATCTCCAGCCGGTCCAGGTGCCGGCGCAGGATGGTCAGGTGGTCCACGAACTGGCTGAACACCAGGGCCCGGTGGTGGTTGTCCCGGATCTCCTCCACCAGTTCCAGGAACGCGTCCAGCTTGGAACTCCGGATGCCCACCCCCGGCTGCGCCAGTTCCGGGGCGCAGCAGGCCCGGCGCAGGCGGGTGATGGCGGCCAGCACCAGCATGGGCTGGGCCGGACCGGCCCGCTCGACCTGCTCCAGGCAGCGGCTGCGCAGGGCCTCGAGGAACGCGGCCTCGGCCCGGGAGGGCTCCAGCTCCAGGGTGACCTCGATGCGCGGGGGCAGCTCCTCCAGCACCTGGGCCTTGGTGCGGCGCAGCAGGAACGGGGCGGTGAGGCGGCGCAGCCGGCGCAGGGCCTCGGGATCCCGGTCCCGCTCCACCGGCAGCTGGAACCGGCGCCGGAACTGCTCCAGGGAGCCCAGCAGGCCCGGGTTGAGGAAGCGGAACAGGTTCCACAGCTCGCCCAGGTGGTTCTCCAGCGGGGTGCCGCTCAGCACCAGGCGGAACCCGGCCTGCAGCGCCATGGCGCTCTGGCTGCGCTTGGTGAAGGCGTTCTTGATGAGCTGGGCCTCGTCCAGCACCACGGTGGCCCAGGGGATCGCGCCCAGGCGCTCCGCCTCCCGGTGCAGCAGGGTGTAGCTGGCCACCACCAGGTCCATGGGGCCGGCGGCCTCCAGGAGGGCGGCCCGGTCCCCGGCGGGCCCGGCGATGGGGCGAAGGCGCAGGGACGGGGCGAACCGCGCGGCCTCCAGGGCCCAGTTGGCGCAGACGCTGGTGGGCGCCACCACCAGGGCCGGGCCCTGCCCGCCCCGGACCAGGAGCAGGGCCAGGGCCTGGACCGTCTTGCCCAGGCCCATGTCGTCCGCCAAGCAGGCCCCGAAGCCCGCCGCCGCCAGGCGCATCAGCCAGCGGAAGCCCTCCTCCTGGTACGGGCGCAGCTCCGCCTCCAGCCCGGCCGGGACCGGGGGCTCCAGGGCCATGGCGGCCCGGATCCGGGCCAGCTGGTCGCGGAAGCCCTGGTCCCCTTCCAGGGGCAGGCCCAGCTCCTCCAGGCCCAGGGCCGCCAGCGGGTGCAGGCGCAGGCCGCCCCCGCGCCGTTCGCCCAGGGCCCCCAGGTCCTGGAGCCGGCGGCGCAGGGACTGGGTCAGGGCCAGGAAGCCGCCGTCGCCCAGGGGGAGGTACTTGCCGGGGTGGGCCTCCAGCAGCGCCAGGAGGGCCTTGAGGTCGAGCACCCGGTCGGGATCCGCCTGCAGCTTGCCCTCCAGGTCCAGCCAGCCCTGGCCGGCCGCCGCCTTCAGGCTCAGCGCCTCGGGGCCCACGCTGCGGGGCGCGCGCAGCTTCTGGCCCTCGGGCCAGCGCACCTCCACCCGGTCCCGGACCGCCTCCAGCTGCAGCAGCAGGTCCAGGCAGCGCTCGGTGTCCGGCAGCAGCCACTCCCCGTCCTCGGCCCGCTCGGGGTCCAGGGCCGGCAGCAGGGCCAGCAGGGTCTCCAGGGCCAGGGCCTCCTGGGCCAAGTCCCGGCGCATCAGCAGGCGCCGGCCGTCCTGGTCCAGCACCAGCGAGGCGCCGCCCCGCCCGGGGCGGTGCCCGGGCCCGCCGGGCAGGGGGAACACCCGGGCCTGGACCCGCAGGCCCTCCCCGGCGGGCACCAGCAGCAGCACCGGGTCCGGAAGCCCCGCCACCGGCTCCAGCCCGGCCCGGGCCGAAACCTCCTCGCCCAGGCCCAGGTCCGTGCGCACCGGCACCAGGGGCGCCACCGCCGCCAGGGAGCGCAGCACCTCCTCCTGGGCCGAGGCCGGCACCGCAAGGCGCTCGCCCAGCAGTTCCCCCAGGCGCCGGTGCAGGTCGGTGAAGAGGTACGCCCGGCGCCGGCGGGGACCGTCCGGGAGCACGGTCCAGCCCCTGGGCTCCAGGGGCGGATCCAGGGTCAGTTCCAGGGTCTCGCCCTCCTGGCGCACCCGCAGTTCCGGCCTGCCCTCGGCCAGCTCCGTGGGCGTCTCCTCGCCGCCCTCCACCCAGAACAGGCACGGGTGCCCCACCAGGGCCGCCAGGACCGGTGCCGGTTCCACCTCGTAGGCGGCGCGGCCGTAGGACTCCCGGCCGGTCTTGAGGCAGGCGATCACCCGCTGGTCCTGGGAGGACAGGTAGTCGAAGGTCCGGGTCTCCTCCCGCAGTTTGCGGAACCCCACCGCCCGGCCCCGGGTCCACTGGCCCCGGGCGTCCCGTTTCTGTTCCCGGGCCTCCAGGGCGAAGGCGCCCCCCTGCCACGGATCGAGGGCAAGGTACCAGGCCAGGCGCAGGGTCCGGGCCGGCTCCGGCGGCACCGGGGGCGGCTCCTGCTCGCCCAGGCGGCGCAGGCTTGCCAGCGTCCGTTCCCAGGCCTCCTGCCGGGGCACCAGGTCCAGCAGGGGCCGGGGGCGGGGCGGCCGCCCCCGGAGGCGCCAGCCCAGTTCCTCCGCTTCGGCGGCGAACCAGCCCAGGGGCAGCGGCTCGCAGGCCCGCGCGACCCGGTCCGGCAGCCGCTCCGGCAGGGCTTCGCCGCCCAGCCAGGCCCCCAGCATGTCCAGGAACAGGTTGAAGGCCGTGGACCGAGGCCCGATCCGGTCCCAGGCGCCGGACGGCCTGGGGGCGGGCGGGGCCCCGGACAGCGCCTGCTCCAGCCGGCGCAGGGCCGGAACCGCCGGCGCCAGCGGGTCCTCCCACTCCCGTCGTTCCATCAGGTCCAGGCGCTCCCGGGCCAGGCGCAGGGCGGCGGGGTCCCGGGCGCCCAGCAGGGCCAGCAGGCGGAAGGGCTCGAACGGGCCCGGCAGCAGCGGGTTGCGCCGCCCGGTGACCTTGCGCAGGCGGGCCGCGCTCTCCGCGAAACAGGCGGCGGCCCAGGCCGGGTCGCCCCCGGCCAGGGCCGCCATCCCCTCCACCGCCGACCAGGAGTACATGGACCGCAGGGCCGGGGCCTGGACCGCCATCCACGGACCGGTCTCCCCGGTGCGCCCCTGCAGCACCAGGTACGTCAGGATGCTCACCGCCAGGGGCGTGGGCCGGGGCGTGCGGGCCTGGGCCTCCAGCCAGTCCCGGAAGGCCGGGGAGCGCACCCCCAGGAGCGCCTGCTCGTGGAGCAGCGCCTGGCACCCGTAGGCCTGGGCGGCGGGGGGCAGGGCCTCGAACCAGGCCGGCTCGAACGGCCCGCCGCACACCAGGCAGAGGGGATCCCGGAACCGGAGCCAGGCGCCGAACCGCTCGGCGAACTGCTCCCGCACCGGCAGCCAGCGCTCCGGGTCCCCCTCCAGGAAGGCCAGGCGCAGTTCCGCCCGCAGCCGCATGCGGGCGTCCGGCACCACCGTCCCGTAGCCGCTGCCGATCACCGCCGCCTGGTGCAGGCGGCGCAGGACCCCCTGGGCGTGGGCCAGCCGGGCGGCGGACTCCAGGGCCCGCTCGGCGCAGGCCCAGTAGCCCTGCCGGATGCTGTCGGCCAGGCCGCGGTCCTTGAGGTCATTGAGCAGTTCCTGGATCTTCCGGGAGTTGGCCAGCCAGGCCTGGGCCTGGGGGCAGGACCGGGCCTCGGCCATGACCCGGGCCAGGTGGCTGTTGCTGGTGGGCAGACCCAGTCCGGCCAGGCCCGCCAGGACCGCCCGCTGCTCGTCCGGCAGCCGGGCCAAGTCCTCAAGTGTCAAGAAATCTTCCGGCACTCCGTCGCACCCCTTTCCACTTTAGCGGGGCGGGGGGCGTAAGGTCTCAGGTCCGCGCCCACAGGTCCTGGTCGTAGCCCACGATCACCGGCTCCGGCTCGGCCAGCAGCAGCTCCGGGCCCGCCTCGAACCGCTCCAGGAACGCCGCCCGCTGTCGCGCATCCATCGCCATGGCTCCCTCCTTCCTCAACCGACGGTTTCCGGCGCCAGCTCGCTGGTGCAGCACCGGCAGCGGGTGGCGGCCAGGGGCACCTGCTCCAGGCAGCGGGGGCAGGCCCGGGTGGCGGGTGCGGGCGCCTCCTCCCGCTTCCGGGACACGGCGGCCAGGCCCTTCACGAACACCAGGAACACCACCAGGGCGATGAGCGCGAAGTCCACCACCGCCCCGGCCACGGCGCCCACCTGGAACTTGCCCAGGGTGAACGTCTGCCAGTCGCCCTTGGGCAGCACGTAGCTCACCAGGGGCATGATCAGCCCGTTGACGAAGGCGGTGACGATCTTGCCGAAGGCCCCGCCCAGCACCACCGCCACCGCCAGCTCGGTCACGTTGCCCCGCGCCACGAAGGCCTTGAACTCCTGGACCAGCGTCATGGTTCCCTCCGGGTTGAAAGATTCAACCGGAAGATAGCTGTGGATCGATTTTTTATCAAAGGCAATTTCCCCAGACGGCCGAAGAACCCTAGCCACCCGGTATGCCCAACCGCCAGGCCATGCGAAAGGACCTGGAGGACGTCCTGGACCAGGTGTTCCAGGACCGCCTGGTCAAGGCGCTCAGGGATGCCGGCGTCAACGAAGCGACCTTGCAGGACGCCTTGCACAAGGCCCTGGCCAGTTGACAGACAGCCAGCCGCTGGCGCCGTTCAGGGTACGGGCGGAATCGTGCGAAAATGCCTGGATTCCCCCTCCAATCCCGTAAACATGGCCTCGTCCAGTGTCCTACTGCCTCCCGCCGAAGCCCCGGCCATCCCGGCCGCGCCTCCGGCCCCCGCCGCGCCGCCCGCCCGGACCGTCCCGGAATCCCAGTTCCATCTGTGGATGATCGCCGCCTCGGTGATGCTGGCGGTGTTCATGGTGGTGCTGGACACCTCGGTGGCCAACGTGGCCCTGCCGCACATCGCCGGCAACCTCTCGGCGGCCACGGACGAATCCACCTGGGTGCTCACCAGCTACCTGGTGTCCAGTGCCATCATGCTGCCGGCCTCGAGCTGGATCGCCCGGCGCCTGGGGCGGCGGCGCCTGCTGGTGGTCTCCATCGGGGTGTTCACCGGCGCCTCGGTGCTGTGCGGGATGGCCGCCAACCTGCAGATGCTGATCGCCGCCCGGGTGCTGCAGGGGGTCGGGGGCGGGAGCATGCTGCCCCTGGCCCAGGCCATCCTGCTGGAGAGCTTCCCGCCCAGCAAGCACGCCGTGGCCATGGCCGCCTACGGGGCCGGGGTGGTGGTGGCGCCGGTGATCGGACCGACCCTGGGCGGCTGGATCACCGACAACTTTTCCTGGCGGTGGCTGTTCTACATCAACCTGCCGGTGGGGGCCGTGGCCATCGCTATGGCCCGGACCTTCATCCACGACCCGCCGTACCTGCGCCGTCCCACGCGCGGGGTCGTGGACTTCGTGGGCTTCGGGCTGATGGCCCTGTGGCTGGGCAGCCTGCAGCTGGTGCTGGACAAGGGCCAGGAGGCGGACTGGTTCGGGGCCAGCTGGATCTGCTGGATGAGCGTGTTCTCGGTCCTGGCCCTGGCCGGGTTCCTGGTCTGGGAGTTCCGCCAGCGGGAGCCGATCGTGCAGATGCGGGTGCTGGGCAACCGCAACTTCTGGGTGGGGACGGTGATCACCTGCCTGTACGGGTTCGTCCTCTACGGCGCCATCGCCCTGCTGCCGCTGTTCCTGCAGACCCTGATGGGCTATCCGGCCCTGGACAGCGGGCTGGCGGTGAGCCCGCGCGGCATCGGCTCGATCGTCTCCACCGTGGCGGCGGGGTACCTGGCCAGCCGGATCGACGGCCGGATCCTGCTGGCGTTCGGGTTCGGCGTCTTTGGCGTCTCGATCCTGATGCTGTGCCGGGTCAACCTGGAGATCTCCATGATCTCCATCGTGCTGCCCAACCTGCTGAACGGGTTCGCCGGCGGGTTCATCTTCGTGCCGCTCACCACCATGACCATGGGCCGCCTGCACCCCGAGGAGATGGGCAACGCCGCCGGCATCTACAACCTGATGCGCAACCTGGGCGGCAGCGTGGGCATCGCCGTGGTCACCACCTTCCTGGTGCGGGGCGCCCAGTTCCACCAGACCCACCTGGGGGCGAGCGTAATCGCCGACAGCCCGGTGGTGCTGGAACGGCTCCACGGCATCCAGGTCCGGCTGCAGGCGGGCGGGGCCGACCTGGCCGTCGCCCGCGCCCGGGCCCTGGCCCTCATGTACGGCACCGTCAAGCAGCAGGCCGCGCTCATGGCCTACCTGGACAACTTCCGCATCCTGGGCTGGCTGTCGCTGGCCTGCATCCCCTTCGCGCTGCTGTTCCGGAAGGTGCGCAGGCCCGCGGGGGACCACTCGGAAATGGCCGGGGAACCCTGATCAGAGGGTCGCCACCAGCACCGCTTTTATGGTGTGCATCCGGTTCTCCGCCTCGTCGAACACCTTGCTGTGCCGGCTGCGGAACACTTCGTCGGTCACTTCCCGGATGTCGAAGCCCTTGTCCTTCATCTCCTTGGCCAGCTTGGTCTCGAAGTCGTGGAAGGCGGGCAGGCAGTGCAGGAAGATCACGTCGGGGTTGCCGGTGCGGGCCAGGAGGTCCATGGTGACCTTGTACGGGGTCAGCAGGCGCACCCGCTCGGGGATCTTGTCCTCCTCGCCCATGGAGGCCCACACGTCGGTGTAGATGGCGTCGGCGCCCTGGACCGCGGCGGGGTCGTCGGAGATCTCGATGACGGCGCCGGTGAGCTTGGCCGCGTCCCGGGCCCGGGCCAGGACCGCGGGGTCGGGGCTCAGGTCCTTGGGGCCCAGGCCGAGGAAGTGCATGCCGGTCCTGGCGGCGCCGTACATCAGGGCGTACGCCATGTTGTTGCGGATGTCGCCGGCGAACACCAGCTTCACCTTGTTCAGGGGCTTGGCCACGTGCTCCTCGATGGTGAGGAAGTCGGCCAGGACCTGGGTGGGGTGGTCCACGTCGGTGAGGCCGTTCCACACCGGCACGCCGGAATGCCTGGCCAGGGTCTCCACCACCTCCTGCTTGTAGCCCCGGTACTCGATGCCGTCGTAGTACCGCCCCAGCACCTTGGCGCTGTCCTCCAGGGACTCCTTCTTGCCCACCTGGGAGCTGGCGCTGTCCAGGAAGGTCACGTGGGCGCCCTCGTCCAGGGCGGCCACCTCGAAGGCGCAGCGGGTGCGGGTGGAGGTCTTCTCGAACAGCAGGACGATGTTCCTGCCCTTGAGCAGGTCGTTGGTGATCCCGGCCCGCTTCTTGGCCTTCAGGTCCCGGGAGAGGTCCAGCAGGTGGCGCACCTCCTCGGGGGTGAAGTCCATGAGGGTCAGGAAGCTTCTGCCCTTCAGATTGACCGGCATGGGGTTCTCCTTTCAGGCCAGCACGGCCTGGAGCTGGTCCACGGCCCAGTCCAGCTCGCTCTTGGTGATGACCAGGGGCGGCGCCAGGCGGATGGTGTGGACGTGGGTGTCCTTGCACAGCATTCCGCGGTCCTTGAGGGCGTAGCAGTAGGTGCGGGCGTTGCCGGCCTCGTCCTTCAGGTCGATCCCGGCCCACAGGCCGCGGCAGCGGATGCCCTTCACCTTGGGGGACTTCAGGCCCTCCAGGCGGCCCTTGAGGTGCAGCCCCAGCTCCGCGGAGCGCTGCACCAGCTTCTCGTCCACCAGCACGTCCAGGGCCGCCGAGGCCACCGCGCAGGCCAGGGGGTTGCCGCCGTAGGTGGAGCCGTGGATGCCGGGGGTGAACACGTCCATGACCTCATTGGAGGAGAGGAACGCGCTCACCGGGTAGAAACCGCCGCTCAGGGCCTTGCCCACCGTGATCCCGTCCGGGCGGATGCCCTCATGCTCGAACCCGAACATCTTCCCGGTGCGCCCGAAGCCGGACTGGATCTCGTCCAGCACCAGCAGGCACTTGTGCTGGTCGGCCAGGCGGCGCAGGCCCTGCAGGAACCCGGCGGGCGGGATCTGCACGCCGGCCTCGCCCTGGATCGGCTCCATGAAGATGGCCGCGGTGTTTGGGGTGATGGCGGCGGCCACGGCGTCCAGGTTGCCGTAGGGCACGATCCTGAAGCCGGGAGTGAAGGGGCCGAACCCGGTGGTGCTGTCGGGATCGGTGCTGAAGCCGATGATGGTGGTGGTGCGGCCGTGGAAGTTGCCCTCGGCGACGATGATCTCGGCCTTGGGATACTCGATCCCCTTCACGTCGTAGGCCCACTTGCGGATGGCCTTGATGGCGGTCTCCACCGCCTCGGCGCCGCTGTTCATGAGCAGGGCCTTGTCGAAGCCGGTGAGCCGGCACAGCTTCTCCAGCAGGGGCGGGAACTGGTCGTTGCGGAAGGCCCGGCTGGTCAGCGCCAGGGTGCGGATCTGCTTGATCATGGCCTCGGCGATCCTCGGGTGGTTGTGGCCCTGGTTCACCGCCGAGTAGGCGGCCAGGAAGTCCATGTAGCGCTTGCCGTCCACGTCCGTGAGCCAGACCCCTTCGCCCTTGGTGCAGACCACGTCCAGGGGGTGGTAGTTGTGGGCGCCGTACTGGTTTTCCTGCTGGATGAACTGGGCCGATCGGGCGGCGGCTTCGAGGGTCATGGGATGCTCCTCCTGGAAGGTGGCCGGGCCGGGGCTGGCGCCCGCCCGGGCATTGAAGGATGACAGGGCCCCGGGGCGCGGTTCCCCGGAGAGGCCGGCTGGAAATGGGCTCAAGTGTTGAGGACGGGTGGGAAATGCTCGACCATGGGGACTGGCCCCGGTCCGGGGGAATCGCTTGCTGGCCCCCCTGGTATTGGGCAGTATAATGCACATCGGAAGGTTTGTGCAATATATTTCGCATCGAGGTCCCCATGCCGTTCGACCCCAGGAAACTGCTCGGCACCATCTCGGCCAACGTGGTGAGAAACCGGCGCATGCGGAAATGGAGCCAGCAGGAGCTGGCCGAGCGGTCCAAGGTGAGCCGGCGGATGATCGGGATGATCGAGAGCGGCGAGAGCAACGTCAGCCTCGCCACCCTGGGCCACATCGCCGCCGCCTTCAGCCTCACCTTCTCGGAACTGGTGGACGGCCAGGGCGGACACGAGGAGCGCCCGGAGCGGGGCCTGCGACTGTGGCAGGGGGGGCGGCCGGGAACCCAGGTGGACCTGCTGCAGAGCTACCCGGCGTCGCGCACGGTGGAGCTGTGGAAGTGGACCATCGACCCCGGGGACCGCTACCAGGGCGAACCGGACCTCCCGGGCTACCGGGAGATGCTCTACGTGATCCGGGGCGAACTGACCCTGGAACTGGACGAGGGCGCCCAGGTGCTCAAGGCCGGGGATTCCTTCGCGTTCCTCTCGGACCGGCCGTACGCCTTCGCGAACAGCGGGACCACCACCTTGAGCCTGCTGGTGAACGTGGTGGCCTGAGTCAGCCCGGGTCCGCCCACCGGGGATGGCGGCAGTTCAGGCAGCGCCGGGTGAACACGTTCCGCTGCCGGCCCTTGTGGATGAAGGGCTCGCCGCACTTGGGGCAGAGGAAGCTGTTCAGGGGGGCCAGGCCCAGCGCCGCCGCGCCCAGGAACAGGGCCAGCCCCACGTAGAGGGGGCGGTCCGACTGCCAGGCCTTGGCCACCGGGAAGCTGGCCGCGAACAGCGCCAGCCCGGCCAGGAAGCCGGCCAGGAGCAAGCGCCGGCCGCGGCGGTACACGTGCCAGGGATCGGAGGTGGGGGTCATGGGGAGGCCCGAAGCGCGAGGCCGGCCGCCAGCGCCGGCCCACCCCAGCCTACCAGGAACCAAACCTTGTGCGCACGATGCCTTGGTGCCACACTCCTAGGCCAAACAGCCCCAGCCTGGTCTTTTCACTCCACCCTGCCAACCCGCCTGCGGGTGGTCCGCCCCGCCGGCCTCATCCCGGGAGTCGCACCATGGCATCCAACCGCGCCCTCGCCGCCCTCGTGGGCGGAAGCATCTTCGTAGCCCTCCTGGTTTGCCTGGCCATCCTCATCCTGCCCACGGTGTTCTACCTGCTGTCCATGCAGAAGGCCCTGACCCTGGCCGGCAGGGAGAACCGGCGCATGGAGCCGGGCATGGTCTGGCTGATGTTCATCCCGCTGTTCGGGATGGTCTGGCAGTTCTTCATCGTGCGGCGCGTGTCCGAGGCGGTGATGAACTGGGCCCAGGGCCACGGCAGGAACGTGGCGGACGGCGGCTGGACCATCGGGTTGACGGCCTGCATCCTATGCTGCTGCGGCATCATCCCGGTGATCGGGATCTTCGCCGCCGTCGCCGGCCTGGTCTGCGCCATCATCTGGTGGGCCAAGGTGGCCAGCTTCAACGCCCTCATGAGCCCGAAAACGGCATAGTCAGGCTCCTAAACTCCACCTCCACCTGCGAACCGGGGGCGGGCCCAAACCGCCTTCCCGGCGGGCCGGGCGTTGGCCAACCGGGATCCGGTCCGGGCATCCAATGGGGAAAAGCATTCCGGCCGCCCGGTATTCCAGGAGAGTGCGATGGGAAAAATGATTCCGACGGCGGCTCCGGTGGCCGCCCTGGCCAATGACCTGCTGTTCCAGCTGGCCCTGCGCCGGCTGGATCTGGCCGGGCGGTCCGACCCGGACCTGGGCCGGTCGGTCCCGCTGCCGGCGGTGGTCCAGGGCCTGCAGCGGGAAGGCCTGGCCGCCGTCGAGATGCTGGCCCGGGCCTGCGAGGCCTACCGGGACCGTCCGGCCCTGGGCGAGCGGGCCGTCGCCCTGGAGGGCACGGCGGCGCGGCCCCTGCCGGCCTTCCGGACCCTCAGCTACGGCGAGCTGTGGCGGAACACCGTGGACTTGGCCACCGGCCTGGCCCGGGATCCCCGCACCGCCCTCCGCCCCGGGGAAGTGGTGGGCATCTGCGGCTCCGCCGGCCCGGACTACGTGCTGGCGGACTTGGCCTGCCTCTACCTGGGCGTGGTCTCGGCGCTGGTGCCGGCCGCCCTGGCCCCGGAGGAGCTGCGGCACTTGGCCGTGGAGGCGGCCTTCGCCTGCATCGTCTGCACCCCGGACAGCCTGCCCGGGGTCCGGGCGGTGCTGGGGGCCTGCCCGTCGGTGCGCAGCGTGGTGGTGATGGGGCTCCGGGGCGCCGGCATCCCGGAGCGGACGGAATCCATCCCGCCCCTGCTCGCCCTGGAGGGCCTGGCCGCCGCCGGGGCCGCCGCCGCGCCCCTGGCGCCGTTCCTTCCCCCCCGGGGGAGCGACCCCCTGGCCACGCTCATGTACACCTCCGGGAGCACCGGCATGCCCAAGGGCGCGCGGCTGACCCACGCCATCTGGCGCTCCCACTGGAGCCTCGACGCCACGTCCCCGCTGGCGCGCATTCCGCACATCGGGATCAGCTTCTACCCCCTGAGCCACGCCATGGGCCGCCTGTCGGTGCTGCGCGCCCTGGTGCTGGGCGGGGTCACCCACTTCACCTGGAAGCGCGACCTCTCCACCCTGTTCGAGGACATCCGCCTGGTGCGGCCCACCTTCCTGAACCTGGTGCCGCGCGTCGCCGACATGGTCCACCAGGAGTACCAGGCCCGCCTGCGCCGCGCCCTGGACGCCGGCGGCGACCCGGCCGGGGCGCGGGAGCGGGTGTCCGCGGAGATGCGCTCCACCTTCCTGGGCGACCGCCTGGTGGCGGCGGTGGTCGGCTCCGCCCCCACCGCCCCGGAGGTGGTGGCCTTCCTCAAGGCCTGCTTCCAGGTGCCGGTCTTCGAGGGCTACGGTTCCACCGAGGCGGGCATCGTCGCCATCGACGGCCGGATCTGCCGGCCCCTGGTGGTCGACTACAAGCTGGCCGACGTGCCGGAGCTGGGCTACCGGCGCACCGACCAACCGTTCCCGAGGGGCGAGCTGCGGGTCAAGACCCGCCAGTGCGTCCCGGGCTACCTGCACAACCCCGAGGCCACCCGGGCCCTGTACGACGAGGACGGCTACCTGCGCACCGGGGACATCGTCGAGGAGCGCGGCCCGGACCAGGTGGTCTGGATCGACCGCAGGAACAACGTGGTGAAGCTGGCCCAGGGCGAGTTCATCACCCTCGGGCGCCTGGAGAGCGTGTTCGCCGCCGGCAGCCCGTTCCTGGAGCAGATCCACCTCTACGCCGACGGCGCCCGGGCCTACCCGCTGGCGGTGGTGGTCCCGCACTGGCCGGCGGTGCGGGAGCGGCTCGGGCCCGACCCGGACCCCGGGGAGGTGCGCCGGCTGGCGCGCGCCGAGCTGGACCGGGTCGCCGCCGAGGCCGGCCTGCGCCCCTTCGAGGTGCCCCGGGACTTCCTGGTGGAGAAAACCCGGTGGACCCGGGACAACGGCATGCTCACCGGGGTGGACAAGCCGGCCCGGGCCAGGCTCGAGCGCGCGTACGGCGAGCGCCTGGAGGCCCTGTACGCCCGCACGGAGGACCGGCGCCGGGAGGCCCTCGCCGCCCTGGCGCGGGACCCGGGCCGGGCGCGGCTGGACGAGCCGGTGCGCCGGGCGGCGGAGGCGGTCCTGGGCGTGGACGGCCTGGACCTCTCCCGCAGCTTCGCCGACCTGGGCGGCGATTCCATGAGCGCCCTCGACCTGGCGACGCTGCTGGAGGAGATGCTGGGAACGCCGGTGCCGGTCGCGGACCTCCTGAACCCGGCCGGATCCCTGCGGGAGCTGGCGCGGCGCCTGGAGGCGCGCGGGAGTCCCGGGGCCGGGCACCGGGCGGCGCCCGGCCCCGGCCCGGGGCTGCTGCGGGCCGAGGACCTGCGCCTGGCCAGCTTGTTCAGCGCGGAGGAGCTGGACGGGGCGGCTTCGGCGGCCTCCCGCCCCCTGCCCGCCGAAGTGCGCACGGTGCTGCTCACCGGTGCCAGCGGCTTCCTGGGCCGGGCCCTGGCCCTGGAATGGCTGGAGCACGCCGCCCGGGTCGGGGGCCGGGTGGTCTGCCTGGTCCGGGCTGCGGACGACGCCGCCGCGGCGGTCCGCCTGCGCTCGGCGTTCCAGGGCCCGGACCCGGACCTGGAGCGGCGGTTCGCCGCCCTGGCCTCCCGGCACCTGGACGTGCTGGCCGGAGACCTGGCGGCGCCCGGCCTGGGCCTCGCCCCGGAGCGGCTCCGGCTGCTGGCCGAGGAGGTGGACCTCATCGTCCACGCCGGGGCCCTGGTCAACCACGCGCTCGGCTACGAGCAGCTGTTCGGCCCCAACGTGCTGGGCACCGCCCGGCTCGCCCTGCTGGCCGTGCGGGGGCGGCGCAAGCGCATCGACCATGTCTCGACCCTGGGGGTCCTGGCGGGGGCCCGGTCTCCGGGCAAGGTGCTGGAGGACGACGGGGTCGACGCCCTGCTCGGGGCCTGGCCGGCGGCGGGCGGCCATGCCTACGGCTACGCCGCCAGCAAGTGGGCGGGGGAGGTGCTGCTGAGGGACCTGCACCAGCAGTTCGGCACCCCGGTGCGGGTGTTCCGCTGCGGCCTGGTCATGCCCCACCGGCGCTACCGGGGCCAGGCCAACGTCCCGGACCTGCTGACCCGGCTGCTGGCCAGCGTGATCCACACCGGCCTGGCGCCCCGCAGCTTCTACGCCGGGGACCGGGGCCGCCGGGCCCACTTCGACGGCCTGCCGGTGGACTTCATCGCTTCCGCCATGGCCGCCCTGTCCAGCGCCCACCAGGAAGGGCACGCCACCTACCAGGTGAGCAGCGCCCACCGGGACGACGGGGTGTCCCTGGACACCCTGGTGGACTGGGTCCAGTCGGCCGGCTACCGGGTGGAGCGGATCCCGGACCATGCCGCCTGGTTCCAGGCCTTCGGCGCCCGGCTGCGGGAACTGCCCGGCGCCCTGCGCCAGCACTCCTCCCTGCCCATCCTGGCCCAGTGGGCCGAGCCGCTGTCGGCCTGGGAGGCGGAGCGCATCGACGCCACCCGGTTCGTGCAGCAGGTGCGCCGGCTCCACCCCGGGGGCGAGGCCGACCTGCCCCGCCTGGACGAGGCGTACCTGCACAAGTACCTGGACGACCTCCAGGCCCTGGGGATCGTCGGTCCGGCCCGATAGTATGGGACCCGATTATTGACTTTATCCTGTATTTATTTACGCCAGATCGATCATAGGCACTAAGCCGGCTCCAGCCCATCGTTTGGGCGCCGGCCCGCTCCACTCCCGGGTGGGCCCGGGTCCCGGGAGGACTGCTCCTGGCCCAGCGCCCTTGGGATTGGAGTCTGCTTGACAGTTCCTGGAGCGGACTCTACGCTGGTTTGGGTTAGTGGAAGGCGAACCGCCTTTATTTATACCCAATTAATATCAATCTCTGTCATGAGGGTAGTCCCATGGGTAGGATGACCGTCCCCGCGGCCCCGGTGGCCGCCCAGGCCAACGCGTGCCTGCTGAGCCTGGCCCTGGACCGGCTGGAGCAGATCCGCCCCGCCGATCCGGAGCTGAGGGCTTCCGAGCCTCTCCCGGCGGTGGTGAAGGAACTCCACGACGAGCGCCTGGCCGCGGTGCAGGTGCTCGCCCGGGCCTGCGAAGCGTACGCGGACCGGCCCGCCCTGGGGGAGCGGGCCCGCCGCCCGGAAACCACCGCCGAAGGGAGGATCCTGCGCCCCCTGCCCGAATTCCGCGCCATCACCTACCGCACCCTCTGGCGCCGGGTGGTGGAACTGGCCACCGGCCTGGTCCGGGATACCCGCACCGCCCTGCGCCCCGGGGAGGTGGTGGGCATCCACGGCTTCGGCAGCATGGACTACGTGATCGCCGACCTGGCGTGCCTCTACGCCGGGCTCCCCTCGGCGGTGCTGCAGCCAACCATGGCCGGCGTGGACCTCCAGCACATCGCCAACGAGGCCCGGTTCGCCTGCGTCGTCTGCACCCTGGAGAACTGGCCGGCGGTGCTGGAGGTGCTGCCGGGCTGCCCTTCGGTGCGCAGCGTGGTGGTCATGGACCTGCACGGGGATTTGCGCGGGGAAGGGGACCCGGAGGCCGCCCAGCTGGGCCAGGCCCGGGTCCGGTCCCCCCGCCCCCTGCTCACCGTGGCCGAGCTGGCCGAGTCCGCCCGGGCCGGCGCGCCCCTGGCCCCGTTCCTGCCTCCGGCCGGGAAGGATCCCATCGCGAGCCTCATGTACACCTCCGGGAGCACCGGCTTCCCCAAGGGCGCCATCCTCACCCAGCGCATCTGGCGCTCCCACTGGGCCCTGAACGGCCTGGACCAGCTGGACCGGTTCCCCCACATCGGCATCAACTTCTATCCCCTCAGCCACGCCATGGGCCGCCTGGCGGTGGTGCGCGCCCTCCTGCTGGGCGGAGTCACACACTTCACCCTGCGCAGCGACCTGTCCTCCCTGTTCGAGGACATCCGCCTGGTGCGGCCCACCTTCCTCAGCCTGGTGCCCCGGGTGTCGGAGATGATCCACCAGGCCTGGCGCACCGAGGTGCTGCGCCGCCAGGAGGCGGGCATGTCCGCGCCGGCGGCCCGCGCCCAGGTGCACCAGTCCATGCGCTCGACGTTCCTGGGCGACCGCCTCACCGCCGCGGTGATCGGCTCGGCCCCCACCGCGCCGGAGGTGGCGGAGTTCCTGGCCACCTGCTTCGAGATCCCGGTCTACGAAGGCTATGGCTCCACCGAGGCGGGGATCATCACCCTGGACGGCGAGATCTGCCGGCCCATGGTCTCCGCCTACAAGCTGGAGGACGTCCCCGAGCTGGGCTACCTGCGCACCGACCTGCCGTACCCGAGGGGCGAGCTGCTGGTGAAGACCCGCCAGTGCGTCCCCGGCTACCTGCACAACCTGGTGGCCACCCGGGCCCTCTACGACGGCGAGGGCTTCCAGCGCACCGGCGACATCGTGGAGGAGCGGGGCCCCGACCACCTCGCCTGGGTGGACCGCAAGAACAACGTGGTGAAGCTGGCCCAGGGCGAGTATGTGACCCTATGGCGCCTGGAGAGCACCTTCAGCGCCGGCAGCCCGTACCTGGACCAGGTCTACCTGTACGCCAACAGCCATCGCTCGTACCCGCTGGCGGTGATCGTGCCGGACTGGCCCGCGGTGCGGGAGCGCCTGGGCGGCCGCGAGCCTGGGCCGGCCGTTCCGGACCCGGCGGCGGTCAAGCAGCTCCTGCGCACCGAGCTGAACCGGGTGGCGGGGGCCGCCCGGCTGCGGCCCTACGAGGTGCCCCGGGACTTCCTGGTGGAGGAGGCGCGCTGGACCCGGGAGAACGGCCTGCTCACCGGGGTGAACAAGCCCGCCCGGCCCCAGCTAAAGCGCAAGTACGGCGAGCGCCTGGAGGTCTTGTACGCGCAGCTGGAGGACCAGCGCCAGCGGGAGCTGCTGGACCTGGGCCGGGGCGGGGACCAAGTGCCCCTGGCGCTGAAGGTGCGCAAGGCCATGGCCGCGGTGCTGGGGGTGGCCGACCTGGACCCGGCCGCCGGCAGCTTCGCCGAACTGGGGGGCGACTCCCTGGGCGCCCTGTCCCTGTCGGCCCTGCTGCAGGAGCTGTGCGGGGTCCAGGTGCCGGTGGCGGCCATCCTGAACCCCGGGGCCTCCCTGCCGGCCCTGGTGCGGGAGATCGAGGCCCGCCGGGGGCTCGCGCCCGGCGCCCTGCCGGGGTTCCGCCAGGTGCACGGGCCGGACCCCGGCCGGATCCACGGGGCGGACCTGCGCCTGGAGGCGTTCCTCGCCCCCGAGGACCTGACGGCGGCGGCCGAGACCGCCGCCCAGCCCCTGCCCGCCGAGGTGCGCACGGTGCTGCTCACCGGCGCCAACGGCTTCCTGGGCCGGGCCCTGGCCCTGGAATGGCTGGAGCACGCCGCCCGGGTCGGGGGCCGGGTGGTCTGCCTGGTCCGGGCTCCGGACGCCGCCGCCGCGGCGGTCCGCCTGCGCTCGGCGTTCCAGGGCCCCGACCCGGACCTGGAACGGCGGTTCGCAGCCCTGGCCTCCCGGCACCTGACGGTCCTGGCCGGCGACCTGGCCGCCCCGGGCCTGGGGCTGGACCCGGCGGTCCACGACCAGCTGGCCCGGGAGGCGGACCTGGTCGTCCACCCCGGCGCCCTGGTCAACCACGTGTTCAGCTACGAGCAGCTGTTCGGCCCCAACGTGCTGGGCACCGCCCAGCTGGTCCGCCTGGCCCTGCGCGGGCGGCGCAAGCGCTTCGACTTCGTGTCCACGGTGGCCGTCCTGGCCGGCGCGCGGGTCCCCGGCAAGGTGCCCGAGGACGCCGGGGTGGACGCCCTGCAGCCGGACTGGCCCCTGGCCGGCGGCTACGCCCACGGCTACGCCGCCAGCAAGTGGGCCGGGGAGGTGCTGCTCAAGGAGCTGCACCAGCGCTTCCGGACCCCGGTGCGGGTGTTCCGCTGCGGCCTGGTCATGCCCCACCGGCGCTACCGGGGCCAGGCCAACGTCCCGGATCTGCTGACCCGGCTGCTGGCCAGCGTGATCCACACCGGCCTGGCGCCGCGCAGCTTCTACGCCGGGGACCGGGGCCGCCGGGCCCACTTCGATGGCCTGCCGGTGGACTTCATCGCTTCCGCCATGGCCGCCCTGTCCAGCGCCCACCAGGAAGGGCACGCCACCTACCAGGTGAGCAACGCCCACTGGGACGACGGGGTGTCCCTGGACACCCTGGTGGACTGGGTCCAGTCGGCCGGCTACCGGGTGGAGCGGATCCCGGACCACGCCGCCTGGTTCCAGGCCTTCGGCGCCCGGCTGCGGGACCTGCCCGGCGCCCTGCGCCAGCACTCCTCCCTGCCCATCCTGGCCCAGTGGGCCGAGCCCCTGGACGGCCTGGACGCGGAGCGCGTCGACGCCACCCGGTTCGTGCAGCAGGTGCGCCGGCTTCACCCCGGGGGCGAGGCCGACCTGCCCCGCCTGGACGAGGCGTACCTGCACAAGTACCTGGACGACCTCCAGGCCCTGGGGATCATCAAGCCGCCTTCCGGTTAGACCCCGGACGCCGGAAGATGGAAGGCATGGAGCCCTCCCCATGCCGCACCGGTTCTCCCTCCCGCGCTTCCTGCTGCCCCTGGCCCTGGCGCCCGCCCTGCTGGCCCAGGGCGCCGGGCCCTTCCAGCCCCGGGTGGCGGCGGTGGACGTGGTCATGGAGCGGTTCTACCGGGGCGAGAGCCTGGAGGCGGCGGGGCGCCGGGTGAACGCGCTGGTGGACCGCTTCAACGCCAAGGTGAAAGCGCGCAACGAGGAGCTGGACGGCCTCCACGCCGAGGCCGACCAGGCCCTGGCCCCGGCCCGGGACCTGGAGGCCACGCTCAAGGCCCAGGACCGGGCCCTGGGCAGTCCGCCCCCGGCCTCGGACCAGGAGGCGGTGCGCCAGTACAACGAGCGGGTCAAGACCCGCAACGCCCTGGCCGCCCAGTACAACCAGGTCAGCGAGAAGGCCCGGCAGGTGGTGGAGGCCTACAACGCCCGGGCCCGCACCCTGGACGCCGCCATCGCCCAGGACCAGGCCCAGGTGGCAGCCCAGCAGAAGGCCCTCCGGGCCCGCACCGAGGCCTTCAAGGGCTTCCGCGACCAGGGCCGGGACGTGGCCTTCTTCACCGGGCTGAACCGGCTGCTGGCCGACCTGCGCGCCGCCTGCCGCACCCGCCCCGACCCCGGGCTGCTGGCCGCCCTGGAGCACGTGCGCGCCTGCCGCCGGGAGCTGGCCGCCTGGGCCGAGGAGGGCGAATCCGGCCAGGACAACGGTCTGGTGCTGGTGGAGGCCCTGGTGGGAGACGAGCCCTGCTGCTTCATCGTGGACACCGGCGCCCAGCTGGTCTGCCTCCCGGTGGAGCTGGTGGACGCCCTGGGGCTGACCTCCCGCCTGGGCGAGGAAGCCCCCCTCACCCTGGCCGGCGGCCAGAAGGTCCGCGGACGCGCCATCACCCTGCCCAGGGTGGCCGCGGCGGGGATGACCCTGGACGACGTGGCCGGGTCGGCGGTGCCGGCGTCGGAGGTGGGGATCGACGGGCTGCTGGGGCAGAGTTTTTTGAAGCGGTTCGTCTATATCGTTGATGAACGCAAGCCGGGGAAGCTGATCCTGATCCCGAGGTGACTACTCCGCCACCGACTCCACCGCCGCCCTCCCCGCCTGGGCATGCCCATACTCCGCCCACGCCGGCAGGCGCAGCGCGGCCAGCACCGCGGCGGCGTGGAGGACGCACAGGACGCGGAAGGTGAGGGCGAAGGCCTGGGCGTGGCCCTGGGCCTGGGCCAGCCAGAAATGGCCGCCCTCGGCCAGGGCCAGCATCCGCGCGTGCAGGTAGATCGCCAGGCCGGTGGTGGCCACCGGGCCGCCCAGGCGCTGGACGATGTTGATGGCGGTGGTGGCCATCGGGATCTTCTCCCGGGGAATGGCGGAATAGGCGACGGCGATGGAGGGAATGCCGATGGCGCCCAGCCCGGCGCCCCGCACGAAGATGGCTAGGCATAGGGCCCAGACCGGGCCGTCGGCGAAGGCGGCGGAGGCGAACGGCAGGGTCCCGGCCAGGGCCAGGAGGGCGCCCGCCGAGGACACCCGGCGGGAGCCGTGGCGCTCGGTCAGGGGTCCCATCAGGGGCATGGTGCAGAGCATGCCCAGCCCGGCCGGGATGAGCAGCATCCCGGCCCGGCCCGGGCTGGCCTGGCGCACGGTGAGGAGGTACAGGGGCAGCAGCATCTGCCCGCCGAAGGCGACCGCGTTGGTCAGGACCTGGGTCAGGGCGGCCGCCGAGAAGGCCTTGGAGCGGAACAGGCCCAGCTCGATCAGGGCGGCGCTCCCGCGCCGGCGCCCGTTGAGCACGAACCCGCCCAGCAGGGCCAGGGCCGCCGCCAGCTCCACCTGGTTGATGAGCTTCCCGGGCAGGCCGGCGCTGAGGCAGTCCAGGCTGTGCAGGAGCAGGGCCAGCCCCGGGGAGAGCATGAGGAATCCGGTCAGGTCGAAGGGGCGGGGCCGGAGGTCGTGGGCGTCCCCGGGCAGGATCCAGGCGGCCAGCAGGATCGCCAGCACGCCGATGGGCAGGTTGATGAAGAAGATCCAGCGCCAGGACCCGTGCTGCAGGATGAACCCGGCCAGCACCGGCCCGCAGATGGGGCCGAGCAGGATGGGCACGACCATGATCCCCATGACCCGCGGCAGGAACCTTCCGGCCTCCCGGGCGGTCACCATCTGGGCCATGGGCACCAGCAGCCCCCCGGTCATCCCCTGCAGGACCCGGAACCCCACCAGGGCCCGGGCCGAGGCGGCCCCACCGCAGGCCACCGAGGCCAGGGTGAAGGCGGTGAAGCAGCCCAGGTAGACCCGCTTGGCGCCGACCCGGTCCACCAGCCACCCGCTCAGGGGCAGCATGAGGGCCAGGGCCAGCAGGTAGCCGCTGGTGACCCACTGGATGGTGGTGAGAGGCGCCCCCAGCTCCTGCCCGAGCCGGGCCAGGGAGATGTTCACCACCGTCGAGTCCAGGCTGATCATGAGCGGGCCCAGCAGGGCCACGCAGGCGATGCGCCAGACCCGGGGATCCAGGGACTCGGGCACCGGGGGGGAAGGCGGACGGGAAGGGGACATCTAGAGCATGAGCGCGGCGACGCGGAGGGGACCGCGGGCGGCCGAGGACGGGGTGGCGGAATAAAAATAAATTATAAAAAAGGTTCCTGGGCCCGTCAAGACGGACCGGGGTCGTCGTCCGCGGCCAGCTCCGGGAACTGGATGTGGATCTGGGCCCGCAGGGCGTCCGCGTCCCGCAGCAGGGATTCGGCCCCGGTGGCCCGGGCCGCGCCGCGCAGACTGCGCTCCAGCTGCTCGGCGAAGGTCAGGGAGAGGCTCAGTTGGGGTTCGAGCACCAGGGACATGGGCGGACCTCGCGGGGGTTCAGGGCTATTCTACGGCACCGGCGGGGCTGAGTCCCGGTTCCGGGACGGCGGGCCGCGGAACCCGGTCCATCCTGCCGGTCAGAACGATCCCGGCCCGTTGGGGACGCCCAGCCCGGTGGCGAAATCCCATCCCGGCCCGGCCGCATTGGGGCCGGCGCTGCCCGAGGTGATGTCCCGGAACGCGGTTGGATGGCTGTAGATGCTCCGCAGGAAGGGGATGGTGCCGGAGTCGAGGTACCCGGAAGCATTGTCCATGGCGGCCATGCAGGCGGTGGAGAGGCTGGTGCCGCCCACGACGAACCAGCCCGTCTTATAGCCCGTCCCGGTCGGGTAGGGGGTGCTGAGATAGACCGAGGCTCCGGTGTTGGGATCCCCGTCGCAGGACACGTCGGGGAGGCCCCGGTAGGTTGCGGGGACCAGGCCGTTCTGCCAGTAGGGCTTGGTCTCGTAGGCGCTGGGCCCGCCGCCGCCATCCGCCCAGGCCGATTCCATGGTCAGCTTCCCGGCAGCGTTGGTGGTCACGGTGGTCCCGCCCACGGCGACCACGCGGGGGGAAGCGGCGGGCCAGAGGGGACCACCGCTGTCGCCGGCGGCGGCGAACAGCACCGGGCCGTAGTTGAAGAAGTAGCTGTCGTAGGCAAGCTCCCCCTGGAACTCGCCGCTGCCCCAGCACATGGTGACCTGCTGCACCGGGAGGTAATATTGCGCGTACCAGACGGCGTCGAGGAGGTCCGAGAAGTTGCTGGACTTGGCCAGCACCAGGTAGATCGTGGCGTAGGGGGCCATGGCATGGATCCACTGGGTGTCCAGAGCCGTCTCCAGGTTCCAGCCGGGGTCCGTCTTCGTCGGCACGCCATAGGGGTAGCGCACTTGCAACCGACTGGAGGGCAGACCGTACTGCTGGCAGAACTTGTTGAAATCATTCTGAGCGTTGGGGTAAGCGTAGGCGTCCACCACGGCGATGGCCCCGGACCCGTAGCCTTTGACGCCGTAGAATCCGCGCATCTGGGCAGGCGTCATGACGCCCGACTGGCCCAGCCCGCCCTCGGGCGCCAGCAGCACGCTGAGGTTGGTGTGGGCCTGGACCCCTGCGTCCCCGGGATGCTCCAGGCTGCTGTCGGGGATGTGGATGCAGCCTTCGGTCCGCCCGCAGCCCTCCTGGGCCGCGCTGGGAAGGGCGAGGGAAAGGGTGAGGATGGAGACCGCGAAGGCGAAGGGAAGGCGGTGGGTCATGGCAGCGCAGGGAAATGGGGACAGTGGTTGGCTGGGCCAGAGGAAGATCCGCCTCTGGCCGTAAGGGGTGTCCACCCGAACTTAGGCAGGGCAGGCCAAGCGACAATTGCCTCGCAAAAAAAGTCCATTGGACTCAATATTTGAATCCACAATGTTGACGGGTTCGCAGATGACCGTGCGTCAGCAGAGCTGGTTCTCCCGGTCGGGGCCGCTCAGTCCCCCTTGCCGATGGGGAAGCCCTGGCCGCTGATGCACACGGTGGGGAACTGGGCCCGGTGGAACACCTGCTCGGCCAGGGCGGGCACCTGGTCCTCCACGTAGGTGGCCA
Organism: Holophaga sp.; assembly: GCA_049508835.1. GTDB lineage: Bacteria > Acidobacteriota > Holophagae > Holophagales > Holophagaceae > Mesoterricola. Next base: position 51,625 of record JBELAL010000007.1, on the reverse strand, counting down.
GCTCGGTGGTGCGGATGAAGTCCCCGGGGGCGCGGGCGGCCTTGCCCTGGAGGCCCTGGGTCAGGACGTAGGTGAACAGACCGTGCCCCTGGTAGCCCTCCAGGGCCTCCTGGGCCGAGGTGGAGGCGGACAGGATGGTGGAGCCCACGGCCCGGCTCAGCACGTTCACCGCGGACTGTTCGCTCATGCCGCGGGTGAGCAGGGTCTTCTGCAGCTCGCTGCCCAGCGCCCCGGCGCTGCAGGTGTCCAGGAACACCAGCTTCTTGGTGCAGGGCACGTTGGCGATCAGGTCCTTGAGGTCGGCCTGGGACAGGGCGTCGCTCCGCAGCCGCTGGGTGCTGGTGGCGCCCACGTTGGAGGTGAGCAGGAAGTACTCGCCGTCGTCCACGGTGCCGTGGCTGGCCACGAAGAACAGGAAGGTGTCCTCGGGATCCAGCCCCTGGAAGCCCCGGAAGGCGTCGCGCAGGGCGTCCCGGCTGGTCTGCTCGGGGGTGGTGAGGCGCTGGACCTGCACCTGGTCGAACAGGCGCCCCGACACCCGCTGCAGGGTGTCGGCGAAGGCGTTGGCGTCGGCCACCGGGTAGCGCAGGGCCAGGTTGGGGTTGCGGAAGGTCTGGATGCCCACCACCAGGGCGTGCAGCCGGGGCTTGCGGACCCGCTGGATGGCCGCCTCCACCTGGGCCGGCTCGGACTCGGCGGACATGCTGTTGTCGGCGTTGAAGGCCACCGCCCGCAGGGTGTTGGGGCCCGGCGCCAGGCGCACGGTGAAGCCGCGCAGCCCGTCGCCGCCCGGGCGCACCTGCAGGCCCCGGGCCTGGTCCAGCAGCACCGCGGTGCCGTTGAGGAACAGGCGCAGGTCGCCGATCCCGCCGCCCTGGTCGGCCAGGCGCACCTTGACCTCCAGGGCCTCCTGGTCGACCCGGGCCGGGACCTGGACCAGGCTGACCAGGGGCGCCGGCTTGATCTGGGCGATGGAGCGGAACTCGCCCAGGGGCTGGCCGGCCAGGGAAGCCTGCACCAGGTCCGGACGGTACAGGGCCTCCCGGTAGGCCTCGATGCCCACCACTCGGGAGCCCAGGCGCACATTGAGGTGGGCGTCGCCCCGGGCGGAGCAGGCGAAGTAGCCCTCCGGGGTCACGGCGATCCATTCCCCGTCCTTGAAGGTGACCAGGGACGCCAGCTCCCGGGCCGTGGCGGTCTCCCAGATGCGCACGGTGCCGCCCAGGGTGGCCATGATGGCCAGCCGCCCGTCGGGGCTGAAGGCCAGCTGCTGGGCCCATTCCCCGTGGGCGGCGAAGGTTCGCAGCGGCCGGAGGGTGGCGGCGTCCAGCAGGGCCAGGCCGTGCATGCCGCCCGCCAGGAGGGTCCGGCCGTCCGGGCTGATGCTGACCACCTCCCCGCTCCAGTCCTGGCTGGAGGTGTCCACGCTGCGCAGCACGGCCCCGGTGCGGGGGTCGTGCACCGCCAGGTGCTTGCTCAGGCCCGCGGTCAGGCACCAGCTCCCGTCCGGGGCGAAGGCGACCCGGGCGGCGAACTCCTCGATCTTGTAGCGCCACAGGGCCCGCCCGCTGGCGACCTCGTACATCACCACCTGGCCCACGCCCGGCTCTCCGGGCCAGACCAGCGCCAGCAGCAGGCTCCCGTCCGGGGAGAACGCCAGGTCGGTGCCGGACCGGGCGGATCCGGGAAGGCGGCGCAGCAGCCGGCCCTGGGCCACATCCCAGATGCGGATGTCGGTGTCGGGGGGCTCGGCGCCCAGCCAGTCGCCGCCGGTGGCCGCGAAGCGTCCATCGGGGGAGACGGCCAGGGCGTCGATGGGCGACTTGTGGTCGTCCGGGAAGGCGCCCAGCCATTTCCCGGTGGCGGGATCCCAGAAGGAGAGGTTGTGGTTTCGGGCCCGGACCACCCCCGCCACGGTCCGCCCGCCGGGAAGCCAGGCCCCGGTGGGATCGTTGCCGGTCTCTCCCTCCAGCCGGCCGATCCGGGCGCCGGTGCCCGGATCCCAGATGTCCATGGGCATGAAATCGTGCAGGACCAGGATCCGGCCAGTGGCGCGGTCCACGGCCAGGTGCCGGGAGGAGGCCGTGTCCCCGGTCAGGGTGGACCGCAGCGCCAGGGTGGCCGGGTCCAGCACCTGGATATCCCGCTGGTCCGTGGCCAGCAGGCTGCGCCCGTCGGGAGCGAAGGCGAAGGTCTCCGGGAACTGTTCGTGGTCGGTGGGATACGGGCAGCCAAGGTCCTTGCCGGTGGCGGCGTCCAGGGCGCGGGGGTTGATCTGGGCCAGCAGGATGCGCCTGCCGTCCGGGGTGAAGGCCGCAGCCCGGATGTCAGGGAGGACCTCCTTGCCCCGGGCGCGCCAGACCCGCTTGCCGTCGGGGACCTGCCAGAGGGTGGCCTGGCCCTTGTAGCCGGAGGTGCGCCCCCCCGCCAGGAGGGTCCGGCCGTCGGGGGAGAAGGCCAGGGCGCTGACCGCCACGAACCCGTCGTCCAGGAGCGCGATCCGGCGCCCCGCGGCCGCGTCCCACAGGGCCACGGTCTTGCCCCATCCGCCCACGGCGGCGTAGCGCCCGTCGGGCGACAGGGCGAAGCCGTCGACCTCGTCGGGGAAGGGGTCCTGGAAGGTGCGGAGCCGGGCCCCGGTGGCCGTGTCCCAGACCTCCAGGGCCCGGCTGCCGTTCATGGCCAGCACCTGGGCGCCGCCGGCCAGGAAGGCGCAGACCCGGCCCACGCCGGCGCCGTCCCCGAACCGCCGCACCAGGTCCCCGGTGTCCATGCGGTACAGGGCCGGGCCCTGGCGGGCGGCGCCCACCAGGCCCAGGGTGCTGTCCGGGCTCACCGCCACCGCCTCGACCCGGTCCTGCTGGGGCAGGGTCCGGATCTCCTTGCCGGTGGGCAGGTCCCAGAGGACGGCGGTCTTGTCGCTGCCGCCGGAGAGGACCCGCTTCCCGTCCGGGCTCGCGGCCACGCAAGTGGCGGCGGAGGTGTGCCCCAGCTGGACGAAGATTTCCGGCGTCTGCGCAGCCGGGGGGATCGCCGGCGTCTGCGCCCCCGCGGCGGGAAGGGCCGCCAGGACCAGGATCCCGGCCAGGAGGCGGGCCAGGGCGGGACGGTGGAACGGCACGGACGAAGGTTCCATGGGAGCGCCTCCTGGTGGTTCCGGTGTGAAGGGATCCCCCATGGTAATCCATCCGGTCGGGCCGGCGGAGTCGCCATGGCGCGGATGTCCCAGTCCTGCCAAGGTTTGCAGGCGGGAGGGTCGTGGGAACTTTCGTCCGCCCGCCAGCATTAATAGTTAATCAAGTCCGGAACCCCCGGACCCGGCACTTTTCTTTTCCCACCTTGGAGTCCCACCCATGTCCTGGATCCGAACCCTCCTGCTGCCCCTCGCCCTCTGCCTGGCCCTGCCCGGGACCGCCGGCTCCCGGCGCATCCAGACCCACGACGAACTCACCGAGGCCTGGAACACCCCCGGCGACTACGAGGTGGCGTTCAGCCCGGCCTTGACCTGCACCATCTGCACCGGGGAGCGCGAGCCCGGGTTCACCACCGAGGGCTGCCAGCGCCACTTCTCCCACGAGCCCAGCGGCATCTGCAAGACCTGCCTGTCCTCCATGGACCTGGGCACCTTCCTCAAGGAAGGCATCTACCACGACCACCGCCTGCCCGACGGCACCGAACACCGCTGCCTGGTCACGGCCGGGGGCCTGCTGGAGTTCTTCCAGGGACGGGGACTGGCGGAATCGATCCAGGAGCTGAGGGACCTTCAGGCCCGGCAGCCGCAGCTCTACCGGCGCTGGTTCGAGGATGCGAAGGAGTTTGCGAAGCTCAAGTCCGAGCTCAAGCAGTGCCGGGCCTGGGCGGCCAACGCCCGGACCCGCAGCCAGCAGCGCAACGCCAGGCACGCCCTGCGCACCAAGGAGACCGAGTACCGCCGGGTGGTCCGGCTGCGCCCCCTGGCGGGCATCCACGACTGGGCCGAAACCCTGGCGGAACGCTACGGCGCCATGGCGAACTCGAGACAGGAACTGGACCAGCTGCGCGCCCTCTGCCACACCTGCGGGAAGTACTCGAGGGAGCACGCGGGCCTGGCCCGGGACGCCGCCGCCGCCGATGCGTGCAAGAGCTTTTTCTGGAACATGGCCTGCCCCGCCTGCGGCCTGATCGGGGGCATGCCCAACACGGACAACTGCTCGGTGGTCCCGTGCGTGAACTGCCTGCGTTCCAGCGGCGAGGGCACCAAGACCTGCGTGGTCTGCCGCCGGACCACCCGGGGGACGCGGGTGCTGTTCGAGGGCAAGCCAGGCTTCGACCACGACCACTGCGTGGAACTGATGCGCCGGCACGTGGACGATCCGGGGGCCCTGGGCCACTTCGACGTCTGCCAGTGCGAGGAATGATCAGGCGTCCGTCAGCGCCTCCGCCACCCACCGCTGGAACTCCAGGATCAGGCCCTCCCGCCCGGCCAGGAACCGCCCGGTCTCCGGCCGGCCCCCGGCCAGGCCCCGCTGGACCGAGTCGGTGAGCCGGTCGTCCTCCAGCCCCACCTGGCGGTTGAACTGGACCACGGCCTCGGCGTAGTCCGGATCCACCCCCGGGGCGAAGTACTGCTCGCTGAAGCCCCGGGTGGCGCCGGGGCCGTCGGGGATCCAGCGGTCCACTGAGAGGTTGGGGAACCCGGGGTTGATGTTCACGGTGAAGCCGGGCCAGGCCAGGTGGTACTGGGCCCGGGTGACCGGACCGCGGGGATCGTAGCCGCCGGCGGCCTGCGCCCCGGCGCGGGCCGGGGCCTCCTGGCTCAGGACCCAGGCGCCGGCCGCGAGGCGGTAGCGCTCCCGGGCCACGTCCACCACCGCGCTGAAGCCCGGGTGGACGGTGGGGCAGTGGTAGCACTCCAGGTAGTTCTCCAGCAGGGTCTTCCAGTTGGCCTGGGAGCGCCATTCCTCCCGGCTGTGGAATTCCAGCCGCTCCAGATCCACCCCGGCGGCGGCGATGAGCTCCAGCAGCGGCCCATAGCAGTCGGCCAGCGGCGGCGCGCCGGGCTCGGCGCAGGCGAACACGAACGGGCCCAGCTGGCCGACCTCGATGGGGAGCAGGCCCAGCTCCCCGGGCTCGAACCCCGGCTCCCCTTCGGTGCCGGGGGCCTTGACCAGGCGCCCGGAGAGGTCGTAGGTCCAGGCGTGGTACGGGCAACGCAGCCGGGCGGCGCGGCCGCACCCGGACACCACCTCATGGCGGCGGTGCCGGCAGACGTTGACGAAGCCTTCGAGCCCCCGCGGACCGCGCACCGCCACCACCGGGATGCCCCCGGCCTCCCCGGCCAGGTAGTCGCCGGTCCGCTCCAGCCGTCCGCCCCAGCCCAGGTACTGCCAGGTGCGCCGGAAGATCCGCTCCTGCTCCAGGTCCAGCAGGTCCGGGTCGGTGTACCACCACGCGGGCAGGGACACGCCCCGGCGGAGATCCTCCAGGAGGGCGGAACAGGGAGGCAGGGCGGGATGGGACATGGAGCACCGGAGGCAGAGTGGGGCGCATCATCAAGAAGTGGGCCGGCAGGGAGCAGGGTTCCGGCGCCAGGGCGGCGATGAGGCCGGCGCCCATCATGCCCACCGAGTAGGCGGCGTTGTACAGGGCGAACACGCCCGCGTAGGTGCCCCGCCCGCTGCGGTCGACGGCCTCGCCCAGTTCGGCGGAGGCGGGATTGTGCGCCAGGGCGAAGGCCGCGCTGGCCAGGCAGAGCAGGGCCGAGGTCTGCAGGAGGCTCCGGGCGGCCAGCAGCAGGGACAGGGACGCGGCCATGCCGGCCAGGCCCAGGCCGATGGTGCGGCGCAGGTCCAGGCGGGCGCAGACCCGGTCCACCGCCGGGGAGACCAGGCCGTAGACCAGGGTCGCCCCCGCGAACAGGGTGCCCACCCGCAGGGGGGAGGCGCCGACGGTGTGGGCCAGATGGGCCGGGAGGATCGGCTCCACCAGCCCCCAGGCGCCCGCGGCCAGGGCCACCGCCAGGGCCGCGCCGAGCACCGGGCGGTCCAGGAGGGCGCCGAAGGCCGCACGGTCCGGCCGGGCCGGCTCCCCGGGCGGCAGGAAGCGCCAGCGCAGGCAGCCGTCCACCGCCGCCAGGGTTCCGGCCACCAGCCAGGCCAGGCCGGGGCCCCCGGCCGCGTGCAGCCATCCGCCCAGGGCGGGCCCGGCCACCGATCCGGCCGTGCTGCCGGTCATCACGTAGCCGATCAGCTTCACCCGGCGGTCCGGGCCGTGCTCGGCCACCAGGGCCAGGCCGCCGGTCCAGGAGGCCGCGGCCGCGGCGCCCTGGAACGTCCGCCCGGCCAGCTGGGTCCCGAACGGGCCGCCCAGGCCCAGCAGGGCGATGGCCACGGCCATCAGCGCGAACCCGCCCAGCATCAGGTTCCGGCCCCCCAGGCGGTGGCCCAGCCAGCCGCAGAAGGGCGTCGCCCCCAGCAGCCCGGCCGCGTACCCCGCGCCTAGCAGCCCGAGTCGTCCCGGCTCCCGGGCCGGGACCAGAATGGGCGCCAGGGCGAGGACCAGGCCATACAGGAAGGCCTCGGTGAACAGCGCGGCGGTCACCACGGCCACCACCGTCCCGGCGCCCGGCCCTTCCCCGGCGGAGAGGGGGGCGGCGGGGCTCGTCTCGGATCGAAAACGGTCGCTCAAATGGGTTCAAGCCTGTCCAGGTATTTGATTCGCCCCGGCACGAGTCGTTTCCGCTTGCCCAGGATTGCGCAAGCCCGGAACAGCGGCGTCCCAGGTCAAGGCTTGAACCAGTGGATGGGGGCCGGCTCCAGGGTCAGGTTGAGCTGCTTGATCTCGGTGCAGGCGTCCAGGCCGAAGGTGCCCAGTTCCCGGCCCCACCCGCTCTGCTTGCAGCCGCCCCAGGGCAGCTCGGGGCCGGTGGTGTGGTAGCCGTTCACCCAGGCCACCCCGGCCCGCAGGGCCCGGGCCACCCGCACCCCCCGGGCCAGGTCCCGGCTGAACACCGCCCCGGCCAGCCCGTAGGGGGTTCCGTTGGCCAGGTCCAGGGCCTCCTCCTCGGTGGTGAACTTCTGCACCACCGCCACCGGCCCGAAGATCTCCTCCTGCACCACGCGCATGGCAGGACGGCAGCCGCTGAACAGGGTCGGCTCCAGGTAGAAGCCCCGGCCCAGGCGGCCGCCCCCCAGCGGGGCGCCCCCGGTCTCCAGGCGGGCGCCTTCCCGCACTCCGGCCCGCACGGCGCCCAGGACCCGCTCCAACTGCCGGGCGCCCACCAGGGGGCCCATCTCCACGGCCGGGTCCAGGCCGGGGCCCACCACGATCCGCCGGGCCCGCTCCGCCAGGCGCCGCACGAAGGCGTCGTGCAGGTCGGCCTGGACGATGAACCGGGAGCCGGCGGAGCAGACCTGCCCGGCGTTGCAGTAGACCGCGTACAGGGCCAGGTCCACGGCCGTCTCCAGGTCCTGGTCGGAGAACACCACCACCGGGGACTTGCCCCCCAGTTCCAGGGCCACCCGCTTGAGGTTGGCCAGGGCGGCCAGGGCCACCTGCCGCCCGGCGGCGGCGCCGCCGGTGAAGGAGACCTTGTCCACCCGGGGGCTTTCCGCCAGGGCCTGGCCGGCCGCGGGGCCGTCCCCGGTCACCACGTTGACCACCCCCGGGGGCAGGTCCAGGTCCTGGAGGGCCTCGGCCAGCAGCAGGCTGGTCAGGGGCGTGAGCTCGCTGGGCTTCAGCACGCAGGTGTTGCCGGCGGCCAGGGCGGGGGCCAGTTTCCAGACCGCCAGGAGCAGGGGGTAGTTCCAGGCGGTGATCAGCGCGCACACCCCCACCGGCTCCCGGATCACCGAGGCCAGCGGCGCCCCGGGCCTGGGAGCGGTGCGGGCCAGGCGCCGGGGCGCCATGCCCGCATAGTAGCGCAGGCAGGCCACCACCTCCTCGAGGTCGGCCCGGGATTCCCGCAGGGGCTTGCCCTGGTTGAGGGTCTCCACCCGGGCCAGGTGGTCGGCCCAGGCCTCCAGCCGCTCCGCCAGGGCATACAGGACCCCGGCCCGGCGGACGGCGGGGGTCCGGGGCCAGGGTCCGTGGTAGAAGGCCCGCCGGGCGGCGCGGATGGCCTGCTCCACCTGGTCCGGGCCGCATTCGGAGACGGTGCAGAGGGGATCACCGGTGGCGGGATCCACCAGGACCCTGGAGCGTTCACCCGGCACGAAGCGGCCGTTGATGAACGGGTCCCAGGGACGGGGCGGCAGGGGCGGGACAGCGGGCGTGGGGAACTCCGGGGTTCACCCTGCTACCTGCGGGGGAAGGCCGCCGGGTTCCCCGGCCCGCACCTTTTCCTTGGCGCCGGCCAGGGCGAAGACGGCGGTCACGCTGGGGGTGCCGGCCTCGGCGGGGTTTATTTCAGGAATGCTTCGACTTCTTCCCGCCGGGGCAGGCTCGCCGCCGCCCCCGTACGGGTCACGCACAGGGCGGCGGCGGCGCTGGCGAAGCGCACGGCCTCCGGGACCGGAGCGCCCTCGGCCAGGGCCACGGCCAGGCCGGCGGTGAAAGCATCCCCCGCCCCCGTGGCATCCACCGCCGCCACCGGGAAGGCGGGAACGCGGCCACAGGCGCCGTCGGCCCAGTACCAGGCGCCCCGCGCGCCCAGGGTCACCACCACCGTCTGGCCGCCGCGCCGGCCCAGGGCCTGGGCCCGCGCTTCCAGGCCGTCGGCAAGCTGGGCGGTCAGCCCTTGCAGTTCGCCTTCGTTGGGCGTCAGGATGTCCGCGTCCGCCAGCACCGCTTCGGGCAGAGGCAAAGCCGGGGCGGGGTTCAGCAGGGTGCGCAGGCCCCGGGCCCGGGCCGTCCGCAGGGCGCGGGCGGCGGCGGGCAGAGGGATCTCCAGGCCGGTCACCACCAGGTCCACCGGGCCGATGGCCGCCAGGGCCCGGTCCACCTGCTCCGGATCCAGGGCACCGTTGGCCCCGGGCGCCACCGCGATCAGGTTCTCGCCCCGCGCGTCCACCAGGATGGAGGCCACCCCGGTGGGGCGGTCCGGGTCCACCGTCACGAGGCCGGCGTCCACCCCGTGGTCGGCCCAGGCTTTCAGCGCCGCCTCTCCGAAGCTGTCCCGGCCCACCCGGCCCACGAACCGTACCTGGGCGCCGAGCCGGGCCGCCGCGATGGCCTGGTTGGAGCCCTTGCCTCCGGGACCCATGGCGAACCGCTCGCCCAGGACCGTCTCGCCCGGCCCCGGCAGGCGCTCCATGTAGGTGGCGAGGTCCATGTTGAACCCGCCGATGACCACGATCCGTGCCGCCATGCGCGCTCCGAAGGATGGCCGTGACCCGGCCAATCCCGTCGATATGCTACTCTGGACCCTACACCGCCAAGCCCCGATCCGATGAACTTCGACCTGACGACCCAACTCGAGTCCAGGAGTTGCTCCCTCTCTACCAGCCAGCTCCTGGCCATCATCCGGTTCCAGACGGAAGTGGCCAAGCTGCGCCTGGACCTGGAGGAGGTGGTCCAGCGCACCGCCCGGCTGGCCCAGGAGCTCACCCAGGCCGCCGGCGCGACGGTGGAGCTGACCGAGGAAGATGCCATGGTGCTCCGGGCCCTGAGCGGCACCGCGGCCAACCTGCAGGGGCTGCGCCTGCCCCGGGACGCCAGTCTGTCGGGACTGTGCGTGGAGCAGGGGCGGGCCCTCCTGTGCGTGGATTCGGACCAGGACCCCCGGGTGAACCAGGAGGTCTGCCGGCGGCTGGGCCTGCGCTCCGTGGCGGTGGTGCCCCTGCGCCACCAGGGGGCCTGCGTGGGGGTGCTGAAGGTGCTCTCGCCCGAGCCGCGGGCCTTCGGCGAGGCGCAGGTCCAAGCCCTGGAGCTGGTGTCGGAGGTGGTGGGGGCGGCCCTGGCCCACGCTTCGGAGTTCGCCACCAAGATCGAGGAGGCCCGGGACCTGTTCCTGGCGGCCAGCCGGGACCACCTCACCGGGCTGGGCAGCCGGGCGCTGTTCTACGACCGTCTGCACACCTGCCTGGCCATGAGCCGGCGCAGCGGGCAGCGCTGTGGAGTGGCGGTGCTGGACATGGACGGCCTCAAGGCGATCAACGACACCTGCGGCCACCCGGCGGGGGACGAGGCCCTGCGGACCCTGGCCGAGCGCCTGGTGCGGGGCGCCCGGTCTTCGGACACCCTGGCCCGCCTGGGGGGCGACGAATTCGCCGTCCTCCTGGCCATCATCCGGGATCCCGAGGCGACCCGGGGCTACGCCCAGAAGCTCGCCGAGCGGATCCAGGGGCCGTTCCAGGTGGCGGACCGGACCTTCGAGCTGAGGGTCAGCGTGGGCATCGCCGTCTTCCCCGACGACGCCCAGGACGAGGAGACCCTGCTGGCGGCGGCGGACGAGGCGATGTACCGGATGAAGCGGGAGCACAAGGCGGGACAAGCCACGAGGTGATGAGATGAAATACTTTACATACGGTTCCAACCTGTCCCTGGCCCACACCCGGGACTACATCCCCAACGCCAAGTTCGTCATGCGGGCGTCCCTGCCCAATTTCCGGGTGGAATTCCGCTACTACTCCGTGAACTACAAAGGGGGCATCAGCAGCATCATCGAGGCGCCCGGCGACATGGTCCAGGGGGTGATCTACGAGGTGGACGAGGGAGAACTGGTCGCCATGGACATCCTGGAGCAGGTGCCGAACAGGGTCTACCTGCGGGAACGGTTCTGCGTGCTGGGCGAAGACGGGAAATGGCACCATGCCGACCTCTACCGGGTCGCCCATCCGTATGGGCCGTTCACGCCGGCCAAGAAGTACGTGGATTTCATGATTGCCGGGGCCAAGGAGCACGGGCTGGACGCCGAGTACACGGACAGGCTGGTCCGGTTGAGGCAGTCCCTGGATTGAAGGCGGTCAGTTGAGAGGCTTGAACGGGCTCAGCTTGGGTAGCGCCGTCTCGAAGGCGGCCACGTCGGTGCAGGCCAAGTGCGGGTGGCCGACCAGGAAACCCAGGCTGATGGAACCGGTGATGAAGTAGTCGGCCTTGATCTAAGCAGAAGCTGGATCGATGCGAATGCCCGGAGGTTGTGGCCTGAAACCCTGACGGGACCAGAAGAAATCTTTTCTCCGCGAGCCTCCGCGAGATTTCCGCACCTCAGCGTCCAGGTGGTTGATTGAATGGGCGGTCCTTCCTGCCTTTGGACAAGCCCGCCGACCCATCCCGACATCCATTTGGACGCGGACGCACAGAGGACGAGAAGCACTGCTTCGAGTCGGAGGTTCGCGGAGGAAAAGCCTTTCTTGTTTTTATAAAACCATACAGGTGTCTGGCTCAGAGGCGATCTGGAGGGCTGAGCCGTCCAGGAAATCATCAGCAGCCCTTCCGCCGGTTTCGGCGGCGTGAAGGGCTTGTTCAGGGCCGACGAAGTAGGTCTCGCCGGCCAGGGCCTCCGCATGCACCACGACCATGGGGGTCAAGTTTCCGTCCTAAAAGGACCAACTTCCGTAAACTGGGATCCATACCGTACATAGACAAAATCACTCTCGACACCAAGTTTGCTTGAACCTGAAGGCCGGCGTAAAGGAACACCGCATGGACTTTAGATCGATTACTGGTTGTGTCCTCGTCTTTTCATTGGTCCTGGGCCAATTCGGCAAGGCTCAGGACACGGTCGTTGCCCCCCAACCTGCGGCATCCGAAGATCCATCGGTGGTGCCCCCGGCTCCGGCTGGGCCTCCAGTCGCCACCGAGGTCGAGGCGACGAACCCGACCCAACCGGATGCCAAGCCAGTGAGCAACCACCCACAGGTTGTGATAGCCCCAGAGGTTGAATTGGCCAAGGACATGTCCTTCCGTGGGGGGGGGCCCAAGTGGTGGGGAGCCTGTTCGGGATAATCGGTGGCCTGGCAGCAGTTGGGGCTGAGCAAAGCCCCAAGGATAAGATGCTTGCCGCGATGGCGAAGGAGCAGATTGTAGTTACCGCCATCGTCCTGGCCGAAGCCGACAGTCAGATTTGCGGCGTGCGGGCGCCAGAGGCTGTCATGAGCATCTCCCACCCGGCCAACCTGAAGATTTCCGTACCTATGTATGGGTTTGAAAGATCGCAGCCATACAGCAGCAAAATGTATCCGATTATTAAGGTCGCAATGGAATTGACGTCTGAAACTGGAGCCCTGATCTGTAAGGAATCAGAGTGGGTGTCATCTCACGCTTCGGGAAATGACCAGGGCTTTTCCTGCGATGTTTATATAAGGGAGCCGGAGAAGACCCGATCCACACTGACCAAGGTCAGTCAAATTGTCATACGGAGATTATTCGCCTCTCTGGAAAAGCAGTGGAAAAACAAGCCGGTTGAGTGAGGCCCCCAGAAAGTTGTCGTAGAACGTGCTCCTCCCGCCCATGTCCGTCAGCCGCTGGGGAGTTCGGAATCTTTCCCCAGGGCATCAAACAAATAGTCTGCCAGCGTGGTACAGACCGATTCCACCGCGGCCCAATCATGCCATTTAGGGTCGAGGTTTTTGTATTCTGCAAGAGTGGTCTGCTCCAGATCGAACGGCAATGGTTTACTGAGTTGTACTTGCAGTTGCAGGAGAGCGGATTCGCCGTTCTTCTGGGGATACAAAAGATCGAATTTCTTCAGTGCGTTCCATGCTTCGTCCAGGCCCAGGAGGTCTGCCAAGGCCACGAAATCCAGGTAGTCCCGGGTGGCGTTACGAAGCAGGATCAGGCAGGCTTTGATGCGAAGGATTTCAGCTTTGGTGGGAAAGGTGAGAGTCTTCCCGCGGAACTTGATGGTGGTTTTTTCCAGTGGCTCTTTGCGGATGAGTTGCCGGATTCCCGTCTCGATCCCATCCAGGCTGCCGAGGATCATGACCGGCCTCTTGACCCGCGCGGTTTTCCAGCCGGCCACGGATTCCAGGGTGTTCAGGATCTCGTCGAACCTGGTCTTCAGGTCCTCCAAGGTGTGATCTGCATCCCGTGATAACCGGTGTCCGGCATGGATGGCAGCCGCCGTCCCCCCGACCAGGACCGCATCGGGAATGATGCTCTGGAGGCGGGCCGCCGATGAAAGCACCTGCTCCCAATCAGGCAGGGTGTCGTTGGACATACTGCATCCAGAAGTGGTACCGCTGGGCATAGGGGTCTGCGATATGAGCGGCGCACACCTTGCGAACCCGCTCCGACATGGCGGGATCGGACAAGACCGCCCGGCGCAATTCCAGCCAGTCCTTCTTCCGGCCACGATCGATCACATCATCGATGGCCGCCAAGGTGAAGGTCTGGTGGGTCAGGTGGCGATGTTGCATGGGTTGGAAAAATACTTGGTAATTAATCCCAGCTAAAGCATGGGGCAACCGGCCCTTTGGAGCAACCACAACCTGAGGGTCTCGCCAGATGCAGCCCTGAGCCTCACGCTCCCCGCACATCCACCTGGTTGTCGTAGAACGTGCTCCCCCCGCCCATGTCCGTGAGCCGCTGGGAAGTCAGCGCGTTCACGGTGCGGTCCCCGGGGGCGAAGGTCTGCCACCACACGCCCTCCGCCACCACCACCCCCGGAGGGACCTTGGCGGTGACCGAGAGCAGGAAGCGCACCTCGCCCAGGGCGTTGAAGGCCACCACCTCCTGGCCGTCCCGGAGGCCCTTGGCGGCGGCGTCGGCGGGGCTCATCTGCAGGCGCATGCCGCCCCGGCGCTCGCGCAGGGCGTCCCGCTCCTGGAAGGTGGAGTTCAGCCCCAGCAGGGCCGGGGCGGTCATGAGGGAGAAGGGCAGGGGGTCGGCCTCGGCGTGGCGGGGGAACCAGCCGGGGAGGGGCGGGTCCAGGGCCGGGTTGAGGATCTCGATCCGGCCCGAGGGGGTGTGCCAGCCGCCGGGGGCCGGGCGCAGTTCCACCGCCCGGCCTGCCTCCAGGGCGGCCCGGTCCAGGCCGGCCCGCACCGGGCTGGGGCTGGCCAGCAGGTGGTCGATGAGATCGTCGGCGCTCTGGCGGAAGAACGGCTCGGTGAAGCCGATGGCCTGGGCCAGCAGGCGGAACACGTCCCAGTTGCTGCGGCTCTTCCCCACCGGCGGGATGGCCGGGCGGGCCCGCTGGACGCACCAGCTGCCGTAGGAGCGGTACAGGTCGCTGTGCTCCAGGGAGGAGGTGGCGGGCAGCACCAGGTCGGCGTAGCGGGCGGTGTCGGTGAGGAAGCGCTCGTGCACCACGGTGAACAGGTCGGTGCGAGCCAGCCCGCGCAGCACCGCGTTCTGGTCCGGGGCCACCGCCGCGGGGTTGGAATTGTAGACGTACAGGCCCATGATCCGGGGCCCGTCCAGGCGCTCCAGGGCGTGGCCCAGGAGGTTCATGTTCACCGTCCGCACCGGGCCGGGCAGGAAGTCCTCGCGGGTCACCTGGCCCAGGGGGAAGTCCCCGCCGTTGTTGACCCCGGCGAAGGCGCCGCCCCCCTCCCGGGCCCAGGCCCCCGCCACCGCCGGCAGACAGGCGATGCTGCGGATGGTCATGGCGCCGTTGCCGTAGCGGGACAGCCCGCCGCCCACCAGGATGAACGGGGCCCGGGCCTTGCCGTAGGCCTCGGCCAGCTCCTCCAGGTCGGCTTGGGCCAGGCCGGTGAGCTCCGCCACCCGCTCCGGCGGGAACCCCGGCAGCACCTGGGCCGCCAGTTCCGGGAAGCCCTGCGCTTGGGCCGCGAGGAAGGCCGGGTCGTGGCGCTCGTCGCGCACCAGCAGGTGCATCAGCCCCAGGGCCAGGGCGCCGTCGCTGCCCGGGCGCACCAGGAAGGTCCGGTCGCACAGGCCGGCCGTGGGCGTTTCAAAGGTGTCGATGAGCCACACCCGGGCCCCGTTCCGGCGCGCCTCCCGGGCCCGGTTGAGGAAGTGCAGGCTGGTGGCCAGGGCGTTGCATCCCCACAGCAGCACCAGGTCGCTGCCCAGCACCGTGTCCGGAGGCAGGGCCGGGGTCTTGCCCATGACCGCCTCCCAGCCGGCGGCCTTGGCCGGGGTGCAGATGGTGCGGTCCAGGCGCGAGGCGCCCAGGCGGTGGAAGAACGGATGCCCGGCGTTGCGCTGGACCAGGCCCATGGTGCCGGCGTAGGAGTAGGGCAGGATGGCCTGGGCGCCGTGCTCGCCGATGATCGCCCGCCAGCGCTCGGCGATGCGGGCCACGGCCTCGTCCCAGGAGATGGGGACGAACCGGCCGCCGCCCTTGGGCCCGGCGGCCAGCAGGGGGGTGGTGAGGCGCAGGGGGGAGTGCACCGAGTCCTGGTAGCGGGTCATCTTGGGGCAGAGAGTGCCCCGGCTGTGGGGGTGCTCCGGGTCGCCCTTGACGGCGACGGCCCGGCCGTCCTCCACCTCCACCAGCAGGCCGCAGGTGTCGGGGCAGTCGAAGGGGCAGGCGGAACGATGGGACGAAAGGGTCATGGGATACCTTCCGGAACTCTCATGGTTCCAGCTTTCTCACGGATCGGCAAAGCCGGGGAACTTCGGGTCCGCCCGGACCACCCCAGGACCTCCGAGGCTACCCTTGGGCATGAAAAGCCCTACATTGGGTCCACGGCCGGTCGGCCGTCAAACCGAATTGGGAAAAACCATGATTCTCGTCACTGGCAGCACCGGCAAGATCGGCCAGCACCTGGTCCAGGCCCTCCAGGCCAAGGGCGCTTCCTTCAAGGCCCTGGCCCGCAGCGACGGCTCCGCCCGGGCCCTGGAGGGGCGGAAGGTCCAGGTGGTGCGGGGAGACCTGAAGGATCCGGCCGCCTTCAAGGCCGCGCTGCGGGGGATCGACCGGCTGTTCCTGCTGTCCTCCGCCCCCCACGGCTCCCGGCTGGAGCTGCCGGCCCTCGAGCTGGCCAAGGCCGCCGGCGTGCGGCACGTGGTCAAGCTCTCGGCCCTGGGTTCCGACGCGGACACCAGCAACCCCCTGCTGCGGGAGCACGCCGTCGTCGAGCGGGCCCTGGAGGCCTCCGGGCTGGCCTTCACTGTTCTGCGCCCGACCTTCTTCATGCAGAACTGGGTGGCGTTCTACGCCAACGTCATCAAGGCCGGACAGCCGGTCTGCCTCAACGCCGGCGACGCCCGCCTGGGCTGGATCGACACCCGGGACATCGCCGACGTGGCGGTGGAGGCCCTCACCGGGACCGGGCACGAAGGGCTGATCTACGACCTGACCGGGCCGGAGACCTTCTCCCACCGGGAGGTCGCCGCCCGGCTCAGCCGGCTCCTGGCGCGGCCCGTCTCCTACCAGCCGGTGTCCGACGCCCAGGCCTTCGCGGCCATGAAGGGGATGGGCATGGACCCCTGGTACGCCTACGGCATGGTGACCCTGTACCAGGGGGTCCGCCGGGGCCTGGCGGACGTCACCACCGGCACGGTGGAACTGGTCACCGGGAAGGGCCCGCGCACCCTGGACACCTTCCTGGCGGAGCACCTGGAGGTGTTCTAGGATTAGATTCCATGCCCGGGCTCCGCCTGGGCATGGAGTGGGGGCGTGGGGGGACGTAGAGCGAGCAAAGCGAGCGGGCGGTCCCCCCATACATTAGAATGCCACCTGGAGCCGCCATGGCCGAACCGGACCCGGACCTCAGGACCCTCGTCGACCAGCTGAACCGCGGGGCCGCCGCCCCCGAAAATCCGCTGGTCCAGCGGGTCTCCGAAGAGGAAGGGGGTGCCGAAGGCCCCGGCGCCACCCCGGGCCTCGATCCGGTGCTGGCCCAGGCCGCCCGGCTGGGGGCGTCGGACGTGCTGCTGGTGGCCGGGGCCCCGGCGGCGTTCCGGGTCCACGGCCGGCTCTCCCCGGGCGGAGGCGCGCCGCTGGAGGCGGAGGAGGTGCGCGGGCTGCTGTCTCCCCTGCTCACCGCCCGCCAGCAGCAGGAGCTGCAGCGCAGCCGGTCCCTGGACTTCTGCTTCCAGCGCCCCGGCGTGGGCCGGTGCCGGGCCAACCTGCACTTCCAGCGGGGCTCCCTGGCCGGGAGCATCCGCCTGCTCCCGGAACGGGTCCCCACCCTGGACTCCCTGCACCTGCCCCCGGGCCTGCGCCGCCTGGCGGAGGCGCGCCAGGGGCTGGTGCTGGTGACCGGCGCCACCGGCTCGGGCAAGAGCTCCACCCTGGCGGCCCTCATCGACCTGATCAACACCGGGCGCCGGGACCACATCGTCACCATCGAGGACCCGGTGGAGTACCTGCACCCCAACCATTCCTCCATCGTCGAGCAGATCGAAGTGGGCCTGGACTCCCCGGACTTCGCCGGCGCCCTGCGCAGCATCGTGCGCCAGAATCCCGACGTGGTCCTGGTGGGGGAGATGCGCGACCCCGAGACCATCGCCCTGGTGCTCACCGCAGCCGAGACCGGGCACCTGGTGCTGTCCACCCTGCACACCAACGACGCCTCCCAGGCGGTGTCCCGGATCCTGGACAGCTTCCCCAGCGGCAACCAGCCCCAGATCCGCCAGCAGCTGTCCCTGGCCCTGCTGGCCATCGTGGCCCAGCAGCTGGTGCCGGCCCGGGACGGCAAGGGCCGCTACCCGGCGGTGGAGATGCTCGTGGCCAGCCACCCGGTGCGCAACCTCATCCGCAAGGGCGACGACCACCAGATCTACTCGGCCATCTCCACCGGCAAGGCCGAGGGCATGACCACCATGGAGCAGAGCCTGGCGGAGATGGTGAAGGACGGCCGCATCACCCGGGAGACCGCCATGGCCCACTGCTTCAGGCCGGAGGAGCTGCCGAGATATCTCAAGTAGCCTGGCCGTCCGTGTCCCGGCCCCGCTGTGTCCGCCGACGGCCCCTGGGTTTTCGTACGTACCTGGCATCCTCGCGCCGACCCACCGCGGGTCCCCCGGAATGGCGCCGACCCACACTTACCAGATTTACTTGTTCGTGCTCGCAAGCTGCGCGCGAACAAGTAAATCTGGTTTGCCGTCCGCAAGCCGACGAAACCAATGGCTGCGTTTCCCTGAAAGCGACCCAGCTGATGAACCCGGGACAAAGGGAAGGGAGCCTTGCAGAAAACGCACTCCATGATTCAACCGGCTGGAGGACGGCAAACGTGGTCGGATCAGATTCCCGCAGCAAAGCGAGGACAATCTGATCCGGCCACGTACGGGTGGGTCGGCGCCATTCCGGGGGACCCGGTGTGGGTCGGCGCGAACAATCGGGGGTGAACGACGCAACGGAAGCCGTCGGCAGACACGACCGGAACGGGACTCGGACGCCGCGGTGTGACCAAAGTCACAAGGAAGGCCCCGAGGTCAAATTCTCCTTGACGGAGTCAAGCCCACCGGGGAATTTTTGTTCATCCGTTAAACAAAAATCCGAGGTGGTGCCTTGGCAACTGCAAATGCTGAAGGTAATCCTTCTTGGTTGGAACTGGACGAGAGCCTGAACCGCATCATCAACTCGAACAATTCCTTCCTGGGCAGGGTGCGCCGGTTCAACGAGGAGGTCCTGGCCACCCCGGCGGAGGCCCACCTGGTGGAATCGGTCCACAACCACCCGGACGCCAACGCCAACGAACTGGCCCGGATCCTGGGCTACACCAAGAGCAACCTCTCCCTGCGCACCGCCAAGCTGTGCGACAAGGGGCTGATCCAGCGGTACAACAAGGACGGCAACCGGAAGGAGATCTACTACCGGGTCACGCCCAGGGGGCAGGCGCTCTACGACGCCCACGCCCGCTTCCACCTGGACCTGAACCGGCCCATCTACCAGAAGTACCTCTCCTTCTCCGCCGACCAGAAGACCTTCCTCTGCGGCTTCCTCAAGGAGTACGCGGACTACCTGGAGTACTACCTGAACGACAAGGGCTAGGACCGGAAGGTCCTCGCATGGAGGTTCATCCATGGGCGAACGACGGGCTGTGGACGTGCTGGTGATCGGCAGCGGCGGCGCCGGGCTGCGGGCCGCCATCGAGGCCGCGGGGGCGGGGTGCAGCACCCTGGTGCTGAGCAAGGGCCGGGTGGACCGCAGCGGCGCCACCCTGCTGGCGGGGGCGAACATCTCCGCCGACGTGGAGTGCGACGGCGGCAGCCTGTTCCGCATGGGCTTCCCCGAGGCGGCCAAGGACGACACCAAGGAGGCCTGGTTCGAGGAGATCGTGCACCAGGGGATGTACCTGAACAACCAGAAGCTGGTGCAGATCTACGTGGACGACGCCCCGGACCGGGTGCGGGAGCTGATCGACTGGGGGGTCAAGGTGTACCGCCTGGAGAGCGGGCGGGGCATCAGCATCTCCAGCCGGGAGATTCTGGACGCCATGATGGCCCGGGTCAAGGCGGCCGGGGCCCAGTGGGAGAGCGACGTGGAAGTGGTGGACCTGCTGGTGGCCGATGGCCGGGTGGCCGGCGCCCTGGGGGTCCGGGTGCACACGGGGGAGTACGTGACCTATTCGGCCAAGAGCGTGGTCCTGGCCACCGGCGGCTGGCACAGCCTGTACCCGTTCACCTCCGGGGGCTCCGACCTGACCGGCGACGGCCAGGCCATGGCCTACCGGGCCGGGGCCGAGCTGATCAACATGGAGATGGTCACCTTCTGCCCCAACACGGTGCTGGAGCCGCGGCGCTACCGGGGCAGCATCGTGCCCTACTGCCTGCACACCAGCGGCTACGGCCACCTGCTCAACCGCAAGGGCGAGGAGTTCCTGGGGCGGTACTTCGACCCGGAGATGATGGACCTGGCCCTGCACACCGAGTGGAACAAGCTGCTGGTGTCGTTCGCCGAGTTCAAGGAGATCGAGCGGGAGGGCACCGAGAACGGGGGCGTCTATTTCTCCATGAAGCACTGCCCGAACGAAGTGTTCGCCACGGTCCTGAAGGAGATGCCGGGCCTGAAGCAGTTCTACCAGGACATGGTGGCCCGCCTGGAGAGCGGCTACTCGGTGGAGGTGGCGCCCGGGACCGAGTACTTCGAGGGCGGCATCAAGGTCGACGAGCGCTACCGGACCACCCTGCCCGGGCTGTACGCGGCCGGGGAGTGCACCGGCGGGACCTTCGGCTCCAACCGGGTGTCGGCCGCCACCACCGAGATGCTGGTCCAGGGCCGCAGGGCCGGGTGGCACGCGGCCGAGGAGGCCCGCCGCCCGGGCCCGGCCCCGGACGTGGATGCCCAGGCCCGGCGCGTCGCGGAACGGGCCGACGCCCCGTTCGGGCAGCCCGGCGCCGCCCGTCCCGGGGTCCTGCGCCGGCAGCTGGGCGAACTGGCCGCCCGGCACGTGTCCCTGATCCGCACCGGGGAAGGACTGCGGGAGGCCAGGGCCGGGATCAGGGAGATCCGCCGGCTGATGGCCGGGGACCTGGGGCTGACCCTGGACACCCGGACCTACAACCTCGAGTGGCTGGACTTCCTGACCCTGAGGAACCTGGTGGACGTGCTGGAGATGTCCGCCGGCGCGGCCGAGCTCAGGGCCGAGAGCCGGGGCGTCCACTACCGGGACGACCACCCCTTCACCGACGACGACCACTGGCTGAAGTGCATCACCGTGGCCGCGGACGGCGGGACCATGACCTACGCCTACGATCCGGTGGTGGCCACCCGGGTGGCGCTGCCCACGGGGAGGGCGCCCTACCACGACTACATCAAGCAGCTCGCCGCGCAGTACGTCTAGCCGGGAGGACCACGCCATGAGCACGACCTTACGCATCAGCTGTTTCCGGGCCGAGGGCCCGGGGGATCCCGGGCGGTTCCAGGACTACGAGGTGCCGCTGGAGCGCGAGACTTCCCTGCAGGACCTCCTGGTGTACATCAGCGAGAACCTCGACCCGACCCTGGCCTTCTACAAGCACGCCGCCTGCCGGCAGGGTCTGTGCGGCGAGTGCAACGTCAGGCTGAACGGCCGGGCCGCCCTGGCCTGCACCGCGCCGGTGCGGCCCGAGGTCCTCGCCATCACCGTCGAGCCGTACCGGAGAGACCGGGTGATCCGGGACCTGCTGTGCCACCTGACCTGAAGGAGCGGACATGATCGCGCAGCAGTTGGCCAACAGCCTCGCCCTGGGCGGCGCCTACGCCCTCATGGCGCTGGGGTTCGGCCTGATCTTCGGGGTGCTGGACCTGATCCACTGGTCCTACGGCGACGTGATGATCGCCGGGGCCTACGTGACCGTGGCCTGCCTGGGCGGGGTCTCCCACTCCTTCCCCCTCCTGCTGGCCGGCGTGGTGGTCGCCACC
Organism: Holophaga sp.; assembly: GCA_049508835.1. Taxonomy (GTDB): domain Bacteria; phylum Acidobacteriota; class Holophagae; order Holophagales; family Holophagaceae; genus Mesoterricola. The sequence continues at coordinate 30,504 of JBELAL010000007.1, read as the reverse complement.
ACCCTGGTGGGGGTGGTGGTGGAACGGCTCAATTTCCACGCCCTGCGGGACAAGCCGCACATGGTGATCCTCATCGCCAGCCTGGGGGTGGCGATGGTGATCCAGAACCTCATCCTCATCATCTGGGGCCCGGCCCGGCGGCGGTTCCTGGTGGACGTGCCGTTCCCCCCGGTCAAGTTCCTGGGCGTCACCCTCTCCGGCTCCCGGGTGCTGTCCATCGTCCTCTCGGTGGTGGTGATGGTGGGGCTCGACCTGCTGCTGCGCCGGACCCGGCTGGGGATGGCGATCCGGGCCACCATCCTGGACCGGGACGCGGCCATCCTCATGGGCATCAACCGCCGGTTCATCATGGTCAGCACCTTCGCCCTGGGCTCGGCCCTGTCCGGGGTGGCCATGCTGCTGCTGGGCTCCATGTACGGCGTGATCTTCCCCCTCGAAGGCAACTTCATCGGCCTGATGGTGTTCGCGGCGGTGATCATCGGCGGCCTGGGCAGCATCCCCGGGGCGGTGCTGGGCGGGGTCATCATCGGCTTCTCCCAGACCCTGAGCGCAGCGTTCGTCTCGGTGACCTACAAGGACGCCATCACCATGACCCTCCTGGCGGTGGCGCTGTGCATCAAGCCCAGCGGCATCCTGGGCCGGCCCCAGGAGGAGAACATCTGATGCGACTCCCGTTCCCCTCCTCCCGGCAAGGCCGCGCCTGGCTGCTGCTGCTGGCCCTGGCCGCGGCGCTCCCGGTGCTGCCGATGCCCAGTTACGTCTTCCGCCTGGGGGCGCTGATCTTCATCTACGGGTCGGTGGTCTCCAGCTTCAACCTGCTGGCCGGCTACTGCGGCGTGATCTCGGTGGCCCACGCGGGGTTCTTCGGGATCGGCGCCTACACCGCCGGGCTCATGAGCGTGCACCTGCACACCGGCTTCCTCACCGGGATGGTGGCGGCCGCCCTGCTCACCGCCCTGCTCAGCCTGGTGGTGGGCTTCGCCACCGTGAGGCTCCGGGGCAGGTACCTGATCATGGCCACCCTGGGCATCAACGAGGTGATCAACCTGGTGATGTTCAATTCGGAGTTCACCGGCGGCCCCAACGGGCTGCCCGGGGTCAGCTTCCCGGAGCTGTTCGGCTTCACCTTCAGCTCCACCGCTTCGCTGTACTACCTGAACCTGGGCGGGCTCGTCCTGGTGACGGCGATCGTGGCCCTGGTGGTCAATTCGCCCTTCGGACGCGCCATGGTGGCGCTGCGCGAGGACGAGCGGGCCGCCGAGGCCATCGGCATCGACACCCTCCGGACCAAGCTGATGGCGTTCACCCTGGCCGGGGCCCTGGCCGGGCTGGCGGGGGTGTTCTACGCCCACAACAACCAGTTCGTGTCGTACCAGACCTTCACCACCGACGAGTCCTTCATCCTGTTGGCCATGCTGGTGATCGGGGGCCTGGGCACCGTGGCCGGCCCGATCATCGGGGTGGTCCTGCTGCTGGCGCTGCCGGAGGCGCTGCGGGGCGCCGCCCTCTACCGGTATTTCCTGTACGGTCTGGCGCTGGCCGTGGTGGCTCCCGTGTGGCCCGCGGGCCTGGCCGGGATCCGCTTCCGGCGCAAGGCGAAGTCCAAGCCGGCCCTGGGCCGGCGGGAAGGGGAGGCGGCATGAGCGAAGCCCTGCTCGAAGTCCGGGAGGTGAGCAAGTCCTTCGGCGGGCTCAAGGCCTTGCAGGAGGTCTCGTTCCAGGTGGAGGGCGGGGAGGTGGTCGCCCTGATCGGACCCAACGGCGCCGGCAAGTCGACCCTCCTGAACATCGTCAACGGGTTCCTGCAGCCCACGGGGGGCCAGGTGGTGCTGGCGGGGCGGGACATCACCCGGCTGCCGGTGCACGTCATCGCCCGGATGGGGGTCGGCCGCACCTTCCAGAAGATCCGGGTGTTCAAGGGCCTGTCCGTGCTGGACAACGTGCGCATGGCGGTGCGCGACCAGGTGGGGGCGGTGGACGTGCTGCTGCGCAGCCCCAAGTTCGTGCGCCTGGAGCGGGAGGCCCTGGACCGGTCCCATTACCTGGTGGACCTGGTGGGGCTGTCCGACCGGGCCGGGGACCTGGCCGTTGACCTGCCCTACGGCCAGCAGCGGCTGGTGGAGATCGCCCGGGGCCTGGCCGGGAGCCGCCGGCTCCTGCTGCTGGACGAGCCTGGCGCGGGCATGAACGACGAGGAGATGGACTCGCTCCAGGCCCTGATCCGGCGGATCCGGCGGGAGTTCGAGGTGACCATCCTGGTGGTGGAGCACAACGTGGACTTCGTGCTGAACCTGAGCGACCGCATCGTGGTGTTCGACCACGGGGTCGTCATCGCCAACGGCACCCCGGCCGAAGTCATCGAGCACCCCAAGGTGATCGAAGCCTATCTGGGAGGCAAGCATGGCTGAGCCGGTCCTCCAGGTGCAGGACGCGTTCATCCGCTACGGCGCGGCGGCGGCGGTGTCGGGCGTCTCGCTCGCGGTGGGCGAGAACGAGGTGGTGGCCCTGCTGGGCGCCAACGGCGCCGGCAAGAGCACCCTGCTCAAGGCCGTCTCCGGGCTGATCCCTCTGGCCTCCGGCAGCGTGCGCTACCTGGGCCGGAACCTGGCCAAGGTGCCGGGGCACCAGCGGGCCCGGGACGGCATCGCCCACGTCCCCGAGGGCCGGCGGATCTTCAGCACGTTCACGGTCCGGGAGAACCTGCTCATGGGCGCCTACAGCCGGCGCGGCCACGAAGTGGAAACGCGGCTGCAGGGGGTATTCGAACGCTTCCCCATCCTGGCCGAGCGCCGGAACCAGGCCGGCGGCAGCCTGTCGGGGGGAGAGCAGCAGATGCTGGCCATCGGCCGCGCGCTCATGTCCGGCCCCCGGCTGCTGCTGCTGGACGAGCCCTCCCTCGGGCTGTCGCCCATCGCCATCACCACCGTGTTCGAGGCCATCCGCAAGGTCCGGGAGGAGGGCGTGAGCATGCTCCTGGTGGAGCAGAACTCCACCCTGGCCCTGGAAGTGGCGGACCGGGCCTGCATCCTGCGCACCGGCAAGGTGGTGCTGGAGGGCGGCTCGGCGGAGATCAGGTCCCAGGAAAGGCTCCTGCGGGCCTACCTGGGCTCGCCCGGGAAAAGCCAGGCCGCCCCCGGGGGAGGCGCCCGGGAGGCGGGAAAGGAGGTGGTGGGGCCATAGGCAGGCGCAGGACCCGATTCGGAACCAGCGAACCAACCAACCCAAAGGAGGGACCAGACATGAAACGCATGGCAACCATTGCAACCCTGATCGTGGCCTTCGGCCTCGCCACCGGCGGCCGGGCCGCGGGCACCATCAACGTGGGCGTCGTGGGACCGCTCACCGGCGACCAGGCGGAAGTCGGCCAGGAGATGATCAACGCCATCAAGATGGCGGCCGACGAATTCAACGCCTCCGGCGCCATGAAAGGCACCACCATCAACCTCAACATCCAGGACGACCTGGGCAATCCCAACCAGGCCGCCATCATCGCCCAGAAGTTCGTGGACGCCTCGGTCACCGCCGTGATCGGGCACTGGGGTTCGGGCACCACTGCGGCGGGCATCCCCATCTACCAGAAGGCCCGGATCCCGGTCCTGGCGCCCACTCCGTCCAACCCGGCGCTGATCAAGCTGCCGGACCACTCCTTCATCTTCCGCACCGCCGACAGCCAGGAGATCGAGGGCAAGGTCCTGGCCGACCTGTTCGTGAACAAGCTGAAGAAGAAACGGATCGCCATCCTCTACAGCACCGACGACTGGGGCAAGTCCAACCACAAGTTCGTGGTGGAGAACCTCAACCTCCTGCACGCCAACATCGTCTACGACAAGAGCTACACCCCCGGGCACGACATCGACTTCCAGGCGCCGCTCACCGCCATGCAGGCCGAGAAGCCGGACATCTACTACTTCGGCGCCTACTACAACGACTGCGCCCTGCTCACCCGGCAGGCCCGGGAGATGGGCGTGAGCGAGACCATCTGCGGCAGCGGCGTGGACTACTCCGACGCCCTGATCCAGCTGGGGGGCCAGGCCACCGAAGGGATGTACCTGGACACCCTGTTCTTCCCCGAATCCCCCGACCCCAGGGACAAGGTCTTCATCAAGAACTTCACCCAGCGGTTCGGCAAGGCTCCCACCGACAACGCCTCGGAATCCTATGAGGGCGCCAAGGTCATGTTCGAGGCCATCCGCAGGGGCGGCACCGACCGGGAGAAGGTGCGCAACGCCCTGGAGACCATGAAGGACTTCGTGGCTTTCAACCGCCCGGTGACCTTCAGTCCTTCCAACCACAACTCGTTCAACTCGCACTACATCACCCTGCAGGTCAAGAACGGCAAGTTCGTGGCCGTCCAATAAGCGGCCGGTCCGCACGGTGTCCGGGGGCCCGCAGGGCGCCCGGACACCCCTTCTGCCCAGGAGGCGCACCATGGCCCTGACCGAACGACATCACGCTTTCATCTCCGCCTGCTTCTACCGGGAGTTGCTGAAGGCCTGTCCCGGCACCGGAGAGGCCACCTTCGTGCTGGCCACCCGTCGGTACGGGGAGCAGCGGGGCAGCCGCATGGCCCAGCGGGCCATCCGGGATGGGCGGCCCCTGGACTTCGCCACCTACAAGGCCTACGGCGAATGGTCCTACACCGAGGAGTACTTCGCCTCGGGGAAGCACATGGAGGTCGTTTCCCTGTCCCCGGACTACCGCTACCTGGTCCGCGCCTGTCCCTGGCACGAGCAGTACCAGGCCATGGACCTCCTCGAGGGGGCCTGCGTGTACTGCGCGCACATCGACCTGGCCATCGCCCGGGGCTTCAACCCCGACCTGGCCTTCGAGGTGCGCAGCACCCTGCACCGGCAGGAAAAGTGCGATTTCGTGCTGAAGGACGCCCACCTGGCCGAAAAAGCCTACAAGGTGGACCCGGCCCGGGTCCAGATGTCCTTCGACTACCATTGCGGGCATGTGTTCAGGACCTTCTCCAGCCTGGTGAGGAGCATCCACCAGGAGAAGGGGAAGGTGATCTGCGCGCGGGTCGAGGCGGCGTTCGTGCGGGAGTACGGGGAGAAGGCGCTCCGGATCCTGGAGTCCTACCGGGATACGGACTTCGACCTGCTGCCGTAAGCCGGGGAACTTCGTTCCTCCCGGGTCCATCCCTGGGCCGGGCGGCGCGGTGTGCCTGCGACCGGCCATCCCAGGAGGCGCCATGGTCCCTGCCCGCACCCGCACTGCCTGCGCCCTGGCCTGGGCGCTGCTCGTCGCGTCCGGCGCCCGGGCCCAGGTCACGGTGGCCCTGGAACTGCCCGCCGGCCCGTTGCCGGCCGGGGAGCCGTACCTGCTGAAGCCCGTGGTGACCGGCGCCGGAGACCGGCCCCGGTGCCACTGGGCGGTCGCCGAGGACCGCCGGCTGGTGGGCCCCCGGGACGGGGTGCGGCTGGAACCGGGGCCGGACGGGTGCGTCCTGCTGGCCGTGGACGGCCGGGGCGCCCCCCGGGACCTGCAGGTGCGGGCCACGTCCGTCAAGGATCCCTCGGCCTTCGCCTGGATCGAGGTGCGGGTGCGGGCCGGCGCCGCGCCGGAGCAGGCGCCGCCGGCGCCGGCCCAGGCCGGGCCCGCGGGATGCGCATCCCACCTGTGGGAGACGCCCTTCACCCGCACCGGGACCGGAACCCGGCCGGCGGCGGTCTTCACGGCCATGGCCTGGGACCTGTCCGGCCCGGTCCCGGCGGTGGCGGCCATCGTCCGTCACGGCCAGGAGTACAAGGTGGTGCGCATCGGTCTGGACGGCCGGGAGGAGCTGCTGGCGCTGGGGCCCCACGAGTGGCTGCCGCTGGCCTGCGGACGGGGCGGCATCGCCGTCCGGGCCAACGGCGACGTGGTCCTGGCCGATTCGGACAACCACCGGATCCTGCTCATCCCCAGGCACCCCCCGGTGGAGACCCTCGCCGGCAGACGGCCTTCCCCCCTGGATCCCGGGCGGTGGACCGGGCTGGAGCTGAACTTCCCCTGCGGGATCGCCGCCACCGCCGGGGGCGACATCGTGTTCGCCGACCGCGGCAACCACCTGGTGCGCCGGATCACCCCCGACGGCCGCCTGGAGACCCTGGCCGGCACCCTCCACCTGCTCGGCAACGTCAGCCGGGAGGTGCGCAACGACCTGCGCCGGATCCACCCGGCCACCGCCACCGCGCTCTGGAGCCCGGAAGGGGTGGCGGCGGCGCCGGACGGGCGGATCGTGTTCGTGGACGGGCGGCCCGCGGTGTTCGAGCTCCACCCGGACGGCACCCTCCGGCGGCTGGACCGTGAGGGCAGCCTGCGCCGGCTGGACGAGGACCCCACCGTGGTCCACGGCGTCACGGTCACCGCCGACAACCAGGTGGTCTGCGTGGCCGCGGACAACCGGGTGTGCCGGATCGCCCCGGACGGGGGGCTGGTTCCCCTGGCCGGCGCGGGCCCCGCGGGGTCCGGGCCCGGGACCGAGGCCTGGGCCTTGCCGGCGCCCGGCGGCGGAATCCGGTTCCCGGCCCTGCTGGGGGTGGCGGCGGGACCCGGCGGGGTGCTGGCTTATGCCCCGGGGCCGGAGGCGTGGTTCGTGGGCCCGGAGAAGGGGGACGACCACCTGGCCGGACGGGTCCGGACCGCGGTGGCCGCCGCCCTGGAGCAGAGGCTGGACCAGGCTGGCCCGGTCCGGGCCTCCCTGGACACTTGGGCCAAGGCCTGCCCGCCTTCCGCCGACGCCGTGGCCGGTCTGCGCCTGGGCACCCTGGCCTGCGGAGGGCTGCCGGTCCTGGGCGGGGTCAAGGCCCTGGAGCGGCTGGTCTGCGCGTACCTCCGCGAGGACCACCGGGGCCACTGGGTGCGGGCCCGAGTCGCCCTGGGGACGCTGGACCGGGAGGTCCGCCGCCGGTCTCCGGAGGCCGCGGACCAGTTGGCCGCGTGGACACCATCAACCTAGGCGCCAGCCGTTTGTGCGTGGAACTTGTCCGTCCAGGCGGTTGTCGGCGCGGGCGGGCGGACCCACCGTTGGTCCGCAGTCCGAGGAGGTTAGTCATGAGCTTGCTCTCCAAGCCCCTGGGCGGAGCCTTGCTGGCCGCCGCCCTTCTGTGCATCTCCCTTCCCGCCCCGGCCCAGGATGGTGGCCTGCTGGCCCTGGCGGCCCGGCCCGGCCAGACGGTGATCGCCCGGGTGTGGCACGGGCGCACCCCCCGGGCCAAGGCCGACGAATACGAACGCTACCTGTCCGCCGCCCTGGTCAAGTTCCCCACCATCAAAGGCAATCTGGGCTACCAGATGATGCGCGTGGACGGAGGGCCGGACGGGGACGACCTGACCGAGTTCCAGGTGGTGTCCTACTGGGAGAGCCTGGATGCCATCAAGGCCTACGCCGGCGCGGACATCCGCCGCACCCACGACCTGCCCCGGGACAAGGAGTTCCTGGTGAACATGGAGCCGCTGGTGCGGAACTACGAACTGAAGGTGAATGACATCAAGCCATGAACAGGTGTCCTACGGGTCCGGGTCTCGGTGGGGGTCGAGGATCCCCAGGACATCATTGACGATTTCGCCCAGGCCCTGGCCGGATTGTGACCGGCCGGGAGGGCCGCTGGGAAAACCCAAGATGGGCCGGCGGCGCCGGCGAGGTGAAAATCGGGGGCTGGGCGTTGCAAGTCCGGGCATTTGGTTGCATCATCTCGTTCTCATGCCTTGGAATAGGGACTTTATGGGACGTTCTCTCCTGCTCTTCACCTTGTCCACCGTCCTGTGCGCCCAGGCGCCCCAGGAACCCGCGCACATCAAGTTCTTCCAGGCCGTCAACGCCGCCCAGAAGGGCGGCACGGTCACCATCCGCTGGTCCGCCACCGGGGTCGAGCGGGTGCGCCTGGAGCCCCTGGGCGTGGAGCTGCCCGCCACCGGGGAGATGAAGTGGCCGGTCCAGGACCGCATCGTGTTCTGGCTGAACGCGGTCAACATCAAGGGCGGCCAGAGCACCCCCCTGGTGGTGGAGCCCCTGCCGGAGCCGGTCATCGCCCAGCCGGCCCCGCCCCAGCTCCTGCTGGGGGCCGCGAACCAGCCGGGGACGGCCGCCCCGGTCCCGGCGGCCGGCCATGCCCGGGCCGGCCGCGCCTGGATCCAGTTCGCCACCATGACCGACCCCCGGTACGCCGAGCGCCTGCGGCGCCGGCTGGGCCGCTGCCAGGGGCTCACCCTCACCCTGTCAGAGCAGGCCCGCCACGGCTCGGCCCGGAAGCGGCTGCGCCTGCGGGCCGGCCCCTTCCGCACCCTGCGCGCCGCCCGGTACCGGGTGCGCCGGCTGGAGGCGGTGCTGGCGGCCATGAACCTCAAGCCCCTGGTGATCCTGGACCGGTCCGCGGTCCAGCAGGTCTACGTGGCCGAGGACTAGCAACCCTTGCGGGGGGGCTCCCCCGCTAGGGTTGCTTGTGCCTGGAACGGGCGCCCAAACCAGCTCAAATCTAACGGTATCAGCTCCCAACCTTCCGCGGCGCGGCCAGGGTGAAGGTCACCACCTTGCCCGCCGGGATGCGGACCACCGTGTCGGCGGTGGCCGCCGCCAGCCCGGTGCCGGCGGCCGCCCCCACCGCCGCGCCCCCCAGGGCGCGGCCGGCCCCGCGGTGGCCGGTGAGGGCCCCCATCAGGGCGCCCAGGGCCGCGCCGCCGCCGATGAACTCGGTGTTGCGCTTGCCCCGTGTGGCGCCGGCCGCCAGGAAGGTCCCGGTCTCCACCTCAAGCCCGTCCACCCGGGTGGCCCGGAGCTCCAGCCCGCCCTTCTGGCCCTTGAGCCGGCCGGCGGGCTCACTGCGGGTCACCACTCCCCGCACCGGGGCGCCCTTGGGCCAGACCACCCGCCCCTCCACCTGGACCGGCTCGGCCAGGGTCCCTTCCCAGGCGTCCCCGGCGTGATCCTTGTCCGTGGCTAGGCCCCGGGCCAGGGCGACCTTGAGGGGAGTCCGGGCCGGGACCACCCGCTCGGGCTCGGCGGGGGCGGGGAGCCTGGCGCCCTGGGATGGGGCCTGGTTCACGCCCCCCGGCTGGGGAGCCGGGGGCTGGGTGCTCGCCCCTGGCTGGGAAGCCGGAGGTTGACTCATGCCTCCCGGCTGGGCGGCGGGCGCCTGGGCACGGTCCTGGCCGCGGGTGCCGCAGGCGGCCAGGGCCAGGAGCAGGACGGCGAACGGAATGGCGACGAAAGGGCGGGCTTGGTGAAATCGCATGGCCGGGCCTCGGACAAGGCGGCATTTTAACACTCACCGCGCAGGCACCGGCTCAACCGTCCGGCATGACGAACTCCGGTGCGTTCCGGTTGAGCCTGGAGGGAGTCCTGGGCCGCTCCGGGGCCGGGTCCGTCTGGGGCCCGGTGGAGGTGGCCTGGTGGGGCGCGTCCTGGGCCCGGGGGGCCGGGGCGGGGGATCCGGCGTCCTCGCCGCGTTCGTGCTGCAGACTGGCGGCGCCCCCGGGCTGGATGGACGCCAGGGACTGCCAGCCCACGCCCAGGACCACGGTCAGGCCGTAGGCGAACCGGACCGTGCCGTCCTTGGCGGTGCGGTAGCCGGTGATGCCCTCCGAGGCCGCCAGCGCCCGGGCCACGGCGCCGCCTTCGGTGCCGTCGATGCGCCGGGCGCTGGCCCTGAGGTCGCGGATCTCCAGGGTGACCAGGCCCATGGCCCGGGAGTTTGCATACATTCCGAAGCTGAACCGGGGGTGCCCCTGGCACCCGGCCCGGCACCAGGCCTTGTGCTCCGGATCCGGGTTGGCCCGGGCGGCCTCCCGCAGCATCCACGCCACCGCCCGTTCCAGGGTCGCGGGGTCCAGGGCGAACTGGGCCAGCCCCCCGGGGGCGGTTGCCGGCGGCCGCAGGGTGCGGGCCGCCTTCTTGGTGTCCCCTGCGGGGATACGCAAGACGTACTGATTTCTGTCCTCCAGCAGCCTGGCCACGGTCGCGTCCTGGGCCGAGGGCCGCCTCTGGCCGGCCACCCAGGTCCCGAAGGCGGCGGTGAATCGGGTTCCGGCCGCGAACGCCGCGGTCTGCCGGGCCACCTCCCGCCGGCGCCCATCGGCGCAGGGGACGGTCGGGGCCTCCCGCCGCTCCGGGGCGCCGCCGCGTGACGGTGACGAACGGGCCGTCAGGATCCGGGGCGGAGGGCGGGGCATCGGCCTTCCCGGCCCGGACCTGGACCGGGGGGGCCGACAGGGTCGACGCCGGTCGGGCCACCACCGACACCGCCGCCGCCGGCACGGTCGGCGCCGATGTCTTCGGCGTCGCCGCCTGGGCCGGCGCCACGGCCGGGGTCACGGTTCCGGGGGCCGGGGCCCGGTCCTTCTGCTTCTTCGCCTTGCGCTTGTCCCGCTTGGCCTGCTTGCGCGCCTCGGCCGACTCCTCCGCCATCAGGGCGGCGTAGGCCTGGGCCGCCCGGGCCTCGTCCTCGGCGGTCGGCTTGGGCGGGGGCTCGGGCCGGGGCTTCTTGCGCTCGGTCTTCGCCCGCGCCGGGGGCTTCTCCGGCAGGCGGTCGGCGGCGGCCTTGAGGAAGGCGAGCATGCCCTCCAGGGCCGGGTCCGGATCAGGCCCGTCCGGCTTGGCCCCCAGGGCGATCTCCCCGGGCGCCTTGGCGTTGCGGATCATCCGGATCCCCTTCTCGGTGGGCTCCACCACGGCCAAGTGCCCGGCCGGGGTCACGGCGAACGGCCCCTCGGTCTCCATGCCGATGCCCACGAACCGCGCCCGGAAGGCGCCCGGCGGGTCCTGGGCGGGCTCCACCGCCACCAGGGTCCGGAGCGCCCGCCCCTTGGGGAATCCCGCCACGAACAGGGTGTCGCCCCAGGGCAGAGCGTCGTCCGGGATGAAGCCTTCGCACGGCCACCGGTCCGGCCCGACCAGGGTCTCCTCCTTCAAGGTGCCGAGATCGATCCGGATCAGGCTCCGGGTCTGCCGGCCGAGGACCAGGATCCGACCCTGGGGGTCCACGGCGACGACCGGGCCCCGGGTCCCGGCACCGGCCAAGTCGGCGGGCTCCGGCGCCCGGCCCGCCAGCCACCGGCACGAGGCCTCGACGGCGGACTGGGGCGCTTTCCCCTCCCGGTCCGCCCCGGGGGCCGGCTCCACCAGCAGGACCCCCGTCGCGTAGCCCAGGACCAGCGATCCGTCGGGCCGCTCCGCGCAGCTCACGGGCGCGGCCGAGCCCACGCCGGCCTTGGCGCGCAGGTCGGCATCCAGCACCTTGCGCTGGGTCAGGAAGCTCTGCCCCTGGTCCCCCGCCAGCACCTCGCACCGGGACAGGTCCCCGCCCCGGTGCAGCACCAGGAAACGGCCCTGGTGGCCGCTGAACAGGCCGGCCACGTCCGTGGGGAACTGGGGGCAGATTCCGAGCTGCCACCCCGGGGAGCCGGAGCCTCCCGGGCCGTCCACCTGGAGGTCGAGCAGCATCCAGGCGCCCTCCACCAGGTCCTGCACTACCAACCGTCCTTCGCCCAGGGCGGCGATGCCGCTGGGCCGGAACAGCTTGCCCCGGGCCGCCCAGTAGGACAGCCCCGGCTCGAACTCGCTGGCCGCCTGGGCGGAGACCACCGCCACCAGGGCCGCGGCAGTCCCCAGGCCCAGGGGCCGGAACAGGCGCTTGAGCATAATCACCTCATTGGTTCAGCCGGTGGGCGCTCCAGCGTCCTGGACCGGATGAACCGAGAATGGAAACCGCCTGGGAAAGGTTCCGCCGTCCCGCGGCCGGCGGGGATTCCGGATGGTGAGTGATTCATGCGCGTGAGGCCAACTCGTTGGCCTGGCCTTCGATGGCGTTTCCGGGGGCGAAGCGGGAACCGCCCGGCCCAGCCGCCGGCGCTCAGCCCTCGCTCACCACGTTGGCCCGCCCGCGCCCGCCCGGCCCGCGGCCGATGCTGCGGCCCAGGGCGTGGATCTGGGCCTCGATCTTCTCCCGGGTGATGTCGGCGGTCTCGTGCAGGCCCGCCTTGCCCGGGTAGATCCGGTACAGCTCCCGGTACCAGGGCGGGGTGAGGTTGGGCATGACCACGTTGGCGCCCCGCTTGAGGCCGTTGGCCCGGCCCGCGGCGGGGTCGAGGGTGGCCAGGGCGGTGGTGGAGGGGATGTTGGTGTCGGGGCAGAGCAGGCGGGTGAGGGCCAGGACTTTCAGCGCCGTGGTCTCGTCGTTGGGCACCTGGCGGTCGCCGGCCCGGAGCCGGAGGCCCTCCCCCAGTTCGCCGTCCAGGGGGGTGCCGGGGCTCGGGATGTACGGCCCGATGCCGATCATGTCCATGTCGAAGTCCCGGAAGGTCCAGATGTCCTCGGCCAGGGTCTCCCAGGTCTGACCGGGGATGCCCACCATGACCCCGGTGCCGATCTCGAAGCCCAGGTCCCGCATGAGCAGCAGCTGCTGCAGGCGGTCCGAGACGGTGCCGGGCAGGGCCGGGTGGATGGTGCGGTACAGCTCCGGATCGGTGGTCTCGAAGCGCAGCAGGTAGCGGTCGGCGCCGGCCTGCTTCCAGGCCCTCAGTTCCGCCTCGCTGCGCTCGCCCAGGGACAGGGTGATGGCCAGGCCGAAGCGGGCCTTGATGGACCGGATGACTTCCGCCACGAACTCCAGGGTAAGGCCCGGGTCCTCTCCGGACTGCATCACCACCGTGCCGAACCCGTACTCCCAGGCCCGGTGGACGCAGTCCAGGATGTCGTACTGGTCCATGCGGTAGCGGGGGATCTGCGGGGCGCAGGCGGCGATGCCGCAGTAGGCGCACCGGCGCACGCAGTGGTTGCCCACCTCCACCAGCCCGCGCAGGTGCACGGCCATGCCCACGTGGGCCTCCCGCACCGCGTCGGCCTCCTTCCAGAGTTCCTCCAGGCGGTCCGGGTCGTTCTCCAGCAGCCAGGCGAGGATGTCGTCGCGGTTCATGGGGTGGCTCCTGCTTTGGCCTGGCGGAAGGCCTCCAGGGCGGCGGGGAAGGGCGCCAGGGCCCGCTCGAAGATGCCCAGGGAGTAGGCGATGGTGAGCCCGTAGTTGGTGATGGGGAGGCCGGCCTCCCGGCAGCGGTGGATGCGGGACATCATCTCCCGGCGGTTGCCGGTGCAGTTGCCGCAGTGCACCACCAGGCGGTACGGGCTCAGGTCCGAGGGGAAGTCCCGGCCCTGGACGTGCCGGAACTCCAGCCTGGCGCCCACGTACTGGGTGAGCCAGCGCGGGATCTTGACCCGGCCGATGTCCTCGCCCACCGGGTGGTGGGTGCAGGTCTCGGCCATGAGCACCGTGTCGCCGCCCTTGAGCCGCTCGATGCCCAGGGCGCCCCGCACCTGCTCGGTGAGATCGCCCTGGAAGCGGCTCATGAGGATGGAGAAGGAGGTCATGGGCACCGACCGGGGCACGTCCGCCGCCACCTTGAGGAAGGCCTGGGAATCGGTCACCACCAGCGCCGGCGGGGTCTTCAGCCGGCCCAGGGCGTTGGCCAGCTCGCGCTCCTGCACCACCAGGGCCAGGGACTCGCCGTCCAGCAGGTCGCGGATGGCCATCACCTGGGGCAGGATCAGCCGGCCCTTGGGGGCCTCCTTGTCGATGGGCACCACCAGCAGCGCCATCTCCCCCGGGGGCACCAGGTCCGCCACCAGCCGCCGGTTGTCGAAGAAGTCCGCCGGGGCCAGGTCCAGCAGCGCCTCGCGCAGGTCCAGGATGCCGGCCCCGGTGAGGGCGCTCACCGCCACCTGGCGGATCCCGTCCGGCAGCTGCACGGGAGCCGCGCCCAGGTCGCTCTTGTTGTTCACCGCCAGCACCGGCACCTTGCGCTCCCGCAACTGCTCCAGCAGGCCCGCCTCGAACTCGCCCCAGGCCCCCCGCTCGGTGACGATCAGGCCCAGGTCCACCCGGTCCAGCACCGCCCGGGTGCGGGCCATGCGCAGTTCGCCCAGCGCCCCTTCGTCGTCCACCCCGGCGGTGTCCACGAACAGCACCGGGCCCAGGGGCAGCAGCTCCATGGGCTTCTCCACCGGGTCGGTGGTGGTGCCGGCGTAGGCCGAGACGATGCTCACCTGCTGGCGGGTGACGGCGTTGAGCAGGGAGGACTTGCCCACGTTGCGCCGGCCGAACAGGCCGATGTGCAGGCGTAGGGATTTGGGCGCGGATTGCATGGCACTCATTGCGGCATCTGCCTCCATCCCAGCCGGTTCACCGCCTCGGGGCTGGTGAGCTGGTCGAACTGCTCGGCGGTGACCAGGCCGGAGGCCACCGCCACGTCCTTGAGCCCCTTGCCGGTGCGCCGGGCCTCCGCGGCCAGCTGCCCGGCCCGCTCGTAGCCGATCAGGGGCAGCAGGGCGGTGGCGGCGGCGGTGCCGTTCTCCACCTGGGCCCGGCAGCGGGCCTCGTCGGCGCTGAGCCCGGCCACGCAGTGCACGCGCAGGATGTGGCAGCCCCGGGCCAGCAGGTCCAGGCTCTCCAGCAGGCTGTGCGCCACCAGGGGCATGAACGCGTTCAGCTCCAGGGAGCCCATGGCCGCGGCCAGGGTCAGGGCCTGGTCGTGGGCGATGGCCATCAGGGCGGCCTGGGTCACCGCCTCGGGGATCACCGGGTTCACCTTGCCCGGCATGATGGAGCTCCCGGCCTGGCGCGGCGGCAGCTTCAGCTCGCCCAGCCCGGCGTCGGGGCCGCTCCCCAGCAGGCGCAGGTCGGAGCAGATCTTGATGAGGGAGGAAGCCAGGGCCTTGAGCAGGCCCGAGACCTCCACCAGGGCGTCCAGGTTCTGGGTGGCCTCCACCAGGTTCTCGGCCCGGGCCAGGCCCAGCCCGGTGATCTCGCGCAGTTCCTCCACCACCCGGAAGATGTACTCGGTGGGCGCCGCCAGCCCGGTGCCGATGGCGGTGCCGCCCAGGTTCACCACCCGCAGCCGCTCCTCGCTCTTGGCCAGGCGCCAGCGGTCCCGGTTCAGGGCCTCGGCGAAGGCGCCCATGGACCGGCCCAGGGTGGTGAGCACCGCGTCCTGGCCCTCGGTGCGGGCCACCTTGACCACATGGGCGAGCGCCTTCTCCTGGTCCTGGAACGCCTCCTGCAGGGCCAGCACCCGGCGCTCCAGCTCCCGCAGCCCGTGGATGGCGGCGATGCGCAGGGCGGTGGGGAAGGTGTCGTTGGTGCTCTGGTGCAGGTTCAGGTGGTCCAGGGGGGAGATGGCGTCATAGCTTCCCAAGGGCAGCCCCAGCAACTGCAGGGCGCGGTTGGCCAGCACCTCGTTGACGTTCATGTTGGTGGAGGTGCCGGCGCCCCCCTGGAGCGCGTCCACCACCACCTCCGGGACCAGGATGCCGTCCAGCAGTTCCCGGCAGGCCCGCTCCATGGCGTCGGCCCGGGCGGCGTCCGGGAAGAACCCCAGGGCCCGGTTGGTGCGCAGGGCCGCCAGCTTCACCGCCCCGAAGGCCCGGGAAAGGGCCGGGTGCACCGGCCGGCCCAGCAGGGGGAAGTTCTCCAGCGCCCGGGCGGTGTGGATGCCGTGCCGGGCCTGGGCGGGCACATTCATCGCGCCCAGGGCGTCATGCTCCTGGCGCTGCTGGGAGGGGTTCGGGGAAACGGACATGGTCGGGGCCGGGGACAAGTGACTTGTCACTCATCAACTATAATCGCGCTAACCTGGACCCATCGGCTGAAAGGATGTGCTCCGATGCTCAAGTCGGCCATGCTCATCGGTTTCCCGGGACCCAGCAGCGGCGGAGGGCGGCCATGAGCCGGGCCTTCGTCACCCGGCGGATTCCGGATGCGGGCCTGGACCTGCTCCGCCGGCACTGCGAGGTGATCCTCAACGAGGAGGACCGCCCGGTCACGCGGCAGGAACTCCTCCAGGGCGTGAGCCAGGTGGATGGCGTGCTGTGCCTGCTCACCGACCGGATCGACGGCGAAGTCATGGAAGCCGCCAGGTCAGTCAAGGGATTCGCCAACTTCGCCGTGGGCTTCGACAACCTCGATATTCCCGAAGCCACCCGCCGGGGCTTGCCCCTCTCCAACACTCCGGGCGTGCTCACCGACGCCACCGCTGAGATGGCCTGGACTTTGCTGTTCGCGGTGGCCCGCCGGATCGTGGAATCCGACGCAGTCATGCGCTCCGGGCGGTGGCCCGGGTGGGGCCCGCTCCAGTTCATCGGCGGCGATGTGACCGGCAGGACCCTCGGGGTGGTGGGCGCCGGGCGCATCGGCCAGGCTTTCGCCCTGAAGTCCCGGGGCTTCGGGATGCCGGTGCTGTACGCCGACGAGCGCCCCAACGAAACCTTGGAGAAGGAGCTGGGGGCGCGCCGGGTGGACCTGGAGACCCTGCTTCGGGAATCCGACTTCGTGAGCGTCCACGTGCCCCTCATGCCCGCCACCCGTCACCTGGTCGACGCCCGGGCGCTGCGGCTGATGAAACGCAACGCCTACCTCATCAACACCTCCCGCGGTCCCGTGGTCGATGAAAAAGCCCTGGTGGATGCGCTGAGGGAGGGCGTGATCGCCGGCGCCGGGCTGGACGTCTACGAGGACGAGCCCCGGATGGCCCCGGGCCTTGCCGAGCTCACCAACGCAGTGCTGGCTCCCCATACCGCCAGCGCGACCAAGTCCTCCCGCGACGGTATGGCCCTCACGGCGGCCCGCAACCTAGTCGCCATGATGGCGGGGGAGCGGGCCCCCGACTGCCTCAATCCGCAGGTGTACGACCGGCGCTAGGCGGGGTGCCCGATCCGGTCGTACAGCTTCTCCATCTCCCCCACCAGCCGGTCGAACTCCTTCAGCGCCTCCTCCACCGGCTTGGGCGTGGTGAAGTCCACCCCCGCGTCCCGCAGGGCGTCCAACGGGAATTTGCTGCCGCCGCTGCGGAGCAGGTCCAGGTAGCGCTCCCGGGCCGGCTCGCCCTGCTCCAGCACGGCCTTGGCCAGGGCCATGGACGCGGCCATGCTGGTGGCGTACTGGAACACGTAGAAATCCATGTAGAAGTGGGGGATGGCGCTCCATTCGGACTTGATCCAGTCCTCCACCCGGATGACCCCCTGCCCGTGGCCGTAGTAGAGCCGGGTGAGGTCCAGGTAGGTCCGGTCCAGCCACTCCGGCGCCAGGCTCTGGCCCTGCTCGCCCTGGGCGTGCATGGCCCGCTCGAACTCGGCGAACAGGCCCTGGCGGTACAGGGTGCCGCGCAGCTCCTCCAGGTAGCCGTCCAGCACGAACAGCTTGAAGGCGTGCGGGGCGCCGGTGCCCAGCAGGTGGTGCACCAGCAGGTTCTCATTGAAGGTGCTGGCCACCTCCGCCAGGAAGGTGGGGTAGGCGGAGGTGGCATAGGGCTGGGCCCGGTCCGAGAACACCGTGTGCATGGCGTGCCCCAGCTCGTGGGCCAGGGTGGCCACGGCGTTGTAGCTGCCGTCGTAGTTCAGTTTGACGAACGGGTGGAAACCGAAGGCCTGGTCCGTGCAGTAGGCCCCGGACTGCTTGCCGCGGTTGGGGTAGATGTCCACCCACCGGTGGGTCAGGGCGGTGTCCAGGGCCGCCGCGTACTCCGGCCCCAGGGGCGCGGTGGCCCTGCGCACCAGGTCCTCGGCCTCGGCGTAGGTGAAGGTCCGCTCCACCGAGGGCACCGCCGAGGCGTACACGTCCGCGTAGGTCATGTCCTTCAGCCCCAGCATCCGCCGGCGCAGCCTGAGCAGGCGGTGCAGGGGGGCCAGGTTGGCGCGCAGGGTGTCCACCAGGTTGGCGTACACCTCCGGGGCGATGGCGTTGGGGAACAGGGCGGCCTCCAGGCAGCTGTCGTAGCGGTGCACCTTGGCCTCGAACACGTGGGTCTTGACGTTGGCGTCCAGAAGCGCCGCCTGGGTGTTGCCGAAGGCCGCCTGGCTGGCCCAGTAGGCGGTGGCCGCCAGGCGCCGGTCCGCGGCCGAGGGCGACCGGCGCACCCTTCCGAAGGTGGCGGTGTTGAGGGTCACCTGCTCCCCGGTGGAGAGGGTCACCGTGGGCCGGGGCAGGTCCAGGTCGTTGAGGATGGAAGAGGCCTTGGCCGGGGCGTCGGTGAAGGCGTCGGCCAGGGCCGCCACCCGCTCCTCCCCGGCGGGCAGCACGTGGTCCTTCAGGCGCAGGGTGCGCAGCAGCTCCACCCGGTACGGCGCCAGGCGCGGCTCGGCGTCCAGGCAGGCCTTCACCCTGGCCTCGCCCAGGGCCAGCACGTCCGGGTCCACGAAGGCGAGCCGGGCGTTGAAGGTGGTGAGCAAGTCCTGGGCCTCCCCCTTCATGGCCTGGAACTGGGAATCCCCCAGGTCCATGTCGCTCTGCAGGCTGGCGTAGACCCCCAGGCGCTCGACGCGCATGGCCATCCGGTCCCGCCACTCCAGCAGGCCGGCCATGGCCTGGGGGGTGTCGGTCCACCCCTTGGCCAGCACGTCCAGGCGCGGCAGGGTCGTCCGCACCGCCTCCAGCTCCTTGCGCCAGATCTCCGGGCTGGCGTAGATGTCCTGGAACCGGGCCTTGCTGGCCTCGGGCACCTGGGAGCGGGGGGTGTTGGCGTAGTCGGGGACGCCCTGGCCGGGGGCCGGCAGCGGCGCGGCGGCCAGGGCGAAGGTCAGGGCGGGGGCAAGCAGGCGCATGGAAGCTCCGTCGGGATCTGGCGGTTGGATGCGCAGACATAGGGGTTGCGTTCCATCGCCGCCCGGTATGAGCCCTTTGGTGGCAATCGGCCCCGGGGATCCCTACACTCCGCCCAGGAGTCTTTGAGTCTGTGCGCATCGCCAATCCCATCTACGACACGGTCTTCAAGTACCTGCTCGACGACGAGAAGGTGGCCAAGCTGATGCTATCCGCCCTCCTGGGGCGGGAAGTGCTGGAACTCACCTTCCGTCCCACCGAGATGCCTCATACGGTGGAAAAGCCGGACGGCACCCAGCTCCTGGTCCTGCGCATGGACTTCGCCGCCACCGTGCAGCTGGAGGACGGCAGCCGCAAGCTGGTGCTGATCGAGATCCAGAAGGCCCGCAATGCCTGGGACGTGCAGCGGTTCCGGCGCTACCTGGGCGAGAACTACAGCAGCGAAAGGAACTCGTACCCGGATTGCGCCGGGAAACAGCAGCCCCTGCCGATCCTGACCATCTATTTCCTGGGCGAGGGCCTGAACGGCATTGACGTGCCGGTACTTAAGATAAACCGGCACTACATGGACGTGGCCACCGGGGACGAGGTACGGATCACCGACCCGTTCGTGGAGGCGCTCACCCACGATTCCATCGTGGTCCAGGTGAACCGCCTGAAGAACCGCCGGCGGACCGAGCTGGAACGGCTGTTGGCAGTGTTCGACCAGGGTCAGGCGTTCCGCTCCGATCCGCACCTCCTGGACATCCTGGAGGAGAACTTCCCGGAGCGCTACCGGGAGGTGCTGCGCCAGCTGCTGCGGGCAGGCGCCGACCAGGAGATCCTGGAAAAGATGCACATCGAAGACGAGATCCTGAAGGCCTTCCAGGATCATGCGCGGGAAAATTCGGATTTGCGTCAGACGGTTTCGGAGCAGGCAACGGTCATCGAGGAGAAGGACCAGGCCCTCGAACAGAAGGACAAGGCCCTCGAACAGAAGGACAAGGCCCTTGAACAGAAGGACAAGGCCCTTGAAGAGAGCGCCCGCCTTATTGCTGATCTGATGAGGCGGCTGGGAGGTGACAGATGACCGGACCGGATAACTCCAGGGACAAATCGGCGGTACCCCGGCCTGAAGAACCCGCACCTGTGCGCATCTTTCGGAGCCCGGTCTACGACGTGGTCTTCAGGTACATGGAAACGTGTTGCGACAATCCGCGCATGCTGGACTTCCTGGAGCAGTTCTTGCCGGAGCCATTCCGGAAGCCTTTGCGCAAAAAGGTGGAAGCCTACGTTCATCCGGAACTCCGGGAAACGGGGGAATCGGATGGAGTCACCTCATCCCAGCCATCCATCCAGGTGCCCGTCCATGACAAATATACGTGGACACAGATGCAGGAAGCCATGACCGCGGAGGACCGGATCATCGAGGAGATGAAAAGGGCCATGGCGGAAGAGGAGCGGGTCCGCACGGAGCAGGGCAAAGCCCTCGGCGGGGGTAACCGCCTCCCCGATTGCTGGAAGCCGCTGGGCCGAAGCTGATTTGTCATGACCTTGGTGCCGTGCCTCAGGCCTACGAAATCCTTACCTCAGCGCCCTGGTAATATTCTTTCCATGTCCCCCGCCGCCCCCTGCGCCCATCCTCCCGCCACCCTGGCCGTCGGCGACCGCCGGGTCCGCCGTCTGGGCTTGGGCGCCATGCGCCTGCCCGGCCCGGACGTGTGGGGCCCGCCCGCGGATCCCGGGGAGGCCCGGGCGGTGGTGCGCCGGGCGGTGGAACTGGGGGTGCAGTTCATCGACACGTCTTGGTACTACGGCCCCCACGTGGCCAACCCGATCATCGCCGAGGCGCTCCATCCCTACCCGGCGGACCTGGTGATCGCCACCAAGCTGGGCGGCCGGCGCACCCCGGACAAGGGCTGGGCGCCCTACCTGCGCCCGGAGGAACTGCGCGCCGGCTGCGAGCACGACCTGCGCGAGCTGCGCCTGGAGACCCTGGAGGTGGTGCACCTGCGCTGGATCCCCACCGAGGTGCCGTTCCTGGAGTGCCTGGACGCCATGATCCAGCTGCGGGCCGAGGGCAAGCTGCGCCACATCGGCCTCAGCAACGTGAGCGCCGCCCAGGTGCTCCAGGCCCTGGAGCGCACGCCGGTGGCGACGGTGCAGAACTTCTACAACGTGGCGGGGGGCGAGGGGCCGCTGGCGCGCATGACCCACGCGGTGGTGGAGGCTCCGGAGGCGGTGCTGGACCTGTGCACGGAACGGGCCATCCCCTTCCTGCCGTTCTTCCCGCTGGGGGTGGGCGCCTACGGCCGGCCCCACCCGGCCCTGGACGGTGCCGCCCGCGCCCAGGTTGCCACCCCGGCCCAGGTGGCCTTGGCCTGGCTCCTGGCGCGCTCCCCGGTGATGCTGCCCATCCCGGGAACGTCCTCCCGGGCGCACCTGGAGGAGAACTGGGCCGCCCAGACCCTCCGGCTCAGTCCGGAAGAGGTGGCGGCCATCGCCCGGGAGGCGCGCGGCTGAACCGGGCAGATGCCTCGTCCGATTAGACCAAAGTCACAAGTGCCCCCTGGCGGGCAGCCGAGACGGGGCGTCGGTGCTTAACTGATATATCAGCTTGCACAACCTGGGCGCGGGCTCTCCCCTCACGTGCAGACGCCATAGGAGAACTGGAATGTCGGATTACCGGATCAAGGAGCATCCCATCCTGGCCGTACCGCCGGATCCCGCCGTCCCCTTCACCTGGCAGGGCAAGACCCTGAAGGCGCGGGAGGGCGAGACCATCGCGTCGGCCCTGTTCGCCAACGGCGTACGGGTGTTCGGCCACCACCACAAGGACGGCGCGCCGCTGGGGATCTTCTGCGCCAACGGCCAGTGCGCCCAGTGCGCGGTGATCGCCGACGGGCTGTCGGTGAAGTCCTGCATGGTGCCCGTCACCGAGGGAATGAAGGTGGCCCCCATGGACGGCAAGGCCGTCCTGCCCGACGTCAGCGAGAACGATGTGCGCTTCCGGGACATCGAGACCCTGGAGGTGGAGTGCCTGATCCTGGGCGGCGGTCCGGCCGGGCTGTCCGCGGCCATCGAGCTGGCCAAGGCCGGGGTCGGGGTGATCCTGGTGGACGACAAGGCCAGGCTGGGCGGCAAGCTGGTCCTGCAGACCCACAAGTTCTTCGGGTCCATCGAGGCCTGCCACGCCGGCACCCGGGGCATGGACATCGGCGCCAAGCTGGAGAAGGAGGTGCGCACCTTCGAGAACGTGCGGGTGTGGACCAACAGCAACGCCCTGGCGGTGTTCTCCGACCGCAAGGTGGGGATCCTGCGCGACGGCCACTACTTCCTGGTGCAGCCCCAGGTGCTGCTGGTGGCCACCGGCGCCCGAGAGAAGTCCCTGGTGTTCAAGGGCAACAGCATGCCGGGAGTGTACGGCGCCGGCGCCTTCCAGACCCTGGTGAACCGGGACATGGTGCGCCCCACCGAGCGGCTGTTCGTGATCGGCGGGGGCAACGTCGGGCTGATCGCCGCCTACCACGCCCTGCAGGCGGGGATCGAGGTGGTGGGCCTGTGCGAGGCGCTGCCCGAGTGCGGCGGCTACAAGGTGCACAAGGACAAGCTGGCGCGCATGGGGGTGCCCATCTACACCTCCCACACGGTGCTTTGCGCCAACGGCAAGGAGGAGGTGGAGTCGGTCACCATCGCCCAGCTGGATCCCAAGTGGAAGCCCATCTCCGGCACCGAGCGCACCTTCAAGTGCGACACCGTGCTGGTGGCGGTGGGCCTGGA
Source organism: Holophaga sp. (assembly GCA_049508835.1). Classification (GTDB taxonomy): domain Bacteria; phylum Acidobacteriota; class Holophagae; order Holophagales; family Holophagaceae; genus Mesoterricola. The sequence goes on along the minus strand of JBELAL010000007.1, from coordinate 8,180 downwards.
CCCGGTGAACGAATTCACCGCCAAGGCCAGGGAATTCGGCCTTCCGGTCTACGCCGCCGGCGACGCCGAGGAGATCGCCGAGGCCAGCGCCGCCATGTTCACCGGCAAGATCCGGGGCCTGGAGATCGCCCGGGCCCTGGGCCGGGACGTGGGCGAGGTGCCGCCCGAATGGCACCGTACCGCCGAGGTGCTCAAGTCCCGCCCGGGCGCCACCATCACCGAGGAGATCCCCGAGACCGAGGGGGGGGTGTTCCCGGTGTTCCACTGCTCCCAGGAGATCCCCTGCAATCCATGCACCAGCATCTGCCCCCAGGGCTCCATCCAGATCGAGGGCAACGACATCCTGGGCGTGCCCACCTTCAACGAGGCCGACTGCATCGCCTGCGAGCAGTGCGTGGCGGTGTGCCCGGGCCTGGCAGTGACCCTGGTGGACTACCGCAAGCAGGAGAACGGCGCGGCCCTGGTCTCCATCCCCTACGAGTTCCCCTTCAACACCCTCGAAGTGGGCCAGACCGTGACGGTGCTGGACACCCTGGGCCAGGTGCTGGGCAACGTGCCCGTGGTCAAGACCCGGGCCCCCAAGTTCGCCGACCACGCGGTGCTGGTGAAGGTCCGGGCGCCGCGTGAGATCGCCAAGCAGATCGCCGGCATCCGGGTGCAGCAGCCCTGGGTGGGCGAGGCCATGCCGGAGACGGTCCGGCGCATCGACGACGACGAGATTGTCTGCCGCTGCGAGCGGGTGACCGCAGGCGAGATCCGCCGGAGGATCCGGGCCGGGGTGCGCGACATGAACGAGCTGAAGAGCGCCACCCGGGCCGGGATGGGCGCCTGCGGGGGCAAGACCTGCCCCAGCCTGATCCAGCGCCTGTTCCGGGAGGAGGGCGTGCCGGCTTCGGAGGTCACCGAGCTGACCCGCCGCCCCGTCTTCATGGAGGTGCCCATGGGTGCCTTCGCCGGTCTGGTGACCGGCGAAGGGCCGGTGCCCGATGTGACCAAAGCCCACGCCGTCGGCGCTTTCCAGGGAGGTCTGTGATGACCAGCATGGTCTACGACGTCATTGTCATCGGCGCCGGCAGCATCGGCATGCCCTCGGCGATGTACCTGGCCGAGAAGGGCCTGAAGGTGCTGTGCCTGGACCAGTTCGCCTCCTCCGGACAGGGCAGCAACAAATGCGCCCTGGGCGGCGTCCGCGCCACCCACTCGGCGCCCGCCAAGATTAAGCTCTGCCTGGACAGCCTGGAGGTGTTCTCCCACTGGGAGGAACAGCACGGCTACAACATCGAGTGGTACCAGGGCGGCTACGTGTTCGTGGCCTACCGGGAGCACGATGAGAAGCTGCTCAAGGACCTGCTCAAGATCCAGAAGGCCGCCGGGCTCAACATCAACTGGCACGACCGCGACGAGCTGCTGCAGATCGCCCCCGGGCTGCGCCGGGAAGGGCTGATCGGCGGCACTTTCTCCCCCGAGGACGGCGGCGCCTCCCCCATGCGCAGCAACCTGGCCTTCAAGGAGCGGGCCGGGACGCTGGGCGTGGACTTCCGGTTCAACGAGCGGGTCACCAGCATCATGCGCCGCAAGGGCAAGGTGGTGGGGGTGCGCACCGACAAGGGCGGCTACGCCACCGGCATGGTGGTCAACGCCGCCGGCCCCTGGGCCCGGGCCGTGGCCCAGGCGGGCGGGCTGGACGCCCCGGTGGCCCCGGACTGCCACGAGGGCGGCATCACCGAGCCGGTGGCGCCGTTCCTGGACCCCATGGTGGTGGACATCCGCCCCGCCCCGGGCTCGGCCAACTTCTACTTCTACCAGCACCGCCCCGGGCAGGTGATCTTCTGCTACACCCCCAACCCGGCCATCGTCGGCTCCGACCGGCGCGAGACCTCCGCCTTCCTGCCCATGATCGCCCGGCGGATGGTGGACCTCATGCCCAAGCTGGGCAACCTGAAGATCCGCCGCACCTGGCGCGGGCTGTACCCCATGACCCCCGACGGCTCCCCCATCATCGGGCGCTCCAGGGATCTGGACGGCTACATCGACGCCATCGGCATGTGCGGCCAGGGCTACATGCTCGGGCCGGGCGTGGGCAAGCTGGTGGCCCGGATCGCCACCAGCGAGCTCCAGGCGGGGGATACGGCCATCCTGGAAGAGCTGAGCCCGAGCCGCGTGTTCGGCGGGGTGGAGGCGCTCAAATAATCACGACTGGTCCGGCGCGTCCAGGACGCGCCGGACCAGCTTGATCAGGTCCGCGGCCCGGTAGGGCTTCTGCAGGAAGCCCGCCAGGTCCTTGCCGGTGAACCGGTTGACGGCCTCCACCTCGTGGAAGCCGCTGCTGAGGATCACCGGGGTGGTGAAGCCCTCCTGGCGCATGGCCCGGTAGGCTTCCTCACCGTCCATGTGCGGCATGGTCAGGTCCATGATCACCAGGCAGACGCGGTCCCGGTGCCGGCGCAGGAGCTCCAGGGCCTTGAGCCCGTCCCCGGCCTGCAGGGCCTCGAAGCCGATGTGCTGGAGGACGCCCACGGCCATGGCGCGGATGCTGTCCTCGTCGTCCACCACCAGCACCGTGCCCGAGCCCCGGTAGTCGGCCGCGGCCTCCTCCTTGGCCTGGACCTCCGGGGCGAGGCTGGTGGCGGGCAGGGCGATCCGGAACGTGGTGCCGCGCCCCGGCTCGCTCTGCACCTGGATGCCGCCCCGGTGCCCGCGGACGATGCCCTGGATGGCGGCCAGTCCCAGCCCCCTCCCGGTGAACTTGGTGGTGAAGAACGGGTCGAAGATCCGCCCCAGGGTCTCCGGGCTCATGCCGCAGCCGTCGTCGGCCACATCCAGGCACACATAGGGCCCCGGGGCGGGGATCTGCCCGCACCAGGCGCCGGCCGGGCCCTCCTCGTCCAGGGCCAGGGCGCGGGTGGCCAGGACGATGGTTCCGCTGCGCTCGGCGATGGCGTCCGCGGCGTTGATGACCAGGTTCATGACCACCTGCTGCATCTGGGCCGGGTCGGCCTCGACGGAGGGCAGCCCGGGGTCCAGGTCGTAGCGGATGACCACCTTCTTGGGGATGGAGATGCCGATCAGGTGGGTCATCTCCCGGACCAGGTCGTTCAGGTTCACGGTCCTGAGCTGGAACTTGCCCCGGCCGGAGTAGGCCAGCATCTGCCGGGTGAGGTCCGAGGCGCGCACCACCAGGCCCTCGATGGTCTCCAGGTGGCCCCGGGCCGGGGCCATGGGGCTGGTCTCCATCTGGGCCAGGCCCAGGTTGCCCAGGATGGCGCCCAGGAGGTTGTTGAAGTCGTGGGCGATGCCCCCGGCCAGCAGCCCCATGGACTCCAGCTTCTGGCTCTGGAACAGGGCCAGCTCGGCCTGCTTGCGCTCGGTGATGTCGGTGCCCAGCACGCCCAGGCCCCAGCTCCGGCCGGTGCCGTCCACCAGGGGGAAGCGCTGGGCGAGGTAGGTGTGGACCTCCCCGTCCGCGTGGGTCCACAGCTCCTCCCGGGTGGACGCCCGGCCCGACGCCATGAGTTCCTGGTCGGCCCGGTGCAGGGCCTCGCCCAGCGGGCCCGGGAACAGGTCGAGGACGGACCGGCCGAGGATCTCCTCCTGGGCCCGGCCCAGCAAGGTCTCCATCCGGGGATTGACCAGCAGGAGCCGCCCGTCGAGGCCCTTGAAGGCGATGGCGGCGGTGGCGTGGTGGATGAAGCCTTGGAGCCGGGCCTCGCTTTCGGCCAGTTCCTGGGTCTTGGCCTGGACCAGGGTCTCCAGGTTCTGGGTGAGGGCCCGGAGCCGGCGCTCCGCCTCGGCCTGCTGGGTGATGTCCCGGGTGACCTTGGCGAAGCCCCGCAGCCGGCCCTGGGCGTCCCGCAGGGCGCAGATGGTCATGTGCGCCAGGAACCGGGAGCCATCCTTGCGCATCCGCTCCCCTTCCGCCTGGCAAACCCCCGCCGCCTCGGCGGCGGCCAGGTCCCGGGCCGGCACGCCCGCGGCGGCCTGTTCCGGGGGGTAGAAACAGGCGAAGTGCCGGCCCAGGATCTCCCCGGCCCGGTAGCCCTTGAGCCGCTCCGCCCCGGAGTTCCAGCTCACCACCGTGCCCTGGGGATCCAGCATGAAGATGGCGTAGTCCTGCACCCCTTCCACCAGCAGCCGGAACATCTCCTCGCTCTGGGCCAGCCGGCTTTCCGCCTCCCGCCTCCCGCCCCGTTCCTCGGAGAGGGTCTCGTGCAGGGCCAGGGCCTGGTCCAGGCCCGGGGCCCGGACGATCTTGGGCATGAGCCGGGCCAGCAGGACGGCGGTGCCCAGGCTGGCGGCGGCGGTGACGGCCTTGACCGCCCCGGCCAGGCGGAAGGCCCCGTGCCAGGTGTTGTACACCTCCAGGGCGTGGGTCGTGCCGCAGGCGAAGATGAAGGCGCCGAACAGGAGCAGCATCCAGTTGAACGCCAGTTCCCGGCGCCGGCGCACCAGCCAGATCAGGTCGAGGGAGATGGCGAAGTAGCTCAGGGCGATGACGGCGTCGGGGACGACGTTGGACCAGACCACCCAGGGTTCCCAGCTCCAGCAGACGCCGTGGGGCATCAGGTCCGAGGCGAACATCCGCCTGACGAATTCGTTCATGGCCATGTCTTCTTCTAAAAGGAACTGAAAAGGGATCTGAAAGTGGGGTGGCCCGGGGAGGTGTAGTTGAAAACTTTAAAGATACACGAAGGAAGGGGGGTCAGCCGGCCCGGGGCAGGGTCCCGGCCCGGGTCCCGGCCCCTTCGATCCGATGGTAAAGGGCAAGAAGGCAAGCGCTTAGCCAAAGGCTCAGCAGGCTGCCCAGGAAGTTGCCGGCCCAGATGAGGGGATGGGTCAGCCGGGCCTGGACGGTGGGGTCGGGCACCCCCAGCTGGACCAGGAAGGACAGCACGATGATCAGGGACAGGTAGACCATGGCCATGGCCGAGGAGGCCAGGACCACCCGCGGCCAGGCCCGGAGCATCATCTGGTAGCTGCCCCGGGCCGCCTGGGCCAGGGATTCGCCCCGCAGCAGGATGCGCAGGGGGGTCCAGCCGAAAGCCAGCAGCACCAGGAGGCCGGGCACGATGACCAGGCTCAGCCCCACGCCCACCGCCAGGGCCAGCAGCGCCTTGCCCCAGAAGGCGCGCAGCCAGCGCTCCTCGAACCGCTGGCGCCATTCCTGGGGTGCGTTGTGGGGGTTCTGGCCATCCATGGCGTCGGCGGCGATGAGGAACCGGGGGATGAAGTAGAGTTCCAGGGGCAGGAGTCCGACAAAAGTGAGCGCCGCGTCCACCATGGGCTCGTCCGGCAGTCCGGCGTGGAGCTGGAGCAGGGGGGCCAGTGCCGCCAGGGCCATCCCAAGGCCCGCGATCCCCGCGCTTGCGCCGGGACGTCGGACCAGGTACCGGGTGCCTTCGAGGAGGCTGGCGAGGTCGGATTTGGGAGAGGTCGTCATTCTATGAGAGTAGCGCGCTATTATCTTCCACATGAGTCACCTGGCCCCATGCATTCTCGTGGCGAGTCCTCTGCTCCTGGACCCCAACTTCCTGCACACCGTCATCCTGCTGGTGGAGCATGACGATAGCGGGGCCATGGGGGTGATCCTCAACCGCCCGCTGCCGGTGACCCTTGCGCAGATCTGCGAGGAAAGCCGGCTGCCGTTCCAGGGCGACCAGAGCGCGACCGCCTGGCGCGGGGGCCCGGTGGACCCCCAGCGGGGCATCGTCCTGGTGCGGGGCGGGCTCCCCTCCCCCGAGGACACGGTGCTGGACTTCACCGACTTCATCAGCTACCGCAAGGACCTGCTGGAGTCCCTGCTGATGGAGCCCGCCGCCCGGTTCCGCCTGTACCTGGGCTACGCCGGGTGGGGCGAGGGGCAGCTGGACCAGGAGCTGGAGCAGGGCGGCTGGGCGCGCCTGCCCCTGAACCCCGAGTGGCTGATGAGCAACGAGCCCACGGAGCTGTGGAGCAAGGCGATCCAGTCCATCTCGGGTTGAACGGTCAGGAACCCAGGGATTTCGCCGCTTCGGAGGCGAGGTGGTCCACCCGCTCGTTCTCCGGGTGCCCGGCGTGGCCCCGCACCCAGCGGGCCGTCACCCGGTGGGTCTGCAGCAGCGCGTCCAGGGCCTGCCACAGCTCCGCGTTGAGCACCGGCTGGCCGTCGGCCTTGCGCCAGCCCTTGCGCTTCCACCCGGCCAGCCAGGACTGGATGCCCTTCACCACGTACTGGCTGTCGCAGAACAGCTCCACTTCGCAGGGCCGGGTCAGGACCCCCAGGCCCTCGATGGCCCCCCGCAGCTCCATGCGGTTGTTGGTGGTGTCCGGCTCGGCCCCGCAGCCCTCCTTCTCCCGGGGGCCGGCCGGGGTGGGCAGCCGCAGGAGGTAGGCCCAGCCCCCGGGGCCGGGGTTGCCCAGGCAGGCGCCGTCACAGAACAGTTCCACCTGGGGGCGCAGGTTCGGTTTGGTCATTCTTCCCTCGGGTCCGGCCAGACTAACATGATGATTCCGAGGTGCCGCCCATGCTCCCAGCCATCGCCGTCCTGGACACCCCGCTGGACGTCGCCGCCATCCGCCGGGGGGCACTGGATCCGCGGGCCGGCGCGGTGGTGGTGTTCGAGGGCTGCGCCCGGGACAGCCACGAAGGGCGCCCGGTGGAGCAGCTGGCCTACGAGGCCTTCGTGCCCATGGCGGAGGCGGAGCTGGCCCGGCTGCGGGAGGAGGCCATGGCGAAGTTCGGCCTGGTCCAGTGCATCGTCCACCACCGCCTGGGGGAGGTGCCCCTGATGGAAGCCGCGGTGGTGGTGGCCGCCTCCGGCGCGCACCGCCAGGAGGCCTTCCAGGCCGCCGCCTGGATCATGGACCGGATCAAGGAGAGCGTGCCCATCTGGAAGCGGGAGCGCTACCGGGGCGGGACCGACGCCTGGGTGGAAGGGGAGGCTCGGCGCTGAGCTAGTTTGACTGGGTGGGCCAGCTTCGCGGCCCACCCAGTCAAACTAGTCCAGGATCTCCCGCGCCAGCTCCGCCAGCCGCCTCGGGACCTCCCCCTGGGGCGTCTCGCCGTTGGCCAGCAGCACCAGGGCCCGGTCCCGGTCGGGATCCAGGATGATGTAGGAGGCGAAGGTCCCGGTGGACCCGCTGTGCCAGAGCACCGGGCGCCCGTTGAGGCGGTCCTGGACCCAGCCCAGGGCGTAGCCGTTGGGGTCATGGGGCGTTTGCAGCTTGCGGAAGCTGTCCGAGGTGAGCGCCGCGCACGGTTCGCCGCGGAGACCCCGGAGGTTGGCCTGGGCCCAGCCCAGGACGCTGTCCAGGGTCATGCTCAGCAGCCCGCTCCCCGGCGCCATGATGCCGGCCAGGGGCCCGGGCGGGGCGGCGGGGTCCTGGGGCTGCCAGGCCTGGTCCTTCCAGGAATGCCCCCAGGGCTCCCGCGGCCCGGGCGGGCCCGGCCGGGCCTGCAGCCCCAGGGGGGCCAGGACCCGGTCCGCCACCGCCTGCTCCCAGGTCTGGCCCAGGATCTCCTCCATCATGGCGGCGGCCACCAGGTAGCCTTCGTTGGAATAGTGGAAGGCCTTGCCCGGCGCGGCCGCGGGGGGCTGGCTCAGCAGCCACTGGACGGCCTGGACCCGCATGTGGTGCAGATCGCCGGTGAAGGCCGGCAGGTCCGGGGCGGCCGGGTCCAGGGCCGGAATCCCGGCGTGATGGGAGAGCAACTGCTCCAGGGTCACCTGGGCGTAGGCGTCCCGGGCGCCCTGGAGGCCGGGCAGGACCTCCAGCACCCGGGTGGACCAGCGCAGCCGGTCCTCCTGCACCAGCACCGCGGCCAGGGCGGCGGTCAGGGACTTGGAGGCGGAGCCCAGTTCCCAGGCGTCCCCCACCGCGGCTGGCCCGGGCTGGCCCTGGACCCGCACCCCGTCCACCTCCCGACGCAGCACCCGGCGCCCGTCCGCCAGCCCCAGGGCCAGAGCCGGCGTCCCCGCTTCGGCCAGGTACGACCGGGTCAGGGGCGCCGTCGGGGGCTGGCGGAATTGGGCCAGGGCCACCACCAGGCAGAAGCCCGCCAGGGCCGGAAGGAGCTTGGGGCCTAGGTGTCGAGGCTAAACACGTTGTTCACCCTTGAGGCGGGAGGCCTGCCTCCCAGGGACGAATGCGGTCGATGGTTATTGTAGTAGTGAAGCCAAACCGCCAGGGCTTTGCTCCGCTCC
>JBELAL010000069.1:0-23811 GCA_049508835.1 Holophaga sp. | reverse complement strand
TTTCAGGGCAGGTCCTTGCTTTCCTATGAAGGTTCACCCGAGCCCTCCTTATGCTGTTGTCCGCAAACAAAAGCATCCCAGGTTGGCTCGGGTGAACAACCTGTTTGGCAGCGACAGCTAGGAGCCTGTCCAAGACTGGGTGCCCGCCAGGGCACCCAGTCTTGGACGGTCTCCTAGAACCGGACCCCGGCCTGGAGGCTGGCGTCCCACATCCCGTCCATGCGCCGCATGGCCTTCATGGTGGCGTCGCTGACGCTGTCCTGGGCGGTGGGGGCCGCGGGGACGGCCGTCATGGCGCGGGCCACCCGGAAGCCCACGAACGGCTTCACGCCGGCCGCGTGCTGGAAGGTGTAGCGCGCGTGGGCGCCCAGCCAGGGGGCGTTGCGGCTGGCGGCCACTCCGTTGGAAGCCTTGAAGGTGGTGAACCGCATCTGCAGGTCCAGGCCCCAGTCCAGTTCCCCCGTCTGGTGGAAGTTCCACTGCACGCCGGGGGCGATGCGCTCCTTGCGGAAGGTCAGGTCGCCGCGCACCGGGCCGACCCGGTTGGAGCCGAGGTCGAACTGGTTGCGGAACTGGTACTCGCCGGTGAACGAAAGGTCGCTGGTGCCGAAGTCCAGCGCCCGGTAGCCGGCCAGGATAGAGGAGGTGACCCGCCGGCCGTGGCTGAAGTTCATCTCGGCGGCGGAGAGCTGGGTGCTGTCCTGGAAGTTCAGCCCCAGGCCGGCCTGCCAGTTGTCCTCGGCCGCGGCGGGCATGGCGGCCAGCAGGGCGAGGATGGGGAGCAGTCTGGATTTCATCAATACCTCCTTAGGGCTTGCGCCGCTTATTAATGGGCGATGGCCCAAGGAGGTTCCCTCGCCTGGACGAAAGGCGGGAAGGCCAGCTGGTCGCTTGGTCGCTAAGAGCCTGTGCCCTGAATGGGCGCCCAGACCCGTCCGGACCTGACGGTGCTGGCGGGATTACGAAGAGGAGGCCGGAAGCTCCGGCAAAGGCGCGATCAGCCGGGCATCTGCCGGTGCCCGGTCCATCCCGTCAGTTCGGCCAAGCCGTCCTCGGTCTGCCTGCGAAGTTCCCGGGCACTGGCCGTTTCCCACCCGTCCAGCCGGCTCAGGATCCGCTCGAAGTCCCGGATCTGCTGGTCCCGCGGTCCGTTCCAGGCGAACCGGGCCGATTCCTCGGTGAGTCCTTCGGGCAGGGTGCGTTCTGCCTCCGGACCGAACGCGGCGATCTGGCGCATGACCTTCTCCTCCAGGGACAAGGCGTCGAACGCCTCCCGGGTGAGGTCGGGATGGGGATCCGCATAGGCCATCCAGAGGTCGAAATCGGCTGCAATTTCCGAATAGGTGCGAATTCTGCTCATGGCAACTCCCATCAGACAATGTCCTGGGTACTCCTATTATCGGCTAATTGCGTCCGCGCGGTAGGGCCAACATGACCCAGCATGGCCGCTCACAGGAACACTCGTTCAACTTCAGGTGGTTCAACGGCCGCTATGTGCAGATCCCGGCGATGTTCTTGGCCAGTTCCTTCTTCGCCTGCAGGTTGCCCTGCCGGGCGATCATGATCCGCTGGGCCTGGGGGGAACCCGCGCCGTGCATGGATTCCGTGCGGTAGCCGACGGCGGCGGTGCCCAGGGTGAGGTTCTCGATCAGGCGCAGGATGCGCATGCGCGTCTCGGTCGGGACCGTCGCCACGCCCTGGAGGTACTTTCGGACCAGCTTGCCGGTTTCGGGGTTGGCCAGGTCCTTTTCCGAGGGCATGGTCACCATCAGGCCGCCGGCGATGTCCTCGGCCAGCCGGGCGATCTCGTACGGGAAGCGGGTGACGTTCTGCTTGCAGACATTGGCCAGCAGCAGGTTGATCAGGTAGGTGCCCGAGGCGGTCCTGCAGCCTTCGGCGGAGCAACCGATGGCGCAGGCGTACAGGGTCTCGTTCAGATGGATCATCTCGATCAGCTTGTCCTTCACGTGCGAGGCCTTGGCGGCGCCGTTGCAGTCGGCGGCCAGGGCGGCCGCGCCGATGAGCACGTCGCCGACGCCGACCTTGCAGCCGCCGTAGCTCTGGCGGTGGTAGCCGGCGAACCGCTCCACCAGGGTGCCGCTGAACTCGTACTCTCCGGCCATGAGCACGTTGTCCCAGGGAATGAAAAGGTCGTCGAACACCATGAGCGCTTCGTGGCCGCCGAACTGCTGGTTGCCCACATCGATGCTCCCGCCTTCCAGCTTGCGGGTGTCGCAGGACTGGCGGCCATAGATGTAGGAGATCCCATCGGCATCGGCCGGCGCCACGAACGCGACCGCGTAGTCGGCGTCCTCGGCGGCCATGGCCAGGGTCGGCATGACCAGGATCCAATGGGAGTTGAGGGCCCCGGTCTGGTGCGCCTTGGCGCCGCGGACCACGATCCCGTCGGCGCGCCGCTCCACGATGTGCACGTACAGGTCGGGGTCGGACTGTCTGCCGGGGGGCAGGCTGCGGTCACCCTTGGGATCGGTCATGGCGCCGTCGACGGTCCAGTCCTCTTCCTGCATCCTGAGCAGGAACCGCTCGAACCTCTGGTGGTAATGGGTTCCGAGCTTGGCGTCCATCTCGAAGGTGGTGCTGTCCACGGCATTGATGGCGTCCATGCCCACGCAGCGCTGGAAGCAGGCGGCGGTCTTCTGGCCCAGCAGGCGCTGCATCTTGACCTTGTCGATCAGGTCGCCGGTGCTCTGGTGCAGGTGGCAGAAGCGGTTGACGGTCTTGCCGGTGAGATGGGACTTGGCGGTCATCAGCTCTCGGTACTGGGGATCCTGGGCCAGACTGTAGGTCATCTTCACCGAGTTCATGGACGGGCGGATGATCGGGTGGTCCACCGGATTCTCGACCCGTTCGCCATTCAGGTAGACCTTGAACTTGAGCTTGCGCAGGCTCGCCTCGTACTGCTCGCCGGTCATCAGGGTGCTGGCGGCGACGGTGTTGGTTGCTTCAGCTTTCAGGGACATGGCGATCTCCTTTTGCGTTTTCCAGCCCGTGCCCGCGGGGGCCCGTCTCCCGGCGCCACAGCGCCACCGCCAGACCCAGCGCCGCCAGGATGGAAGCCGAGAACAGCCACATCCCCGGCCGGTACCCACCCGGATTGGCCTCCCCGGCCCCGGCCGCGTCGTTGCTCCAGCCGATCAGGAAGTTGAACCCCAGCAGGCCCATGCTCAGCACCCACTGCATCAGGGCCATGGCCTTGCCCATCCGCTCGGCGGGCACGATCAGCATCACCGCGGGGTAGAGAATCGTCGGCACCAGGGCGAAGGACACCCCCATCATGACCATGGGCAGGACCAGCCCGGTCCGGCCGTAGCCCAGCATCAGGTAGACCGGCGCCAGCAGGGCGGTGCCGGCCGCCATGAGCAGGGCCCGGCGCCCGATCCGGTCGGCCAGGAGCCCGCCCAGGGGTGAGGCGGCCATGGCGATGAAGATGGGGATGCCCGCCAGCATGGACGCCCGGGCAGGAGAGAGCCGGTGGGCTTCGATGAAGAACTTCTGGGCAAAGGTCTGGAACGGGAGGATCCCCGCGAAATAGGTCACCGAGAGCAGGATCACCAGCCAGTAGGAGGGCCCGAACCGCCATTGGCCCCGCCAGGAGAAGCCGGCGGCTTCCCCGCGCCCGGGGTCCGGACCGCAGGGGGCGCCGGTCCGGGACTCCAGCATCCCGTAGATCCCCGCGCCGGCCAGGCTCGCGGCCGCCACCGCCACGGCCAACAGGAGTGGCGTGCGCCAATGGGCATAGGCCCAGCCGGCCCAGGCCGGCCCGGTCTGGGCGGCCAGGGCGCCGATCCGGTGGAAGGTCAGGATCAGGCCGTACGAGAAGCCCAGGCGGGGCCCCCGGAACCACTTGGCGATCATGGTCGACACCGCCACGCTCAGGCTCCCGGCGCCCAGCCCGTACACGAACCGGCCGGCCGCCATCACCCCCAGGCGCGGGCTGAGGGCGGTGAGGACGGCCCCGCCCAGGCAGATGTTCGAGAACAGGAAGGCGGACCGGCGGGTCCCGATCCGGTCGATGATGATGCCCCCCACCAGCACCATCCCCAGGTCCGGAAGGCTGGACATCGCCTGGAGCAGGCCGATGTCCATGTTGCTGAACCCCAGCTGGGTCGCCAGCACCTTGGCCAGGGGCGCCACGCAGCCGTACAGGTAGCCGCCGGCGAACAGGATCCCGGACAGGACCGCCTGGACCGTCCAGCGCAGGGCGGGCGCCGGGACGGGCAGGGCCAGATCCATGCTGGACGCCCTCGCCGCCTGGGTGCTGACCGCCATTGGGACTCCTGTGAACCTTTCCGGACTGGATGATTTGATGTATACATCATACCGGTCAGGCGCTTCGGCATGGCTGCCTGAATGGCCAAAAAAGGGTGGTGGCAGCACCGGTTTCATGATTGTATATGCATGTCTGTACTTGCCCTCCCGCCCCCAGGATCCGGCCTTCATCCCCGGAACCCCTGGCCGGGTCCCCGATCCCTCCCCCCGTCGGCCCTCACCGCCTTCCCACGAGGTTTCCCGTGCCCCTCCCCGTCGTCGAGTGCGTCCCCAACTTCTCTGAAGGCCGCGATCTGGCCAAGATCAAGGCCATCACCGACGCCATCGAGGCGGTGGCCGGCGTCCGGCTCCTGGACGTGGACCCCGGGGCCGACACCAACCGCACGGTGGTCACCTTCGTGGGCAGCCCGGACCAGGTGGTGGAGGCGGCCTTCCAGGCGGTGAAGACCGCCGCCCAGGTGCTGGACATGGCCGGCCACCACGGGGCCCACCCGCGCATGGGGGCCACCGACGTGTGCCCGTTCGTGCCGGTGGAGGGGATCGACCTGGACGGTTGCGCCGAGCTGGCCCGCCGCCTGGGAGAGCGCGTGGGGCGCGAGCTGGAGCTCCCGGTCTACCTCTACGAGCATGCCGCCAGCCGCCCCGAGCGGCGCAACCTGGCCATGGTGCGCAAGGGCGAGTACGAGGGCTTGGCCGAGAAGCTGCAGGACCCCCAGTGGGCGCCCGACTTCGGCCCGGCCCGGTTCAACCCCAAGACCGGCGCCCTGATCACCGGCGCCCGGGAGTTCCTGATCGCCTACAACGTCACCCTCAACAGCCGGGACAAGGCCCACGCCACCGAGATCGCCTTCGAGCTGCGGGAGAAGGGCCGGGTGGCCCGCCGGGGCCAGACCAGCGCCTTCTACAGCAGCGGCAAGGAACTGACCTACGCCAAGGACTGCTACCCCTGCGGCAACTGCGGCCACGACGCCCCCACCTTCGAGGCCCTGGAGGCCCACTGCAAGGAGGCCCACGGCTACGACCTGCGCCACCTGCTCAAGCTCAACGACATCGACGCCGGCAAGGGCGTGGTGGGGAAGAAGGCGTACAAGGCCGGGCTCTACCCCCAGTGCAAGGCGATCGGCTGGTACGTGGACACCTACAAGCGCGCCCAGCTCTCCATCAACCTGACCAACTACAAGGTGACCGCCCCGCACACGGTGCTGGAGGCCGCCCGGAAGATGGCCGTGGAGCGCGGGCTGGTGGTGACCGGCAGCGAGATCGTCGGCCTGGTGCCGTTCCAGGCCCTGTACCAGGCCGGGCGGTTCTACCTGAAGCAGCAGGGCAAGTCGCCGTTCGTGCCGGTCCCGGACGTGCTGGAGAACGCGGTGTTCTCCATGGGTCTGGCCGACGTGGCCCCGTTCGAGATCGAGAAGAAGGTGCTGGGGCTGCCCCGGGTGGCGGACCGCGCCCTGGTGGCCATGGCCTGCGCCGACTTCGCGGACGAGGTGAGCCGGGACACCCCGGCCCCCGGGGGCGGCTCCATCGCCGCCCTGGCCGGGGCCCTGGGGGCCGGGCTGGCCTCCATGGTGGGCAACCTGGCCCAGGGCCGCTCCCGCACCGCGGAAGCCGAGGCGGCGGTGCTCCAGGCCGCCGAGCAGGGCCAGCGGCTCAAGGACCAGCTGATCCTGGCGGTGGACGAGGACACCAACGCCTTCAACAGCTACCTGGAAGCCCGGCGCCTGCCCCAGGGGACGCCCGCGGAGAAGGCCGCCCGGGAGCAGGCCATGCAGCAGGGCCTCAAGCTGGCGGTGGACGTGCCCTGGGGCACCGCCGCGGCCTGCTTCGAGGTGATGAAGGCGGCCGATCTGGCCATGCGCTCGGGCAACCCGGCCTCCATCACCGACGCCATGGTGGGCGTGCAGATGGGCTTCGCCGGGGTGCGCGGCGGCATCTGGAACGTGCTCATCAACCTCAAGGACATCACCGACGCCGCCTTCAACGCGGAAATGCGGCAGCGCTGCGCCGGGCTGCTGGCCGACGCCAGGGCCCTGCTGGACGAAACCCTGGCCTACGGCGACGGCAGGCTGGCCGCGATGCTGGACAAGAAAAGCAACTAGAAAGGAGATCCCATGGCAACCACCTTCGAGACCAAGGACCTGCGCCGGGACGAGAGCCGGGTCATCCGCGCCCCCCGCGGTCCCCAGAAGACCTGCAAGAGCTGGCTCACCGAGGCTGCCTACCGCATGATCCAGAACAACCTCGACCCGGACGTGGCCGAGAACCCCAAGAGCCTGGTGGTCTACGGGGGCATCGGCCGGGCGGCCCGGAACTGGGCCTGCTTCGACGCCATCCTCGAGACCCTCAAGACCCTGGGTGACGACGAGTCCCTGCTGATCCAGTCCGGCAAGCCGGTGGGCGTGTTCCGCACCCACCCGGACGCCCCCCGGGTGCTGATCGCCAACTCCAACCTGGTGCCCCGCTGGGCCACCTGGGACCACTTCCACGAGCTGGACCGCAAGGGCCTGTTCATGTACGGCCAGATGACCGCCGGCTCCTGGATCTACATCGGCGCCCAGGGCATCATCCAGGGCACCTACGAGACCTTCGCCGAGGCCGGCCGCCAGCACTACGGCGGCGACTGGGCCGGGCGCTGGATCCTCACCGCCGGGCTGGGCGGGATGGGCGGGGCCCAGCCCCTGGCCGCCACCTTCGCCGGCGCCACCTCCCTGATCATCGAGTGCCAGCAGGAGAAGATCGACTTCCGCCTGCGCACCGGCTACCTGGACAAGCAGGCCAAGAACCTGGACGACGCCCTGCGCCTGGTCAAGCAGCACTGCGCCGCCAAAGAGGCGGTCTCCATCGGCCTGCTGGGCAACGCCGCCGAGGTCCTGCCCGAACTGGTGAAGCGGGCCCAGGCCGGCGGCCTGCGCCCGGACCTGGTCACCGACCAGACCTCGGCCCACGACCTGATCAACGGCTACCTGCCCGCGGGCTGGACCGTGGCCCAGTGGAAGGCCGCCCAGGCCGACCCGTCCCTGCACGCCCGGCTCACCGCCGAGGCCGGCCAGTCCTGCGCCACCCACGTGCGGGCCATGCTGGCCTTCCAGCAGATGGGCATCCCGGTGGTGGACTACGGCAACAACATCCGCCAGCAGGCCAAGGAGTATGGCGTGGCCAACGCATTCGATTTCCCGGGCTTCGTGCCGGCCTACGTGCGGCCCCTGTTCTGCGAAGGCAAGGGCCCGTTCCGGTGGGTGGCCCTGAGCGGCGACCCCGAGGACATCTACAAGACCGACGCCAAGCTCAAGGAACTGTTTCCCCAGAACAAGCACATGATCAAGTGGCTCGACATGGCCCGGCAGCGCATCCACTTCCAGGGCCTGCCGTCCCGCATCTGCTGGCTGGGCCTGGGCGAGCGCCACCTGGCCGGGCTGGCCTTCAACGAGATGGTCCGCACCGGCGAACTCAAATGCCCCATCGTCATCGGCCGGGACCACCTGGACTGCGGCTCGGTGGCCAGCCCCAACCGGGAGACCGAGGGCATGAAGGACGGCACCGACGCCGTGTCCGACTGGCCGATGCTGAACGCCCTGCTGAGCACCTCCGGCGGCGCCACCTGGGTGTCCCTGCACCACGGCGGCGGCGTGGGCATGGGCTTCTCCCAGCACGCCGGGGTGGTGATCGTGGCCGACGGCACTGACGCCGCCGCCAAGCGGCTCGAGCGGGTGCTGTGGAACGACCCCGCTTCCGGGGTCATGCGCCACGCCGACGCCGGCTATGACCTGGCCCTGGCCACCGCCAAGGCCAAGGGACTGCACCTGCCCATGGTCAAGGGTTGAACTGTCCCGCCCTTCCCCCCCGCCCACGGCGGGGGGGAAGGGCGCCGTCCCATCCAGGAGGACCCCGTGCCCCTGCCCAAGAAATCCGCCACCCTGAGGGCCCAGGCCGGCTCCACCACCCTGTACCAGTTCGTGAAGGACCACATCCGCCAGAAGCTCCACGCCGGCACCTGGAAGACCGGGGACCGGGTGCCCTCCGAGCACGAACTGGTGGCCGAGCTGGGGGTGTCCCGGATGACCGTGCACCGGGCCCTGCGCGAGATGGCCGAGCAGGGCATCCTGGCGCGGTTCGCCGGGATCGGCACCTTCGTGGCCGAGGAGCGGCCCCAGTCCGGGCTGCTGAAGATCGCCGACATCGCCACTGAGACCCGGGCCCGGGGCCACGAGTACGGCTGCGACGTGGTCCAGCTGGCGCGGGAGTCCGCCAACCTGGAAGTGGCTTCGGCCCTGGCCCTGCAGACCGGCGACTCGGTGTTCCACGCGGTCTGCGTGCACCGGGAGAACGGCGTGCCGATCCAGCTGGAGGACCGCTACGTCAACCCCCGCGCCGTGCCGGACTTCATGGCCCAGGACTTCGCCCAGGTGGGCTTCTCCCAGTACCTGGTCAAGACCGTGCCGGTGGAGGAGGTGGAGCACGTGGTGGACGCCGTCGCGCCCACCGCCGAAGAGGCCGAACTGCTGGAGATCAAGCCCACCCACCCCTGCCTGGTGCTCACCCGCCGCACCTGGGCCGGCCAGCAGGTGGTGACCTTCGTGCGCTGTGTGCACCCGGGGTCGCGCTACCGGCTGGGGTCCCGGTTCAAGGTCAACGGGCCCCAGTGGTTCGGGTGAGGGACCGGGCCGGGCGCCCGGAGAAGGGGCAGCTGGACCAAGGGGAGCGACTTGACATTAATTAATAATATGCTGAGGGTCCGGAGGTTGCCATGCTCGTTCGGACTCTGGCAAAACCCCTTATCGTAATGCTTGTAGTTGTAACCGTGGCCCACGCGGAAAAAACCGTAGTAATAACCAATACGTCAAAGCGGAACCCTTGGCGGCTGGTCGGTGGCGGGGTGGGCGTGCCCGTCAAAATCACTTTCATGGATGAGACGGGTCGCGCGACCACCCGGGAGTACCCCGCAATGCCGTTCGACGCCATGGTCCAGTGGGAGCAGAAATACGGCCCCGCCTGCTTCGATTACGGCAAAGCCTTCACGGCCTTGGACATCACCGTCCTGCCCAACAGCAGCGCGTCCATTGTGGCCACTGAAGCCAAGGATGGGTCGTCCGGCCTCGAGGTCGCCTTCGAGCTGGTGGATGTGAACAACACCCGCTATGACCATGACGGCAAGGAAGGCGGCTACCTGGTCTTCACCTACCGGACGGATAAGCCGGTCTGGCGCATCGCTTCGGACAGCCGCCCGCTCAGGGCCTTCCTGAGACAGGACGCCCCATCCGTGGTCGTGATCACCAAGGACTCCTGGGGCAATACCCCCTCCAAGCTCTTCGATCGCGGGCTGTCGATCCGCCAGAAGCCGAAGGACAAAGTCCAGAGCCAGATGCTGGACGAGATCGACGCCACCCTCGGGAAGCAGGGTTTCGATCCCAAGCCGGGGCTGGACATGTGGTTCAAGGCCCGGACCAAGGTCCTGGGCAAGAGCAGCGTCCACGGCGACTGACGGGGCAGGTCCGGCGCCGGCAATTTATGAAAATCCAGTTAATCCTGGAAGGTCAGGCGGCTTTTCTGTTGCCTCAGGCAGGCCCTCGTGGCCCCCTCACCGCGCCCGGACGGATCCCGCGCGCCTTCCCAGGTACCAGGAAGTGGTCCTTTTGGCCCCGGGTTCCGGCACCCGCTGGCCGGGATGGAAAAAAGATCCAGATATTTCACTGTGGCTGGATCGGGCCGGCACAATATAATTTATAAATGAAGGAATGCCCCGGTTCCACCCCAGGAGGATCCCGGCCGTGCTCCCCCCCTCTGGCAAGCCCCCGAAACCAGATCCCATCTACATCCAGCCGGGCACCTTCTCCATCGCCGGGACCAACGTCCACGCCTACATCGAGGACCTCGAGCGCCGCATCGCGCGGCTGCAGGTGCTGCTGGGGGAGGACCTGAACGCCGCCCTGGCCGGCATGAGCGAAGCCACCCAGGCCGACACCTCGGCGCTGATCTGCTTCACCGGGGCCTTCACCGGCATGTCGACCCTGCTGAACCTGTGCTTCTACACCCGGGGCATCATCGCCCTGGAGGACGGCATGGAGACCCAGCGGGACCGGATCCTGGTGGAAGGCGTGCGCAAGATCCTCGTCCCCCTGGTCCTGGGCCAGGCGGACCTGCTCAAGGCCTCCCTGGAGGCCCACCGGACCGTGCCGGACGCCGCCCTGCGCCACTGGTATTCCATGGCCATGGCCGAACTGGAATCCGTCCGCACCTTGGTGTCCCGCCTGGCCTGACCTCCACCCCAGGCGCAACCAGGCCCCTGCTCACCCTCGGGAGGGTGGAACAGGGGCCTGGGAGTCCTTCCGCCTTCCCTCGCGGTTGCCGGTTCGCGCCAGCGAACCGGCAACTGCGGACAGGGCGCCGGGTCGGAACCCGGATGCTACGGGTGGATCAAGGCCGGGTCCGTCACCACGCCCTTGTAGTGGAACTCCCCGTTCTTCACCACCTGCACCTGCACGTCCTTGACCACTTCGCCGTTGTGGAAGCCGCGGATCATGCCGGTGAGGCCGTTGTAGGAGGTGACGCCGGCGATGGCCTTCTGGATGGCGGTGCCGTCCAGGCTGTTGGCGCGCTTGATGCCGTCGCAGATGATCATGAAGGCGTCGTAGGCCGAGGCGCCCACCATGTCCGGGGCGACCTTGAACTGGGTCTGGTACTCCTTCAGGAAGGTCTGGACGATGGGCCGCTTGTCGTCGCGGTTCAGGTTGGTGGTGATGACGAAGCCCTCCGCCGCGGCCTTTCCTGCGATCTCCACGAACTCGGGGGAGTCGGCGCCCTCTTCGCCCACGAACTGGGCGGTGATGCCCATCTCACGGGCCTGCTTGACCATGGGGCCGCTCTGGAAGTAGTAGCCGCCGGAGAAGATGCAGTCGGGGTTCTGCTCCTTGATCTTGGTCAGGTACGGCTTGTAGTCCTTCTCGGACATGGGGTAGGTCTGCCAGGAGACCACCTGGGCGCCACTGGCCGCGGGGGTGTCCATGAAGGCCTTGAAGCCGGCCGCCATCTCCTTGCCGAAGTCGTTGTCGCTGGTCAGCACGGCGATCTTCTTCTTGCCCAGGATCTTCACGCAGGTGTAGCCGCCCGCCTTGCCTTCCACCGTGCCCAGGAAGCCGTTGCGGAAGCAGAACTCGTTCTTGCCGCCGGCGGTGACGTCCGGGTGCACCGCGTAGGCGGCCACCAGGGGGATCTTCTCGTCGTTGAACAGCGGGGCCACGGCCCGGGACGGCATGCTGTACGAGCCGGCCACGAAGGCCTTCACCTGGTCCTGCTCGATGAGCTTGCGGGCCAGGGCGGTGGCCTGCTTGGGATCGGCGGCGTCGTCGTAGATAAAGCTTCCACCTTCTTGCCCAGCACGCCGCCGTTGGCGTTGACGTAGTCCACCGCCAGCTTGATGGAGTTCTTGACGCTGGCGCCGTCCGAGGCGGCGAACCCGGTGATGGGGGCCAGCACGCCGATCTTGACGGTCTGGGCGGCCAGCCCAGTTCCGGCCACCAAGGCCAAGGGGATCAGCAGGGTTCCGTACTTGTTCATGGTCGATGCTCCTTTGGGAAATTCCGGCCCGTCGCCTTGACGGGCCGCTTGGTCATAGACGGTTACAGGCAAGGACGGCCCGCCCCGGGGCGGGCACCAGGCCTGCGGAGAAAAGGAAAGCTATCCAAGATAAGCCTCTTTGACCTTGGGGTGTTCGATCAATTCGGCGGCCGCCCCCTGGTAGCCGCAGGTGCCGGTCTCCATGACGTAGCCCCGGTGGGATATCTTCAGCGAAGCCATGGCGTTCTGCTCCACCAGCAGGATGGTCAGCCCGTGCTCCCGGTTGAGCTGGCTGAGCAGGGCGAACACCTGGTCTACCAGCTTGGGCATGAGGCCCATGGAAACCTCATCGACCAGCAGCAGGCGCGGCTCGGAGATGAGGGCCCGGGCGATGGCCAGCTGCTGCTGTTCGCCCCCGGACAGGGTGCTGGCCAGCTGATCCCGCCGCTCCTTCAGCCGGGGGAAGAAGCCGTAGAGCCATTCCATGCGCTCCTGGACGGGACCCTTCTTGGGCAGGCCGTACAGGCCCGTCATTATATTTTCATATACCGATAGACGCGGAAACACCCGGGAGCGCTCAGGCACCACCCGGATGCCCCGCCGGGCCCGGGCGTGCACCGGCAGATGGGTGATGTCCTCCCCGGCGAACCGGATCCGGCCCGTGCGGATTGGGGTGATGCCCATCACCGCATTCAGGATGGAGGTCTTGCCGGCGCCGTTGGCGCCGACGATGGAGACCAGTTCGCCCTGGTCCAGGACGAAGTCCAGGTTGCGCACCGCTTCGATGTCGCCATAGGTTACCGAGAGATTCTCGACTTCAAGAAGCATGGGCATCTACCTCGCCAGGAAAGGGGGGCTCTCCGCTCGCGGGGCTCGCTCCGGGCCCCCCTTCGACCCCCAAGTGATGGCCAGGCAGAGCCTGGTCATCACTTCTGCGACCCAGGTACGCCTCGATGACCTTCTCGTCCTGCTGGATGGCCTCCGGCGGCCCCTCGGCCAGCTTCCGGCCGTACTCCATCACCACGATCCGGTCGGACAGGCCCATGGCCACCCGCATGTTGTGCTCGATGAGCAGGACCGTGATGCCCTGGACCCGGATATCCCGGACCAGGGCCTCCAGCTTGGCGATCTCCTCGGGGCGCAGGCCGGAGAAGCACTCGTCCAGCAGGAGCAGCTTGTGCCCCACCGCCAGGGCCCGGGCGATCTCCAGGCGGCGCAGGTTGCCCAGGGGCAGCAGGCCGGCCTTGCGCTGGGCCAGGTCGGCCAGGCCCACCCGATCCAGCAGCGCCATGGCCTCCCGCTTCTCCCGGGCGGAGCGCCAGGAGGTCCACAGGCTGGAAAGCCGCGGGTAGCGGGAGACGCCGCGGGCCACCAGGACGTTCTCCAGCACCGTGAGGGAGGGGAACGGCTTGACGATCTGGAAGGTGCGGCCCAGGCCCAGGGCGGCGATGGCGTACGGCGGCAGCCCGTCGATGCGCCGGCCGTCGAACCAGACCTCCCCGGAGGTGGGCTTGTACACCCCGGAGATGAGGTTGAAGGTGACGGTCTTGCCGGCGCCGTTGGGGCCCAGCAGGCCGAAGATCTCGCCCCGGTTGATCTCGAAGTCCACTCCGTCCACGGCCCGCAGCCCGCCGAAGTGGATGGACAGGTTCTTCACCTGCAGCAGCGCGGCGCTCACTTGGCACCCCCGAAGATCAGGGGATACAGGCGTTTCCTGATCACGCTGCCTTCCCCGAAGATCCCGCCTGGCTGGAACCGGATCATGAGCAGCAGGATCAGGGCATAGAACAGGATGCGGAATTCGGCCAGGGGCCGGAACACCTCCGGCAGGGCGCCCAGGATCAGGGCCCCCACCACCGGCCCCAGCAGCGAGCCCATCCCGCCCAGCACCAGCATGGCCAGGAACGAGACGGAGAGCGGGAAGGAGAAGTCGTCGGCGCTCACGAACCGCATGTAGTGGGCGTAGAGGGAGCCCCCCAGGCCCGCGAACACGGTGCCCAGCATGAACGCCAGGAGCTTGAACCGTACCGGGGAGATGCCCATGCTGGCGGCGGCCGATTCCTCCTCCCGCAGGGCGAAGCAGGCCAGCCCCGCGAAGATCCGCGTGAACAGCCAGCACACCAGGACCACCAGTCCCAGGCAGGCCAGGCAGAGGTACAGGAAGTGGACCCCGCGCACCGGCTCGCCCAGGAACTGGACCCTGGGGATGCCGCTGATCCCCATCGCCCCGCCGAAGAAGGGCACGTAGAGGAACACCGCCTGCACGATGAAGTTGATGCCGATGGTGGTGATGGCCAGGAAGTCGTGCTTGAGCCGCAGGGAGGGCAGGCCCAGCAGCAGCCCGCACACGGCGCAGATGATCAGCACCAGGGGCAGGGCGGTCCAGAAGCTCATCCCGGCCTGGGTGGAGAGCAGCGCCGCGCTGTAGGCGCCGATGCCGAAGAAGGCCGCGTGGCCCAGGGAGATCTGCCCGGCGTAGCCCACGATCACGTTGAGGCCGCACACCACGATCGCCTGGATGGCGATCTGGGTCAGGATGGTGACGAGGTAGCCGCTCATGTGTGCGCCCTCCCTACTTGGAACCCAACAGGCCTTCGGAACGCCAGACCAGCACCAGGATCATGGCCACGAAGGCCAGGGCGTCCCGGGGGAAGGGCACGTTCAGGTAGCCGATCAGGAGGGTTTCCGCCAGGCCCAGCATCAGGGCGGCGATCACCGCGCCGGGCACCGAGCCCATGCCTCCCACCACGATCAGGGCCAGGGTCTTGTAGGCCGGCACCGCGCCCATGGTGGGGTAGACCTGGTTGTAGTAGATCCCCACCAGGATCCCGCCGATGGCGGCGATGGCCGAGCCGATGACGAAGGTCAGGCTGACGATGGCGTGGCTGTTGATGCCCTGGGCCGAGGCGATGGGCATGTCCTGGGAGGTTGCGCGCATGGCCAGCCCCACCTCGGTGCGGGTGGTGAGGTACCACAGGAACACCAGGATGCCCGCGGTGATCACGTAGACCGCGACCAGGGTCGAGGACAGGTGCACCCCGCCCAGGTCCAGCGCGGGGAAGGGCAGCTTCGCGTCGAAGGTGAGGATCTGGGGCCCGGCCACCAGCCGGCAGATCTCCTCGATGGTCAGCATCACCGCGATGCTGGCGATGAGCGGGACGTAGGGCGGGCACTTGAGCAGAGGGAAGTAGACCAGCCTTTCGATCAGGACCCCCAGCACGGCGCAGATGAGCATGCTGCCCAGAAACGCCAGGGTGAGGCTGCCGGTGGTCTGGAATATGAATACGCCCGCATAGGCCCCTACGGTGTAGACGCTGGCGTGGGCCACGTGGAGGATTCGCATCACTCCATAAACAAGAGCCAAGCCGAGGGTTATGATTGCATAAATCGATCCCATGGCCAGGCCGTTCAAGATCTGCTCAATAAATAATTTCATTTTTTTTGACCCTTTGAGGACGAGACCCGGGGCAACTGGGCTTGTAGATGCTTGTATAGACATTCATTTAGACATTGCCATGAAAGAGAGCGGTGTCAATGGGCTTGTGGAGGTGAAGGGGCGAGACATGACTCACGGCACTGCCGGGCGGCATTAACTCCTGCTTTTGCAATCGCTCGTTAAATGCATTTAAAGGCAATGGCCACCCCGGACGAGAAACGGTTGCGGCGTAGGGCCCCGTTGCCTAGTCCTGGCTTGCCCAGGCTCGGGCCGGTGCGGGGTGGGCACGGCTCAGGCATGCGGGCCTGCGGCCTGGAAGCGGAATGCCATTCCTGAACCGGACCGCCGAACGGGCCCTGGGGGTGGGCCTGTTCCTGGCGGATCTGGACGGAAAGGCGTGCTGAACGTCCGGCCCTGGTATCAGCGCCGGGCCGCCCACTTGCGCATCAGCCCTTCCACCACCGGGATGGTCCCGGCCAGCAGGCCGTCGTCCACCATGAACTTGGGGTGATGGTGCGGGGCGGTGCACCCATCGGGGTTGGTGGCCAGGAAGAAGAACACTCCTGGGATCTTCTGCAGGAAGGCGCCGAAGTCCTCCCCGCCCAGGGTGGGCTCCGGCAGCCACTGGAAGCTCCCGGGGCCGTGAGCCTCGGTCACCGCCGCCTCCAGCAGCTCGGCCAGGACCGGGTCGGCGTTGATGGTGATGGGCGCCCGCAGGTTGCCCTGGTAGTGGTATTCCACGCCGTTGGCCAGGGCCACGGCGCGGATGTGCCGTTCCAGGTGCTCCTTCATGGCGTCCAGGTCCTCCCAGGTGGTGGTGCGCATGGTGCCGGTGACCAGGACCGTCTCCGGCAGGACGTTGGCGGCCGTCCCCCCCTGTACCGAGCCGATGGAGATCACCGTGGGGTGCACTGGGCTGGCGGCGCGGTAGCGCACCTGCTGCACGCCGGCCACGAACTGGCTCGCGGCCAGCAGGGGGTCGGCGCCCTGGTGCGGGTAGGCGCCGTGGGTGCCCTTGCCGGTGAAGGTGAGGTCGAAGAACGTGCACGAGGCCATGACGGTGCCCTTGCGGGTGCCGAAGCGGCCCCTGGGCAGTTCCGGGAAGATGCAGCCCACGTGGAGGCCGGCGATGGCCTCCACCCCGTCCAGGACCCCGGCGTCGATCATGGCCTGGGCGCCGTCGTAGCCCTCCTCGCCGGGCTGCAGGACCAGGCGCAGGCGGCAGGGCAGGGCGGCGCCGCCGGTGGTGAAGTGCCGGGCGATGCCCAGGGCGGTGGCCATGTGGGCGTCGTGGCCGCAGGCGTGCATCCGCCCCGGGACGGTGGAGGCGAACGGGAGCCCGGTCTCCTCCTGGATGGGCAGGGCGTCCATGTCGGCGCGCCAGGCGAACAGGGGTCCCCGGTCGCCCAGGTCCGCCACCAGGCCCCCGGCCATGCGCCGGGGGGTCAGGCCCATGCCGGCCAGGGTCCGCTCGCAGTATTCGATGGTGCGCGGCAGGTCCAGGCCCAGCTCGGGGATCTGGTGCAGGGCCCGGCGGTCCTTGATGATGAGTTCCGAATTGTCCATTTCCCACTCCCGTCAGTTGGCGGCCGGTTCAGCAGGGCGCGCGGAACGATAGGCGGCCTCGCTGCGCTGGGGGGCGACCAGCAGGCTGATCACCACGTATACCACCAGATTGACCACCAGGGCCACGAACCCGGCATTGAGGTTGAGCCCGAAGACCGGAAGCGGGTCCAGCTTGTTGAGCATGGTGTAGAACACCAGGAACTCGCCCACCACCAGGCCGCAGAAGGAGGCGACCTTGCTGGCGCGCTTCCAGAACAGGCCGAACACGAACATCGGGAAGAACTGGGTCACGCCGGCGTAGCCGGTGAGCAGCAGGTTGACCAGCATGTTCGGCATGAAGATGGACAGCAGCAGGGCGACCACCGCCAGCGCCAGCACCACGCCCTTGGCCAGCCGGCCGATGGATTCAGAGGAGGCGCGGGTGCCCACGGTGCGGCCGTAGACGTTGCGGCAGAAGATCGTGGAGGTGTTCAGCAGCAGGTCCGCGGCCGGGATCATGCAGGCCAGGGCGCCGGCGCCCCCGACAATGCCCAGGGCCCAGCCCGGGAGAGCCTTCTGCACCAGGGCCATGAACGCCATGTCCGGGGTCTTGAGGGCGGGGACCAGCACCACCAGGGCGGTGAACCCGATCAGCATCGGGAACAGCATGCAGATCTGGTAGAGCGGCAGATACACGGCGTTGTGCTTGAGCACGTCGGGGTTGCGGGCGCTGAAGCTGTTGGCGGTGAGGTGCGGCCACATGTAGAAGCCCAGGCTGGTGAGGCCCAGGGTGGTCATCATCCAGCTCACGTCCAGGTTCTTGGTGCCGCCGGGGAGCATCAGGAAGCCGGGCTTGGCCTTGTCCACCGCCTCGAACATGTTGCCGAAGCCGCCGAAATAGTGGTACGGGAGGTAGAACCCGAAGAAGGCCACCGCCAGGATCATGACGATGTCCTTGATCACGGCGGTGAGCGCCACGCCCCTGAGCCCGCTGATGCTGACGAACACCGCCACCAGGCCGAAGGCGATGATCATGGCCGCCGCCCGGGGGATCACCCCGTACGAGCAGGTCTCGATGATCAGTCCCAGGCCGGTCAGTTGCAGCTGCAGGTAGGGAAGCAGGAAGCACACGCCGATGGCGGCGGTGAGCACCCCCAGGGTGCGGCTCTGGTAGATGTGCTCCATCAGGTCGGCCTGGGTCATCAGTCCGAACTTGCGGCCCAGGGGCGATGCCGCCGGCAGGACGTAGTACCCGACGATGTAGGCCAGGCAGCCGTAGCCGAGGGCATAGAACACCGGCCCGCCCCGGGAGTAGGCCCAGCCGCTGCCCCCCAGGAAGGCGAAGGCGGTGTAGATCTCGCCGGCCAGGATGAACCAGTTCAGCCCCCGCCCGAAGTTGCGGCCACCTACGGCCCATTGTTCGAAGGAGAGCTTCGCCTTCATGCCGGGGATCAGGCCGACCGCGCACGACCCGAGGATGAACAGCGCGATGAAGAACAGGGCGATGAACGTGTTGAACATGGTCACCCTCCTAGCGCCGGGTCGCGCGGTGTTCGAGCTTCCAGATGGCCAGCAGGCACAGGAAGCCGATCGGAATGCCCATCAGCACCCAGAAGGCGAGGAACGGGAGGCCCAGGACGAACGGACGCACCCGGTTGGCGAAGGGCAGGCCGCCGATGGTCCAGGCGAACGGGATGAGGGTTAGAAGGACCTGCAGGGCTCTCATGAGGACCTCCTGGGCCTGGGGCACAGGCCGGAAACGTTGACTGCCGGTTCGGGCGGCGGCCGGAGGCCGGAGCGGGACCGCTGGCGGATCCGGGCTGGGGAAGAATAGGGTGCCTCATCCTAGCCCTGGGACCGACCAGGTCAAGTGAAATCAGCCCGCTATTCCACCCGCAGCCGGTAGCCCACCCCCGACTCGGTGATCAGGTGCCTGGGCCGGGCCGGGTCGACCTCCAGCTTCTGCCGGAGCTGGGCCATGTAGACCCGCAGGTAGTGCGGCTGGGCGCCCTGGACTCCGCCCCAGACCTCCTTGAGCAGCTGGTGGTGGGTCAGCACCCTGCCGGCGTGCTTCACCAGGGTGGTCAGCAGCTTGTATTCATTGGGGGTCAGGTGCACCGGCCTGCCTCCCACGGTCACCTCCCGGCGGGCCTGGTCGATGCGCCAGTCCCCCAGCTCGAACACCGGCGCCTCGGGGCCGCCGCCGTCCCGCCCGGCGTGGCGCAGGGCCACCCGGATCCGGGCCAGCAGCTCGCCGGTGCCGAACGGCTTGGTGAGGTAGTCGTCGGCGCCCTCGTCCAAGGCCTGGATCTTGTCCTTCTCCAGGCCCCGGGCCGAGACCACGATGATGGGCGCGGCGCACCATTCCCGCAGGCGCCGGGTGAGGACCAGCCCGTCCTGGTCGGGCAGGCCCAGGTCCATCAGGATCACGTCCGGGTGGTGGCTGGCGGCCATCAGTTCGCCCTCCCTCGCGTTGACCGCCTCCAGCAGGCGGTAGCCGTGGGGGACCAGGGTGGTTCGCAGGTAGCGCCGGAGCTGGGGTTCGTCCTCCACCACCAGGATGAGCGGACCCTCGGGGTTCACGGCGCTACTCCTCGGCGGGCGGGGCCGGGGGGTTCGGTCCCAGGGGCAGGCTCACCAGGAACTGGGCGCCGCCGGAAGGGCGGTTGCCGGCCATGATCTTGCCGCCGTGGGCCACCACCACCCCCTTGCAGATGGCCAGGCCCAGCCCGGCCCCGGGGCGGGTGTCGCCCTGCTGGTACCGGGTCAGCTTCTCGAAGATCTTCTCCTCGCTCCCCTCGGGGATGCCGGGGCCGTGGTCGGTCACCGACAGAGTGATAGAGCGCTCCGTAGCCCAGGCCTTGATCTCCACCGGCTGCCCGGGCGGGGAATACTTGTCGGCGTTCTCCACCAGGTTGATGATCACCTGCCCCAGCAGCACCGGGTCGGCCTGCACCAGGGGCAGCTTGGGCGGCAGCTGGACCTTGATCTCCCGGTCGCCCAGCTGGGACGCCATGCGGTCCAGGGCCGAGCCCACCACCTCCTCCAGGGGCACCCACTCCTTGGCCAGGTCCACCACCCCGGATTCCAGCCGGGTCACGTCCAGGAGGTTGGTGACCAGCCGCTGCAGGCGGTTGCCCTCCTGGTGGATGGTCTCCAGCAGGTCCCGGCGGGCCTCGGGGCTCAGCTGGCCGTCGTCCTCCAGCAGGGTGGAGGCGGCGCCGGTGATGCCCCCCAGGGGCGTGCGCAGGTCGTGGGAGACCGAGGAGAGCAGGGCGTTGCGCAGCTGCTCCCGGTCCACCTGGCGCTGGGACTCCCGGTTGCGCTCGGCCAGGATGGCCCGTTCCAGGGCCACCGCGGTCTGGTTGGCGAAGGCCTCCAGCAGGTGGCGCTGGTCCGGCTCCATCCGCGCGGGCGCCTCGGTGGGCTGGATGCCCATCACGCCGATCACTTCTTGGGCCCCCTTCAGGGGCAGGTACAGGCCCTTGGCGCCGGGCAGGGTGTCGGTGCCGATGCCGGCCGCCTCATGGTGGTCGTAGACCCACTGGGCCACCCCCAGCTCGCCGGGATCCAGGGCGTCCTTGTCCTGGGGCCGGCTGGGGGCAAGCCGCCCCCCGGCCCCCGGCAGGAAGATCGAGACTTTGCTCTGGAACTGCGCGGCGACATTGCGGATGGCCGACTCGGCCATGGCCGCCGAACCGATGCTGCGGGTCAGCTCGCCCGAGAGCTGGAACAGGGCCCGGATCCGGTTCTCCCGGTTGCGGGCCAGGCGCGCCTGGGAGCGGATGCGCTCGGTGAGGTTGCCGATCACCAGCCCGGCCAGCAGCATCACGAAGAAGGTCCACAGGTGCTTGGCGCTGGCCACCGCGAACGAGTACCGGGGCGGCATGAAGAAGAAGTCCAGGGCCAGCACGCTCACCACCGAGGAGGCCAGGGAGGGCCAGCGCCCGAAACGGCTGGCCACCAGGAGGATGCCCAGCACGTAGACCATCACCACGTCGGCCAGCTCGAAGTGGGGCTGGAGCGCCAGGCAGATGGCCGTGAGCAGCGCCACCGTCCCGCAGCCCCAGAGGAAGTGGGCCAGGTCCGGCAGCTTGGTGGAGGCCTTGCGGGTCTTGGGCCGGGGCTCCTTGCGCTGGTCCCGCCCGGTGATGACCTGGATGTCGATGTCGCCGCTGCGCCGGACCAGGTCCTCCAGGACCGAGCCATTGAACAGCTCCACCCAGCGGGAGTGGGCCGGCTTGCCGATGATGATCTTGGTGACGTTGCTCTTGGTGGCGAAATCGATGATGTCCTCGGCGGTGGAAAGGTCCCCCTGGACCACCGCGGTCTCCGCCCCCAGCCGCTCCGCCAGGCGCAGGTTCTCCTCCAGCCGGGCGCGCTCCTCGTCGGAGTAGCGGATGTGCTTGCCGGTCTCGACGTAGGCGGCGATCCAGGGGGCCTGGAGGGCGTCCGACATGCGTTTGGCGGCGCGGATCAGGGTGGCCGAGCCGGACTTGGAGTTGACGCAGACCAGCAGCCGCTCGCCGGCGGCCCAGGTCTTGCCCACGATGCCCTGGCTGACCATGTAGCGGCGCATGTCCGCGTCCACGTGCTCGGCCGTGCGGCGCAGGGCCAGCTCCCGCAGGGCCATGAGGTTGCCCCGGCGGAAGAACCGCTCCACCGCGTGCTGGGCCTGCTCGGGCACGTAGACCTTGCCCTCCTTCAGGCGCTCCACCAGCTCCTCGGGGGGGATGTCCACCAGCTCGATCTGGTCGGCCCGCTTGAGCAAGGTGTCGGGGATGCTCTCCCGCACCAGCACCCCGGTGATCTGGGCCACGGTGTCCTTGAGGCTCTCCAGGTGCTGGACGTTCACCGTGGTGTACACGTCGATGCCGGCGTCCAGCAGGTCCATGACGTCCTGCCAGCGCTTGCCGTGGAGGGAGCCCTGGACGTTGGTGTGGGCCAACTCGTCCATGAGGATCAGGGCCGGCTTGCGCTTGAGCGCCTCCGCCAGGTCGAACTCCTCCAGTTGGACCCCCCGGTAGGGCAGGCGCACCTTGGGCAGGAAAACCA
The DNA here is from genome assembly GCA_049508835.1 of Holophaga sp. Lineage (GTDB taxonomy): Bacteria > Acidobacteriota > Holophagae > Holophagales > Holophagaceae > Mesoterricola. Next base: position 1,934 of record JBELAL010000069.1, on the reverse strand, counting down.
GGCCTTCGGTGAGGGCGTCGGTGTCCGCGCGCCCGTGGGTCTCCACCACCCCGGCCACCACGTCCACCCCTTCCGCCTTGCGGATCTGGGCCTCCTGGAGCATGGCGTAGGTCTTGCCGACCCCCGGGGCCATGCCGAAGAAGATCTTCAGCTGGGCCCGCTTGGAGCGGGCCTCCTCCTCCTGCAGGTTCTTGAGCAGGGTGTCCGGATCGGGTCGTTTGGGTTCCACGGGACTAGCTTAGCGCAGACGCGTTTTCAGCGGATGCGGTCCAGGGCCAAGTTGAGCGCCAGGACGTTCACCCGGGGCTCGCCGAACATCCCCCACTGCCGGGGCTCGGTGCAGCGGGCCACCTGGTCCAGCACCTCGGCCCGGGTCATGCCGCGGGTCCGGGCCACCCGGGCCGCCTGGTAGGCGGCGGCCCGGGGGCTGATGTGCGGGTCCAGCCCGCTGCCCGAGGCGGTGACCAGGTCCGCGGGCACCGGCTCAGCGTTGCCAGGGTCGGCGGCGCGCAGGGCCGTGATCCGGGCCTGGGCCGCCCGGGCCAGGGCCGGGTTGTCCGGCGAGAGGTTGGAGCCCCCGGAACTGGCGGCGTTGGTGGGGAAGTCCGGGGTGCAGGACAGCCGGCCCCAGAAATAGCGGGGATCCTCGGTGTGCTGGGCGATCAGGGCGCTGCCCAGGACGACGCCGTCCCGGACCAGGAGGCTGCCCCCGGCCCGGCGGGGGAAGGCCAGGGCCGACACTCCGGTGACGGCCAGGGGGTAGGCGACCCCGAGCAGGAGGGTGAGGCCGGCGAAGGTGACCAGGGCGGGGCGGAACGGGGAGGACATGGGCGACCTCACGTCAGATGCGCGAAGGTGAGCAGCAGGTCGATCAGCTTGATGCCCAGGAACGGCACCGCCAGACCGCCGGCGCCGTAGACCAGCAGGTTGCGCCGGAGGACCGCCGCCGCCCCCAGGGGGCGGTAGGCCACCCCGCGCAGGGCCAGGGGGATCAGCGCCACGATGACCAGGGCGTTGAAGATCACCGCCGACAGGATGGCGCTTTCGGGGCTGTGCAGGCCCATGACGTTCAGCCGCCCCAGGGCCGGGTAGGTGGTGGCGAAGGCCGCCGGGATGATGGCGAAGTACTTGGCCACGTCGTTGGCGATGCTGAAGGTGGTGAGGGAGCCCCGGGTCATCAGCATCTGCTTGCCGATGCGCACGATCTCGATCAGCTTGGTGGGGTTGGAGTCCAGGTCCACCATGTTGCCGGCCTCCTTGGCGGCCTGGGTCCCGGAGTTCATGGCCACCGCCACGTCCGCCTGGGCCAGGGTCGGGGCGTCGTTGGTGCCGTCGCCGGTCATGGCCACCAGCCGGCCTCCGGCCTGGTAGTCCCGGATCAGGCGCAGCTTGTTCTCGGGGGTGGCCTGGGCCAGGAAGTCGTCCACCCCGGCTTCGGCGGCGATGGCGGCGGCTGTGAGCGGGTTGTCGCCGGTGACCATCACCGTCTTGATGCCCATGGCGCGCAGCTCGGCGAACCGCTCCTTGATGCCGCCCTTGACGATGTCCTTGAGGTGGATGACGCCCAGGGCGCGGGACCCTTCCGCCACCACCAGCGGCGTGCCCCCCTCCCGGGCGATCCGGTCCACCTCGATGCGCAGCGACTCGGGGTACGCGCCGCCCTGGGAGTGCACGTACTCCTCGATGGCGGAGGTGGCGCCCTTGCGGATCTCGCGCCCCTCCAGGCTCACGCCGCTCATGCGGGTCTGGGCGGTGAACGGGATGAACTTCGCCCCCAGGACCTGGATGTCCCGCTCCCGCAGGCCGTAGCGTTCCTTGGCCAGCACCACGATGCTGCGCCCTTCCGGCGTCTCGTCGGCCAGGCTGGAGAGCTGGGCGGCGTCGGCCAGGGCCGCCTCGTCCACCCCCTCGGCGGGGACGAAGGCCACCGCCTG
>JBELAL010000068.1:0-23893 GCA_049508835.1 Holophaga sp. | reverse complement strand
CCCGAGTGCATCTACTTCGGCGGCATGTTCGACCAGGCCGCGGTGCTCTACAAGCAGGCCCGGCAGAAGGGCTTCAAGGGCATGTGCCTGTCCGACGACGGCTTCGACTCCCCCGACGCGGCCAAGATCGGCGGCGACGTCCTGCTGACGGGCGCCGGCACCTACTTCTCCACCGTGGCCGGCCCGGCTTCGGCCTACCCCGACACCGCCAAGTTCATCGCCGACTTCAAGGCCAAGTTCGGCAACAACCCCCAGCCGTTCGCCGCCCAGTCCTATGACAGCGTCGCGATCATGCTGAAGGCCATCGAGAACGCCGCGAAGGCCAACAACGGCAAGTTCCCGCCCCGCGCCGACGTGTGCAAGGAGGTCCGCGCGCTGCAGAACTTCCATGGCGTGACCGCCACCCTGACCTTCAACTCCAAGGGCGACCCCGCGAAGGGCAAGTATTTCATCATCCAAGTCTCCTCTTCCGACCCATCCAAGTGGGCAGCGAACCGGATCGACCAGACCTTGGACATCGCTCCTCCCCAGTAGACGACAGGCTCTAACGCACCCCCCCCTGACCCTCGGGGGGGGGGTTCTCAGGAGACACCTATGCGCAAGTTCATGGGCTCGGTCGACCTGCGGCAAATCTACACGCCCATCGGGCAGATGGCGATCTTTGTCGCGGGCGCGGGCGCCCTTTGTTCCTTGATCATGGTCGTGCTCGCCCTGATATTCCAGGGCTCGGGCGCCGACCATGCGCTCCAGGCCACCCAAGGGGTCGGCATCTTCACTTATACCGTCGGCAACCTGCCCCAGGTGCTCATCGACGGCATGACCATCGGCTTCGTCTACGCCGCCATCGCCCTGGGCTACACCATGGTGTACGGCGTCCTGCAGTTCATCAACTTCGCCCACAGCGAGATCTTCGCGGTCGGCGCCTTCTGCGGCGTGGAAGCCCTGATCGCGTTCAACGGCGCCGGAATCCTGGCCAAGGCCGGGTACCTCGGCTCGTACGGCTACCTGGGGCTGGCCCTGCTGATCGGCATGGCCGCCGCCGGCGGCCTGGCCGTGCTGGTGGAGCGGGTGGCCTACCGGCCCCTGCGCGGGTCTCCCACCCTGGTGGCCTTCATCTCCGCCATCGGCGTGTCGTTCGGCCTGCAGGACGTCATCCGGCTGGTGGAGAGCCTCACCACCGGCCAGTTCTACCGGGTGATCCCCACCTTCGGCAACTTCGACGACCGCATTCCCCTGATCCGCCTGGGCTCCAAGGTGATCGACATCCAGGTCAAGTCCGTGGTGGTGATCCTCGCCGCCATGGTCATGCTGGTGGGCCTGAACTACCTGGTGCGCGCCACCAAGGTGGGCAAGGCCATCCGGGCCGTGTCCCAGGACAAGAACACCGCCTCGATCATGGGCATCGGCGTGAACGCGATGATCTCCCTCACCTTCCTGGTGGGCGGCTCCCTGGGCGGCGCCGCCGGCGTCCTGTACGCGCTGAAGTTCACCCGGATCGACCCGTTCGTCGGCTTCATGCCCGGGATCAAGGCGTTCGCCGCGGCGGTGCTGGGCGGCATCGGCAACCTCACCGGCGCCCTGCTGGGCGGCATGTTCCTGGGCATGATCGAGAGCTTCGCCGGGGCCTACCTGGGCACCTACACCCAGGGCGCCTTCGGCGCCGAATACAAGGACATGGTGGCGCTCTTCATCCTGATCGTAGTCATCATCTTCCGGCCCACCGGCCTGCTCGGCGAGCAAGTCTCGCAGAAGGCCTGAGGAGGAACCCATGAAAAAGTACCTCAAGATGTTCATGGCCTTCCTCAACCAGGGGAAGAACCCTTACATCGCCTGCATCCTGCTGATCCTCATCGGAACGTTGCTGGTCTACTTCAGCCCCCGGTCCATCCCCAGCTTCCTGGTGTTCCTGTTCTCGGCCAGTTCCATCTACTGGCTCACCCTGAAGCGGACCGCCCGGTTCGCCCTGGCGGTGATCTTCGCGGTCGTGCTGGTGCCCATCCTGGGCGCCCGCAACGTGTTCTACCTGGAGGTGATCTTCCAGATCGCGGTGTTCTCGGCCCTGGCCCTGGGCCTCAACATCGTGGTGGGCTTCTCCGGCCTGTTCAACCTGGGCTACATGGCCTTTTACGCCATCGGCGCCTACCTGTGGGCCTTCTTCGGTTCCCAGCAGCCGTACCTGCTGCATTCCACCGTCACCACCAAGGCGCTCAACACGCCGTTCTTCCTGGCTCCCGACTGGTTCTACCTGTTCATCTTCATAGGGGTGATCGTGGCCTGCCTCGGGGGCCTGCTCCTGGGGCTGCCGGTGCTGCGGGTGCGGGGCGACTACCTGGCGGTGATCTCCCTGGCCTTCGGCGAGATCGTGCGCCAGCTGGCCAACAACCTGGACAAGCCCCTGAACTTCACCAACGGGCCCCAGGGCATCACCCCCATCCAGCGCCCCACCATGCCCGAGGGCCTGCTCAAGGCCTTCAACTCGGTCATCCAGCCGATCGTGGGCCACCGGGTGACCGACAACCAGGCCTACAACATCCTGTTCTACCTCATCGCCCTGCTGGTGGTGGTGGCCGTGATCATTGCCACCTACCGCCTGGAGGACTCCAAGGTCGGCCGGGCCTGGATCGCCGTCCGCGAGGACGAGCTGTCCGCCGAGGCCATGGGCATCAACGCCCGGATGCTCAAGCTGGGCGCCTTCGCCGTGGGCGCCTCGTTCGCCGGCGCCATGGGCGTGCTGTTCGCCGCCAGCCGCACCTTCGTCAGTCCCGAGACCTTCACCTTCCTGCAGTCCTGCGGCGTGCTCACCATGGTCATCCTGGGCGGGATCGGCAGCATCACCGGCGTGATCGTGGGCGCCACCCTGGTCACCCTGCTCAACATCCAGGTGCTGCAGAGCTTCTCCCTGTACCTGTCGGGGCTGCGCCAGAGCGACGCGGTGATCCCCCTCCTCAACTGGCACTGGAGCCACCTCTCCAACCAGCTGGACCCGACCAAGTACCAGCGCTTGATCTTCGGCATCCTCCTGGTCGTCATGATGATCTACCGCCCCGCCGGGCTCATCCCCGAGGCGCGCCGCAAGCGCGACCTGGTGCCGTCCAGCGAAGATGAGGCTCCGGCCGAGAAAGGAGCCGAGAATGTCTGACGACAAGATCATCCTCAGCACCCGGGGCGTCTACAAGCGCTTCGGCGGATTGACCGCGGTCAGCAACATGTCGGTGGACATCGAGCGGGGGCGAATCTTCAGCATCATCGGCCCCAACGGCGCCGGCAAGACCACCTTCTTCAACGCCATCTCGGGGCTGTACTACTGCGACGAGGGCGAGATCACCTTCGAGGGCAGGCGCATCGAGCGGATGAAGCCGTACGAGATCACCGATCTGCGGATGGCCAGGACCTTCCAGAACATCCGCCTGTTCGGGGGCATGACCGTGGTGGAGAACATCATGGTCGGCGCCTACACCCGGCTCAAGCAGAGGCCCTGGCAGGCCGTGCTCCGCACCAGGTCATTCAAGGAGGAGGAGGCCAGGGCCGAGACCCGGGCCACCGAGCTGATGGAGTACGTGGGCCTCAGGAACCTGGGCAACGAGCTGGCCAAGAGCCTGCCTTACGGTGCCCAGCGCCGGGTGGAGATCGCCCGGGCCCTGGCTTCCCAGCCGAAGCTCCTGCTGCTGGACGAACCCGCCGCGGGCATGAACCCGGCCGAGAGCGAAGACGCCATGCAGCTGTTCCGGCGCATCCGCGACGAACTGGGCATCACCATCCTGCTCATCGAGCACGACATGAAAGTGGTCATGAACATATCCGAACACATCTACGTGATGGACCACGGTGAGCAGATCGCCAAGGGACTGCCGGCCGAGGTCTCCTCGAATCCCCAGGTGATCGAAGCCTATCTGGGCAAGGGCGCCGCCACGGCCGCCCAGACGGCGTGAGGAGAAGCCATGAGCGTTCTTGACCTGCAGGATGTCCACGCTTTCTACGGCAACATCCATGCCCTGAAAGGTATTTCCCTCCACGTCGACCAGGGCGAGATCGTAGCCCTCATCGGCGCCAACGGCGCCGGCAAGACCACCACCCTCCGGTCCGTCTCCGGACTGCTGCATCCCAGGAAGGGCAAGGTGCTGCTGGAGGGCCGGGACGTCACCCACCTGGCCCCCCACATCGTGCACAAGCACGGCCTGGGAATGGTGCCCGAGGGCCGGGGCATCTTCCCCGGCCTCACGGTCACCGAGAACCTGGAGATGGGCGCCTACATCCTGAATGACGAAGACCTGATCCAGAAGAACATCGAGAACTGCTTCACCCTGTTCCCCCGCCTGAAGGAGCGGGCCCAGCAGAAGGGCGGGACCCTCTCCGGCGGCGAGCAGCAGATGCTCGCCACCGCCCGGGGCCTCATGTCCAACCCCAAGATCCTGCTCATGGACGAGCCTTCCATGGGGCTCGCCCCGGTGCTGGTGGACCAGATCTTCGAGATCATCAGGGAGCTGAACACCCGCGGGACCACCATCCTGCTGGTGGAGCAGAACGCCCTGATGGCCCTGTCGGTGGCCCACCGCGGCTACGTGCTGCAGACCGGCACCATCGTGCTCACCGACACGGGGGCGAACCTCAAGGCCAACGACATGGTGAAGAGGGCGTACCTGGGGATGTAGGTCTCTTCCCGGGGCTGGCGATGGCGGCCGGGACTGCGCTTGCGGCGCGGTTCCGGCCGCCCGTTTCAGCTGTGGTGGATGGACCCGGACCTATCAGCGGAACCCTGCGCTCGGCCAGAAGCACGGGTCATCAGGGCCCGGGCGGGTCGGGATGATTCCGCCAGTTCAATCGGCTCCCGCTAGTCGGAAAGATCGTAGACCCTTCCCACCCGCGGCCCGATCAGCGCGGTCATGGCGCAGGGGATGGTGTCCTGCAGGGCGGCCGCTTCGTAGGCGGTGATCTCCTGGTCGCCGCTGCGGCCGATCAGGACGGCCTCGTCGCCCACGCGCGCGAAGGGTTCCGGTCCCAGGTCGATCAGCGTGGTGTCCTCCTCGATGGCCCCCACGATGGGGCACGGCCTTCCCCTTGCCAGCGCCCGGCCCCGGCTGCCCAGGGTGCCGGTGCGCACCAGGGTGAGCCATCCCTCCCGGTGCTCCAGGACGCCGCCGGAACTGCAGCAGTGGACCAGGTCCGGGGTCCGTCCCGGGGCGCCGGAGATCCGGTCGACGACGCGCCGGAACATGGCGATCTGGCGGCGGGTGAAGCCGACGCCCGAGTCCACGTCGCTCACCGGCAGGTGGGTGAAGACCCCCTCCAGGAACGCGTCGGGGCAGCGCTTCTCGATCCGGAGGGCGAACTCCGGGGCCTCCTCCGGGGGCACACCCACCCGGCGGATGTTGGCCAGGCTGATGCGGGCGTGGGTCTGGTACAGCATGGGCGGCCCCCCCGAATGGGAAGACTGCGGGTCACTGCAAGGGTCAGGCTCCCAGCACGGCCTCCAGCTGGTCCACGGCCCAGTCCAGTTCGTCCCTGGTGATGACCAGGGGGGGGGCCATGCGGATGGTCCGGAGGTGGGTGTCCTTGCACAGCAGGCCGCGCTCCTTGAGGGCATGGCAGTAGTCTTTGGCGGGGCCGGCGTCCTCGGCCAGGTCGATCCCGGCCCACAGGCCGATGCAGCGCACGGCGGCCACCTTCGGGGACTTGATGGCCTCCAGCCGGGCCTTGAAGTGGATGCCCAGTTCGGCGGAGCGCTGCACCAGCTTCTCGTCCACCAGCACGTCCAGGGCCACCGAGGCCACGGCGCAGGCCAGGGGGTTGCCCCCGTAGGTGGAGCCGTGGATGCCGGGGGTGAACACGTCCATGACTTCATTGGAGGCCAGGAACGCGCTCACCGGGTAGAACCCGCCGCTCAGGGCCTTGCCGACGGTGATGCCGTCGGGGCGGATGCCCTCGTGCTCGAAGGCGAACATCTTCCCGGTGCGGCCGAAGCCCGACTGGATCTCGTCCAGCACCAGCAGGCACTGGTGCTGGTCGGCCAGGCGGCGCAGCCCCATGAGGAACCCGGCCGGGGGGATCAGGGTCCCGCGCTCCCCCTGGACCGGCTCCATGAAGATGGCCGCCGTATGGGGGGTGATGGCCTTGGCCACCGCGTCCAGGTCGCCGAAGGGCACCACCTTGAACCCGGGGGTGAAGGGGCCGAAGCCCGCGGTGGCGGTGGGATCGGTGCTGAACCCTACGATGGTGGTGGTGCGGCCGTGGAAGTTGCCGTCGGCGACGATGATCTCGGCCCTGGGATACTCGATCCCCTTGACCTCGTAGCCCCACTTGCGCATGGCCTTGATGGCGGTCTCCACCGCCTCGGCGCCGCCGTTCATGAGGAGCGCCTTGTCGAACCCCGAGAGCCGGCATAGCTTCTCCAGCAGCGGGGGCAGCTGGTCGTTGCGGAAGGCCCGGCTGGTGAGGGCGAGGGTGCGGATCTGGCGGATCATGGCCTCGGCGATCCTCGGGTGGTTGTGGCCCTGGTTCACCGCCGAGTAGGCGGCCAGGAAGTCCATGTAGCGTCTGCCGTCCACGTCCGTGAGCCAGATGCCTTCGCCACGGGTGCAGACCACGTCCAGGACATGGTAGTTGTTGGCCCCGTACTGGTCCTCCTGCTCGATGTACCGGGTCGTCTTGGCTGCGGTTTCAAGGGTCATGGGACCTCCTCCCCAAAGTTGCTACGTTGCTCACTTCTGCGTGACGCCCTTCCGGGTGCCCAGGTAGGCCTCCTGCACGACCGGGTCGTTGAGCAGTTCGAGCCCCTTCCCTTCCCGGACGATCTGGCCGACTTCCAGCACGTAGGCGCGGCCGGCCACGGCCAGCGCCCGGTGCGCGTTCTGCTCCACCAGCAGGATGGGCGTGCCTGACCGGTTGATCTTGCTGATCACCTTGAAGATCTCCTGGACCAGGATGGGCGCCAGGCCCAGGGAGGGTTCGTCCATCAGCAGGACCTTTGGCCTGGACATGAGCGCCCGGCCGATGGCCAGCATCTGCTGCTCGCCCCCGCTCAGGCTCCCGGCGAACTGGCCCTCCCGCTCCTTGAGCCGGGGGAAGGTCGCGTAGATGTAGTCCAGGTCGTCCTTGAGCCCGGCCTTGTCCTTGCGGAGGAAGCCCCCCACCTCCAGGTTGCCCCGGACGGTCAGGTTGGCGAACACCTGCCGCCCTTCCGGCACCTGCACCAGCCCGCGGGCGACCACCAGGTGCGGCCGGTTGGGCAGGGCGGTGCCCCGGTAGCGGATCTCCCCGGCGGAGAACTTCACCAGCGCAGAGATGGCGTTCAGCAGGGTGGACTTGCCGGCGCCGTTGGCGCCGATGATGGTGACGATCTCGCCCTCCTCGAGGGAGAGGGAGACGCCCTGGAGCGCGTGGACCCCGCCGTAGGAGACATGCAGATCGCGGATTTCCAGCAGGGAGCCCATGTCACGCTCCTACGCCAAGGTAGGCTTCGATGACCAGCGGGTCGTTCTGGATCCGTTCCGGGGTGCCGGACGCGATGACCTTGCCGAAGTCGATGACCGTGATGAAATCGCAGAGCTCCATGACGACTTCCATGTGATGCTCGATCAGCAGGATGGTCAGGCTGAACTGCTCCTTGATCTCCTTGATGAAGTCGATCAGCTTCTGGGTCTCGTCGGGGTTCATCCCCGCGGCCGGTTCGTCCAGCAGGAGCAGCTTCGGGTCCAGGGCCAGGGCCCGGGCGATCTCCAGCCGCCGCTGGTGGCCGTAGGGGAGGTTGCGGGCCAGCTCTCCCTGCCTTCCGTACAGCCCCACCAGCCGCAGCAGGCCCAGGGCGTGCTCCCGGATGGCCCGCTCCTGCCGCAGGCGCCGGAAGGAGGGGACGAAGCCTTCGAACACCGTGTAGTCGGCCCGCAGGTGGCCCGCGGTCTGGATGTTCTCCAGCACGGTGAACTCGGGGAACAGCCGGATGTTCTGGAAAGTGCGGGCGATGCCGTGCCGGGCGATCTCGTGGGGCGGCGTGCCGGTGATGTCCTTCCCGTCGAAGCGGATGACGCCCCGGTCGACCGGGTAGATCCCGGTGATCAGGTTGAAGATGGTGGTCTTGCCGGCGCCGTTGGGGCCGATGATCGACTGGATCCTGCCCTGGGGTACGGCGCAGCTGAAGTCGTCGACGGCCTTGACGCCGCCGAAGTTCTTGCCCAGGTTCTGGATGCTAAGCAGGTCCATGGATCACCTTGCGGTAGAGGGTCCGGCACAGGCGGGCGGTCCCGGTCCCGAGCGTCCGGAAGGTCCGGAACCTGAGTTCCCAGGACCCCAGCAGGCCCTCGGGCCGGACCACCATGATGAAGACCACCGCGGCCCCGTAGACCACCAGGCGCCAGGCGGCGGCCGCGCGCAGGATCTCGGGCAGGCTGGTGAGGACGACCGCCGACAGGACGGCCCCGGTGATGGAGTGCATGCCGCCGAAGATGACCATGACGATCAGCTCGGTGGATTTCTGGATGCCGAACATGGACGGCTGGATGAAGCCGACGTAGTGGGCCAGGAACCCTCCGGCCAGGCCCGCCAGCAGGCCGTTGACGAAGAAGGAGATCTGCTTGTACCGGAACACGTTCACGGCGATGGCCTGGGCCGCGATCTCGTCCTCGCGCACGGCGACGCACTTGCGGCCGTGGGTGGAGGCGATGTAGTTGCGCATCAGCCAGACCAGGCCCAGGGCGACGGGGATCAGCACCGGCAGGGACGTCTTGTTGGGGATGCCCACGATCCCCCGGGAGCCGCCGGTGATCTTTTCCAGGTTCTCCACCAGCAGGCGGATGGCCTCGGCGAACCCGAGGGTGGCGATGGCGAAGTAGTCGCCCTTCAGGCGCAGGGTGGGGAACCCGAGCAGGAGGGCTACCGTCCCCGATGCCAGCATGCCGGCCGCCAGGGCCACCGCGAACGGCGCATGCTGTTTCATGGTCATCAGGGTCGAGACGTAGGCCCCGATGGCCAGGAAGCCGGCCTGGCCGAAATTGAAGGACCCGGTGAACCCCGTCTGCAGGGACAGGCCCAGGACCGCGATGAGGTTGATGCAGCTCAGGAAGATGATCCCTTGCAGATAGACGGACATCCCTTTCCCCCTATGCCTTTTCCTTGGCCGTCACGCCCATGAGCCCGCCGGGGCGGAGGATGATGATCAGGATCATCAGGGCGAACGAGAACAGGTCCCGGAACGCCGAGGAGACGAAGGCCGCCGCGAAAGTCTCGGTGACGCCCAGCAGCATGGCGCCCAGGACCGCGCCGGGAAGGCTCCCCAGCCCTCCCACCACGGCGGCGATGAAGGCCTTGATGGTGAGGGCGCCCATCCACGGATAGACGGTGTACTTCATGCCGAACATGACCCCGGCGATGCCCGCGGACGCGCCCGCCATGAAGAACACGATGCTGACGACCAGGTCCGGGTTGATGCCCATGAGGCTGGCGACGCGCATGTTGTAGGCGGCCGCCTGCACCGCCACCCCCAGCTTGGTCTTGTAGATGAACCACGACAGCAGGCACAGGCAGACCGCCGTGATGGCGAAGATGATGATGTCCAGGCTGCCGATGCTCAGGGTGCCGAACTCGAACGGGTCGAAGGAGAACACCTCCGGGTAGGTCCGGAAGTTGGGGCCGATGGTGACCAGGGTGAAGTTCTGCAGGAAGATCGACAGCCCCATGGCGGAGATCATGAAGTACAGGGTCGGCGCGTTGCGCAGGCGCAGCGGGCGGTAGCCGATCTTCTCCAGCAGCATGGCCAGGAGGCCCCCGATCATCACCGAAAGGCCGACGGCGAGCCAGAACGGGGCGTGCAGGACGGTCAGGGCGTAGAAGCCGGTGTAGGCGCCGAGCATCAGGACTTCCCCGTGGGCGAAATTGGAGAAGTTCAGGACGCTGTAGACCAGGGAGTAGCCCACCGCGATGAGCGCGTAGACCCCGCCGATGGAAATGCCGTTGATGATCTCCTGCAGGATCATGATGGGAGCCTCCCAGGCTGTGGCCATGGGCCCGTGGTGGAACGACATCGACAGGTGGATTCGAACCAATCTATGCCATTCCCGGACCCATGGCCATGAGCCGATTTGCCAGCTTCCGCCCCTTGGTCCGGGCAGGTTCTACAGCGTGGATGCGAACTGCTTGACGTAGACGAACTTGCCGTCCTTGATGGTGATGATGCTGGCGGCCTTCCCGACCGGGTTGTGGGTGGCGGGGTCGATGCTGATGGTGCCCGTGAACCCCTTGATGCCCTTGGTCTGCTCCAGGGCGTCCCGGATGGCGTCGGAGTTGTCGGTCTTGGCCTTCTCGATGGCGGCCTTGAGCGTCAACAGGGCGTCGTGGGCCATGATGGAGTTGACCTCCATGTCCTTGCCGAACATGGCCTTGTACTGGCCGCGGTACTCCTGCACGTTGGGCTGGCTCACGTCGCAGTGGTCGACGTAGTAGGACCCTTCCACCGCCGAGGCGGCCATCTCCAGCAGGCCGGAGGAAGGCCAGCCGTCGGCGCCCAGCTTGGTGGCGTGGATGCCCAGGTCCTTGGCCTGCTTGGAGGCCAGGGCCACTTCCTTGTACAGGAACGGCATGATGATCACGTCCGGCTGGGCGGCCTTGATCTTGGTCAGCTGAGCGCGGAAGTCCACGTCGCCGGACTTGAAGGCCTCGTCGGCCACCACTGTCCCGCCGAGCTTGTCGAACGACTGCTTGAAGTAGTCCCTCAGCCCGACCGAGTAGTCGGAGCTGATCTCATACAGGATCGCGGCCTTCTTGGCCTTGAGGTCCTTGTAGGCGAAGTTGGCCAGCACCGCCCCCTGATAGGGGTCGATGAAGCAGACCCGGAAGGTGAACCGGGTCAGCTTGCCGGGCTCCGGCACCGTGACCTTGGGGTTGGTGGCGTAGGTGGAGATCACCGGCACGTGCGCGGCCTCGGCGATGGGGGCCACGGCCATGTTGCGGCCGCTGGAGTTGGTGCCGATGATCGCGCACACGTGGTCTTCGTTGATCAGGCGCTTGACGGCGTTGACGGCCTCCAGCTGGTCGCCCTTGTCGTCGTAGGTGATGATTTCCACCGGCCGGCCCAGGATGCCTCCGGCCTTGTTGATCTGGTCCGCGACCAGCTTCAGGCCGTTGGCCTCCGCCTGGCCCCAGATGGCCTGGTCGCCGGACATGGCGCCGAAGTTTCCGACCTTGATGGGCTGCTTGCCCTGCCAGGCCACCAAGGCCAGGCCAATGACTGCTGGAATCAGGACTTCCGAGTACTTCATTTCACCCTCCTTGGAGATGGTCATGGTTCAACGGGGAAAACCAGTTCAGCCGGGTCCGGCTTCGGTGTGTTCCATTCGGGCTCCTTTCTGGTGGCAGGCCGGGTTGGGATGGGTGGGGGGTCCGGGCCGGGGGCGGGTCAGCCCCCGGGGCCGGCCACCCGGGGCAGGACTGGGCGTCGGTGGGCTTCCTGGGTGCGGCGGTGCAGCTCCCGGAGCACGGCGAGCTCGTCCGGGGTCGGGGGCGGCACGGAATCAACCCGGGCGGCGAGGCGCAGGGGCCATCCGGTGGCGGCGACGGCCTGCTCCGGGGTCACCCCCTCGTAGCGCTCCCGGAATTCCAGTTCCCGGGTCTCCGGATGGGGCCTCAGGATGCCCAGGTCGGTGATCACCAGGGTGGGGCCGGCCCCGGGCGCCCCGCTCCGGGCCCGGGACCCGCCCCCCTCCATGAACCCGGCGCTGGTGCGGAAGTCCAGGGCGGACACGAAGGTGCGGGGGCTCTGCTTGAGGACGACGTAGGTCTCCCGGGCGTGGTAGGAGATCTCCTGGGCCCCGCCGGCCCCGGGCAGGCGGGTGCCGGGGTGCTGGTACGGCCCGATGACCGTGCTGTTCAGGTTGCCGAACCGGTCGATCTGGGCGGCGCCCAGGAAGCCCACGTCGATGCGCCCCGCCTGGAGCCAGTAGGCGAAGATCTCGGGCAGGGGCACCACCGCCGTGGCGGTGACGGCCAGGTCCCCGTCCCCGATGGAGAGGGGCAGGACGTCCGGCCTGGAGCCGATGGTGCCGGATTCGTAGATGAGGACGAGGTTCGGGGCATGGGTGAGCCGGGCCAGGTTGGCCACCGCCGAAGGCAGGCCGATGCCCACGAAGCACACGGCGCCGTCCCTGAGGGTCCGGGCCGCCGCGACGGTCATCATCTCCTCGGGCGTGTAGTCATTGGGCATGGACCAGACCTCCGCCCAGGGATTGCAGGAACTCGGCGTGGTCCCGGGTGCCACGCACGTAGGTTTCGATCCACTGGAGGAACCCCTCCCGCTTGCGCGAAATCTCGTCCCAGGCCCGGCAGAAGGCGTTGTCCCGGGCATAGTAGCCGTGGGCGTAGGAGGGATGGGCCCCGCCCGGCACGTGAGCCACGGCGGTCACGGCGAAACCCGGGATCACCACGGCGTTCATGGGGGCCTCCAGGTCTTCCACCACCTCCTCCACGGTCACCAGGAGGACCCGGGCCGCCAGGGCGGCCTCCTTCTGGGCGCCGATGATGCCCACCAGGAGGACATTGCCCCGCCGGTCCGCCTTCTGGGCGTGGATGATGGTCACGTCCGGGTTCAGGGCCGGCACCGTGGCCAGCCGTTCGCCGGTGTAGGGACACACCACCCGCCGGATCTGGGGGTTGACCCGGTCCAGGTCGGTGCCGCTGTAGCCGCGCAGCATCCCGAAGGGCAGCCGCGCGGCCCCGGCGGTGTAGCCGGCGGCCATGCCCGCGTGGGAATGCTCGTGCAGCTCCAGCGGGCCGGGCCAGCCGTTCTCCACCGCGTCCCGGAACCGGTGCAGGGAGCCCACCCCCGGGTTGCCGCCCCAGGAGAAGGTGAGGGCCCGGGCGCAGCCGGCCCCGATCATCATGTCGTAGATCAGGTCAGGGGTCATGCGCACCAGGTGCAGGTCCTTGCGGCCCTGGCGGATGATCTCGTGGCCCGCGGCGAACGGGATCAGGTGGGTGAACCCTTCCAGGGCGACGGTCTGGCCGTCCCGCACATGCTCCCGGACGAGGTCTCTGAGGGTCAGGAGCGCCATGGTGCCTCCAGGTCGGTGAGCAGCGCGTCCAGCACCCGCAGCGCCTCGTCCAGCTCCCCCTCGGTGATCACCAGGGGCGGCGCCAGGAACAGCAGGTTGCTCCGGGCGGCGAAGGAGACGCCCCCGGCGCGGGCCTGGTCCACGAGGGCGCGGAGTTCGGGGGCATCCTGTCCCCACGGGGCCAGGGGCTCCCGGGTGGTCCGGTCCTTGACCAGCTCCACCACCGCGAACAGGCCGCGGCCCCCGCGCACGTCGCCCATGGACGGGTGGCGTTCCTGCATGGCCTTCAGCTGCCGCAGCAGTTCCGCCCCCAGCACGCGGGAGCGTCGGATCAGGTCCTCCTCCTCGTACGCGGCCAGGGCCGCCAGGCCCGCGGCGCAGCAGAGCGGATGGCCGCAGTAGGTGAGCCCGGTGTAGAGCATCTGGTTTTCCAGGGCGGCGGCCGCTTCCCGGGACAGCACCACCGCGGCCAGGGGCAGGTGGCCGCCGGTGAGGCCCTTGGCCAGGGTCATCAGGTCGGGCCGGCCCGCCTCGCCGTATCGCTGCCAAGCGAACCATTCGCCGCAGCGGCCGAAGCCGCTCATCACTTCGTCGGCCACCAGGAACACCCCCTGGCGGCGGGTGGCCTCCCGCAGGAGCGGCCAGTAGTTGTCCGGGGGCACGATGCCGTTGGTGCCGGCGTCGGTCTCCATGACCACCGCCGCCACGCCGTGGGGATCCTCCTGGATCAGGCGCTCCACCTCCTGGACCGCGGCGCGTCCGCAGGCTTCGTCGCTGGTGGTGCCGAACGGGCACCGGTAGGCGTAGGGCGGCGGGCAGTGCACCACGTGGAAGGCCGCCGGATCCATCTGGCGGGAGGTGCGCAGGTCCCCGGAAAGGGCACCGGCCGCGTAGGTGGCGCCGTGGTAAGAGCGGGAGCGGGTGATGATGGTCCCGTGGGGACGTGCGCTGGCCTGGCGGGCGAACTTCACCGCGTGCTCGTTGGCGTCGGCGCCGCCCAGGGTGAAATAGACCCGGCCGCCGGTGAACCCGCCCAGCTCCAGGAGCCTCTGGGCCAGCTCGGCCCGGGGTTCGGCGCCCCAGGCGGCGGTGATGTAGCAGAGCCGGGCCGCCTGGTCCCGGATGGCCGCCACCACCTTGGGGTGCTGGTGGCCCAGGTTCACGCACTCCGCCAGGCTGCTCATGTCCAGGTAGGTGCGCCCCTGGTCGTCCCAGAACCGGGCGCCGGCCCCGCCGACGATGGTGGGGCCCCGCCAGCGGCTCTGGACGCACCAGCTGTGCAGTACGGTTGCTTGTTCAGGCATCGGCATGGGTGCGTCAACCTCCTGAATAGATGGGCGAGATCACCACCTTGTCGCCGTTCCGCAGGGGCTCCCGGGGGGCGAGCCCCTGGCCGTCGCGGGTGAAGATCCTGGGCGGGGACGGACTGGCCCCCAGGAGCGCCGGCAGCTCCCCGGCCAAGGTGCCTTCGGGCAGGTCCAGCTCCCTGGAGCTGAAGCCGAGCTTCTGCGCCAGCGGCCCGGTGAGCTGGACGGTGATCTTCATGCGAGGGTCCCGAAAGCATTGGCGGCGTGGGCTTCTTCGGCCAATCCCAGGCGCTCGAGGGTCGCCCGGGTGGGGATGCCGCGCCGATCGTAGCCGCGGAGATCGTAGTAGTGCTGGAGCAGTTCGTCGTACTTGGCGTATTCCAGGATCTTCCCGGCGATCGGTCCGTCCGGGTCGGCGTTGGCCGGGTCGAACCACACCGGGGGCGGGTAGTCGGCCTTGCGGTCGGTCTGGGGGTACTCGCGCAGCCAGAACAGCTTCATCAGGGCGTAGACCCGGTCCGCCACCGTCCAGAACTCGTCCAGCTTCCAGTCGAGCCCGGTCACCAGGTTGAAGTAGGCGGGGTAGTGCTCCAGGTCGTAGTTGACCTCCACCCAGGGGAACCGGCAGGAGATCAGGCATTCGAACAGTCCGGTGCGGATCCGCTGCAGGTCGACGATCTTGCGTGCCTTCTCGGGGCCGTACGAGTCCCTCGAGGTGCTGTTGAGCTCGAAGGTGATGATCCAGGACTCCTTGTGGTGCGCGCCGATGGGGCTCACCCCGAAGGCCAGGGCCATGCCGGGGATGAACTTGCAGTTGTACGCGGAGATCTCGAGGCCCTTGACCTGCATGGCGTAGGCTTCGGAACCGTGGCCGATGCGGGCGGCGGCGGGGCGGGAGCCGTCCGCCAGGAGGTTCCCGGCCTCCCCCTCCCGGCGGGCGATCTGGCCCAGGAGGCGCTTGGCCCCCTCGGCATCGCCGAACCGGAAATCGCCGGCCACGGCGCCGTGGTCGATGGCGTCGGCGTAGAAGCTCAGCACCGCGCCGCTGGACATGGTGTCCAGGCCGTAGTCGTCGCAGAGGTAGTTGAGGCAGGCCACCTTGGCCAGGTCGTAGATCTCCAGGTTCGGCCCCAGCAGCCCGATGTTCTCGTAGTCCAGTTCGGATTCGCGGCCTTCGTCGTCGAGGATGGCGATCCCGCACTTCATGGCGCAGTTGGGGCAGCCGTAGGTGGCGACCCGGGCCTGGTTGAGCCGTTCGCCGTCCACCTTCCAGGCGACGTCACTGCTGGTCTTGCGGAAATTGCGCACGGGCAGGGCGAAGACTTCGTTGCACCAGGTCAGCACCCCCGTGGTCCCCTGGGTGGACCAGCCGGATTCCTGGTCGAGCTTGTGGGTCTCCCGCAGCCCCTCCAGGCCGGCCTTCCTCATGCCCTCCGGGTCGGCCTGGGGAATGGGCTTGGAGCCTTTGACGACGATGGCCTTGAGCCGTTTCGAGCCCATCACCGCGCCCATCCCGGTGCGGCCCCCCGAGCGGCCCTCCATGCTGCGCACCACCGCGTAGTGGACCAGGTTCTCCCCGGCCTGGCCGATGCTGAGGATCCCCACGCCCTTGCCGTGGCGGGCGTGGATCCAGTCATGGGTGGCGTAGGTGCCCTGGCCCCAGACCTCATCCGCGGGCAGGAACTCCACCCGGTCGTCGACGATGCTGAGCAGGGTCGGGCACTCGGCCCGGCCTTCGACGATCAGCGCGTCGTACCCGGCCCGGCGCAGCTGCACCGCCACCTCGGTGCCCAGGTTGCCGTCGCCGTAGCCCCCGGTCATGGGCGACTTGGCCGCCACGATGGCCTTGCCCGTGTTGGGCGCGGGAATGCCGGCGATGGGGCCCAGGGTGACCACGAACTTGTTCTCGGGGCCCAGAGGGTCGATGCCGGGCTTGAGCTCGTCGTACAGGATCTTGGCGGCGAATCCCCGCCCGCCCAGCCATTTCCGCGCGAACGCCGCGGAGAAGGGCTCCTTCCTGAAAGTCCTGGCCGTCAGATCGACGCGCAGGATCCAGCCAGTCCAACCGTCCATGGTGCGCCTCCCGGAGAAGCTGCGATGAAGGGCAGGGTTGAAAATAATTTCGATTATCGAACTTTTGTTCAGTGTTAGAATTATTTTGAACTCCCCCCGAGAGCCTGTCAATCCTCCCCACCCAAAAAAAGGAGCGTCTCCCGATGGATTTCGTCGCCGCCCCCGATCCGCCGCCCTTCGAGAAGAGCCCCGACTACATGCAGTCCCTGGCCCGGGGCATCAAGGTCCTCAGTGCCTTCGACCTGGACCACCCCACCATGACCCTGTCGGAGGCGGCGGAGCGGGTCGGCCTGTCCCGGGCGGTGGTGCGCCGCTGCCTGCTCACCCTCCAGCACCTGGGCTACCTGGACAGCCGGGGCCGCCGGTTCCACCTCCTGCCCAAGGCCCTGGACCTGGGCTTCCGCTACATCAGCTCCCTGAGCTTCCCGGCCCGGGCCATGCCCTTCATGGAGGAGGTGGCCGAGCAGGTGAAGGAGTCCTGCTCCCTGTCGGTGCTGGACGACCTGGACCTCGTCTACGTGGCGCGGGTGCCCGTGCGCCGCATCATGACCATCGCCCTGGGGGTGGGGGCGCGCCTCCCGGCCTACGCCGCGTCCATGGGCCGGGTCCTGCTGTCGGGGCTGCCCGAGGCCGACCTGGACGAGCGGCTGGGCCGGGCCGACCTCAAGCCCATCACGGCCTTGTGCATCTGCCGCCTGGAGCCGCTGAAGGCGGAGATCGACCGGGTGCGCCGGCAAGGCTACGCCCTGGTGGTGGACGAGCTGGAGGTGGGGCTGTGCTCCATCGCGGTGCCCATCCATGACCACCTGGGGCGGGTGGCCGCGGCCCTGAACATCGGCTTCCGCAGCCGGGAGGACTGCCGGGAATGGGCGGTGGCGGTGGGCCTGCCCGCCCTCAGGTTGGCCCAGGCCCGGATCGAGCACACCTTGTCCCTCCACCCCGCCCCGATGGTGCACTGATGACCCGCTCAGCCTTCATCTGTTCCGTCACCCGCACGCCGTTCGGACGCCACGGCGGGGCCCTCGCCGGCATCCGCACCGACGACCTGGCCGCGCTGCCCATCAAGGCCCTGATGGCGGCCTACCCGCGTTTGGACTGGGCGGCCCTGGACGAGGTGGTCCTGGGCTGCGCCAACCAGGCCGGAGAGGACAACCGCAACGTGGCCCGCATGGCTCTGCTGCTGGCGGGGCTGCCGGAGACCGTGCCCGGGGTGACGGTGAACCGCCTGTGCGCCTCGGGGCTGGATGCCATCGGCCAGGCCGCCCGCGCCGTCCGCCTCGGGGAGGCGGACCTGGTGCTGGCCGGCGGGGTGGAGAGCATGTCCCGGGCCCCCTACATCCTCAGCAAGGCCGCCTCTCCCTTCTCCCGGGAGCAGAAGCTCGAGGACAGCACCGTAGGCTGGCGCTGCGTGAACCCAACGCTGGAGGCCAGGGTGGGTTCGGAATCCAATCCCCAGACCGCCGAGAACCTGGCCCGGGAGCTGGGCATCGCCCGGGCGGACCAGGACGCCTACGCCCTGCGCAGCCAGCAGCGCACCGAGCGCGCCCGGGCCCAGGGCCTGTTCTCGGCGGAGATCACCCCGGTGGAGGCCGGCACCCCCAGGCAGCCCCGCACCATCGACCAGGACGAGCATCCCCGCCCCGGCACCACCGCGGAGCAGCTGGCCGCCCTCAAGCCCTTCCTGGGCCCCGGCACCACCATCACCGCCGGCAACAGCTCCGGCATCAACGACGGCGCCTGCGCCCTGCTGGTGGCCTCCGAGGAGGCCATGGCGGCCCACGGCCTCAGCCCCCTCGTCCGCATTACCGGCATGGCCAGCGCCGCCGTCCCCCCGCGGATAATGGGGGTGGGCCCGGTGGGCGCCATCCGCAAGCTGCTGGCGGGCCGGGGGTGGGCTCTGGGGGAGGTCGACCTGATCGAGATCAATGAGGCGTTTGCGGCCCAGGTGCTGGCCTGCACGCGGACCCTGGGGTTGCCGGATGATGCGGAGCACGTGAATCCCAATGGCGGGGCCATTGCGCTGGGGCATCCCCTGGGGGCGAGCGGTGCGCGGTTGTGTCTGACGGCGGCGCTGGAACTGTGGCGGCGGGGCGCGAAGCGGGCGGTGGTGAGCCTGTGCGTGGGAGTGGGACAGGGGTTGGCGGTGAGTCTGGAGGCGTGCTGATCCGGCTGGATCGCTCGATCCTCCGGCCAAGGATTGAAGCTTCCAGATTCGCTGGTCGTGCCGCACCTGCCAGCTTATGCGGACCTTTCGAGGCTCGGCGACGGCACGCGCGGCTTGAGCCGAAGAATGCCTGGATGAACGCTGCTGGGTGGGTCTTGATCCTACTCAACCCATATCGGCCAATAGGCGACCTCGTTCGGCATATCTTTGCTCACGGCCCTGATGAACTGCCATCCGGGTTGGAGTGGTGCCTGCCAATCGGCATAGTAATTCTTCGGAGCCGTGCTGGCATCGGTGCCCGTGGAGGTGAAGGTCCCCGCGGAGGCGGACCATACCACGTCCGAACTGTCGGAAGTTGCCCCGGTCAAATGCGCAGAAAACCTCATCACCTCCCCCTGGCGAGTGGAATGATGCAGAGAGGATAGCCACACCTTGTTTTCCAGCTTGAAGCGGATGGGTATGGTCAGACTCTTCCCGGGATCGGCCAGGGACTCCACCCTCAGAACCCCATCTTTCCTGGCTTCGGTACCCGATGTTTGTGTTTCGGCGTGCCACACGACATCCCGTCCAGTAACCGTTTGACCGCTTTGGGATCCAAAGAAGGCGCAGGTGAGGGTTCCTGTGGTTACACTCCAACGCAGGCCAGGGTCCTTCGGATCGAGGCCGGACAGGATCGCATGCATGGCCCAGAGGGTGTGCCTTCCTGTAACTGGACCGGGGACCGGTCCCCATCCTTGGTTGGACCTGAGATGGAAAGACGGCAGGCTGAGGAGCGAAACCGATTGGACCGGGCGATGGCCCACCCAGACCTCCACGTCGGCGGGAATATGCAGTGGGTGGGGATCGACTCTCGCAAACCAGGAATATGGGGCCTCGGATGAAATGGCTGCAATGATGACGCGTTTCCCAATCAAAGCGGCAGACGGCGTGTAAGTGAAGGTCGGTCCCTCGTGGGTCACAGGGCCGCAAATGTAATTGCTCGCCAGGCCTCGGTCGCTGTATGGGACGGGAGTCTCCTTGGCGTACCATCGTACGTTTGGGTTCGTGGTGCCTTGGATCTCCACGCGCAGGGTCAAGCTTTCCCCTGGCGCGATCACAGTCTGGTCCGAGTGGATTCGCACTGATGTGGTCTTTGTCTGGGCAGCCAATGGGCACCAAAGGTCTGCTCCAATAGTCATCGCCAGGCAAACCCAACCCCTTTGCCACTTCTCCTTTCCTGCACTCTTGGTACGCATCTCCCCTCTCCGGAGTTAGAGCCGCCATTGGGTCCACTGGCTGCTCTCCTGGTGCCGTTGGCGGCTTCAGCCCCCGGGCCGGCGCAGAGGTGTGAGAGGTCTTCTCGGATAGGTTCCTGAGTTAGGGTCAACATTCCCGCGGAAAGGGACCAGGCCCATCGTGCCTTATCACATCAATTGATTTCCACCGGTATAGCCTCTCACATCGCCAGTCCAGCCAGGGTGACGGCTCAGGCCCTACTCACCAAATTTAATAAATACGATCACGTCTGACTGCTTGCGTTGCCATATCTCTACCCTATATTTTCGCCGTCGCCGCTAGGCACTTGACGCGCACTTTATTGGTCAATAAAAAAAGGAGCCATAAATATGGTGACTACCATGTTGCGGCTCTGCTCTGTTCGTCCAACCCAAAATAGACCTTTAAAGAAATCCTTTAAGTGTTTTTTTCTTGTCTTAGCTTGCCTTTATCCTGCTTGGGGCCAGGTGAAGCCAACGGGGCAAGGCTCGACCATTCGGGCAACACGCCGTGAAGGTATAGGAAGCATCCTGGAGGTGGACCCGGTTTCAGGTGCCGCGAGCGTGTACGTGCCTCTGGGTCCTGGTGTCGGAGCCTCGGGATGGCGATACGTGCCGGCCCTGGTGGGTCGGTTTGCCCCACAGGTGGGGACCATCCCCACCCCGGACTCCCATGGGCAGGGCATACCAAGCCCGACCCTGCTAGCGGCAACCGGCTTTGAGTTGTCACCCGGTTCTTTGGATCTGCCATTACACGGATATGATGACCCAGCCAGTCTTCCAGGCGCCCGATGGATCTATCCCGACGGCTCGGGGGGCCGGCCCTTCGGGAGCCTTGCCTTGGAGGTGGATCCAGCCACTGCCTTGGCCGGGTTCTACTGTGCTCCTGGGTGGGTCCTGGGAAGCTTCCCCCACCCTGGGCCCGTCTCTCCCGGTGCTTCGGTCCTTCCAGGCTCCGCCGGGGAATTCCTGTTGGCTCTTGGTGAAGAGACGGAGGCGATGCCACGGACACTGCCGGGTGTCGATGGCGCTCAGCAACCCGAGCTTTGGAAGGTACCGCCGTGCCTCCTGGCGATCCGGGGGGACTGGGCTTATGAATATCGTTTTGCGGAAACCTGGAATCCCATCCCGGGTCAGGTTCCCCAGGTCGCCCATTACCGGCTGACCGCCCTCCGCTCCAAGGCTGGCGGCGAGGTGACGTTCACCTATGGCGACAATGGCGTGGACTTCGAGGCCACGTGTGCACCCCAGAAGGTCAGGGTTGCATTGTCCAGGGCAGAGCCCATTGCTCCGGTGCCGGCCCTCGATGGGGCACTCCTGGGTCAGGATCCCGAGACCCTCCTCCGGGCCTACCGTGATGTGGCTGTGGACCTTCGGGTCAGCTACGAAGGACCGCTGTCGCGCGGAAGCTATACCATCACGGCGGTGGTTCGACCGGAGAACCTCGGGGATGGAGGGAGACTCGTCGGGGGCGTCCACGGTTCCCTTCGCGGTGGAGAACCTCGCTCTGATTCCTTCCGCAGGAACCTGCAGGTGACTCGTGTTCAAACCGATCTCACCGGTGAATCGCTGGAGTTCAGGTTTGGCCAGGCTCCGCCCATCACGAGCACTGGGGGTTTCGGAACCTCTGTTTTTGCCCCGACGGTGCTTCAGGAAATCCGCATGCGAGGGCGGTATCTCAGACTTGGATGGAATGGCCAGCCAAGCACCTGGCGTTCTGAACTGCCGGCAGGTGATGACACGCCAGGGCCCGCCTGGTCCTATGGCGTGGAAACCGTCCTGGACCGCAGTCTCGCTGGAGATGGCAAAGAGGTCGTGGAGACCACCTACTGTCGGGAAGACCCGGACGCGGACCCTGAAAGGCAACCAGAGACCTGCGCTGAAGAACCAAATGGCGAGCAGGGTGGTGAGGGTGCCGCGTTCGGCCGCCCAGTATCGGATTCGAATCCCGCCACCGGAACGACAACCCCATCCTCTTACCCAGCCAGGCAAGCGAGACATTTCTCGGTGGCAGAAGGCCCCTACAAGAGCTACCTCCGAGACCGGTGGGGCATTGGGGAAGATCCAGACCGATTCACCTCAGAGCCGGGGTCGGCGCCCCTCGCCTATGAGGTTGGCCGCGACCTTCCGACCTTCGAACTTGACCCCCAGGAGCGAGTTCTCGTGCCGGTACCCGGCGCTCTGACCCGGTGGGTCAACGCGCGGGACCATGCAGGCATCCATCTCCGTACGGACCGGGTACGACCAGGCCTCCTGGGGGGCGGTGGCGGCAAGCAACCCAAAGGAGGTGGGGGAGGCAGTGGTGGCAAAGCGTCCGAAGGTGGCAAGGGAGAAGGTGGGTCCTCATCATCAGGGAAGGGCGATTCGGGCCGTTCTTCCTGCACCGCATCCTGTCCGCCGGGTGATCATTCTGGCCCTGGCCATGCCGTCGTAACGGTGACCGCTTCGGTGCCAAAGGATATACCGACCGGACCGACTGGCAGGGGTCCGATGGGGCAGAGCCATGACAGTTCTGGTTCTCGTCCAGCCCCTGTCCCGAAGCCCTCGGCCCCAAAACCGGGTGGAGGCCAGCCACCAAAGAGTGAAGGAGGTCCAAAGCCAGCGGAACCCGACCCCTCACAGTTGGAAGCCCAGAAGCAGGCCCAACTTTTGCGGGATAGTCTGAATCAAGCCAGAGAGCAACAAATAAACCTAGGTAATGCGGCAAATCTCGCTGAATTATTTTCTGCAAACGATGGGACAACTCCGTGGCACGACAACCCTGGGCCTTTCAGTCAACCTACCTATCAAGTATTGAACCAAAAGGTATTTGATAGTATATTGCAGATGGCAGATAAATTTGCGATCGGGCCCGGATGCGCAAAACCTATAGCTTCAATCGGGCCTGCAGCAGCTGCCAGAGGAATCGCGAGTTTCGATAGACTAATAGCGCTGCATGAAGCGAAGATCGCTGCATTTAAGGCAAAACCGACCATCAAGCCGGGCATGGAGCGCCTTCCAAAAGAGATTATCGAAAAGCAACAAGCTGGTAGAATAGAGCATTGGGAAAAAGAAATCCGAACCTTTAAAGAAAATATTGAAAAACTACGCAAGTGCACTCAATGAATTTAGGAGTCAATATGCAAACTCAAGAAATCAGCAGAAAAATTGAAATCTATTTATTTAACGAAGATTTACCATTGTTTAAAAACCCAATTAAAGATAAGTTTGCCGTTTTATTCCCTGTTTTGAAACCAGAAATAGAAGATGAAAAAATAATTTGGTTTTCAAAAAAAATGATCGACTTTGGATGTATTGAATTCTGCATTGTTGGTCTGGATTCTGAACGCATCCATGATCTGATTGATGATGTAATTGTAGAAAAAGAAATGTTAGACATTGTTACAACTTGGCATGATGTACTTGATGAAGCTTGTGATTATTTCCTCAATTGTGCTGGTGGTGGCACATGTCATCTAATAGCGTTTGCGAGGGACTCAACGCAGTTCCAAATTTTGACAACGACCCTGTTGCAATCATCTTGAACCGAAGAGCAGGGTTCAGGCATGTCTCACGCCCCCCTCGGTCGTATCGCTGCCCGCACTGGGGTGATGCAAAGACCGGATGGACAACCTGCAGATCCATTCTTCGGTCGTGAACGCCGCCATGGTTTTCTGGAATGGCGAGTCCATTGGGATGCTGGCGATCCACGCCGCCCTGAAAGCGGACCGGTTCGCAGAATGCGGTCGAGCCGGGCGGCCATCGGTTCCATGCTTTTGCGCTCACCGGGAAGGTAACGGCCGTCAACCATCCGGCCTCGGAGCCGGTCCATTCCCTGTCTCCAGCGATCGCCATCCAGGTGGTCCGCGCTCCCCCGGCGGCAGCTGCCCCGGATATGGGGTCAGTCCGTAAACAACCCCTCCCTAAAGGTCCTTAGACCCCCATCAACGCATGCGTTGATGGGGAGAGGAGCTTTCCACTACACAAGGTCAGACCCTATGCGCGAATACAGGACGGTTTACCACGCCCCTTGCGGAACTGGAAAGTTTCGCAAACCTGGCTATGTTCCGACTCGCGTTGACGTCG
>JBELAL010000067.1:0-25606 GCA_049508835.1 Holophaga sp. | reverse complement strand
CAGAAGCCCCCCCGGGACTTCACGCGCCAGGACATCGTCCACTTCATCGAGTCCAACGACATCCGGATGCTCAACTTCCGTTACGTGGCCGGGGACGGCCGGCTGAAGAAGCTGAACTTCGTCATCAACAGCCGGGACCACCTGGACCGGGTGCTGGCCATGGGCGAGCGGGTGGACGGTTCCAGCCTGTTCCCCTTCGTCTCGGCCGATTCCAGCGACCTTTACGTGGTGCCCCGGTTCCGCACCGCCTTCGTCAACCCCTTCACCGAAGTGCCCACCCTGGACCTGATCTGCAGCTTCTACGACTGCCACGGGGATCCCCTGGAGAGCGCCCCGGAGTAGAGTCCCACCCGTTCTCCAAGTGGGGCCTGGTGCGCCGGGAGGCCATGCATGTCATCAGCGAGATGGGCGGCATGATCAAGTACGGCCACGCGGAGGTGGGCAACATCCTCTCCGGGGACCTTGAGATGGTCCAGCACGAGATCGAATTCCTGCCATGCCCCATCGAGGACGCCGCCGACCAGCTGGTGGCGGCCAAGTGGGCAGTGCGGGAGGTCGCCTACCGGCACAACCTGGAGGTCAGCTTCGCGCCCAAAATCATCGCCGGCCAGGCTGGCAGCGGGCTGCACATCCACACCCGGTTCATGAAGGACCGCAAGAATGTCATGACCGACGTTCGGCAACACCGTGCCCACCTCCTTCCTGCGCCTGGTGCCGCACCAGGAAGCCCCCACCAGCATCTGCTGGGGCGACCGCAACCGCTCGGTGCTGGTGCGGGTGCCCCTGGGCTGGCAGGGGATGGGCGACCGGATGCTGCGGGACGCCAACCCCCTGGAGTCGGCGGAGGCCATGGGCGCCTGGGAGGATACCCAGACCGTCGAGTTGCGCAGCCCGGACGGCAGCGCCAACGTGCACCTGCTCCTGGCCGGCATGGCCGTGGCCGGCCGCTACGGCCTAGAGCATCCGGACGCTCTGAAGCTGGCGGACCAACTCTACGTCAAGGCGGACGCCACCAAGGTGGAGGGCCTGAAGCAGCTGCCCGCCTCCTGCAGCGAGTCGGCCGATTGCCTGGCACGGGAACGGGCTCGCTACGAGGAGGCCGGCGTGTTCCCGGCCGGCCTGATCGACGCCCTCATCCAGGGCCTGAAGGCCTACGACGACCTCAACATGAGCGAACGGGTGTTCGGTAATGCCGATTCCCTGAAAAAGCTGGTGGACCGCCACCTGCACTGTGGCTGATTCCAGGACCAGTCGCTATCTAACACCAATATGTGTTCATGAGTCTGGTCCACCCGGCGAATTTCAACCGGTCAACCCGTTCGCCTATCTGGTGGCGTTGCTCGAACGCAGCCAGGATCTTACAGCGGCCCCGACGGGCTGGATCGTGGAGCTACCGCGCCCACCTCTGCGGAAAGCAGACCAGCGTGTTGGGACCTGGACGGCCTGATGAGCCGGAACCCAAAGATGGGGTGATTCGGCTTGAGTTCCTCGCGCTCAAGTGGATCCTACGACCCCAAAATTGGGTTCAGTTACTAGCGCTCAGATCAGGCACGGCTTCCGGAACGACACGAAGAACCTTCTTCCGGCGCCGGAGAACAACCACCATGCCGACAACGACCACGGCGCATGTCACACCCAGCAGCACCACGGAGACGGCCCCAGATTCTGGACTCAAATTGAAGCGAATAGCTTCCCACAGCATTCTCGGCAAGGTCTTCACCGACAGGTTGCTGAGAAAGATCGAAGCGACAGATTCATCGAACGAGAGAAGCATCGCGAGCAGAGCTCCGATTCCGAGGCCCGGAAGGAGCAAGGGGAAAACGATCGTTTGAAAGATGCGCCAGGGATTCGCCCCAAGGCTTGCCGCTGCAAGGGACAGCCAAGGATCAATGGAACTATATGTGGCCGACGTGACCTGGTAAACAATCGGGAAGATCAGAACAGTATGAGCGATGATGATCCCCGTCTCAGTATCTACGAGCCCCACATGTGAGAAGGTCAGATAGGCACCTAGCGCGAAGACTACGCTTGGTACGGTCAAAGGCGACATCAGTAGCGCTTCGGCTGCACCCTGATATCGGAAATGGCGACCAATGCCGAGAACCGTCAGGGTGGCGATGACGAGGGTCGCGACGCAGGTGGCAGCGCCGATGCGAAGGCTGGTCAGTGCTGCCGCAATCCATTCCTTGCTGGCGAAGATCGTTTCGAACCATCGCAAGGAGTAACCGGGTGGCGGAAAGATGAGAACCTCCGCCGAACTGAACGAGACAGGGATGAGCACGACCAGCGGTAGGAGGATGAAGACAGATATGACACACAGGTAGATCGGTTCGACAAGCCCCCCGCCGATGCGAAAACCCGCAGGAATGTGGAGACAGGAGGGTGGCAGTTTTACCGGTCTGCGAAGAATCGACTTGTCCACCCGCTCCACATGCTCTTGCGGGAAAGTCTGCGTCAACAGGCCTGGACGCTGCCAGCGCGACAAGTATCGCGCTACCGAGGAGAGTGCCGTGACGACGATCGTCGCAATAACGGCAAGCGTGATGCCGAGTGCAGCAGCGAAAGCCCAGTCGGCTCCGGTCTCGATTTCCGCCTGAACCACTTGGGCGAGCATTTGCTGGCGCTGACTGCCGAGAAAGGCCGGCGCGATGAAGCTCGCCATGGTAAAGAGGAAGATGATGGTAACGCCCGCTTGGATGCCGCGGATTGAAAGCGGAAGAAGTACGCCTGACCAGCTGCGCAGCGGGTTGGCCCCGAGCGTGCGAGCGGCCAGGAGCATGCGTCCGTCAATTCGCCTGAGGACGGTGACGAGAGCGAAAACCATCATCGGGATCGAACATTGCACGAGGGCGAGCACAACTGCCAACTCGCTGAACAGAAGCGGGAGCGGCTTGGAGATCAACCCCAGGCTATGAAGCGTCGCGTTGATAAGGCCATGCTGCCCGAGGATCGCCAGCCAGGCGAACGTCCGAACCATTACGTTGGTCAGGAAGGGAACCAGCACCAACAGTCCAAGAAGCAACGCCTTCGCCCCAGTCGCCCGGCTCAAAATCCATGCCAGTGGGAAGGAGACCACGAGAGTTATCGCTGTGGCTTCCAGGCTGATGCGCACCGTTGTCCAGATCACCGTCCGGTACACCGGACTGCCGAAAACCCGCATGAAGCGCCCGGCGGCATCTCCGCCGAACGCCTCCGGAACGATCGCCAGCAACGGTAGAGCGAAAGCGAGGAGAAGCAAGATGGTTACTGGAGCCAGCAGTAGGAACCGTTCCCAGTCTACGTCCCAACGCACGAACCCACTGCTGCGCTTCATCTTCGCGTTCTCCTGACTATGCGCTGTTAGCGCATGACGTATGTGTTCCACCGGGTCAACACAGACTCGAGGTTCTCGTTCCACCATTTCGAATCAAGCATTCCGCCGAGCTTCTCATTCTTCGGATTGCCCGGTAAATCCTTGGCGACGGCCGGGTCAATTTGCTTCAGGGCCTCGACGTTGGTCGGACCATAAAAGATATAGCGAGGGAGTTCCGCCTGCTGCTTTGGCTGAACGGCGAAATTGATGAATTTCATCGCCTCTGCTGCATCCGGAGCACCCTTGACCACCGCCCAATATTCGGCAAGCGTGACCGCCGCGTCCCACCCATAAGCCCAGTTGGCACCAGCCTTTATGGCGTTGTCGACGCGACCGCCCGGGGCAAAGGCGGCGTCGACCTCGCCCTGCTGGATGAGCGCCTGCACATCCGAGGGCTGCTTGAAGCCGACGATCTGGTCCTTGACCCGGTCGATAACTTTGAGGGCGCGGGCTACATCCAGCGGATAAAGTTCGGCCGACTTCACACCGTCAGCCAGCAGAGCGAATTCGAGATTGTAGTACGGCACTGCCAACATCACGCGACGCGCCTTCACCGCTGGGTCGAAGAACTGTGCCGGGGTAAGTCCATTCGGAAACTTATTTTTGTTCCACGCCAGATTTTCAGCGAACAACATGTAGCCGATGCCGTATTTCGTGCGGAACCTGGCCGGGATGCCATCAGCCTTGATAATCGAGTAATCGAGCGGCTGAAGAAGGTCATCCTTCACCTCGCTCTCATAGGCTGCGGCGTCGGCTGAGACCACGTCCCAGGTGATGTTGCCGCTCATCACCATAGCTTTTAATTTGGCATAGCCAGTACCGGTGGTGCCGATGACCTTGGCACCCGTGGCTTTGGTGTATGGATCGAAGAAAGCCTTTGTCTGGGCGTCCTGGAAGGAGCCGCCATAAGAGGCGATCACGACCTTGGCGGGAACGGCCGCAGGTGCCGACCGGGGGATGAAGATTGCGCTGGCCGCGGCGATTAAGCCAGCTGAAATTCTCATATACCGTTTGGTTTGCCTCATTGGTTTCACTCCTTGAAAAAACTCTGTTTCAGGAAGGCTTTTCAGCCGGAAGAGCGACGACAAATGCCGGAGCCCATAGCGCGACGACGGATTGGCCGGGCGCTAGGTGTTCGGCCATATGATCTCTACCCACGATGCTGGCGAGCAGGGATTGTCCGTCAGGAAGCTCCAGCGTTACACGCCAGCCGGCGCCGAGATAGGTGATGTCACGGATCGTAGCGGGGACGCCGGGGACATCGCCTGATACGGCTTCCAGTACGGGATGGACTGAGATGTTCTCCGGCCTCACCACAATATCGAAAGGCGCCGTAACGGGAGACGGCAACGGCTGGCGCACACCACAGATCTCGTATCCGCGGCCGCCATCCGTCGCGGTGACGCGCAGAATCGAGCAATCGCCGAGGAAACGTGCGACGAAATGATTGGACGGCGCGGTGTAGATGGTTGCTGGATCCGCGACCTGAAGAAGCCGCCCCTCGGCCATGATCCCGATACGGTTTGCCATAGCCATGGCTTCCGACTGGTCATGCGTAACGTAGATGACCGTGATGCCGAGCTCGCCTTGGATGCGCTTCAGTTCTTGCTGCATTTGATCGCGGAGCCTCCGGTCGAGGGCACCGAGCGGTTCGTCCATAAGCAGGAGGTCGGGGCCGAAGACGAGAGCGCGGGCGAGCGCCACACGTTGCTGCTGCCCACCTGACAACTGCGACGGATACGATGACCAGCGATCGGTCAGGTTGACAAGACCGAGTGCCGCTTTCACTCGCGTATCACGCTCGGCACGCCCGACGCCGCGCATCTTGAGTGGATAGACGACGTTTTCGGCAGCCGTCAGATGCGGGAAAAGCGCATAGTTCTGGAAGACCACCCCGATTTGCCTCCGATGCGGAGGCAGGTCGGAGACAGACGTGCCCGACATTAGAACGCGGCCTTCGGTCGGTTTGTCGAACCCTGCAAGGAGCATAAGAAGCGTCGTCTTGCCAGAACCGCTAGGGCCAAGCAGCGCGAAAAACTCCCCCGGCGAGATGTCGAGACTGAAGTCGCTTACCGCAGTGACGAGTCCGTACCGCCGGGTGACGCCCTGAAAGGAAACGGCAGGGACCAAAAGGTCTTTCATCAGAATTTCCTACCGAGGTCGAACGGGGTGAGCACTTCGCATCCGGTTTCGGTCACGAGAACCGTGTCGCCAAAGCGCGCGCCGCCGACACCGTCTACATAGATTCCTGGCTCGACGGTAAAGACCATGCCCGGTTGAAGCACGGTCGGCGAATCCGCCTTGATCTCGTGCCCGTCCCAACCGGAGTAACCAATCGAACGCCCGGTGCGGTGCAAGACAGGGCTCTCCCAGCCACCGCGCTCGATCACTTCCATTGCGGCGGCGTGTACTCCGCCAGCCGTGACACCGGGGCGGATCAAAGCCAACGCCGCCTCTTGCGCCTCACGTGCAAAATCAACGATCTTGCGTATTTCCTGAGACGGCTCTTTTGAACTAACCTTGACGGGCCGGTCGAAACCGATCAGATGCCCGAAGAAGCCTGTGCTACAACGGCATATTTGCACGACTTCGCCATCCCGCATTTTGCGACCAGCGCCAGCGGCATGGCAGCGCGCCGTGCGCTCAGGCCCGCTTCCCGTCATATGCAGGCCCAGCGCCAATGGTGACTGCTCCTCGTCTCCATTCCATAGTTCGGCAGCCCGCCTGGTACCGGCCACAAAGGAAGCGAGCGACACTTC
This sequence comes from Holophaga sp., assembly GCA_049508835.1. GTDB lineage: Bacteria > Acidobacteriota > Holophagae > Holophagales > Holophagaceae > Mesoterricola. Next base: position 19,495 of record JBELAL010000067.1, on the reverse strand, counting down.
CCATTCGGGGATGCCAGGCGCGATGGCGGCACAGCTGGCCTTGAACTGGTGGGCAATGATGTCGCAACTCAGCCGAATGACGCCGATCGCCGCCGCATCCTTTACGGCGAGCAACTCGCGCATCATCGGCGTGACGTCTTTGACGCGTTCGGCGCCAAGTGCCTGAGCGACCAGTTCGATGGCTCCGCCGTTCGCTCCATTGAAGTCAACACCGATCATGCGGGCGTCCGGTGTGATCCTTTCGAGATATTTGGCGAGCGCATCCTGATGCGTCATGGGAGCCGGCACGGGCTCTTTCCATTCGACCCATTTGGCAGCCACCGGCGTGTCGCATCGCGCCCGTATTTCCTTGACTTCGCTGCCGGGCGAGACGAATCCTGCCTTGCCGTCCTGCGGAATGACCAGCCAGATCGGTCTGGTGATCGGCAGGCCGTGCAAGCCGGTGAAGAAGCGATGCATGTCGATACCCGCTAATGCGAGAACATCGATGCCATCCTTCTTCATCGCAGCTTGGGCGCGTTCGATTCGATTGCGGTAATCCGCATCGGAGGGGAGAGTGAGCTTGAAAGCCGCTGGGTTCTCGGTCATGGTGCTTTCTCCGTGTGTAGCCTGTTGGGTCTTCTTAGGTTCCTCGGTTCACCACCCTAGATCCAATCGGTAATTGACATTCGTACATTCAGAAATATTATGGAAAGACCATGAGGCTAAACAGTCGCCAGGTGGAAGCATTTCGCGCCGTAATGGTGAATGGTGGGATGACGGCTGCGGCGGACAGCCTGTACATCACCCAACCGGCGGTGAGCAGGCTGATAAAGGACCTGGAAGATGATCTGGGGTTGTGCCTGTTTGATCGGCGGGGAAACATGATCGTCCCCACCGCCGAAGCTCATGCCCTGTTAACCGAGGTGGAACGCTCCTTCGTCGGCCTGGAGGCTCTCAGGGCCTATGCCGACAACCTGCGTGGCGCACGGACCGGGTCGCTACGTATTGCCGCTATAGCGGCGATGGCAACCAAGCTCCTGCCCCGGTTCTTGGCCTCCTTTTGCCGAGAACGGCCGGAGGTCCGCATCCTTCTCAGTGGCCACCCATCGCACCGGGTGGTCGAAGGCGTCGCTGGAGGCCAGTTCGATCTGGGGGTTTCTTCAATATCTCCGGAACGACCATCAGTAGTGTATACGACAATAAATGGTTATTTAATGGTCGTGCTCCCGGCGCACCACCGCCTGGCCAAACTCAAACAAATTGAGGCACCCGACCTTGCAGGTGAATCAATCATTATGTTGGGAAGCAGGTCCCCGCTGAACCGAATTGTTGAGAACGCCCTCCGCTCCGTGACCTATCGCCGAGCTATTGAGACCTCGTACACAATCTCAGCTTGTGTGCTTGCCTCGTCAGGAGCTGGCGTGACCATCGTCGACCACATCTCTGCCCAAGAATTCGCAGAGCAAAGTGCAGTTGTGCTCCCCTTCGTGCCTCGTATAAATGCGGAGTGGCATATAGTCCACTCAAGCCACAGGCCGATGTCACGGCTGGCCCTGCAGTTCATTACAGAATTCAAGGATTACATCGCCAGGACTTTTGACGATGAGGCCAAATGAAAGAATGGACGGAGCTCAGACCTGGAAGTTGCCGATGACGCTCCGGAGCTTCTCCGGAGTCTTGACCAGATCCCGTGAGTTGCGGTTGCCCACACCGCAAGCTGTTGCTCTGAATGCTTGTTCAACCATACCAGTCCTGGCACCACCCGCAGACGTTCCCAAACTGCGGGACACAATGGCACCGGAGTGCCGCCGGGGATCCGGGTGGGATGGTATCGTTAGGGGACCAAGACCACCCATCCCACGAGGCCCGTTGGACAGGCAGCCCTGTCCGCCAGCGGAGGCGTCCATGAAGATCACACTGTTCCTGTTGGCCGTGTCATGGACCGCGATCCAGGCCGGCGGGAACCCGCCCTGGGACCCGTCCCGCGTGGCGGAGCTCAGGAAGGGCTAGGACAAGGGGCAAGTCCAGGCCTTGTTCGGCAAGCCCGGGTCCAAGGCCCCGTTGAACATCCCCATCACCGGGTGCGTTGAACTCTGGGTATCCGGCGGTGCTGGCCTTCGACCTGGACCGCGTCGCCGGCACCATAAAGTGGTCAAAGTAGACCTGGGTTGTGGTCATCTGGGCGTGCCCAAAAGTTTGGACACCGCCACCAGATCGGAACCGCCGCCCAGTCGACCTCTCCTCGCTGGTAGCTCGGCTCACCGATAGGGAGCGGATCGTGGCGAAGTGGATGGTGGTTCCAGAGAGTGATTGAAGTTTTCCATGGAACTCGGGGATGGGGACCATCGGGAGGATGGGTGGGGGTTGAGTGCAGGCATGATTCCGTATGCCCTCCAGCAGGGCATGGGTTGTCAACTGGGCACGGAATTGAAGGAGGGCCCAGGAAGCGTCGAACCTGCCTGGGTATGCTCCAGCCTTGCCCGAGCGCCTATGGAGGCTTCTAGCTTCACCTGGGATCGAGGGGGATTACTGGAAACGGCGGGCAGCTCTTTGGAAGGGGTGGTCAGCGCCTCATTCATTCTGGGTGAGGAATCCTATTTTTCGGGAATGAAGTGGCCTGCCCGGAGAGCCCCTGCGCCCTGGCCGAGACATGGCGGATGGCGAGGTGGTGCTCCAGGCCGTCGGCACGGCGCCCAGGGAGCAGCCCTACATCCAGGTCACCGAGGCGGGGTCTGATTGTTAATTGGAAAATTCACCATTGCCAAAATTGCTCAAGATATTTGTGCCATCTATTGCCATGGTGCCCCTCGGGTCGTACTGTGAGTCGCATTTCTGCTTCCACAGAGTCCATAGGCGCGAGATGGATCTCGGCGAGAGATCGGTAGGTAGCCATCCACTTCCCGGAATAAGGAGGTGTTCCATGGCCATCTTCAGCTTGCCGATGATCAGGTATGCAACGGCAATACCCAACCTGGAGGAGATATGAAACAACTGCTTAAGGCAGCCGCTTTTCTCGCGGCTTTTGCCCTGGGAGCGGGGGGCGCAGCCCAGGCGCAGGATACGATCGTCTATGGTACGACGGACAAGGTCACCCAGATGGATCCGGCCAGCGCATACGATTTCCATACCTGGGAGCTGTTTAGCAACACCAACCTGAGCCTGCTCACCTACAAGCCGGGCACCTCGGAGATCATCCCCGGGCTCGCTTCCAGCTTTTCCGTGAACACGGCCGGCACCGAGTACACCTTCAAGCTCCGCCCCGGGCTGAAGTTCACGGACGGCACGCCGTTCACCGCCGACGCGGTGAAGTGGACCATCGACCGGGTGATGCGCCTGAAGGGCGATCCCTCCTGGTTGGTGACCCAGTTCGTCAAGTCGGTGGACGTCATCGACCCGCTCACCGTCAAGTTCACCCTTAACGGCCCCACCGCCTTCTTCCCGTCGGTGATTGCCGGCAATCCGCCCTACTATCCGCTCAGCCCGAACGTCTTCCCGGCCGACAAGAAAATCAAAGATCCCAACGAGCTCAAGGGCGGCCAGCTGGTGGGCCTAGGCCCGTACAACCTGACTTCGTTCAAGCGGGACGAGGAAGTGGTGTTCGACGCCAATCCGAACTACTGGGGCAAGAAGCCGAACATCAAGCGGGTCATCATCCGCTACTTCGCCAACGCCACGACCATGCGCCTAGCACTGGAGAAGGGCGACGTGGACTTGGTCTACAAGTCCCTAAATCCGTCCGACATCAGCGACCTGGTCAAGAACCCCGAGCTGACCACCAACAAGCTGTCCGGCCCCTTCATCCGCTTCCTCAGCTTCGAGTGCTCCGAGAGCGTGTTCAAGGACAAGCGGCTCCGGCAGGCGGTCTCAGCCATGATTAACCGGCCGGCGATCAACCAGAAGGTCTACCTCGGCCAGAACGAGCCGCTCTACTCGCTGGTGCCCAAGGGCATGCTCTACCATACCGAAGCCTTCAAGACCACCCTGGGCGACGGCAACGTCGCGCTGGCGGAGAGGCTCCTGAAGGCAGCCGGCTATTCGGCCGCCAAGCCGTTGACCTTCGACTTGTGGTACACCAACAGCCACTACGGCGACACCGAAGTGAACCTGGCGGAAGTGATGAAGAACGAGTTCGAACAGACCCCGCTCATCAAGGTCACCATCAAGAGCGCCGAGTGGGCCACCTACTCGGCCCAGACCGAAAAGAAGCAGATGGCCGCCTTCCTGCTGGGCTGGTATCCCGACTACGTGGACCCGGACGACTATACCGCCGCGTTCGCCCAGACCCAGGCTTCGGCCGGGGAAGGCATCTACTTCTCCAATAAGACCTGGGACGACCTGTTCGTGCAGGAGGAGAACACCCCGGATCCGAAGGTGCGCAAGGAACTCTTAGAGAAAATCCAGGAGATGTGGACCGACGAGGTCCCCTGCGCCCCCATCTTCCAGGGCAACCTCTACGTCTTCACCCGCAAGAACGTGACCGGCGTCAAGATCGGCCCGCCGCTCATCTTCAACTACGACCAATTGGCGTTCACCAAGTGAGCTGAACCTGAAGGGATGCTTCACCGGGGCCCGCCCGGCCGTGCAAACCCCCTTTGTTATCCACCACCAACGCGCTGAGACCGACTTGGCCCTCCCCTGTATACCAATAGGCACCATCCTCGGTGAACCGGTCAGAGTAGCCATAAGTGGCTCCACTTTCCCCAGTGATCAGGAAGATCAGCGGGTAGGCAGCCGGAGTCGAGATCCCACTCTGGCTCTGGCCACCATAGACAGCATGGATGTCCTTCCTCCGACTGTAGACCTGACCGACGACAAAGGAGTGAACTGGCATGCTTCCCTCCCAGTAGGAGATGGATTACCTGCTCAGGTGTCCCTCGAATTGCTCGTCCAGATCTGGTCGTCATTGCTGGCCTGGTGAGGCGCTGGCAATGATGGAAAACGCTTGAGGTGGCTTGGGGTGAGCCTGCCACATAGGCCGTCCTTAATGGGTCAGTCCTATGACGGCATCCCAGATCATTCTCCTGCCAGGCATCAATCCAGGAAGCGGATGTTCCCTGTTCTAAGGGATCTTCCCGAGGTCAGGGAAGCCGGATTCCCAGGTCTGGGTGATCGTAGGAGGCCCCAGGATGCATTGGGCGTGCTCCCCTAAAGAAGAGGCTCAGGCCCGACGACAAGTGAAGGGTGCTTCATAACCGAGGAGTTTATGCGCTATTGCAGCGCGATACCGGTGGGGTTGACCAGTTCCGTGCTGACGCCGGTGATGGTATAGATCGGGCTGACATTGCCGTTGTCGGTGGCGTTGAATATCGTGATCGATTGACCCTTGGCGTTGGCCACGTAGAGCAGGTTGTTCACCGTATCCAGGGCAAGACCGAAGGGTGAGTCCAAGCCGGTGTTCGTGCCAGAAATGGTGGCTGAGGGCTGCACGTTGCCCTTATCGGTGGTGTTGAACACCAAGATCGCGTTGGATTCGTAGTTCGCCACGAAGACCTTGCCGGTCGCCGGATCCACCGCAATGCCTTGCGGTTGGTTCAAGCCGGTGTTAGTCCCGGTGATGATGCTTTGCGGAGTCACATTGCCAGTGTCAGTGGTGTTGAAGACCAAGATGGCTTTGGTCAAGTCGTTGGTCACGAATATGTGTTGGTTCACCAAGTCCAAGGCGAGGTAGGCAGGGTTGGATAGCGTGGTGTTGGTTCCGGAAATGGTTTTTTGGGGGGTTACATTTCCGTTGTCCGTGAACTTGTATACCGTGATTGATCGGTTGTTGAAGTTGCATGCATAGACGAGGCCGTTCACCGAATCGACGGCCAAGCCCAGCGGGGTGTCCAAACCCGTGCTTGCGCCTGTGATGGTGGTCTGCGGTGACACGTTCCCCGTTTCGGTCATGCCATAGGTCGTGATGGAACTATTGTCGAAGTTGGCAACGAAGATCTGGTTGCTCGCCGTGGCTAAGGCAATGCCCCCCGGGAGGCTAAGATCTGCGTTGGTGCCAGCGATGGAGATCAGCGGTGCGGCATCTCCCGTGGCATTGCCGGCATATGCCGTAATCGAGCCGCTTGTCCCCGCTTGGTTGACTACAAAGATTTCGTTCAGGACCGTCAGCTTGGCTATATTGCTGACGACTGTGCCTACGGTGTTGGTGGCTGTGGCTTGGAATTCCGCGCCAGTGTCGGCGAGTTGGGTTGTGAAGGTATACGTGGTGCCGGTAGCGCCGCTTATCGTAGTCCAAGTATTTCCGCCATCGTTACTCCGCTGCCAGGTCAGGGTGGGGGCAGGAATCCCGTTGGCAGCAACCGTGAAACTGGCACTGCTGCCCGAGTTGGCGGTTTGACTTTCGGGTTGAGTAGTGAAGGTGGGCGCAATGGGAAGTGGAGCGCTGCTGCCGCCCCCGCCTCCAACACAGGCCAGGCACAAGGCCAAGGCACTGAAGACAGCCAACAGCAGAAATCCGGACAGGATTCGCATACAGGGCCTCCAGGTTGAAGGCGTCCTCTTCATTGGGGAGCAGCAACGATTCTACTCTCCACTACTCCACCGTCAGAATTCTGCGCCCAGTTCTCACACCAAATGAGATAATTTTTGATATCTGCAAGTGTGTTGTTGAGGTTCGATCAAACCTGCCCTGCTGGGCCATGCCGCTGGAAGCGTGACCGCCGGTTATGCCCGCCTTGGTGCCGATCCCTTGCGGGATGTAGTGGAAGCGATCGGCGCCAGGATGGCCGGGCTGCTGGATGGAAAGGTGGATCTCGAAGCCGAGGCCAAGACGACAAGGGAAGAGGCTCAGGCCCGCCACAGGGTGAAAGGTGCTTAGTTCAGGGCGCAATTGGTTAATCTTCGCGTGTCCACCGTTCAGAGCCGCTTTATCCTTTCGCTGAACCCCGCAGCGGCATAGAATAGATATTCTTGACCAATCCAACTCCATCTGCCTCAAATTGGCGGTTAGGCCGCTTGATCAGGGATAGCCATGGCGGCGACTATAGGGCAGCCAAGAATTGAAGCCTCTAGACGCCAAGTAACCTGCATAGCCGCAGGGACCCCAAGGTTTCTCCCGCCCGCTGTGCCCTGCCGGTGCGCTGGAACTGCCCAGGAAAGGCAGCCGAGGGCATTGCATCTCAGCGAGGGTGGAAAGGCCCTGTAGGGCGAGAATCGTTCCTAAGGTGTCGATGGGTAGACAGTCAAAGGCACTTGCCCGGAAACGGCCCGATCCACCAGGATGTGGTAAGGGTGTGGTAACAAAAAAACAGCCATCTGTAAGGATGGCTGTAAGTCCTGTATTGCTGGTGGTTCCTCAGGGACTCGAACCCTGGACCCTCTGATTAAGAGTCTGGCAAAAACGCCTAGTTGAGAATATTTCTAAATCGTTAAACATTGTTATTATAGATGTTAATGTTTTTCAACATCATCCCACCTCGGCAAAAATCTCTTGATTTCGTCCCAAAACGTGCCCATATTGTGCCCAGGGAAATGCCGCGGAGGTCCCATGAAACCTACTGATCCACAGAAAACAGAACCGAAGAAATGTGCCCAGATCCGGCTGAACAAGACCGATGTTGAAGCCCTAAGCCCTAGAGAAAAGGACTACTTCGCGCCCGTGGCCGGGCACAAGGGACTAAACGTCCGGGTCCTCCCGAGCGGGAAGCGTCAATTCGTCCTCCGCTACCGATTCAACGGGATCCAGAAGAAGCACGTCCTGGGGGAATACCCAACCATGACTCCCGACCGGGCAGACAAGGTTTGGCACTCGAAATGGGACGAGATCAACGCTGGAAAAGAACCCAACGAGGCAAAGGTCCAAGCCCACAAGAAAGCCCTGGAGGACCGCCGTGCGGCCGTGACCGTGGCCAATCTGGTGGAGCGGTATGAGGAAGAACACGCGTCCGGAAATTCGGAATCCTGGAAAGCCGAAAGCATGCGCCTTCTGCGGAAGCTCGCCCTCCCCGCCCTGGGGAAGATCCCCCTCCGTGAAGTTGGGCCCGCCGAAATCTCCAGCTTGCTCCACAAGGTGGGCAAGGCCACCCCGATTCAGGCCAACCGGCTCCGGGCGGTCCTGCGGACCATGTTCGGCCGCGCGGAAGAATGGGGCCTCCGCCCCCTCGGGTCCAACCCGGTCGCGGTGGTCAAAGCCAGGAACCAGGAAACGAAACGGGAACGGCGCCTGACGGACCTTGAACTGAAAGCCTTGGGGAAGGCCCTGCTGGATTCCAAGGAAGGGACAGAGGTTAAGGTGGGCATTCGTATGGCCCTCCTGGCGGGAATGCGGAAGGAGGAGTTCCAGGCGGCACGGTGGGAATGGGTGGACCTGGATGCGGGGGAGATCCGCATTCCCAAGGAATTCCACAAGACCGGCCGGAAGACCCAGAAAGCCCGGGTGATCCGCATGTGCTCCGCCCTGGTGGCGGACCTGCAGGGCCTGACGCCGACGCTGGGATGCCCCTACCTCATCCCGGGACGCCCGCTGAGAGATGACGCCGGCAAGATCAACTGGAAGCCCTATACCGCCATGCAGAACGTCTGGGAGCGAATCCGCGACGCCGCGGGCCTGGCACCGAAGGATGAAAAGGGCGAGTACATCAACGAGGAAGAAATCCCCGGCCTCCACGATCTACGCCGCACCTTCGCCAGCATCGGGGCGGACCTGGGGCTCAAGGGATTTGTCGGGGAACTTCTGGGCCATGCTGAGCAGACCGTGACGGACATCTACACCCGGGCGGCCGCAGAACGGCTCCAGGAAGCCGCCGAAACCATCGGGGCTCGGATCGATGGGATCCTCACCGGCAAGGTTGACCCCGAAAAAGAGGCTGAGGAAAAACGGAAACTCAAGGATAAAAAGACAGTTAGCTAAATCAATGTCGAGCAAAACTCAACAATTGATTCTAAACGAGTTAGTATTGACAGGGACGATTCCCCGCGATACCCTTTCAATGCCGGACTACTCCGGCGCATTAGAGGAGGGTGCCCCGCCAAATAGTCCAAACAATCGGCCGGATCCAATCGCGGCCTTGATTTGGAGGCGCCCATGGGCACCGAGGCTCCCGAGAAAAAGAACGTCGCACCGTTCACGGCTTCAATCCAATCACCCCTACTTGATCCGATTTCGGCCGGCACGTACCTGGGTGGAGTTGACCACCCCCTCCCCGTCCAGCTCCTTGCCGATTGGCGATACAAGGGCCAAGGCCCCACCTACATCAAGGTTGGCCGGCTGATCCGCTACCGAAAGGCCGCCCTGGATGCCTGGCTCCAGAGCCGGGAAGTAGCGGTAAAGGGGGCCTGAGCATGGCGGAAAGGACCAGCCCCAAAAATGTTTGGGGCCCCACCGCCGGCAACGATGGAGCCCTCAGATTACTTAAGACCCAAGGCAATCCTACCACTGGCGCCCATTTCTACCAACCGGACGATGCCGAACCGCTGGAGTTGGCCGTCCGCGCCGCGCGGTTCCGTGGCCTTCAGGTCTTCGCCACTGCGCCCGGCCGGATTGCCCTGCCCACTGGGTTCCTCCCTGGCGCCGGTTACCTGGCCCTCATCGCCGACGATCCGGAGGCGGGAGCCGATGCCAGCCAGGGGCCCGGCGCGTTCAAGGAAACCATTCTCGCCACGCTCATGAAAGATGCCCGGGTCGTTCTGTGCTCTGCCATCCCCGGTTACGACGCCGCGGCCATGGCGGCCGGCTTCATCGCTACAGGCCAGGTGAAGCGGCATGCCTTCATCTTGACCGGGCCCAGAAACCACACCGCCTGGACCGAGGCAGTGGAGCGCCTGGGAGGGACCGTCTACCTCCACGTCATGGATGAGGACACCATGCCGCGTCGGGAACGGGGGACGGCATGACCGACGCGACCGCTGAACCAGTGGCCACCTTCACGGCCACAAAGCTGGAAATTGCCCTGAGGTATGCCGGAATGGGGGCCGGTGTGTTTCCCCTGGCTCCCGGGTCCAAGGTGCCTCCTGAGGGCAGCCACGGGCACCTGGAGGCCATCACAGATGAAGCGAGAATCCGTCAATGGTTCGCAGACAACCCTTCCATGAACTGGGGCGCCGCCGCCGGGGCGGAGCGAATCAACCCCGAGACGGGAGAGGTTGAGCACCTGGAGATCCTGGACCTTGACCGAAAGAAAGGGAAAGACGGGATCAAGTTCCTGGAAGCCTTGTGCAAGGAAAAGGGAGTCGAGATTCCCGACACCCTAACCATTGAAACCATCAGCAGTGGCCTTCACTTGCCGTATTGGTTCCCGGGACTGCGCCGCAAGCATGGCGCGGACATTCTGGGCACCGGGAGCGGCGTCGATTTGCCTAACTACGTGGTCGGCCCCGGGAGCACCATCGGCGGCCGCCCCTATCGCATCGTCCGAGATTTACCCATCGCAGGCTCTGGCCATGCCCTGGCGGACCTGTTTCCCCTGGCGGATCCGGCGCCCAAGGCTCCGGACCGGACGCCCCTGTCCGACGTTGACCCTGCCCGAGCCCAGACCCGCGCCACGGCTTTCCTGAAGACGACGCCAGGCGCCAAGGAGGGATCCCGCGGGTCCACTGCCTACAAGGTGGCCTGCAAGCTCAAGGATGACGGCTGCACCGAAGCTGAGGCCCTATTCCTGATGGACGCCTTCTGGAACCCGAAGTGCGAACCTCCGATGCCAGACCAGATGTTGGCCGCCAGCGTGGCCCATGCATACCGATACGGCAAGGAAGCCCCGGGGTGCGCCGCGCCTGAGGCCGTTTTCCAAACGGAACCGGGGCCCGAACCCAGTTCATCCGCCAAGCCTTCCCGTTTCCTGGAAGTGCTCCGCTGGTCAGACCTCAAGGACCGCCCCATCCCGCCCATCCACTGGCTGTTGGAGCCGTTCTTTCCGGCTGCACCCTTCGGCATCCTGGCCAGCGCCCCAGGCCACGGGAAGTCCATCCTTGCCCTCCAGCTTGCCGCGGGCATTGCCACGGGCCTACCGGTGCTGGGTCGCCCCGCCTGCGGGCCCGCAGGCGCCGGGATCCTGGCCATGGAAGATGGGGAACCCACCATCCACCGCCGCCTGGATGCCATCCGCCAAAGTTACGGCTTCGCCTGGCAACCTGAGCATGACGCGCTCCTGGACGCCAACCTCCGGCTCCTGGTCCGGGGAAAGGAAATGACCGGCGACCCTGCCCACCTGGGCGCCATGACGGGCGAGCTAGTAGCGGAGATGAGCACAACCCAGGACCCGCCGGCCGCCCTGTTCCTGGACACGCTGAACTCGATCTACGCTCACGACGAAAACGACAACACCGCCGCCCGGCTCCTGGCCTCCACCATCTTCCGGCTGCATGACGCCCTGGGCGGTTGTTCCATCTGGGCCCTGCACCATATCCGGAAGGCCGGGATTGGTCGAAACGCCCCGTCTTTGGCCGATCGGGTGGACCCGGAACTGGTTCGCGGCGCCAGCGCCCTGGCAGCTTCCGCCCGCGCCATGGTCCAGCTTGGATGGATCACTCCGAACGAGGCACAGAAGGCCGGGCTCGATCCTGAGAACGCCAACCGGCGGTTTGGCATCCTCGCCCTCAGCAAGATCAACGATGGACCTTTGAGCCAGTGGGTTCTGATGGAGCATGACGCCGACCACGCGGGTTTGTGGACGCCCGCCCCGGACGGCGACCACCTGCTGGCAGCCCTTCGGGGTGGCAATGCAGCCAAGGAAATGGACCGGAATGAACGGATTCTTCTGGATTTGGCGCACGGATCGGACCGGAAAACCCTCGAAAACAAATTTTTCCCGGGTGATCCTAAGGCAATGGAGAAGCTCAAGGCAGCACTCCGGAATATTCGGACCCGCCAGGAGTGGATCCAGAAAGGAAGCCTGGCCTTGACCGAAAAGGGGCTTCTCAAAGTCCGGGAACTGGAGGGTGATCAAGCTACCGAAAGTGAGCACCCGGAAAATCAAGAATCACCAGGGGCGCGGTTCTTCGAGGGTGATCACTGATCACTTTGATGATCACTCAACCCCGGAAACGGGAAAGGAAAAGCCCCCGCAAGGGGCTTTTCCCGACCTTGGCCCCAGCTTGGGTGATCAAGTGATCTCCCCCGTAGGGGTGATCACCCTATTTGATCACCCTGGGAAATCAGGGTGCAGTTTGCAGGCGGTTCCTCCCGCGTGCCCGCGAGGCCCGGGCGCCGCCAGTGGGATAATGGGTGATCAACCAAAGGAAACCCCATGAAACGCGACTGGGATTTGGTCCGGATCATCCTCCAGACGCTTGAAGCCAGGTCTGATGGCTACCTGAATTCAGTTTCGGTTCCAGACTACGATCCCGGGGCGGTGGCCTATCACTTTCAAATAATGAATGACGCTGGGTTAATTGAGGCGACGGTTCAGGAATTCACAGGAGGGACAATGTTTGGGATGGCCATCCGCCTCAAATGGCAAGGCCACGAGTTCCTGGATTCGATCCGGACAGACAAGGTTTGGGACAAGGTGAAGCAGTCCGCCTGGGAGAAAGGGATCGATCTCACCTTCGACATCGCTGGAAAGCTTGCCGGAAAGGTGATGAAGGAGATGTTGGGCCTTCCTGACTAAAGGCCGATCAGCCCGGAATTGTGCCCGTCAGGTGCCCATGAGCGACCTGGCGCCGTTGCCACGCATCCAACCGACACGTATTCAGCCGATTCCATCTTTGGACCCTCAGATTAGAAATCTGACGCCGGCCCCTGGATGGTCCTGCAGCGCAGCCGGCCGCCCTGGCGACGCTGGAGCTGCAGCTGGTCCGCCTTCAAGCCCCTGGCCAGGCGGCCGGCGCCAGCTGGAAGCCTTTCCGCGCGCTCGTTCACTTCCAAAAGTAGGTAGTTCCTCCGCGCCTGCGCCTGCGCCCGCCTGCGCCTGCGCCTGCGCCCGCCTGCGCCCGCGGGGTCAATCTCCCGCCGCCGGCCGGAGGACCCGCCCGGATCTTGGCGATTGAGGGGGTGGGGGGCGGATTTCGGCCGGGAACGTGTTGGCGGGGGAAAGTCCGCCCGCGATTCTGTTTTTCATGGGCGGCTAGATTTAATTTTTTCGTTACATTATCCGAAATAGTCTGAGATCGATTGAGCCTGGTTTAGGCCGGTTGACCCAGTTTTAAATCGGATATGTAACAGACACATATCCTTGCATAACAACGAATAGATGCGATAATAGTGTCGTACTGTTTTTTCTGTTCTTTTGCATCCTCTACCGCAACGGAGATCCCACCCATGTCCCTGATGGACTTGCTCCCCAACAAATCGAAGGCAACTGAAGCCGATCACCTTGCAGCTGTCGTCCGGACCCTTGAAGCCGAACACAGCGCTGCCCAGGCCCAGCTGGAGCAGGCCCATCGCGCCTGGTCCGCCGCCCTGGTCTCCGAAGCGGAGGGCCGGCCGGTTGAAGGCTCCAGCGCCGACGAGCTGGAGTTGCAGCTGAATAACGCGGACCGTGCCGCGGACCGCGCCGCCGCCGCCCTGGAGGCCGCCAAGGTCCGTCTGAAGTGGGTCCGGCTGAGGTCGGACCAGGCTACCGAAGCCGATCGGTGGGACCGGGCGGAGACCCTGGCCGTGGAACGGAATCAAGCGGTCGCCCGCCTGGCGGATTCTGCCGCGAAATTCGTGAACGATTACCACGAGCTTTTCAAGGTCACGGCTGAGCTGAGCGGGGCCTTGCCCAGGCAGCCTGACCCTGACGGCGCCATGTTGCCCCGGGATTTGGTTGAGATCGCCGTGAGGAAGGAACTGGTCCGCCTGGGCCTGCCCTGGGCACTCACTGGTGCAGCGTCCCTGCAGCTGGAGCCGATCGCCCAGCGGTTCGAGGGCATTCCCAACAAGATTCACGGTTGGCGCGAAACCGCCGTCAATAAGCGATAGGAGTTAGCCATGGGCTTCATTTCTGATACCCGTTTCCAGGAGATCGCAGGTCAGGCCATGATCGAACGTGGTCTCGCCACTCCAGAAGCCGTTGCGGCGGACGCCGTGGCCCTCCAGGCCCGCCTGTCTGGCCAGACTCCCCCGGTGGCGCCGCCCGCCAATTCCACGGCTGGACAGCTGGGGGTCCAGCCTTCCCCGACGGAGGCGGCCGAAGGCTTCAATCCTCACGCCGACCTGGACGCGAAAATCTTCGAAGGAGCATCGAGCCCGGCTGCCTTCAACTTCGGAGCATTGCCCGATGGTGCCACCCCCACGCCCGAAGGTCTCCAGCAAGAATCCGCCTTCCGGACCCTTTTCCATGAGGAAGGAATTCCCCAGTCCATCGGGAACGAGATCGGTCGTCTGTGGAACCAGGCCGCTGCGCATCCGCCGACGGAAGCCCAGCTTGAGCAGGCTAGGCAGGAAGGCTCAGTCACTCTCCACAAGCTCTGGGGTGATCGCTTTGATTCCAACCTCGCTGTGGCGGAGGCCGAGGTTCAGCGCATGGTCCAGAAGAACCCAGCCATTCCCGCCATGCTCAAATCCTCTGGCCTCGTCCACAATCCTTGGCTCATCAGCACTCTCTACAATCTCGCCCGCGCAAGGGGGAGGGCCAGGTGATCCCCCTCGACCCGGACCCCTACTGCGGCGAACCCGTCGCCCTGGATCAGGTCCGGGCCGTGCTCACCTTGGCTGGCAACTTCCTGGAATTCGCCTGCGGCCCTGGTGGCTTCGATTTCCACGAGCTGGATGAAGCCTCCCGGTCGTCTCTGCTCAAGATCGAGGCCGCGCTTGGGATCAGCATCACCCCAGCTCATGGGTTTGACCATGCCGCCTTCGGCGCCGGTCGCACCGTGCCGGCCACGGGGCCAACCCGCATCCCCGGAGTCCCTGACATCTTCGATGACGGCCCGGAGGCCCCGCCCCGCGGTCGTTTCAAGCCGGCCAGGCGGATCCATCTCTAACCCAAGGTGCCCCAATGTCCAAGGAGATGACCATCAAGCAAGCCAAGTTCGTGGCGGCTTACCTGTCCGGCACGTCCGCAATTCAGGCCGCCATTGAAGCCGGGTATAGCCCGAGTTCCGCCCGAACCCGGGGGTTCAAGCTCCTGAAAGAAAACGAGCATGTCAAAGCAGCCGTGGCCGAGGCGCGAGAGAAGATCCAGGCTCAGACCGGCTTCAATGCCGAGCAGGCCATGGTGGAGTTGAACGCTGGAATCGAGTTCGCCAAGAAGACCAACAACGCTACCGCCCTGGCCCGTCATTTGGAACTGAAGATGAAGCTGGCGGGACTCCTGGACCGGGACCGCGACGGCGGGGGATCCAGCTTTCAGATAAATATACTGCGGACTGGAGCGTCGGTCCCGGGCCCGGCTCCCATCGAGGTCTCGGACATCTTCAAGTAGGGGCCTGCCATGAGCACCCATCGCACCATTGATTTCACACCGGTCGGCCCTGTCGCGGATGCCTGGATGTGGGATGACTCCTTCGTCCGTCTTTTGGTCGGCCCCCTGGGCTCCGGCAAGACCAGCGCGGCCGTGGTGGAGATCCTGCGCCGGGCCCAGGAGCAGGCACCGGGCCCCGATGGTGTGCGCCGGGTGCGGGTGGCCTGCATCCGGAATACTTTCGCGGAGCTGAAGAGCACGACCATCAAATCCTGGGAGCAGTGGTGCCCGCCCCAATTCGGCAAGCTCACCATTGGCGGAAGTCCAATCACCCATCGGATCACAACCCCGAACCTGGACCTGGAAGTCCTGTTCATCCCCCTGGACGCCCCGGAGGATGTACGCAAACTGCTCTCGCTTGAGTTGTCCTTTTCTTGGATCGATGAAGCCCGGGAGATCGACCGGGCCGTGTTGGATACCCTCACCGGCCGCGTTGGACGGTATCCGTCCCGCCTGCAGGGCGGCTGCACCTGGTCAGGCGTGCTCCTCACGTCGAACCCCTCTGATACCGAGTCCTGGCTTTACAAGGTCGCCACGGAAACGCCGGAGGGTTGGAAGGTCTACCGCCAGCCCAGCGGCCGGAGCCCCCTGGCGGAGAACCTGGAGAACCTGCCCAAGCAGTATTACCAGCGCATGATGGCCGGCAAGGATCCGGAATGGATCAAGGTTTTTGTTGATGGGGAATTCGGCTTCGTCATCGAGGGCCAGCCGGTCTATCCGGCTTGGCGCGATAGCGTGCATGTTGCTCCCGCCCGCGTGGCGCCCCTGCCGAATCTGGGCCTGACTATCGGGGCGGACTGGGGCCTGACGCCCGCGGCCGTCATCTGTCAGCAGTGGCCGGATGGCCGAATCCTTGTGGTGGACGAGTTTGTCTGTGATGACTCCGGAATCGTCCGGTTCGCGCAAAGCCTCACCGCCTATATGCGAGCCCACTACCCGGACCACGAGGTTACCGCCGCCCTTGGGGATCCCGCCGGCACGGCCCGGGGCCCGGACGAGCAGACGGTGTTCGAACTTATGCGGCAGCATACGCCTTATAAGTGGAAGCCCGCGGCCACGAATGAAATCACCCTGAGGATCGAGGCCGTGTCCGCCGCCCTGGGCCGGATGGTGGACGGCAAGCCCGGGTTCCAACTGAACCCCGGGTGCGGGATGCTGCGCAAGGGGTTCGCGGGAGGGTATCACTTCGCCCGGGTATCGGCCGGCAGTGGGACCACCTTCCAGGAGACGCCTCGCAAGAACCATTACAGTCATCCGCATGATGCCTTACAGTACGCGATTTTGGGGCTAGGCGGGGCGGACGCAGTGCTGAACCGGGACCGGCACCGGAACCGGCGAGCCGTGATTGCGGACGGGGTGGACTTCGATCCCCTGGACCCCCACGGCTCAGACAGGGGCCCAGCACACACCGCCCAAAACCCGGGCGTGGTGTGGGGGAACGGCAGACCTGAACACCTTCGCCCCGGCTTCCGTCGCTCCACCGGCGTCTCCACCGGGGCGGACTTCGATCCTTTGGACTGAAAGGAAACACCATGGCACGCGCAGATCAAACCCGCTACACCTTGGGCACGGCCGTAGGATCGGCTTCGGCTGGGCCCGCGGTTCCAATCGCCGGCGGGGAATACATGTTCAATGCCGACGGCACGATTGGAGGCGCAACCGTCTCCCTCCAAATGCTGGCACCTGATGGAACGACCTGGTGCCCGATTCAATCCATCGCCGGAAGTTCCCCCCTCCAGACGACCACGCTCCCCTATGGCGGAACCCAGATCTACCTGCCGGCCGGAGTTGTGCGGGTGAACGTGGCCGGGGGGAGTGGGAGTTCCGTCAACGCCTGGCTGACCGGGATTGGGTGATTGCCTCGCTATTGTTCGCACCCAGCTCTCGATTTTTTTTTCAACACTTGGAATTTTCAATTAGAGTAATAGGACTTCTGGAGGAGCGTACATGCCTAGGAAGGCTGATCCCGTCACCCCCTCGATGCCTCTGCGATCGCCGGTTGTGCTAAAGTCGGTGCCAAATCATTCTTTCAAATTCGGCCAAGCGGTTATCGGTAGGAACGATACACCTTGAGTCAAAGTGCTTCTATGTTCCCGGGAGTGTTGTGAACAGAGAATATCGTTCCGAGCAGGAATTGGTGGAGGTTCTTCTTGGTCACCTTTCCTCTGAGGCATCGCCATGGCCTTTGTCGAAAATGAAAACTGAGTTCGACTACGCAAATGGGCGCACCGATATTATCGGGCTACTCGGTTCCAGTACTGTCCTCGCCTTGGAGGCGAAACTCACCAAGTGGAGAGAGGCGCTTCAGCAGGCATACCGTAACACCTGTTTCGCTCACCAATCCTTGGTGGTTCTCCCGCAGAAGATCGCCGAACGTGCGAGCGCCTTCCGCCGTGAGTTTGAGAATCGTAAGGTTGGGTTGTGCGGAGTGGGTCCTGAGGGGGTTATCGTTCTGATTGAGCCCTGCGGTATTGAACCCTTGATGCCCTGTTTGACCTCGAAGGCCATCACCGTCCTGGAGCATTGAGGAGTTGGTATGACTCCCGCAAACGAGCAGATGCTTGCCGCTGTGGCTCAGGCTTTCTGTCATGCCAAGGGGTTTGTCTTTTCAGGTCTTGCTGGGCAAGGGGAGTTCAAGGCAACATACCGTGTTGTCGTCCCCGGCGGCCTCGCGATTGCCTTGAAGGTCTATCTCCCAGGAGCAATCACGGAACGTGCTCAGCGCGAAATCCAAGCCTTGGCAACCCTTTCTGCAACTGGCCACCCCTCGCTCCCTCATTTCCTTGCCATCGAAACTTTCCGTCACATGGGGAACGCCTTTATCATTTCGCTGGAGGAATTTCTCGAGGGCGGGTCCCTTTCTGATTTCATCCGAGTAAACGGCCCACTCAATAGGGGACGACTTGTCGTGGTGGCCTGTCAACTCTCCTCAGCTTTGGGAGAATTGGAGCGCGCTCAACTTGTTCACCGTGATATCAAACCGGACAACATCGTCCTCCGTGCCGACGGAACAGCGGTTTTGGTGGATTTCGGTCTTGTTCGCAATCTTGCCTTGTTCTCCTTAACTCAAACCTGGCTGACTCGGGGCCCATGCACACCGTTATTCGCGACCCCAGAACAACTGAACAACGATAAGCATTTAATTGACTGGCGAACAGACCAGTTCTCGTTGGCCGTCTCCATCGCATTCTGTGGGTTTGGTAATCACCCCTATGCCCTGACAGGCGACACCCCGGACACTTTAATCGCCCGCGTAGCCACCCGGAAAGGCCCGAGTTCCGGGTTTATTCAGTGGGCAACGTCCAACAATTTGACCCCTTTGATAAAAATGGCAGAGGCTTGGCCGGTGGGGAGGTATAGACTACCCAAGGATCTTCAGAACGCGTGGGTAGGTCTTTAAACTCGGGGGACTCCATGCCCTGTTACCACCAAATGGGAGATAAAAGTTCGAACTTGCTATTCGAGCCCGAATTGGAATCTTACGTGGGGGCAATTCTAAGCCCTGTAAACGAGGATTTTGCCAAAGTCGTTACCCTTCTTGGGAGGGTTCGGTCCACATTACCCGAGATGGAAATGATCTTTGATCCCCAACTCTATTTCCCCACAAGCAATAGAGGGAAACTGAGGTCTTGGCCCCACTTTCCCAAGGACGTCGATTCCGCAGACCGCAGCTCGCCCGCCTGGTGGACGAAATCGAACAGACTCCTTGCAAAGGTGGTAAGCAATCTACAGCCTGATTGTGTCTGTTCTCCCGCCTTGGTTCCGAAGGTTTACAGTAATGAATTCTACGACCGAATGATCCAAGTGGGCGACGAGTTGAAAGCCATGCTTGCAGGATGTTCGGTTCTGCAAACCGTCATCCTGAGCCTTAACGACATGACCGCGGCAACGAGGCCGGACGAGGTGGCTTCGATCATTTCGAGATCCAGTTGTGACCGTGTTTTCCTTGTGATTGTCTCGGACGTCGACCCTCGCCGGGAACTGAGTGATGTCGAAGGATTAAAGGGGGTAATGCGACTCATTCATCTCATCGAGGGAGGCGGTCAGAGTGTCCTGGTGGGATTCTGCTCAACAGATCTAGTTGTCGAGGCTAAACACGTTGTTCACCCTTGAGGCGGGAGGCCTGCCTCCCAGGGACGAATGCGGTCGATGGTTATTGTAGTAGTGAAGCCAAACCGCCAGGGCTTTGCTCCGCTCCT
>JBELAL010000066.1:0-25010 GCA_049508835.1 Holophaga sp. | reverse complement strand
GTTCTCCAAAATCATCCTAAAGGGGTCTGGCCCGCACCTAAAATACCTGGCGCCCCAAGTTACCGGAGCGCCAGCATGTTTTCAGCCCTCGGGGTGCCCGCCAGGGCACCCAGTCTTGGACACCGCCACCGAGGCCACTCCGTTGCCGATCAGGTTGGTGATGGCCCGGGCTTCGGACATGAACCGGTCCACGCCCAGGATCAGGGCGAGGCCCGCCACCGGGATGTTCCCCACCGCGGCGAGGGTCGCCGCCAGGGTGATGAAGCCGCCGCCGGTGACCGCGGCGGCGCCCTTGGAGGTGACCAGCAGCACCGCCAGGATCTCCATCTGCTCGGCGAGGGGGACGTGGATGTTGCAGGCCTGGGCGATGAACAGGGTGGCCAGGGTGAGGTAGATGGAGGACCCGTCCAGGTTGAACGAGTAGCCCATGGGGATCACCAGGCCCACCACCGGCTTGGAGCAGCCCAGCTTTTCCATCTTCTTCATCATGAGCGGCAGCGCCGACTCGCTGCTGGAGGTGCCCAGGACGATCAGGATCTCCTCCTTGAGGTAGCGCAGGAACTTGAACAGGCTGAGCCCGGCCCAGCGCATCACCAGGCCGAGGACGATGAGGATGAACAGCAGGCTGGTGGCGTAGAAACAGACGATCAGCTTGCTCAGGCTGAGCAGGGTGCGGGCCCCGTACTGGCCCACGGTGAACGCCATGGCGCCGAAGGCGCCGATGGGTGCGAGCCGCATCACGATGGCCACGATGCGGAAGAACACCTTGCCGGTGGAGTCCAGGAACTTCAGCACCGGCTGGCCGGCGTCCTTGACCAAGGCCAGGGCCGCCCCGAACAGGACCGAGAACACCAGCACCTGGAGGATGTCCCCCTTGGCGAAGGCGTCGGCCACGTCGCGGGGGATGATGTTCAGCAGGAACTCCACCGTGCCGGCGGGCCGGACGTGGGCGGTGTAGGCCGAGATGGCCCGGGTGTCCAGGGCTTCGGGGTTGACGTTCATGCCCACCCCCGGCCTCACCACGTGGGCGATGACCAGGCCGATGACCAGGGCGGCGGTGGTGAGCGCCTCGAAATAGAGGATGCCCTTCAGCCCCACTCGGCCCACCTTGGTCAGGTCGCCCATCTTGGCGATGCCGGTCACCACCGTGCAGAAGATGATGGGCACGATGAGCATCTTCACCAGCTTGATGAAGCCGTCGCCCAGGGGCTTCATGGCGATGCCGGCCCCGGGCAGGAAATGGCCCAGCAGCGCCCCCAGGATGACGGCTGTGATGACTTGAACATATAAACTTTTTAAAAATTTCCTCACGACGGCTCCCCGGGTCGGAGCAGCCCGGGGGCGGCCAAGACCGTCGATCCCGTTCCTGGACGGGAGTTCGTGGGGAAGGCTGGGCGCAGGATGACCAGGATCATGAAACTAATCTAGTATTAATTTATAAAATAGCCAAGCCCGAGGCCACCCGGAAAGCACGGCCGGAATCCGGGAGTGCCAAGATCCCTGCGGCCGGGCACCGGTCCGGAAGGCAGGACAGGGCTTGGAAGCCGGAACCGCCACGGTACCATGTCCCCACACCGGTTGTGGTCCGGCCGAGCCTGGAGGACGTATCCATGGGTGACCTGCTGTTCTGGCATCGTCTGCAGTTCGGTTTCACCGCGACGTTCCACTACCTGTTCCCCCAGCTGACCATGGGGCTGGCCCTGGTCATCGTGGTGCTCAAGGGGCTGGCCCTGGCCCGGGGCGATGCCCGCCTCGCCGCCGCGGCCCGGTTCTGGATCCGGATCTTCGGGCTCAGCTTCGCCGTGGGGGTGGTGACCGGCATCCCCCTGGAGTTCCAGTTCGGCACCAACTGGGCCCGGTTCTCCGCCCACACCGGCGCCGTCATCGGCCAGACCCTGGGCATGGAGGGGCTGTTCGCCTTCTTCCTGGAGAGCACCTTCCTGGGCCTGCTGGTCTGGGGCGAGCGCCGGCTGGGGCCGCGCCGCCACTTCCTGGCGGCCCTGGCGCTATTCCTGGGGAGCTGGCTCTCGGGCTACTTCATCGTCGCCACCAACGCCTTCATGCAGCATCCGGTGGGCTACACCACCGCCGCCGACGGCACCCTGCAGCTGGCCGATTTCTGGGCCTACCTGTTCAACCCCTGGGCCCTGGTCCAGTACCTCCACACCATGATGGGGGCGGTGGTGACCGGCGCCTTCGCGGTGGCGGCGGTGGGCGCCTTCTGGACCCTGCGCGGGCTGCACCCGGAGCAGGCCCCCCTGCACCTGAAGACCGGCGTGTGCATCGGCCTGCTGGCCAGCCTCCTGGTGGCCTTCCCCACCGGGGACATGCAGGGCAAGCGGGTGGCGCGGCACCAGCAGCCGTCCCTGGCGGCCATGGAGGGCCGCTGGCGGAGCGGGCCCTACGCCGAGCTGAACCTCATCGGCCAGCCCGACGTCGAGGGGAAGAAGCTGGACAACCCGGTGCGCCTGCCCGGCGTGCTCAGCTTCATCGCCTACGGCTCGTTCTCCAGCAACGTCAAGGGGCTGGACGAATTCCCCCGGGACCAGTGGCCCACCAACCTGGAATTCCTCTACTACGGCTTCCACATCATGGCCGGGCTGGGGACCCTGTTCATCGCGCTCATGGGCCTCGCCGCCTGCCTCCTGCCGGGAGGGCGCCTGCAGCGGGCGCGGCCCTTGCTCTGGATCCTGATGCTGGCGTTCCCGTTCCCCTTCATCGCCAACTCGGCCGGGTGGGTGGTGGCCGAGCTCGGGCGCCAGCCGTGGCTGGTGTACGGGCTCATGCGCACCGTCGACGGCACCTCCCATCTGGTCCATCCCGGCCAGACCGTGTTCACCAGCCTGGGCTTCGCCGGGCTGTACTTCGTGCTGGGGCTTTTGTTCCTGTTCCTGGTGGGCCGCGAAGTCCACCACGGTCCGGTGGAATAGGGGGACGCCATGGAGATGCTCTGGTTCTGGCTGGTCTCCGTCATGGTCGCCATCTACGCGGTCATGGACGGGTTCGATTTCGGGGCGGGGATCCTGCACCTGTTCGTGGCCCGCAGCGACGCCGAGCGCCGGGGTGTGCTGGCGGCCATCGGCCCCCTGTGGGACGGCAACGAGGTCTGGCTGCTGGCGGCGGCCGGGGCCATGTTCCTGTCCTTCCCGCGGCTCCTGGCCGTGGGGTTCTCTGGCTTCTACCTGGCCCTGTTCATGGTGGTCTGGACCCTCATCCTGCGGGGGATCGCCATCGAGTTCCGCTCCCACGTCCGGGACGCCATGTGGCGGGCCTTCTGGGACGGCGTGTTCGCCTTCGCCAGCGTGCTGCTTCCGGTCCTGCTGGGGGCCGCCCTGGGCAACGTGTTGCGCGGGGTGCCCCTGGACGCCGGCGGCTACTTCCAGATCCCGCTGTTCACCGACTTCGGCACCGGCAACCCGGTGGGCATCCTGGACTGGTACACGGTGCTGATGGGCGTCCTGGTGCTGGTCACCCTGACCGGGCACGGGGCCCTGTTCCTGGCCTGGAAGGCCGACGGACCGGTGCACGACCGCTGCCGGCGCGCGGCGGCGTGGCTCTGGCCGCTGGTGGTGGCGGTGACCGTGGCGGCCACCGTGGCCACCGACGTGGTCAACCCGTCCCTGTACCGCCACCTGCCCGGCGCGCCCCTGGGCTGGGCGGGAGTGCTGCTGTTCATGGGCGGGCTCGTGGCCGTGTTCCACGGGCTGGCCCGGGGCCGGTACCTGGCCGCCTTCCTGGGGTCCAGCGCCTTCATCGTCGGCATCCTGGCCGCCACCGCCGCCGGCGTCTGGCCGGTGATGCTGCGTTCCACCCTGGATCCCGCCGCCAGCCTCACCGCCTACAACGCCAGCGCCGGCCCCCACGGCCTCAGGACCGGGCTGGGGTGGTGGGTGGTGGGGTTCCCCCTGGCCGTCATCTATTTCATCTGCCTGTTCCGGATCCACCGGGGCAAGGTGCGGGCGGCGGAGGAGGGGCAGGGCTACTGAAGCCGTTCCACGTCCCCGGCCCCGATCCGTCCCGCCAGGCTCTCCAGGGCCGTGCGCAGGCGCTTGCGCCGGGCCTTGCCGGGGCGCACCCCCTGCTCCCACCACAGCCCCTTGATCTCCAGCGCCCCCCGGGCCCGGTGGAACTTGGCGTCCAGCCGCCCCACCAGGAGATCCCCCTCCAGGACCGGCAGCACGTAGTACCCATACTGCCGGCCGGCCTCGGGCACGAACGCCTCGAAGCGGTAGTCGAACCCGAACAAGCGCAGGGTCCGGGCGCGGTCCCGCAGGATCGGGTCGAACGGGCACAGGATGGCCATCCGGTCCCCGGGATCGGCCAGGGCGGCCACCCGTTCCCGCCACCCGGTGGCGGCATAGGCGGGCCGGGGCCGGCCGCCCTGGATCCCCTCCACCTCCACCCGCTCGACCCGCCCCGCGATCAGGGCGGCCTCGCACCAGGCCTGGGCTTCATCCGGCTCCACCGCGTCCCAGAAGGCCGCCAGCTCACGGGCCGTGGCCGTCCCGAGCCGCTCCAGGGCAGCGGCGCAGGCCCATTCCAGGTGCGCATCGGGCGCGGTGGCCGCCAGCTCGTGGGCCTCCGGGAACACCCGTTCGGGCAGGTCGTAGACCTTGTGGAAGTTCACCCGGCCCGCCACCGCCAACTGGCCGGTGTGCCACAGGCACTCCAGGGCCGCCTTCTGGGGCTTCCACCCCCACCAGGCGGCTTCGGAGCCCTTGCGGGGATGCTCGAAATCGGCGCTGCGCAGGGGACCCTCGCGCCGGACCCGCTCCAGCACCTGCTCCAGCAGCTCCTCCACCCGGTCCCCCACCCGCTCCCGCCACCAGGGGCTGGCCAGAATCCGGGCCCGGGCGAGGGGGAACCGCACCTTCCAGTGGGGATACCAGGCCAAGGGGATGGCCGCGGCGTCGTGGGTCCAGTGCTCGAACAGCCGCCGCCGGTCCAGCAGGTCCTCCAGCTGCGCGGGGGCGTAGCCGGGCGCGCGGCAGCCCAGGATGAGGTGGTGGGCCCGCTCCACCACGTTGATGGAGTCCAGCTGGACGTACCCCAGCCGGCCCACCAGCGCCTCCAGGCCGTCCGGCGGAGGGGGGCCCAGCAGGGCCGACCCGGCCAGCAGGAGCCGGCGGGACTGGGCTGCCGTGAGGCGGGGGACGGCGGGCGGCATGCCTTTCTCCAGAATGCATCTCCTGTAGACTGTAGCCTCCGGGAGGCCGATCGTGCCTGGACATCTCATTCTGGTCCCGACCCCGCTGGGCAATCTGGGCGACCTGACCTTCCGGGCCGTGGAGGCCCTGCGGGACTGCGACCTGGTGGCCTGCGAGGACACCCGGCGCACCGGGGGGCTGCTGACCCACCTGGACCTGGACAAGCCCCTCCTGCGGTTCGACGACCACGCCGGCCCGGAGGCCGCCGGGAAGGTCGCCCAGGCCCTGGAGGCGGGGCGGACCGTGGCCTACTGCTCCGACGCCGGGCTGCCGGGGATCAACGACCCGGGTTTCGAGCTGGCCCGCCTGGCCCGGGAGGCGGGGGCCCGGGTGACGGTCCTGCCCGGGCCGTCGGCGGTCACCCTGGCGGTGGTGGCCTCGGGCCTGCCCAGCCACGCCTTCAGCTTCTGGGGCTACCTGCCCTCCCGCAGCGAGCCGCGCAAGACCTTCCTGCGCAAACTGGCCGCCCAGGAGGAGACCCTGGTGGTGTTCGAGACCCCGCACCGGGTCCGGGAGACCCTGGGCGACCTGGCCGACCTCATGCCGGACCGGGAGATCGCCCTGGGCCGGGAGCTGACCAAGCTGCACGAGACCTGGTACCGGGGCACCCCGGCCGCCGTGGCCGGGCAGCTGGGCGCGGAGGACCGGGGGGAGATGGTGCTGGTCCTGGCCGGGGCGGACGCCAAGCGCACCGTGACCGGCCCCCCGGAGGCCTTCGCCGGGGACGAGCTGCCGCCCTGGGTCCTGCGCTACCTGGAGGCGGCCCGGGAGGGCGGCATGACCCTCCGGGAGGCGGTCAAGCCCCTGGCCCGGCACCTGGGGGTGCCCGCCAGCGAACTGTACCGGCTGGCCGCGGAGGCACGCTAAGATCAATCATATGGGGGAGAAATGAAGGTTCGCGTGCTGGTATCGCTCAAACCGGGGATCCTGGATCCCCAGGGCAAGGCCGTGGAGCTGGGGCTGCACGGCTACGGGTTCCAGGTGGAGCAGGTGCGCATCGGCCGGCTGATCGAGCTGGAGGTGCCGGCCGGCGACCGGGCCGAGGCCCAGGCCAAGGCCAAGGCCATGTGCGAAAAGCTCCTGGTCAACCCGGTCATGGAAAAAGCCACCATCGAGGTCCTCTGATGCAGGTCGCCATCCCCACCTTCCCGGGATCCAACGGCGACCACGACGCCCTGCACGCCTGCGGCGCGGTCATGGGCTGGGACACCCGGGCCGTCTGGCACCGGGAGGACCGGCTGCCGGCAGGGACCGACCTGGTGGTCATCCCCGGGGGCTTCAGCTACGGGGACTACCTGCGCTGCGGCGCCATCGCCGCCCTGTCCCCGATCATGGCCGACATCCGCCGGTTCGCCGACCAGGGGGGGCTGGTGCTGGGGATCTGCAACGGGTTCCAGACCCTCTGCGAGGCCCAGCTCCTGCCCGGGGCCCTGCTGCGCAACGCCTCCATGCGCTTCATCCACAGGGACGTCCACCTGCGGGTGGAGCGGACCGGGCTGGCCTTCACCCGGGCCATGGCGGTCGGGCAGGTCCTGCGGATCCCCATCGCCCACGCCGAGGGCAACTTCACCCTGGACCCGGACGGCCTGGCCGCCCTGGAGGCCAGGAACGGGGTCGTGTTCCGGTACAGCTCCCCGGAAGGGGACACCCGGCCCGATTTCACCCCCAACGGGGCCGTCCACGGGATCGCCGGGATCGTCAACGAGAGGGGCAACGTCCTGGGGATGATGCCCCACCCCGAACGGGCCGTGGAAAAAATCGCCGGCGGTGACGACGGATTGTGGTTGTTCCGGAGCATCGCGGATATGCTTTCTAAAGTTTGATAATCTAATATCATTGGGAAGGAATCGATCCTGCTCGGGTCGGATTCCGATTCCCGCCCGCCGTCCCCCCACCCGTCATTTGTCCCCAAGAAAAAGCCTATGACCGGTCCCGAAACAAAGAACGTCCAGATCCACACCAGCGGCCCGCTGCGGCTGGTGATCGTCAAGCGCGACCCGGTGCCCGCCAAGGCGATGCCGTCCAACGAATCGTGGACGCTGTTGCTGCCGGCGAGCCCCATCCGCATCTGCACCGGAGAGGACACCGAGGAGGGCGTCGTTCCCCGGGGCAGCCTGGCCCTGCTGATGCCGGGCTTCGGCCACAGTTTCAAGCGGCACCACCCGGACACGCCGTTCGGGTTCACGGCGCTGCAGATGGACGGGCCATTCCCCGAGCCGCTGGTCTCGGTGCTGCAGCATCCGCCGCGCAAGTGGCAGGAGGCCAGCTACGCCGTGCTGCGCAGCCAGAGCCTGAAGCAGCTGTTCGGCATCTTCACCCAGGAGATCGCCAATCCCGACGGGCTGCAGCTCATGACCCGGGAGCTGTTCCTGATCCTGCTGGGCGCCGAGCTGACGCGCCTGTGCGAGAAGGAGGACCGGGCCCGCTTCCCGTACCGCCTCAGCCGCTCCACCCTGCAGGTGGTGCTGGACCACATGGAGGCCCACCTGGGCGCGCCCAACAGCGTGCCGGAGATGGCCAAGCTGGCGAGGTGCACGCCGGACCACTTCATCCGCCTGTTCCGGGAAGCCACCAGCACCACCCCGCACCAGTACCTGATCGAGCGCCGCCTGCAGCGGGCGGTGCAGCTGCTCTCCGACGGCGAGCGGCCGCTGGACGTGGCCGAATCCCTCGGCTTCTACGACGCCTCCGCGTTCACCCGCGCCTTCAAGCGCCGGTTCAACGTGCCGCCCAGCAAGTACGCCCAGGAAGCCTACGAGCGGCAGTTCAAGAAGAACCTCTGAACCACGCGGGCGTCCGCGTTCCAGCCGGGCCGTGTCAGCCGACGGCTCCTGCGTTGTCGTACGTCCCTGGCCTTTTCGCGCCGATCCACCACGGGTCCCCGGGAGGCGCGGTGGATCGGCACGAGAAGGCAGGGGCTGGATGACCCAGACCATCGGCAGACACGACTGGATCGGGACACGGGCGCCTGACCAGACGGGTGGGGGCCGATCGCAGGCTCGGCATCATTCCGGCTTGATTCAATATCGAGGTCATCGACGGGCCTAGCCATTCGAGGGGCGGCCTCTGGGAACCTGTCGGGGTGTATTTGAAATTCATTATTGATTGGCAAGCGAAAGTATTGAACTTTCGACCATCCGACCGGCCAATCCCATACCCCTTGCTTTCCCTTCGAGGTTTCCCATGTCTTTCATTCACCGTACTTCCGCCGCCCCTTCTGGGGCACCCTATGGCCGAGGCCCTTGTCCTCGGCTCCCTTTGCCCTGTCCCCGCCGGGGATCACGTGACCCGCTGGGAACCCACCGTCCTGCCGGGGAGTCCCGAGCATGATTGCTGGGACAAGGAAGAAGGCTGGGGGTACGTCCCCCCCCGTCGGCCCCTCGGAGGTGGCGGAAGGGAAGGCCGAGGGAAAGACTCCTGACAAGGCTTAGCGTCGCCACGGGCATCATCCCACCGTCGGCCCCGCCGGCCGACGGTGGGCCCAGGTAGGATGTAACCCCGGCCCCGGTGGCCGCACGGATGCAGGCATGGGCGATATGAACGGTGGGTCCGCGTCCCTGGAAGGCCTCGATCCGGCCCTGCCCCGGGAACTGCTCACCTTCGTGGTAGTGGGCGGCATCACCCGGGGAGGAGCGCATCCCGGCCCGCACGGTGCTCTGGGCGGCGGGGGTGGCCGCCTCGCCCCTGGGCCGGACCCTGGGGGTGCCCCTGGACCGGAGCGGGCGGGTGCCGGTGCTGCCGGACCTCTCCCTGCCCGGGCACCCGGAAGCCTTCGTCATCGGCGACTTGGCCGCCTTCGGGGAAGGCCTGGAGCAGCCCCTGCCGGGCACCGCCCCGGTGGCCATCCAGGAGGGCAGGGCCGCGGCCCGGGCCATCCTGGCCACCCTGGAGGGGCGCCCCCGGGCCGCGTTCCGCTTCCGGGACAAGGGCAGCATGGCCACCATCGGCCGGGGCCGCGCCATCGCCCGGATCGGCCGGATGCGCCTGGCGGGGTTCACCGCCTGGCTGGCCTGGCTGTTCATCCACCTCCTGATGCTGGTGGGGTTCCGGAACCGGATCCTGGTCTTTTTGGAATGGGTCATGGCCTACCTGACCATCCAGCACCGCAGCCGCCTGATCCTGGCGCCCTGCAAAACCTGGCGGACGCCGAAGGGCAACGGCGATGTAGACTGATGGTTTGTCGTGAAAGGCTCCGCCATGCCCGAAACCGCCATCACCTTCGACGACGTGCTCCTGGTCCCGGCGTACAACCACCATGAGTCCAGGCGGATCGTCGATATCGGCATGACCGACAAGACCGGCAAGCTGACCCTGCAGGTCCCGGTGCTGACCGCCAACATGGACACCATCACCGAGGAAGGCATGGCCGACTTCATCGCCGGCAAGGGCGGGATCGGGGTGCTGCACCGGTTCTGCTCGGTCGAGGAGAACGTGGAGATGTTCAAGCGCTGCCACGGGCCGGTGTTCGTGTCGGTGGGCACCTCGGAGAAGGAGGTGGAGCGGGTGGAGGCGCTGAAGGGCGCGGGGGCCCAGTACTTCTGCGTGGACGTGGCCCACGGGCACGCCAAGTACGTGGGCAAGATGATCAAGCGCATGCGGGCCATGCTGCCCAACGAGTGCATCATGGCCGGCAACGTGGCCACTTACGCCGGCGCGGACTACCTGGCCTCGGTCAAGGCCGACATCGTCAAGGTGGGCATCGGCCCCGGCAGCGTGTGCACCACCCGGATCAAGACCGGGTTCGGGGTGCCTCAACTCACCGCCATCCAGGAATGCGCCCGGGCCGACCGCTCCATCGTGGCCGACGGGGGCATCCGCTATCCCGGCGACATCGTCAAGGCCCTGGCCTTCGGCGCCGACTTCGTGATGGTGGGCGGGATGCTGGCGGGCACCAGGCCCACCCCGGGCGAGCCGGTGCGGGACAAGAAGGGCGCCCCCACCCACAAGATCTACCGGGGCATGGCCAGCAAGGAGGCCGCCGAGGAGCACCTGGGCGGCCTCACCGGCTGGAAGACCTCCGAGGGCGTGGCCACCACCGTGCCCTACCGGGAGGACGAGGACGAGATCATCGCCGACATCGTGGGCGGGCTGCGCTCCGGGCTCACCTACGCCGGCGCCAACACCATCCGGGAACTGCAGCGCAAGCTCAACTACATCCTGGTGTCAAACGCCGGGAGGGTGGAGAGCCTGCCGCACAAGCTGATGCTCTAGGCTCCCTGCTAGTCCTTCAGCGCCGTCTCCAGGGCGGAGCCGTACAGGTCGCCCAGGGCCCGGGCGTCTTCGTCCACCACCACCTGCCCGTCCACCTGGACCAGGATCCGGTCCCCTCCGGTGACCCCCAGCCGCGCCAGGGGCACCCGGTGGATGTCGGCCAGCCTGGCCAGGCTGTCCTCGCCGCCGGGCTCCACGGTGACCACGATGCGCCCGGCGGTCTCGCCGAACAGCAGCGCGTCCAGGCGCAGGCCCCGGCGCGAAAGGTCCAGCCCGCATCCCATGCGCCCCCCGAAGGCCGATTCCAGCGCCGCCGCCAGCAGGCCGCCCTCGCCGGTGTCGTGGGCGCTGCGGACCAGGCCCATGCGGATGCCTTCCCGGACGCAGGCCTGCAGGCGCAGTTCCTCGTCCAGGCGCAGCTCTGGGCACACGCCGTACACTTCGCCGGCGCGCAGCTTGAGGTACTCGCTCCCGCCCAGCTCGTCCCGGGTCTCGCCCAGCAGGAAGATGCCGTGGCCGGCGCCCTGGAAGGCGGAGCCGCAGTAGGGGTTGCCCTCGGCGGTCCCGGTGCAGTCCTCGATCAGGCCCACGGCGCCGATCATGGGGGTCGGGTAGATCCCCACGCCCTCGGTGTCGTTGTACAGGCTGACGTTTCCGCTCACCACCGGCACGTCCAGGGCCAGGCAGGCCTGGCGGATGCCCAGGATGCCCTGGACCAGGGTCCACATGTTCTCGGGCTTCTCGGGATTGCCGTAGTTGAGGCAGTCGGTGAGGCCGACCGGCTCGGCCCCCACGCAGGCCAGGTTCCGGCAGGCTTCGGCCACCGCGTGGGCCGCGCCCCAGAACGGGTCCAGGTAGGCGAACCGGGCGTTGCAGTCGCTCTTCATGGCGACGGCCTTGGAGGTGCCCTTGATCCGGATGATGCCCGCGTCCCCGGCGCCCTCGCGCAGCAGGGTGTTGGTGCGGATGGTGCCGTCGTACTGCTCGTAGATCCAGCGCTTGCTGGCGACGGTGGGGCTGGCCAGGAGCCGGCGCAGCCACGGCCCCGCGTCGGCCGGGCGCAGGTCCTCCGGCAGCGGGCGGTCCAGGGCATCCAGGTAGGCGGGACGCGCCTGGGGCCGGTCGTACCTGGGCGCCGCGTCGGCCAGGGGCCGGATGGGCAGGTCGATCACCTTCTCCCCGTGCCACAGGCCGATGAACCGGCCCGAACCGGTCACCTCGCCGACGATGGCCGCGTCCAGGTCCCACTTGTGCAGGACCCGCCGGATGTCCTCCTCGGCCCCGGGCCGGGCCACCAGCAGCATGCGCTCCTGGCTCTCCGAGAGCATCAGCTCGAACGGGGTCATGCCCGTCTCGCGCATGGGGATGCGGTCCAGGCGCAGCTCCAGGCCGGTGCCGGCTCGGGAGGCCATCTCGAAGGAGCTGGAGGTGAGCCCGGCGGCGCCCATGTCCTGGATGCCCACCACCCAGTCGGTCTGGAACAGCTCCAGGCAGGCCTCCAGCAGCAGCTTCTCGGTGAAGGGGTCGCCCACTTGCACCGTGGGGCGCTTCTCCTCGCTGCCCTCGCCGAACTCGCTGGAGGCCATGCTGGCGCCGTGGATGCCGTCCCGGCCGGTCTTGGAGCCGATGTACATCACCTTGTTGCCCACCCCGGAGGCGTACCCGGTGAAGATCTTGTCGGCCCTGAGCACCCCCAGGGTGAAGGCGTTCACCAGGATGTTGCCGTTGTAGCAGGCGTCGAACGCCACGTCGCCGCCCAGCATGGGCACGCCGATGCAGTTGCCGTAGCCGGCGATGCCGGCCGCGACCCCCTTCACCAGCCCCTTCATGCGCGGGGCGTCCAGTTCCCCGAAGCGCAGGGAGTTGAGGTTGGCCAGGGGCCGGGCGCCCATGGTGAACACGTCCCGCAGGATGCCGCCTACCCCGGTGGCGGCGCCCTGGTACGGCTCGATGAAGCTGGGGTGGTTGTGGCTCTCCATCTTGAAGGCCACCGCCCAGCCGTCGCCGATGTCCACCACCCCGGCGTTCTCCCCGGGGCCCTGGAGCACCCGCGGCCCGGTGGTGGGCAGGTTCCTCAGGTGGATCCGGGACGACTTGTAGGAGCAGTGCTCGCTCCACATGGCGCTGAAGATGCCCAGCTCGGGGTAGGTGGGGGTGCGCCCGTCCAGCAGCCGCAGCGCCGTCCGCCACTCCTCCGGAGAGAGGCCCAGTTCCTGGGCGAGGGCTTCGGTGACGGCGGGATCGGTGGGGGCAGGCATGGGCGCTCCGGTGCTTCGATTCTCGCATCCGGGCGGCCCCGCCGTCACCCCTCCTGCGGCGCCATCGGCGCGTCGCCTCCGTGGGCGCGCTGGCGGATGATGCCCTGGGCCAGGCGCTGCAGGAATACGGTCCGGGCCGGGTTCCAGACCATGGCGCTGGCGGCCTTCCATTCCCCGGCCAGCTCGAACAGGGCGGCGCCGTCCATCTGGGTGCCCAGGAGCAGCACCGGCACCTTGGCGGCGGCCAGCTCCACCAAGGCCTTCAGGCGGCGGCGCTCGTCAAGGCCGGCGGCGTTCACCTGGAAGATGGCCAGGTAGGGGGACGAGGCCAGGGCGTCCTTCAGGGCCTGGGCCGAGGGCCCGATCCGGTGGACCGGGTAGAGCGGCCGGAACAGCTCCTGCAGGGCCTCCTCCAGCTCCGGATCCCCGCTCACGAGCAGGATCCCCGGGGGCAGGTCCCCCCCGCCGGACCGGCGCGCCCCCTGGAGGGTCAGCTCCCGGCGCCGGGCCAGGCGCTCCAGGTCCTCCTCCCGGCGCCGGAAGACCCACCGGGACAGAGGCTCCAGCACCTCCGGCTCCAGGGTCGGGGCGAACTCCAGGCCGATGTCCCGGGACCCCATGTGGCGGATTTCGCCCTTGGCCTCGATGCGGATGTCCTCGCTGAGCGGGATGCTGAGGATCAGGGTCGTCCCCACGTGCAGGGCGGTGGGGTCCAGGTCGCGCTGGGCGTGGATGCGGGCGCCGCGGGTGCTCAGGTCCACCAGGGCCGTCACCAGCAGGTCGCCCTTGAGGGTGGCGCAGGTCACCACCACCCGGCCCACCCG
Source organism: Holophaga sp. (assembly GCA_049508835.1). GTDB lineage: Bacteria > Acidobacteriota > Holophagae > Holophagales > Holophagaceae > Mesoterricola. The sequence goes on along the minus strand of JBELAL010000066.1, from coordinate 11,510 downwards.
CTCCACCCGGTACTCGGTCCGGAAGTCGTTTTCCTGGAGCAGCTTGGGGACGGCCAGGCGGAGCGTGCGGCGGCCCTCGTGGATCCCCAGCCCCAGCAGCTTCACCGGGGCCTCCAGGAATCCCAGGCCCATGGGGAAGCGGATCTTGAGCTCGGCCGAGCGCAGGCCGAAGGAGGCGTCCTCCCGGCTCATGGTGGCGGCCACCTGGAGTTCGGCTTCGTCCACGGCTACGAAGAAAGACTCGAAGCGCAGGAACGGCGTGGCAAGAATTAATAATTCATTACGAACACAGGCCTGGGCCAGGATTTCCTGGATGGCATCTGCTCGCTTGAGGACCTTGCCCACGGGATCTCCGATCTACTTCTTATCGTGCCACCAGCCTCGTGTAGTTTAAGATCAGCAGCCTGATGGATGTAACTATGTCCCGCCCCAGTACGCTCCTTCTCTACAGCGCTCCCAGGAGCGGCTTCGGCGACGAATGGATGACCTTCCTGCCTATCGGCCTGGGCTACCTCCAGGCCATGCTGGCCTCCCGGGGCTTCCCCTGCCGCCTGGCCAACCTGAGCGGCAAGAGCCGGAAGGAGATCCTGGACTACCTGCGCCGGCAGCGGCCCCAGGTGATCGGGGTCTCCATGTTCACCTTCAACCGCAAGCGCAGCTATGACCTCCTGCGGCTGGCCCGGGAGGCCTGCCCGGAGGCGCTGCTCCTGGCGGGCGGCCCCCACCCCACCCACCTGGCCGGCGAGGTGTTCGAGGACTGCCCGGCCCTGGACGCCATCGTCAAGGGCGAGGGGGAGCTGCCCCTGCTCGGTGTCCTGGAACGCCTGGAGCGGGAGGGCCGGGACGCCGGAGTGCCGGACCAGTGGCGCTCCGCGCCGGGGCTGATCCTCAGGGAAGGCCAGACCGCGTCGGTGCCGCCCCTGGAGGACCTGGACCTCATGGGGGCGCCGGTGGAGCACTTCGCGGCCGATTTCCTGGACGACCCCGGCCAGCTCTCGTACCTGAGCACCAGCCGGGGCTGCCCCGCCACCTGCAACTTCTGCAACACCCCGGAATTCTGGGGCGCCAGCGTGCGCTTCCGCACCCCGCAGGCGGTCCTGCGCGAGCTGGTGCTGCTGCGGGCCCGGCATGGGCTGACCTACTACAGCTTCCGGGACGACACCTTCACCGCCAACCGCACCCGGGGCCTGGCCCTGATGGACCTCATCCGCGGGTCCGACCTGCACCCCCTCTGGAACTGCCAGAGCCGGGTCAACCTGGTGGACGAGGAGCGGCTGGTGGCCATGAAGCGCGCCGGCTGCGAGTTCATGCAGTTCGGGGTGGAGCACGGCAGCGAGCGGGTGCTCCGGCTCCTGGACAAGGGCACCAACATGAAGCACGCCCACCGGGCCCTGTCGCTGGTGCGCAAGGTGGGCATGAACCTGGGCATCTACCTCATCACCGGCATCCCGGGCGAACAGTGGGAGGACGTGGAAATTACCGCCAGCCTGGTGCGCCTCGCCCGGCCCCACGACGTCCAGATCTCGCCCCTGGCCCTCTACCCCGGCACCCGCCTGTTCGACCGCTACCGCCAGGAGGGGAGGATCAGCCAGGACTTCTTCCGGGGCGCCGGGGACGCGGAGATCTTCGCCCGGGTGGACGCCCACACGGAAAAGGCCCTGCGCTACCTGGCGGAGGTCAGCGCCCAGGTCCGCCCCAAGGCCGTCTACGCCCCCGACGAGTTCGCCGAACAGAAGCAATGGCTGGGGTTCTGCGCCGTGACCAACCTCCTCTGCGGCGAGGCTGCGGAGGAGGCCGGGCGGCCCCTGGAGGCCGAGGCGGAGTATGCCGAGGTGATCCGCCAGGAACCGGGCAACACCTGGGGCTTCCTGAAGCGTGCCCTGCTCCGTCGGCGCCAGGGCCGGCCCCGGGAGGCCATGGCCGACCTGGAGGAGGTCCTGGCCTTGGCCCCCGGCAATCCCGAGGCCGAGGAACTGGCCCGGCAGTGGCGGGCCCGGCCGGGGAAGGGCAGGGCCAGGACTTGGGCATTGGCCCACGGTCCCGCCGCGGAAATGAAGGGCGCTCAGGCCTACCTGCGGGGCGGCGAAGGCCCCTGACTCGAAACCCGAAGAAGATCTGGTCCATGACTTGCCCGAGCCGTTTGAGGCCTTTGAATTCCCTATCCCCTTGCTATGATATTGGGCCGCTCCTATGGATGAGACGAGCGAATGGTTCGCCATTTCAAATCATCGGACAGGGAAGCAAAGGAAGGCACATGGTAATGAAGGCCGAGGGCCAGGATCCGAAAGGCGGAGATCAGACGCCTTCCGGACGGCATCGGCCTGCCTTCCGCTCGACCCATCCGATGACCCAGGAGGAGATCCTCCGGGATGTCGTGCCGGAAATGACCCGCCGGATCGTGAAGGTCGCCAATCCGTGCCGGGTGATCCTGTTCGGATCCGCCGCCCGGGGGGAAATGCGTCCCGATAGTGACCTGGATGTCCTCGTCGTCGTTCCCGATGGCATTGGCCGAAGAATGACCTGCGAAGCCATCTACCTGGCCCTGTATGGGCTTGGGGTTTCCAAGGATATCCTGGTCGTCACCGAGGGCGACCTCGCCGAACATGGCGAGGACCCGTCCCTGGTCTACGGTCGTGCCTTGGCGGAAGGGAGGGAACTCTTCCGTGCCGAAACATGACCCCAATTGCGGGGACGCCATCGAATGGCTGAAATTCGCCCTTGATGATCTCCGGCAGGCGAGGGACCATCCGCCCGGGCTTTACAACCTGACAGGTCCGTGTTTCCACGCGCAGCAGGCTGCTGAGAAGGCCTTGAAGGCTGTCTGCATTGCAAAGCAGGTCCGGTTTGGCATCACCCATGATCTTGGGGTTCTGGAGCAGGCCCTTGAGGAGCACGGAATTGATGCTCCCGAGGAGGTGTTCAACGCCATCAAGTTGAGCGCGTACGCCACAGCACGCTACCCGTCCAGAACCGACGAGCAGCCATCTGAAGCGGACCTGGCCCAGGCCGTCCTTTTGGCCCAAGGCGTCATCTCCTGGGCCAGCCGGATGATCGGCTCGGATCTGTGACCAGATTCAGGGAGCCAAAAGGTCAACTCTCGTCCCTGAGCACCAGCCGGGGCTGCCCCGCCACCTGCAACGTCTGCAACACCCCGGAGGCGTTCGCCGCCCAGAAACAATGGCTGGGGTTCTGTGCCGTGACCAACCTCCTCTGCGGCGAAGCGGCGGAGGAGGCCGGGCGGCCCCTCGAAGCCGAGGCGGAGTACGCCGAGGTGATCCGCCAGGAGCCCGGCAACACCTGGGGCTTCCTCAAGCGTGCCCTGCTGCGCCGGCACCAGGGCCGCCCGCAGGAAGCCCAGGCCGACCTGGACGAAGGGCTGGCCCTGGCCCCCGGCAATCCCGAGGCTGAGGAACTGGCCCGGCAGTGGCGGGCCCGGCCGGGGAAGGGCAGCGCCAGGACTTGGGCATTGGCCCACGGTCCCGCCGCGGAAATGAAGGGCGCCCAGGCCTACCTGTGGGGCGGCGAAGGCCCCCGGCTCGAAATCTGAAGCAGAGCCGGTCCATGACTTGCCCCCGAGTCGTTTGAGGCCTTTGAATTCCCCCAAATACGCGCCGGGAAGCATGAGGGCGGGAACGCCCGGGGGTGGTTAAGCTCGGGATGCCTGGCTGGGAACTAATAATTAATTAATCCCACTGCTCTCTTTACCGACCGGATGGCGGTGCCCTCCGGCCCCGGTCGGGCCCAGGCCCCTTCTGCGCCGGCAACCCCGGGAGAACTCAGTGAAAACGTCAACCATCACCCTCGCCACCGCCTGGATCCTGGCCGCCCCGGCCCAGGCCCAGATCACGATCACCGTCAACCAGGACGGAGTCATCCGCTCCGGCGACATCCTCGAGCTGGAGGCCCGGGTCCCAAGCCCCATCCAGCCCCCCTGGATCTGGACCCCCAAGGACGCCCTCACCTCCGACGGCTCCGGGCGGGCCCGGTTCGTGGCGCCCTTCGTGCTGAGGCGGACCCCCTGCCGGGTGAGGGCCGCGTACCAGCTGGACCCCACGCTTTTCGAGGAGGTGGAGCTGGTGGTGGATCCGCCGGAGTATCTGGAGGACCTGGACCAGGTGCTTGGACAAAAGGAACTCCTGGGGAAAGGCTGGGAGGGTCCGCGGGTGGAGTACCTAGCCGGAACCCACGGGGCGAAGAAACCGCAGGATCCCGGGTAGGATTGCGGGGTCTTCAGCCTGCCCTTCGTGCACGATTGCAAGAACGCCGCCCTGTCGCGGAAGTGGGTGAGGGCGGACAGGGACAAGATCTTCACCATCGGGGAGGACGGCAAGGTGGCCCGCTGGTCGGATTCATTCCTGCCCGAGGCGCCCAAGGACCCGCGCAAGCGGCGGCGGAATTTCGGCCACCCGGAGGCCCTTCTCTCCGGTGTGGGGCAGCTCGCCGTCCAGGAACCCCCGCCGGGGGCCGCCGGGAAGGTGCGGATCTTCTTCGTGGAGTGGAGCACCCACCGGGTGCGCTGGGTGGATGAGGACGGACAGCTGGGCACCCTGGCCGGGGTGGAGAAGGTCGAGGGTTCCTACGATACCGTGGCGGGAATGGCCACCTTCCGGGGCCCCTCGGGCGTGGCCTTGGCCCGGGACGGCGCCATCCTGGTGGCCGACACCCGGAACGGCACCCTCCGCCGGATCAGCCTCGACAAGCAGGTGACGACCTTCGCGGGCACCGCGGGGCAGCGGGCGCACCGCGACGGCAAGGGCGCCGAGGCGGCCTTCACGCAGCCCACCTCTATGGCGGTGGACCACCGGAACGGGGACCTGTTCGTCCTGGACGAGGCAAGGGAGGAGGACCGTGGGGGGCCGAAGGTCCCAGCCCGCATCCGGCGGGTCACCCCCGAGCGCGAGGTCACGACCCTGGTGCGCAGGAAGGACGGATCCCTGGCCTTCGAAGCCTGGGCCGGCGAGGCTGACGCTCCGGGGCTGCCGCACCTGGAATGGGTCCGGGGACTCTCGTGCTGGCTCGGACATCTCTACCTCTCCTTCCCGCCCGTCAACACTGTCAAAAAGCTGGACCTGGAAACCGGGGCCTTGACGGACCTGCTCCAGGACCGCCTGGGGGAGAGCCAGTCCCGGACGGGGCCCCTGGAGGGGAAGGACCAGGCGTTCCTGCGCGCGCCCTGCGCCGTCGGCTTCAACCGGGAGGGCGCCTGCGCCGTGGCCACCATGAAGGCGATCTACAGCCTTTGCCTGAAGGGCCTGATTCCACCCACGGCAGCGTCCGTAGAGCACAAGGCGGACGGGAGCGCGGATCATTGACCAGCGTGGCCATCCACCGCTGTCCCGCGGCCAGTTCCAGCCTCTTGTTTCGGGTGTCCAGGACCACGCGTGCGATACGCTTCCAGCGCTTTGGCCAGGTCCGCCAGGCGGCCCTGGGGGTCCGGGAACACCGGCAGCCGGCAGCCCGTGAGGGGCGCGGGATCCCCGCCCCGGCCTTCGGTCAGGTCGAGGACGATGGCCTGGGGGGTCCCGGTGTCCTCCCCCTGGGTCCCGGTTCCCCCCGGGACCACTACCCAAGCTTCGGCGTCGCTCCTGGGCAGCACCTGCCAGCAAAGGTCCTTGGGGGGATCGCCGGAAGGATGCGAGCCGGCCGCTCCTGGGCCCGCCAGGTCCCGGACGCCCCGGGTGGGCAGCCCCAGTTCCGCCTCCCGGAACGTCCCGTCCAGGGCGCGGTAGATGAACACCCGGCGGGCCAGGGGGTTGTACAGGACGATGAACTCCTGGATCTGCACCGACTCGTACCCGGTGAGCAGGGTGGCGGCGGTCACCGGGGGGAGCCGCCGGAACCAGTCCTGGTAGTCCCGGTCCGGGTAGTCCTGGAGGACCTCGGTGGCGCGCTTGTCGGCGCCGACCGCCTCCAGCAGGGCCCGGTAGCGGCGGGAGGCGGGGTCCGAGGTGGCCACCAGCAGCACCCGGCCCTTGAGGTCCACCTCGAAATCCCGGAATTCCAGCCCGGGGTCCGCCATCAGGAACCTTTGCCCGCTGGCGGCGTCCCGCTGGAACACGCGGGTGCCGGCCTTCATCCACAGGGCGCCGTCCCGCCACTTGACCCGGGCCCGGGCTAGGCCGACGGCGGGAGGGGCGGCGGGCAGACGCTCCCAGGCCCCCAGGCGCCAGACCGGGCCCGTGGTTCCGCCCTGGGCCGGGAGCCCCGGTTCGAACAGGGCCAGGTGGTCCTCGAACACCAGGAACCGGGGTCCGGCGAAGGCCTGCCCCGCATCCAGGGGCAGGGTCGCCGCGCAGGCGGGGACCAGCGCCCGGGTGGTTGCCATGGCCGCCGCCGGCTGGGACGCGGCGGCCGCGGGCTGGGACGGGCCCGCGACCGGGGCCAGGCCGGCCAGGAGGCCGGCCAGGAGGGGAGGGAAGGCCGGCTCAGTCACAGTTGCTGCCGCCGTCGCCGCCCCACAACTCGTTGTTGCCGTAGTCGCAGAAGATGATGCAGCGGAAGCCGGTCTTGAAGCTGCTCTCCGCGCAACCGGGACTTCGGGCCAAGGCGGCGCCCGCCCCTTTCCTCCCGCGCCGGCCCACACGCTCCGACGGCGCTATCCCTTCCCTTGCCGTTCGGCCACCCAGTTCATGACCTCCAGCGGCGTCATCCGGTTCAGGTCCAGGGCGTTCAACTCCTCCCGCAGGGGATCGGGATCCGGCTCGAACATGGGCAGCAGCGGCTGCACCGCCTCGGCGGCGGGACGCCGGGCCTTGCGCGCCGGGGGCGCGGACTCCTCCCCGGTGCGGGCCAGGAGCCGCTGGGCGGCGGCGATGACCGAACGGGGCAGCCCCGCCAGCCGGGCCACCTGGATACCGTAGCTGCGGTCCGCGGGGCCCTCGGCGATGCGGTGCAGGAACAGCAGGTGCTCCTCCCATTCCTGCACCTCCACGTGCAGGTTCTCGATGCGGGCGTCCTCGGCCAGCCGGGTGAGCTCGAAGAAGTGGGTGGCGAACAGGGTGCGCGGCGCGCCGCCCTTCAGTTCCCGCAGGTGCAGGGCGATGGCCTCGGCCAGGGCCAGTCCGTCCCGGGTGCTGGTGCCCCGCCCGATCTCGTCCAGGATCACCAGGCTGGCGGGGGTGACCTGGTTCAGGATCCGGGCCGTCTCGGTCATCTCCACCATGAACGTGGACTGGCCCTTGGCCAGGAAGTCCGAGGCGCCGATGCGGGTGAAGATCCGGTCCACCAGCCCGAAGCGCATCAGGTCCGCGGGCACGAAGCTGCCCACCTGGGCCAGCACCACCAGCAGGGCCGCGGTGCGCAGGAAGGTGGACTTGCCGCCCATGTTGGGCCCGGTCACCACCGCCATGGGCCGGTGCGCGGTCAGCGCCAGGTCGTTGGGGATGCACTCCCGCCCCAGGCGGGCTTCCAGCATGGGATGGCGCGCGCCCGCAAGGACCAGTTCCCGCTCCTCGCCCACCTCCGGGCGGGCCCAGCCGGAGAACCGGGCCCGCTCGGCGAAGGCGCAGAGCACGTCCAGGCGGGCCACCGCCTGGGACAGCCGGGTCAGCGCGGCCCGCTCCTCCAGCACCCGGGCCAGCACCTTGCGGAACTGCTCCTCCTCCAGGCGCAGGGTGTCCGATTCGGCGCTCAGCAGCCGCTGCTCGAAGGCCATGAGCTTCTCGGTGGTGAAGCGCTCGGCGTTGGCCAGGGTCTGCTTGCGCAGGAAATGGGCCGGGGCCGCGGCCAGGTTGGCCTTGGTGATCTCGAAGTAGTAGCCGAACACCCGGTTGTACTTGATCTTGAGGGAGTTGATCCCGCTGGCGGCCCGCTCCTCCTCCTCCAGCTCCAGCATCACCTGCTTGGCGTCCCGGGCCAGGCGGCGCACCGCGTCCAGTTCCGGGTCGACCCCGGCCCGGATGACCGAGCCCCGCTCCAGCTCCAGCGGCAGGGCCTCCTCCAGGGTGCCCTGGAGCCCGGCCAGGAGGTCCGGGCACAAGGGGGTGTCCTCGGGCCACAGCCCCAGCTCCTGGGCCTCCCGGAACCAGCTGCCCTGGAGGACCAGGCCCGGGAGCTCCTGGAGCCGGGCCAGCCCGTCCCGGAGCTGGCCCAGTTCCGGCGGCGCCGCCAGGCCCAGGGCCACCCGGCCCAGGATCCGGTCCAGGTCCGGGATGGACTCCAGCAGCCTCTGGATGGGGTCCCGGTGGCTGTCCTCGGTGAGCCAGCCCACCTGGCGCCAGCGCAGCTCCAGGGCGGCCCGGTCCCGCAGCGGCTGGTCCAGCCAGGCCTTGAGCAGGCGCGTGCCCTGCCGGGTCCGGCACTGGTCCAGCAGGGCCAGCAGGCTCCCGGCCCGGGTCCCGTCCACGGTGTTGGCGGCGATCTCCAGGTGGCGGGCGGAGGTGGCGTCCAGGAGGGGGCCCGCCGCGCCCAGCTCCAGGCTGACCCCCTGGATGTGGGCCGGGCGGCCCTTCTGGGTGGCCTCCACCTGGTCCAGCAGGGCGCCCAGGGCGCCGATGGCGGCCGGGTAGGGATCGAGGCCCACCCCCTCCAGGTGGGTCCAGCCGAAGAAGGCCAGGATCTGGGTCCGGGCCCGTCCCGGCTCGAACCGCCAGGCGGGCAGGGTAGTGCGGGGCGCTTCCAGGCCGAACCCGTCGGTGCAGCCCTCGGCCACGATCAGTTCCTGGGGCGCCAGCCGTTCCAGGGTGGCCGCCAGCGCCTCCCGGCCCTCGCCGGGGATGACCCGCAGCTGGCCCGAGGCCAGCTGCAGCAGGGCGATGCCCCAGCGCTCCCCGGCCTGGTGCACCGAAGCCAGCCACCGGGTGTCGTCGTCCAGCCAGGTGCCCGGGGTGATGATCCTTGAGATGGAGCGGGGCAGCAGGCCCTTCACTTCTTCAGGTTTTGCGGTGGGCTCGGCGATGGCGGCGGAGAAGCCGGCGGCGAGCAGCTTGGGCAAGTAGCTCTCCAGGGCGAAGTGGGGCACGCCGCACATGGGCGTCTCGTACTCCGTGCCCCGCCCGCGCACCGTGAGGGCCACCTCCAGCACCGGCGCGGCGCGCACCGCGTCCTCTCCGTGCAGCTCGAAGAAATCCCCCATGCGGGTGAACAGGATGGCGTCCCCGGCTTCGCGCTTGAGGGCGGCTACCTGCATGAGCATGGGGGTGGACATGGGCCTCCCGGCGCGACCGTGGGATCCCACCAAGTGTAGCCCAGGCGCCCGCTCAGCACCTGGGCCGGCCTGCACAAGGGCATGGGCGGGTCTAAGCTCCCGCGCAGACCCTCTCCAGCGCCCGGACCAGCGGCACGACCATGTCCAGGTCGATGGAGCAGTAGGCGATCCGGAGGTAGCGCCCGCCCTGGCTCACCACCCCGACGCTCTCCTCCCGGATGAGCCGCTCCCGGACCGTCTCGGCGTCGAGTCCCGGGCGCAGTTCCAGCAGGCAGAAACAGCCCGAATTGAAGGGCAGCACCCGCCAGTGCCGGGACGGGGCCGCCAGGGCGGCCTTGAGGGCGGCATAGCGCTCGGCCAGGATCAGCCTGAGCCGCTCGAACTCGCCTTCGTGGCGGGCGTCGGCCAGCTCGATCTCGGCCAGGTGCTGGCTCAGCGTCGTGGCGCTGCCGATCCGGGCGCGCGCCAGGCCAATGCCCTTTTCCACCAGGATGGCCGCCGCGTCCTGGGGCACGCCGAAGGTCAGGAAGCCGACCCGCCCGCCGAAGAAGGAGAGCTCCTTGGTGATGCCGTCGCATTTGAGGGGGATCAGGTTGGGACTGCGGTCCAGCAGATCATAGAAAATGCTGGTGGTGGCGGCGGTGGCCTCGAACACCAGGCCGTGGTAGGCGTCGTCGCAGTAGACCACCAGGGGTCGGCGGGCGGCGGCGTCCACCAGCGCCTGGGCGATCGCCTTCATCTCTGCCGGGGTCGGGCTGTACCCGCTGGGATTGTTCGGGAAGTTGAGCAGCAGGTGGACCCGCCCGGAGGCCGCGCCCAGGGCATCCTTCAGCCCTTGGAGGTTGAACGTCCCGCCCGGAGCATAGAAGGGGAAGGTGGCGAAGGTTCCCTCCAGCCCGACCTGGAAGATCTGCTCGTAGTTGTCCCAGTACAGGTCCGGCAGGACCAGGGTGTCCCCGGGGTGGAAGAACAGTTCGGCCGCCATGGAAAGGGCGTGGCAGATGCCCGAGGTCACCAAGGGCAGGGCCACCCCCTCCATCCGGGCATCCTCCTTCATGTGCTTGGCGTGCCAGGCCTTGCGCACCGGCTCGCGGCCGGCCACGGGCGAATAGAGGAAGACGTCCCGGGGGTTGAAGGACGCCAGCTTCTCGGCCAGGGGCGCCAGGGGGAAGGGATTGCCGGAGCCGTCGGTGATCTGCCCGACGGTGGCGTTGATTCGGCAGCCCTTGCTCTGGGCCGCCTGGAAAGGGATGCCCTTGGGGAAGAAGGACCGCCGCCCGATGGGCGAAAGCGCTTCGAACAGGACGGGGTTGATGGCCCTCAGACGATTGTTGCGGTCCTGAGCTTCGGGGTGGATGACCATGGGTGGCCTCGGAATTGGATGGGAGGCTTGTAGTTAACCACGAACCACGGGGGATGATGGAAATCACATACGTCCCCGGCCCGGGCGGCGCCGGGCGTCCGGAAGAAAGGCCAGGGATTTCAAGCCTTATCCGGGCACCGGGAGAGCTCCGGGCGCGCACCGGTCGCATTGCATGCGGTTTGGCCCATGTCTACACTTGACAGCAATCAGCCTTCAGGGGCCGCATCCAGCCCCGGAGACGGTGGGCACGCAGGTCAGCGAGGGAGAAGGTCTAATGAATGTCGCATTGAACGTCCCGGACTATGTCTCCAACCCCAAAGCGGTCGCATGGATCCAGGAGGTGGCCGACCTCTGCCGGCCGGACCGGGTGTGCTGGTGCGAGGGGTCCGACGAGGAGTACGACCGCCTGTGCAAGGAGATGGTGGCGTCGGGGACCTTCCGCAAGCTCAACCCGGACAAGCGCCCCAACAGCTACCTGGCCCTGTCCGATCCCAGCGACGTGGCCCGGGTGGAGGACCGGACCTTCATCTGCTCCCGGCGCAAGATCGACGCAGGCCCCAACAACAACTGGGTCGAGCCGGCGGAGATGAAGGAGAAGCTCAAGGGCCTGTTCAAGGGCTGCATGCGGGGCCGCACCCTGTACGTGATCCCGTTCAGCATGGGCCCGCTGGGGTCGAACATCGCCCACATCGGCATCGAGCTGACCGATTCGCCGTACGTGGTGGCGAACATGAAGATCATGACCCGGATGGGGCGCAAGGTCTGGGACGTGCTGGGCAGCGGAGCGTTCGTCCCCTGCCTGCACTCGGTGGGCAAGCCCCTGGCCGAAGGGGAACAGGACGTGCCCTGGCCGTGCAACCCGGACAACAGGTACATCGTGCACTTCCCCGAGGAGCGGGCGATCTGGTCGTACGGCTCCGGCTACGGCGGCAACGCCCTGCTCGGGAAGAAGTGCTTCGCCCTGCGCATCGCCAGCTGCATGGCCCGGGACGAGGGCTGGCT
>JBELAL010000065.1:0-26197 GCA_049508835.1 Holophaga sp. | reverse complement strand
GAGCGGAGCAAAGCCCTGGCGGTTTGGCTTCACTACTACAATAACCATCGACCGCATTCGTCCCTGGGAGGCAGGCCTCCCGCCTCAAGGGTGAACAACCTGTTTAGCCTCGACACCTAGCTTCTGGCTCAACCGCCTCTGAAGGATCGTCTTCAGATGCGTGTTCAAGGGCAGCACTTTCGTCCCCGCCTGCTCTGAGGTCTTGTGGTCCTCGAAGCGCATGACACCGCGTTCCAGGTCCACATCAGCGAACCGGAGGCCCAATGCTTCACCCTTTCGCAACCCGCTCAGAGCCAGAAAGCGGATCAGGTCGCCGGCCTGGGGGTCAAGCTTGTCCACCCGGAACACCGCTGCCGGTGAAATGTTCGAAGCGATCAACGGGCGCCGGGACAGCCGGCCCAATAGATCGAGGTATTGCGTTTTCCCGCACCGTGGTTCGGGCGCCGTGATGACAACCAGGGGCGCCACCTGCACCACATCAATAAACCAAGTGAAGGCTACCCACAGCGTTCCGGCCACAGCCACTTCCTCATCGCACACGATGAACGTCTGGATGGTGCCCTTAATCTCATCGAGCAGAAGGGTCGGTGATACCAGTTCCGGCCAAAGGTCGGTCTGTGGGCAAAGGGCGGGTGATCCGCCATTCTTGGTTCCCCCTTGATTCGGGTTTTGTGCCCGCGCGGCTTTCACCAAGTCATCAAGCACCCCCTGGCGACAACCCAGCCCCGCGGCCTCGGCTTCGCGCACCTTCTCGTAATCCAACGGATGCAGAGCCGCCAGGCGCTTGATGGTCGCATCGCGTCCAGCATCATTGGGCGGTACTTCCGCCTTTTTGCTTTCACCCAATAGCTTTGCGGCATCCAGGATGGCCGCCAGGTCCACGCCCGCAGGCGCAGGATCGGCCAGATCCCACCCCAGGCTTATCCTTCCCGGGCTTCACCCAGTCGGTTATGGGCGCAGGCAGGGCAACCAGGCGCACCTCTGCGGCCTTCCCGGCCAGCAACCCGGCTACCTTCACCGCGTAGCCTTGACCTGCATCGTCGGCATCCGGCCAGATCACCACACTACGGCCCGCCAAGGCATCCCAACCTGCCGCGGCGGCACTGTCGGCAGATCCCGAAGTCACGGCCACCGTGCCCGGGAAGATCCACTCGGCGGCATCGGCGGTTTTCTCGCCTTCCACCACAAGCACCGGCGCATCGGGCCGTTTGGCCAAGCGATCCAGGCCATACAGCGGCCAAGGGTGTTCCGGCGCCTTGGGCCGCCATTCGGCCATTCCCAGGCCAGTCTCGCACCAGGTATAGGTGATGACAGCCTTGCCCCTCTCGGGATCAGGTGTGCGCACCCTCACCACCAGAAGGCGCCCTTCGGCGTCCCGGAATTCCCACCGGCCTTCCTCATGCGGGCGGCGGCCCAGGGCGGGCACACCCTCGGGCACTGGCAGGATGGGCCGTGGAAACCTGGGCACCGCGGCCACGGCTTTGCCTTTGGGCTTTGCTTCCAGACTGATCCCGAATTCCGCGGCCAGCGCCTTGCAGGCTTCACCCGGGCCTGTTCCATTCAGCCAAGCATAGAGGCTCACCAGATCCGCGCCGCCATCGCCCGATGAAAAGTCCTTCCACTTCCCGGTGCTGGAATTGATGGACAGACTGCCCGCCTTCCTGTCGTTGCGCTTCGAGTTCTTTGACACCCATTCCACAGCCTGCCAGCTTCCACCTGGGAGCCAGGTGGGAAGCAGCACCTTTGCCTTGGTAATGGCCTCCTCGCTGAACCGTGTGGGTAACACCTTCTGCTGAAACTGGCCTACAACTCCACTGTGAATCCCTGAGCCGGAAACGTCCGTCCAACGGCCATTTGTGCCGATGGCCGAGCCCCCTCTCTGGTGCGCGCCGCTCCGGGTCGTTACCTCGTCACCCACCCGAAACAGCGAGGAACCGAACATCCTTGGCTTGGTCTCCTGATGCAAATCTGCCCTTCATCTGTTTGATTCCGATAGTCGTCCCATTAAATGCAATACTTAGGGCCATCCGATTGGATGGCCCTTTAAATTGTGCAAGCGTTCTGAAGTGCTTATCTGGTGGGGGTTAACCCGATCGAGAAAGGGGCCTTGGTCTCACTGCTTCACAGTGTAAGTTCCCGTGAAGCGATAATCACCGAAGCCTCCGAAATCTCCTCCGGAAAAGGTGCCTTTGCCCTTTAGCCCTTCAAACCGTCCGGTTCCCTTGACGAATTCAAAGGAAGCTTCAAGGATTTTATCGTTTGCGCCTCGGCCTTGATACTTCATAACCATCATGGAGCCGTCTTTGAATGTTTGTTCGCAGTACCCTTCCCATTTTTCAATGCCATTAACCATATCTACAATCCCATGATTGACTTCACTGGCAACTTCGCCATTATCATGCAACATTAAACCTTTTCGAATGTAGGTTCCAATATAGTGTTCATTTACATCATTAACTTTATTGACTTCAGCTTTTATGGTAGTAGAAATCAACCTGCATCTCAGCTCCACGGCCTGGGCAGGCAAGACTGAGCTGACCGCAAGCATTCCGGCTATAGCCCACACCACTCTGTTCATACGCATTGTCTTTTCCTCCTTTCGGTTGCTGAAGTTCAATTTGATTGTTTCAAACCAAGGGAAATAGTAGTAAACCGAAGACTCAAGGCTCCACGGGACAAAATCCCATGGAGCCTATCGTATGGGCCATTTCGGGAAACCCCTTCTCATGACTTCCTCCAGAGCCATCTGGACTCATCATTCGAGCCCAAACTTTGTCCTTCAGATAGATACGATCAGAAGACCCAACCGGCGTCCGGTAGCGCGGTTCCCTTCGGTTCTGGTTGAGGTTGTGGCAACCAATTCTGGGCAAGGCCGAGCCGTCTGTCCATTGAAAAAAAAGTTGTCCGGACCGGCCCCTCCCGGTCATTCCCTTATGGAGATATTATCAAATATAACAGGTACTCCCTCACTGAGGATAAAGCCCCAGCCATCCCAAGGTCCGGCGCGGGTCTGAGCGAGCACCCGTATTTCACCATGCTGAGAAATAAGGAACACCCTCGGAGAATGACACCCCGGGGTGTTCCCTCCAATCAAGGGCCAGGGCCGGCCCGGACCCAAGTTCCATACTCAACCAGCGAATCCAGCCAATAGCCATGGTATTTACAGCGGGAACGGGGTGCTGAAAGTCTGACTACAAAGCCGGGGTGACGCCGAGGAGATCGAACGCCCTCTGCTGGAGGGGGCTGGGGGTCGGATGGAGGGTGGCCGTGGCGCTGGGGGCCTGGATGAAGCGCATCAGGTTGCAGGTATAGCCGGCTAACTCCTGGAGCAGATCGTGGTAGCTCATGACCGGCAACCCATCCGAGGTTTCTCCCGTGGCCCGTTTGCCATTGGCTACCCTGGGCGCCTCCCCCTGGAACAGCAGGGGTTCCCAGGCCTTGCGCAGGTGCCATTCCACGTAGTAGGCCAGCATGCAAAGGAACACATGCGCCTTCACCCGGCCGGCCAAGTGGTGGTGGATCGGCCGGACCTGGAGATCGATCCCCTTGAGGCTGCGGAAGGCCCGTTCCACCCGGGAGAGGCTCAGGTAGGACACCTGGGCCTGCTCCGCGCTCAACGCGGCCGCCGGCACCTGGGTCCGGATGACGTAGATCCCGTCCGCCGCGGCTTCCTGGGCGATCAGGCCATGCCGGCGCTGGAAAGTGAAATCGTCGCCGTGGACCTCCACCTTGAAATACTTGGCCATGCCATGGGCGGCCAAGGCCTTGCCCACCTCGATCCCGATTGAGCCCTTGCCACGCAGGGGGTTCAGCCGCCGGATGCAGGACCGGTAGACCTTGCGCAGGTCCTTCTCGGTGGCTTCCAGCAGTTCCTTCCGCTGCCACTGGCGCTGCTCCTGGGTGAACGGGTTGAAGCAGGCAATCAGGCGCTCCCCGGGGAAGTCCGGCTGGGTCACCTCGGCGATGCCTTGTTGGTCGAACAGGCTGGGCTGGATCACCCGGGCGGCGCACAGCTTTTCGATGGCCGGGCCGCGCAGCGCGGTCACCCAGTCCAGCTGGGCCGGTTCCAGGTCTTCCCGGATCCGAGCCTCGGTGATCATGCCCCGGTCCCCGACCAGGACCACCCGCTCCAGGTGGAATCGCTCCTTCAGCTTCTGGATCTGGTTGGGGAGGGTGGAGGGGTCGCCGGTCTGGCCTTTGAACACCTCGATGGCCACCGGACAGCCTTCGGCGTTGCACAGCAGCCCGTAGGTGATCTGCAGCCGGTCCGGACAGTGGTCCCGGGAATAGCCGTACTGGGCCAGCGGGCACTTCCGGCCTTCGAAGTAAGAGGACGACACGTCGTAGAGGACCAGGCAGCCGTTGGTCAGGTGCCGGGCCGCCAGGGCGGCCTCGATCTTGGGCTGGCGCTCCACCAGCCAATCCATGGCGGCGTACAGCTCGTTCTCGTCCGCCCCTTCCACCCCCAGGACCTGGGCCAGGGTGGAGATCCGGCTGTCCGCAGCACACAGCCGGGACAAGGACAGCTTGCTCCCCGGGTGGAGGACCCGCCCGGCCACCAGGGCCAAGGCGAGGTCCTTCTCCCGGCTGCTGCGGGTGGCCAACAGGCGGTCCAACTCCAGCTGCCGCAGGGTGCCCACCACGGCGGCGACGTGCCCGTGGGGCCGAGCCTCGATCAGCTCCATCTGGCCATTGGCGGGCCCGACAGCCTCCCCTTTGAGCCCCAGCTTGATCAGCTCGATCACCGCATCGGGCAGGGAGGAGATGTTGGCCACGGTGGCGGTCTTGACCTGGTCGCCCTCGCGGTAGGAATGACGTAACAAGTGGGTTTTGTAGACCTTATCGCCCACCCTCCGCTGGGTGGTAACCACGTGAACGGCCATTCCTTTGATGGGCATACCTAAAGGATATGCCGCCGGGCAAGCGTGTCAAGTCAAATTAGTGCCTACATTTTGCACACTCAATCTTGGCCAAACTCCGTGCTGACGCGCTGGGACGCGGATTTCGTTATGGAACTTCGGACCGGGACAAGCCCGCCACCCCGGTGGGGACCGTCACCGACACGGGCTTAAGCCCTGGGACACGGGCGGTATTCCGGTTGAACTAGGAAGTCTGGACAGCCGGATCCCTTCCTAGTAGATTTCATAGTATGGTGGATTTGGCCAACCTTATGAATCGGCACGAAGGCAAGACCCTCGAATTCAAGAGGGACGCTTCCTCGCCCGCCCCATTGATGAAAACCCTGGTGGCCTTCGCCAATGGCTCCGGCGGGATCCTGCTCATAGGGGTGGAAGATCAGACGCGGCACATCCTCGGGGTGCCGGAACCGACTCGGCTGGAAGGCCAATTGGCCAGCTGGATCGTGGACCGCATCGAGCCGAAACTGGTTCCGGAACTCCTGATCGTCCCATGGCGGAACAAGAACCTCGTTCTGGTGGAAGTCTTTCCAAGCCCTCTCCGTCCGCATTTCCTGAAAACGGAGGGCGAAGCGAACGGGGTTTACGTCCGGATCGGATCTACCAACCGAAAGGCTGATCCCGCCCAGGTGGCTGAATTGAAGCGGCAGGTGTTGGGGCGGTCCTTCGACGAAGATCCCTTGCCGGAAAAGAACTCCGACGAGTTGGACTTCCCGGCCGCTTCCGAGTCCTTTGCTGCGAAGCGGAAACTGGTTCCGGGTGATCTCCAGACCTTGAACCTGGTCGTGCGTTACCAGAATCGACTGGTACTGACGGTCGGAGGACTGCTCCTGTTCGGGAAAGAGCGTCTGAAGGTATTCCCGGATGCACGAATTCGTGCGGCGGTGTTCGTTGGGAAGGATCGAACCCAGATCCTGGATGCCCAGGAAATCACCTCCCATCTCCCGAAGGCCGTGGACGAGGTGATCGCCTTCGTGCAGCGGAACACCCGAAGGGCCATTCAGGTCGCCGGGATCCGGAACGAAGGGATCCCTGGGATCCCGCTGATAGCGCTGCGAGAGGCCGTCATCAATGCCGTCGTGCACGCGGACTATGGGCAGCACGGCTCACCTCTGCGAGTGGCGATTTTCGATGATCGCCTTGAGATAGAAAATCCTGGAGGCCTGCCGCCGGGCCTCACTATGGATGAGGTGCGACAGGGCGCTTCCAAGTTGCGGAACCGAGTCATTGGAAGGGTATTCCACGAACTGGGACTCATCGAACAGTGGGGGAGCGGCATCCAGAGAATGACCAAAGCCTGCCTCGATGCCGGCCTTCCGGAACCGGTCCTGGAGGAGATTGGAAGCGGATTCCGGGTCACGTTCGGACTCATACCCGTTCAAAAGGCCAGCCTGGAGCTTTTGGACCAGAAGATCCTCGATTTACTGGAAGGCTCCACCGGGATGTCCACCAGTCAAATTTCGAATGAGATCAAACGTTCTACAAGAGCCACCAGGGACAGGCTCAAACGATTGGTGGAACTCGGATTGATCCGGGAATACGGCAGCTCCTCCCGGGATCCCCAAAAGGTATTCAAGCTGATCGGACCGGCTTGATCCCGGCGGGCATAGCAGGGGAACTAGGAAGCTCTGGCCTTCCCAGTGTTTCCTAGCAGATTTCCTAGTCACCCTGAACCTTCTCTCCGGCAATCGCCTGCCTGTGATCGGTCAGAGCACGCGTGCGGGGCTTGGTCCTCTGGAGCCGGAGTGGACGGACCACCCGCTCAAAGGGAGCAAATCTGCTTATCGGCACTGCGGTCAATCTGTCGACCCACGCAGATTTCACCTCCTGCGGCGGCCCGACCGGGTGGGACCAGGGGTCGTGCGGCTGCTGCTGGGTGTTCGGGTGCACCATGGGGCGTGGTCTGGGGCGCGGAACGCACCATCCTGCTGTTCGTCAGCGAGGAACTGCGCATGGCTGAGCACCGTGGACTGGAACAGCAACTGGCCAAGCGGGTCCAGGAGTTGGAGGCATGGAGGGACCGGCTCGGCAAGCCCAAGTCCGGCACCAAAGACGCCGCCAAGGCTCTGGCCAAGGTCAAGGACGGGCAATACCTGAAGGATTTCCTGCGGGTCAGCTTCGCTTCGACGAACAGGCTCGGGCGGCCATTGAGCTGCATTTCGGCAAACGGGTGCTGGTCACCGATCGCCACGACTGGACCGACCAGAAGATCCGGGTCCCATGGTCCTCCACCCCACCAAGGGCCGGCCCCGCTGCACTTGGCAGTTGGAGGAAGCGGAACCGGAAACCTTGGCCCTCTTTGAATCCCTGGTGCCGGCAGCAGCGCCCTTTTGCTATACCCCGGGAAAGGCCTGAACTTATTGCAGAATCAGCAATTGGGCCGTGCTCTCACCCTGGGTTTCCGAAACTCCCGCTAGAGCACGATGAGATTTTGGTAAGAATAGTACGAGAACAAATTGAGAAGTTTGTGAAAAATGTCTTGTTCAGGCGCTAAGGGTTGGAGCAAGGATCGAAGGAAACCTGAAATCGATTGAACTATCTCGCTGAATTTATGAGTCTTAAACCCTGGTCTAGGGTCACGTCTTATATTGGCATAAACGATGCTTATTTATTTGGCGTTCCGGACCCAATCCAAAGTGAAGGCGCCAACATAAAGGTGGGTTACAACAACCCTAAACCCAAAAAATGGAGTGTGCGAAATGGCAGGGAAAAAAACTACCCTCCTATACCTGTCTGAAAAAGACATGCTGAAAGCGGGAGTTCTTGACGGAAAGCAGTGTGTCAAGGCCATTGATGATATGTTTAAGGTCGTTGGAGAAGGAGACTCAATCATGGGAGGATTGAGCGGCCTTGAGCATGGCCAACGAATCATCTTTCCTGTCGTAAAGAAGTTCCCGAATATGCCCGTTGCAGGGCCTGATAGACGGTTCATGGCAATGGTGGCATACCTTGGCGGGGAATTCAACGTCTGCGCTACCAAGTGGTACGGATCCAATGTGGAAAATGTCAAACACGGACTTCCCCGGTCCGTGCTTGTGGTCGTTCTGAATAATGTGGAAACGGGTGAGCCTTTTGCCTTCATGTCTGCAAACCTGCTCAGTGCCATGAGGACAGGAGCAGTCCCCGCCGTGGGCGCCAAGTACCTGGCCAGCAAGAATGCCAAGACGGTTGTCTGCATTGGTGCTGGCGTGATAAGCAAGGCGACGGTCTCATGCATGAAGGCGGCCCTTCCGCAATTGTCGAAAGCGTTGGTCTATGACCTCGTGCCGGACAAGGCGCAGGCCTTTTGCCGTGAAATGAGCAATGCACTGGACTTCCCTTTCGAGGCTGCTCATTCCATGGAAGATGCTGTCCGGGCCGCGGATGTCCTCACCATCGCCACCTCGGGCAACACCAAGCCGATTTTGGAAAAAGAATGGGTCAAGCCCAATGCCTTCATTGCCACCCAGGGTACGGCCGCCATTCCCGATAGTTTGTTCACGTCGTCACGGGTGGTGTTTGATGAGTTGAAAATGCATCAGCTCTGGAAAGAAGAAGAAGAACTCATTCCCGAGGAAGAGGCGGCCAAGCGACTTGATTTTCCTGGCAAATCAGTATTCCGTCTGTGCGAAGAAGGCAAGATCAATCCGAAGTCGTTGGTCAGCCTCACTGAAATTGCCTGCGGGAAAAAGCCTGCCAGGACCAGTGAGAAGGAACGGTATATCATGATTGTTGGCGGCATGCCTGTGGAAGATGCGGCCTGGGGTACCGTCCTGTATCGTAATGCCTTGAAGATGGGAATTGGACAGGAACTTGTTCTTTGGGACGAACCACACTGGAAGTGAGGTGTGCTTGTGGCAGGCGTGCGTGACCTCGGCCGCCTTCGGCGGTCTGGTCACGGCACGCGCCTGATCACCCCGGCCCATCCCGCCAGGCCCAGACCCGCCAGGTTGTCCGCGAAGTTCCAGGGCAGCCGCTCCTCGGGTTCTCTCCCGCCAGGGCGTGGTGGCGCTGCAGGGACACGAGGGAGTCGAACGGATCGACCTTTTCGGGCTCCGCCGTGCTTCCGGTGCCGGATCCCCCGTTTGCTGACCTCCGTCAGGCGCTCAAGCAGGAACCGGGAATCCTCCGGGATCTGAAACGAAAAGGCAACCCTTGGAGTCAACCACCTTCAGCGAGGACAATATGAGACGACTCTCCGCCTTACTCGTGACATTGCTGGCCATCGCCCCGTTCGGGGGCGCTCTTTCCGCCGCTGGGCAGAACCCGGGGCGCGACGGGGATATCCGGATCGTCCAGGCCCTGGACATGATCAGCTTCGACCCCATCGCCACGTCCGACCTCAACAACCAGTACGTGCTCTACAACCTCTACAGCCGCCTGTTCAATCTCTCCCAGGACAAGCTCGCCGGCGGCGCCAAGGAGCTGTGCAAGGATTACAAGCGGGTGAGCGACAGCGAGTGGCGTTTCACCATCTGGGACAACGTCAAGTACCATGACGGCACCACCCTGACCATCGACGACGTGGTCTACTCCCTGGACCGGGCCAAGGGCAGCGCGGCCATCGGCGCCATGTTCAAGCCGGTGAAGGAGATCAAGAAGGTCGACAACAGGACCGTCGCCATCATCACCGACGGCCCCTACCCGGCCCTGACGACCGCCCTGACCCACGTGGCCACCTGCATCGTGCCCAAGGCCTACGCTGAGAAGTGCGAACAGTCCAAGGACTGGTCCAAGCCCGTCGGCAGCGGCCGCTACAAGTTCGCCAGCCGCATGATCGGCGACACGGTGAAATTCGAGCGCTTCGACGGCTACTTCAACAAGAACGAGCTGGCCCAGAACAAGACCCTGACCATCAAGGTCATCCCCGAAGGTACCAACCGAACCATCGCCATCGAGACCGGGGCCGCTGACCTGAACGTCGAATTCACGCCCAACGACTTTGACCGCGTGATGAAGAACCCCAAGCTCAAGCTGTGGGAGAACCCCTCGTCGCTGGTCTGGCACCTGGGCATGGACAACACCCTGGGCTGGTGGAAGAACAAGCTGGTGCGCCAGGCCGTGGGCTTCGCCGTGGACCGCGAGGGCTGCATGAAGGTCGGCCACAACGGCCGCGGCCGGGTCCTGTTCAACAGCTGCACCTTCGCCCACTCCCCTCAGTGTCTCGGGGGCATCCAGAATCCGCTCAACATGTACTCCTACAACCCGCAAAAGGCGAAGGCATTGATGAAGGAGGCCAACTGCCCGGGCTTCACCACCCAGCTCGTGGTCTTCCGGGATGAGGCCGAGCGCATCGCCACCGCGGTCCAGGCCTACCTGGCCGAGATCAACATCAAGGTCGAGATCGTGCGCATCGAGAATGCGGTCTTCCCGGCCTACATCGCCAGCCACAAGGCGCCCATGTTCGTGACCAGCTGGGGCTCCTACTGGGATCCGGAGGGGTTCCTGCCGCGGCGCTTCACCCCGGCCGGCTTCGGCGGCCCCAACCGCGTCTGGTACCAGAACCCCAAGCTCGACGAGATGATCACCGAAGGCCGCACCTTCGACGAGGCCAAGCGCATCGCGGTTTACAAGCGGGTGCAGGAGTTCATGGCGGAGGAAGCTCCCGAGGTGGATCTGTACGTGACCAATATCTACGCCCTGAGCAGCGCCAATCTCAAGGGCGTGGAACTCAACCCCGAGAAGCCCTACAACTACTACAAACTGCACTACTGATGGCGGCCGCCCGGCCACGGGCGGCACCGGTTTCGGGCCAGACCCCGTTCCCGCGGGACTCCTCCGGAAGGCTGAAGCCTCGCGGGAGCGGAACTGATGGCCTCGTCCACGAGGAGAGGAGCGCAGAGGAGTGACCGAATGATCCGTTACATCATCAGACGGCTGTTCGCCCTGATACCGGTGATCCTGGTGCTGACGTTCATCGTCTTCACCATCCTGTCCATGACACCGGGCGATGCGACGAGCATCATCCTCGGGGCCGATTACACCCCCGAGCTGGGCGCCAAGCTCAGGATGCAGCTGGGCCTCGACCGGCCCCTCATCGTGCAGTATTTCCACTATATCGTGCACCTGATGCAGGGCGACTTCGGCATTTCCTACGTCACCCGGGCACCGGTGATCGACCAGTTGCGCGTCCGATTGGCCAATACGGCCTGGATCGTCGCCTGCGCGATGTTCCTGTGCGTGTCCATCGGCATCCCCATCGGCATCCGCTCGGCCACCAAGCCCAGGTCGATCTTCTCCCAGTGCACCATGGTCTTCGGCCTGATGGGCGTTTCCATGCCGATCTTCTGGCTGGGCCTCCTGCTCATCCTGCTCTTCTCGGTGAAACTGGACTGGCTGCCCTCCAGCGGCCTGGACCAAGGCCTGAAGAGCCTGATCCTGCCTTCCATCACCCTGGGCTTCAACTACATGGCCAACATCATGCGGACCACGCGCTCCTCCATGATGGAGGCCATCCGCCAGGACTTCATCCGCACGGCCCGGGCCAAGGGTGTCAGCGAACATGACGTGATCTACGACCACGCCCTGGGCAACGCCCTCATGCCGACCATCACCATCATCGGGATGAACGTGGGCACGCTCCTGGGCGGGGTGGTGCTCACGGAGACGGTGTTCTCCATCCCTGGCACGGGCCGCCTGCTGGTGGAGGCCATCAACCAGCGCGACACGCCCTGCGTGCTGGGGACCCTGGTGGTCATGGCCGTCTGCGTGGCGTTGTCCAACCTGATCGTCGATCTCATCTACGCCTACATCGATCCCCGGATCCGTGCGCAATACGGCGCGAAAGCGAGGACAGCCTGATGGAAGCCACCTCCACGGCCAGGCCATTCACGACCAAGAAGGAATTCTACCGGCAGTTCAGGAAGAAGAGCATCACCCAGGAACTGTGGCTGCGCTTCCTGAAGGACAAGATCGCCGTGATCGGGCTGGTCATCTTCTGCCTCATCGTGGCGGTCGCGATCCTCGCTCCCTTGATCGCGAACTACGACCACGTGGTGGTCAAGATCGACATCGCCAATCGGCTCCAGCACCCCAGCGCGAGCCACTGGTTCGGCACCGACGAACTGGGCCGCGACATCCTGGCCCGAATCGTGTACGGCGCGCGGGTGTCCCTGCTCATCGGCATCTCGGCGATCTTCGTGTCCCTGGTGGTGGGCCTGGTGCTGGGCGGGGCGGCCGGCTACTACGGCGGGAAGACCGACAGCGTCATCATGCGCGCCATGGACGTCTTCCTCAGCCTGCCGGACGTGCTCCTGGCCCTGGCCATCATCGCGGCCTTCGGCAACACCAAGCTGAACCTGACCATCGCCATCGGCCTGGCCTTCGCGCCCAAGTTCTCGCGGGTGGTGCGCTCGGCGGTCATGGGCGTGCGCGACAACGAATACATCGAGGCAGCGCGCTCCATCGGCGCGCTGGACCAGCGCATCATTGCCAGCCACGTACTGCCCAACTGCATCGGCCCCATCATCGTGCAGGTCACCCTGTACGTGGCCAACGCCATCCTGACCATCGCCGCCTTGAGCTTCATCGGGCTGGGCATCCAGCCCCCGGCCCCGGAATGGGGCAACATGCTTGCCTCGGGGCGCACCTTCATGCGCGATTTCCCGCACATTGTCGTGGCGCCCGGCCTGGCCATCTTCTTCACCATCCTGGCCCTCAACCTCCTGGGCGACGGATTGCGGGACACCCTCGACCCCAGGCTCAAGCACTAGCGGGAGCGCCGTGATGGATGCGCAGCAGAACGCTCTGGAAATCAAGAATCTCACCGTGGAGTACGTCGTCGACGAAGAGGTCGTGCACGCCGTCACCGGGGTGGACATCACCATTCCCGCCGGCAAGACCTTCGGCCTGGTGGGGGAGACGGGAGCCGGAAAGACCACCACCGCCCTGTCCATCCTCAACCTGCTCCCCTTGCCGGCGGGCAGGGTCGTATCCGGCACGATCACCGTGCAGGGGCAGGATGTCTTCAGCATGTCCCCAAGGCAGCTGCGGGAGATGCGTGGCAGCCAGGTGGCCATGGTCTTCCAGGACCCCATGACCTCCCTCAACCCCATCAAGACCGTGGGCGAGCAGATCGCCGAGGGCATGAAGATCCACCGCGGAGTCAACGACAAGGAAGCCCTGCTTCACGCCACGAACATGCTGGAGATGGTGGGCATCCCGGGCGGCCGCGTGTCGGAGTACCCGCACCAGTTCTCGGGGGGAATGAAGCAGCGCGTGATCATCGCCATCGCCCTGGCCTGCAACCCGGACCTCCTGATCGCCGATGAGCCCACCACGGCCCTGGACGTCACCATCCAGGCCCAGGTGCTCAAGCTCATCAAGGAGCTCAAGGACAACACCCGGATGTCGATGCTCATGATCACCCACGCCCTGGGGATCGTGGCCGAGGTTTGCGACTTCGTGGGCATCATGTACGCCGGGCGCATCGTGGAATGCGGCACCCTGGCCGACATCTTCGACCACCTGCGGCACCCCTACACCCGGGGGCTGTTCGACTCCCTGCCGGACATCGAGAACCGGCGCGCGGAGCTCAAGCCGATCCCGGGCCTGATTCCCGATCCGATGAACCTGCCGCCGGGATGCGCCTTCCATCCCCGCTGCTCCTACGCAAGACCGGGATGTTCGCGGGACCTCCCCCAGGTGAGGTGGCTGAGCGACACGCACCATGTCGCCTGCCACCTGTACAACGAAACGGTCGAGAACATGCTTTAGCAGACGAGGTGGATTCTTTGGGCGAGACACTGCTAGAGGTGAAGAACCTCAAAAAATACTTCCACGTGGCGGCCGGAACGCTCCACGCCGTGGACGACGTGAGCTTCACGCTCGAGCAGGGGCGCACCCTGGGCATCGTGGGCGAGTCGGGCTGCGGCAAGACCACCCTGGGGCGCACCATCCTGCGGCTCATCGAGCCCACCAGCGGCGAGCTGTCCTTCGACGGCAAGGACCTGCGCAAACTGAACACCAGCGAGATGCGCTACATGCGCCGGGAGATGCAGATCATCTTCCAGGACCCTTACTCCTCGCTCAATCCCCGCAAGACCATCGCCGAGACTATCGAGGAGCCCATCCTCCTGGCGGGCCTCATCCCGGACAGCGACAAGCGCTTCATGCGGGTCCTGGACCTGATGGACACCGTGGGGCTGGCCGAGCGCCTCATCAACACCTACCCCCACGAGCTCGACGGCGGCCGCCGCCAGCGGGTCGGCATCGCCCGGGCCCTGGCCATGAATCCCAAGTTCATCGTCTGCGACGAGCCCGTGTCGTCCCTGGACGTCTCCATCCAGGCCCAGATCCTCAACCTGATGAAGACCATCCAGCGGGACACGGGCATCACCTACCTCTTCATCACCCACGACCTCTCGGTGGTGAACCATTTCTCCGACGACATCGCCGTGATGTACCTGGGGCGGCTGGTGGAGAAGGCGCCTTCGGAAGCCCTGTTCCAGGAGCCGCTGCACCCCTACACCGAGGCGCTGCTCTCGGCCATCCCGGTGCCGCGCATCCACAACCGCCGCGAAAGGATCCTGCTCAAGGGCGAGCTCACCTCCCCCATCAACCCCGAGCCCGTCTGCCGGTTCGCTGCGCGCTGCAACCAGTGCATGGACATCTGCACCAAAGAGGAACCGCCGCTCATCGAGGTCCGGCCGAACCATTTGGTGGCCTGCCATCTCCACAGGGCCACGGGGAGCGGTGAAGCCTCTGGGTGATTGCAGGTAGCGGGCAAACCGGAAGTGGACGTGTGTGGGTAAAATGGAGCCAAGCATCCCGCCCATTACCAACCCTCCCCCCTCCAAACGTGGGAATCATGTTGGATCTGAACTCAATAAAGAATGATGTACAAGGTGTTGCCGAGGCCATCAGTCTGGCCATTGGCTGTGATGTCGAAGTGATCGACCAAGCTGGTACTCGCATCGCCGCCACCGGGACCATCAGGGATACCTTGGGCAAGGTTCTTCAGCATGGCCATGTATATAATTATTTAATTAATAACCCAAAGACCATCGTGGTCGAGTTTCCTGGAACGCATGATTTATGCCAAATTTGCAAATTGCAAGGAGCTTGCTATTATTTTTTCTCAGTTGCATCACCAATCATTGCCGACGGGATTCCAATGGGGGTCCTCGCGGTCATTTCCTTCGATATGGACAATGCCTCGCAGTTGCGCAAGAGATCTCAAGATCTCGCGCGGTTCGTCGAGCGCATGGCTGGGTTGTTGTCATCAAAACTTAAAGAACATAGACTAATGAATTCATTCGGCCTTGCCATGGCCGAGGTGAGGGCAATCTTGGATAAATTAGATAAGGGAATTGTTGCCTTTGATGAAGATGGTGAGGTACTTCACTACAACAAATCAGCAACCAAAATCCTTGCTCTGAACGAAACTTCAAACTCTACCGACAAAATAAAAGAGATTTTAACTCCTTTTTTGAAAGAAAGAAAAGTAAGTCTACCAAGGATCATGCAGTACGGAAAGAGATCGCTGCTGATAAATATGGAGACAGTTAAAATGTACGGGAATGGTCATGGGACCCAGAAAATCAGACTTATAGACTTTCTCGATTATGCGGTGGTCAAGAAAAATGCAGGCTCTATGACGATTGCAGACCACCCTATAACTTTTGATGATATTTTGACTCGCAATCATACGATGCAAAAATTGATCGAGATTGCCAAAAGGATAGCACGGTCGAGTTCGACGGTATTGCTTCGCGGCGCAAGTGGCACCGGCAAGGAGATATTCGCCCGTGCGATTCATCAAGGAAGTGAGCGCTCGGGTCATTTCGTAGCAATTAATTGTGGTGCCATTCCTGAAACCCTTCTTGAAAGCGAATTCTTCGGCTATGACGGCGGCGCTTTCACGGGCGCCAAACGGGAAGGAAAACCGGGCAAGTTTGAACTTGCCGACGGCGGAACGATTTTTCTCGATGAGGTGGGGACGATGCCGTTGCACCTGCAAACGAAATTGTTGCGGGTGTTGGAAGAACACAGGGTGGATCGACTGGGAGGAAAGCAATCGTTCCCAGTGAATGTCCGTATCATCTCGGCGACCAACGAGAACCTCGAAGACCTGGTAAAAGACGGTCATTTCCGTGAAGATCTCTATTTCCGCTTGAACGTCATCCCTATCGCCATACCGCCGCTTCGGGAGCGTCCGGAAGACATAGAAATGCTCGGAACTCATTACCTGAAACACTACTCCAGGATGCTTGGCAAGAACATCTTCAAGATATCGGACGAGCTTCGGAAATGGTTGATAAACTATTCTTGGCCAGGGAATATTCGTGAACTATCCAACATCATAGAATATGCAGTGAATGTGGAGGATGATGAAACATTGACATTAAACAGCTTGCCGCCGCGGTTCGAATCGTCGTTCGAAATATTGAAATTATGCAATAAAGATAAGGAAAGAATGGAAAAGCTGCAAAATATATTGCAAGACCAAGGCTGGGGGAAGTCGGGAAAAGCTTATGCGGCCAAAACCTTTGGTGTGAGTTTGGCTACCATTTATCGATGGGTTGATAACTATTCCCTTAGACGGCCCAAGAAGTGACGGTATAACCTGGGGCGTGTTCACAATGTCTGAACTCGGTTGAACTCAACATGGTCCCCGGCCGAATCAAACGCTGCATGCTGCCGGAGCCTTGCTCCCGTTCTGAACCCGAGTGCGCCGGCCCACTATCCACCGCAAGCGGGTGATCTGGGGCTCGATCCTGGGGGTGGTGCCGTTCTCCCTGGCCCTGCCCTTCGCCGGGCTGGACCGGCACCCTTACGGTGGTGATCGGCCTGGTCCTGTCCTCGGCCTTCTCGGCCATCCTGGTCTACGCCCAGGAACTGGTGCCCGGACGGATCGGCCTGATCTCCGGGCTGCTGTTCGGCTTGGCCTTAGGCCTGGGGGGGATCGGCGCGGCCCTGCTGTGGATAGACGCGTGGCGGGGGCTGGTCCTGCCCCGCCTGGGGCCGGGCGGGGTGATGGCCAATCTGGTGGAACGAGGATTCCTGGAGTCGGACAAGCGGGGACGGGGTAACAGCTACCGTTTCCCGGCAACGGCCGACCGCCAGGTCATAGACGCCGAAGGACTTACCTCCTCTCATTGGGTTCCCAGCTCTTCTCCTTTGGCGTCCAGGTCCTCTCATTTGGGGGCCAGCTCCTCTCATCCGTTCTCGGGGGCCAGCCAGGGGGGGACGGAGGCTCCTGATGGTACTGAAGGCATGAATACCTTTCCCGAAGAGGATCCGCAATTGTTGGCCTTGGCCGCTCCGATTCGTTCCCGTGGAAAGGCCCCGGAACAGGAAGTCCGGGCGGTGATCCTCAGGCTCTGTCGAGGCCGATTCCTCACCCTCCGCGAATTGGCCGGGTTGCTGAGAAGGACTCCTGCCAACCTACGGAACCGGTTTCTTGCTCCCATGGTGCAGGCCCGCCTGCTGGAATGAGCCATGGCGCACGCCGGGAATTGATTCAGGTGCTCAGGGAGCGGTATTGGAAAGGCACCAGATTTGAAAAGTCACTGATCTTGAACGAGTTGGTGGCCTTGACAGGCCACCACCGGAAGCACTTCATCCAGATAATGGCCAGGAAACCCCGGGAAAAGGCCTCGGAAGCATCTCCCAGGGCCCGGTTGTATGACGAGGCCGTCCGAGCAGGACTGATCCTCCTCTGGGAGGCCTCGGACCGGGTCTGCAGCAAGCGTCTCAAGGCGATGATCCCACGCCTCCTGGACGCGATGGAGCGGCACGGCCAACCCGCCGCCATGATCCCGGCCTGGCGCATGGCCCCGCCCAGGCGACCTCATTGCGAACGGTTGACGGCGAAGTCGCGCACGGGGCTGACCAGAAAAAGGCATGGGACGGTAAGAATCGGCTTTTCCTAAGCGAAGGTCCCGGTTCAGGTGGCTCAACGGCCGCTGGGTGACTCCGAGTTTGTCCCCAACCCAGATCAATCACCTGCTTCCGAGCAGTTTGAAGCCTTTGAATTCCCCATCCCCTCCCCCACAATTGAGCGGAAATGGATTTACACGTTGACAATCTAAATATTTCCAATTATCTTTTTTCTGAAAATAATTTCATAACCTGAAATCAATTTCAGGGCCAGAAGGTGCCAGCGCTCGGACGGGCTTGCGCATCCAGCTCGGCCCAAGCTTGCCGCTCCGGAGCAAAGCTCCGCCCCCGCCCGCCGAGTTCTCGAAGTCCATCACCCACCACCATCTTCCTTTCATGAGGAGAGACCCGATGAACATAGAACCATTCCTTCAAGGGCTGAGCACCGTGTTCAACACCTTCGGTTCTGCCGTGTTCGTCCCGGTGATCATCTTCGTGATCTGCTTGATCCTGGGGGTTGAACTTAAGAAATCGTTCTTCTCCGGGCTGTACGCTGGCATCGGCCTGACCGGGTTCGGCTGGCTGATCAACTCCTACATCCCGATCATCGTCCCGGCGGTGCAGAACTTCGTGAAGGCCACCGGCATCAACCTTCCGATCGTGGACATCGGCTGGCAGGCCACCTCGGTCATCGCCTACGCCACCAAGGCCGGCATGATGTTCCTGGCGTTCGGCTTGCTGTTCCAGGTGCTGCTGTTCCTGTTCAAGGTGACCAACGTGTTCATCCCCGGGGACCTTTGGAACAACTACTCCTACATGTTCTGGGGCTCGATGCTCTACGTGGTCACCAAGGACATCTGGCTGTCCCTTGCCGCCATGTTCATCATGGTGCTCTACAACATTATCTTCATCGAGATGAATTCCAAACGCTGGTCCACCTACTACGGCTACCAGAACTGCACCATACCCGCCCTGCACATCGCCCCTGGCACCCCGTTCGCGGTGGGCGGGAACTGGGTGCTGAACAAGATGGGCGCCTACAAGATCCGCTGGCGGCCCGAGGCCCTGCGCCTAAGGTTGGGGTTCCTGGGCGAGCCCATCGTCCTGGGCGGGATCCTGGGCCTGATCCTGGCCATCCTGGGCCACCTCAGTGACCTCGGCACCCTGGCGGCCTGGGGCAACATCATGACCATCGCCGTGTCCACGGCCGCGGTCATGGCCATCTTCCCGCGGGTGGCCAACATCTTCGCCTCGGCCTTCATGCCCATCACCGAGGCCGCCCGCAAGCGCAGCGCCGGCAAGGTGAAGGAGGGCGACGACCTGTACATCGGCATCAACGACGCCACCGGCTACGGCGAGCCCGCCACCCTGATGTCGGGCATCATCCTGATCCCGATCCTCCTGCTGCTGGCGGTGGTCCTGCCCGGCAACCGCACCCTGCCGCTGGTGGACCTGATCGCCATCTCCTTCATCATCCAGCCGTTCGTGGCCGCCTCCAACGGCAACATCTTCAAGACCGTGATCCTGAGCGCCATCTGGTTCGCCATCGGGCTGTACATCTGCACCCTCACCGCCCCGCTGTTCACCCAGGTCTACGCACAGTTCGCCACCAAGCCGCTCACCGGCGGCACCATGGTCACCTCGGGGATGATCGCCAACAAGCCCATCGTCGGCGGGCTGATCTTCCTGCCCATCGTCAACCTGAAGTGGTTCGGGGTCGTCCTGCTCCTGGTGATCTGGTTCCCGCTCTACTACCTCTTCAAACGCAACAAGGTTCGGATCCAGGACTTCATGGAAGCCCAGGCCGCCCTGGACGTGATCGAGTAGCGTCAAGATCCGGCCGGCGGAGCCGGGAACCGCCCCCCGGGGCGGTTCCCGGGCCCCACCCCGCGCCACTGGAGGTTCTCCGTGCCCGCCATCCTCATCGACGAACACCTCGTCCACGTAGGCATGGCGGAGACCGCCAAGGAAGCGGCCATCCGAAGCCTGGCCCAGGGACTGTACGACCTGGACTGCGTGGACCAGGGCTACCTGGAGAACGTCCTGGCCCGGGAGGAGATCTATCCCACCGGACTGCCGTCCTGGATCCCTGTGGCGGTCTGCCACACCGAAGCCCGGTTCGTGAAGCGCAGCGCCCTGGCCGTGGGCACGCTGGCGTCCCCCATCGCCTTCCAGGAAATGGGCACCCCCGAGCGGACCGTGGCAGCGGAGATCATCTTCCTCCTGGCGCTGGCCGACCCCAAGGAGCAGGTGCCATGGCTGAAGAAGATGGCCGGAGTCTTCAAGGACCAGAACACCCTCGCGGCCATCCGGGACGCCCGGGATGCCCCAGCCCTGGTCCAGCTCCTGAATGCCGTATTTTCGGCCTAGAATGGTACCTATACCCGAGAGGAACACCATGGCACACAGACAGACCCTCACGATTCTCGCAGTCTGCGGTTCGGGCGTGGTCAGCTCGTCCATGATCGCACAGAAGCTGGAAGAGATCCTGAAGCCCCTCGGGGCCGAGGCCAAGGTCATCGGGTTGCTGCCCACCTCGGTCCAGACCTACATCGAGCAGGGGGGCATCGATTTCGTGGTCAGCACCAGCCCCATCCCGGGCACCATCACCGTTCCGGTGATCAAGGGGGTGGCGCTCCTTACTGGGTTCGGCGAAGATGCCTGCAAGGCCGAGATCACCAGGATCGCCAAGGAAATCCTGGCCAGAAAACAGGCCTGACCCGGCCCCCGTCGCCAAACTCCTTCCGCCGTCCAGGAAAGCATGCCCAAATCGGATCCGAAACGCCTGGAGATGATCGCCGACGTCGCGCGGTTGTATTACGAAGAAAACATTAACGTAAAGGCCATCGCCACGCTGTTCGAGACTTCCCCCTCTTCGGTGTCCCGACTCCTGCAGGAGGCCAAGGACCTCAAGATCGTCCAGGTCGTGATCCACTACCCGTTCCTGACGGTGCCCTCCCTGGGAGAGCAACTCCGGCAGCACTTGGCTCTCAAGGATGCCTACGTGCTGCCGGATTTCCGGGGCCCCTACCCGGAGCTGATGCAGCGGTTAGGGCAGCTGGCGGCCCGGGTGCTGGAGGAGCGCCTGGACGAGGGCTTGACCCTGGGGGTGTCCCAGGGCTTGGCGGTGGCCTGCACCGCCCGGGCCTTCACCATGACCCGCGGGATCCACTGCACCGTGGTCCGGCTGCACGGCGCCAGCGACCACGAAATCGAGGAGGGCAACAATCTGGCCCAGATCTTCTCGGCCCAACTGGGCGGCCAGTTCAAGCTGATCCCATCGCCCCTGTTCATGCAGAGCCGGTCCTCCCGAGACCTGATCCTGGAGGAGCCAAGCGTGCAGGACATGATCCGCCAGGCGGAGGGGGCCGACGTAGCGCTGGTGGGGCTGGGCGCCATGGACCCTGCGCTCTCGACCCTGGTGCGCAACCGCCTGCTGTCCGCCGGGGAGCTGGCCGCCCTGCGCAAGGCCGGCGCGGTGGGGGAGGTGTGCGGCAAGTACTACGACGCCCAGGGGCGGCCCCTGGACACGGAGATCAACCACCGCACGGTCTCCATCGACATAGGCCGGCTGCGGTGCATGGACCAGGTCTTGGGGGTGGCCGCCGGGGCCGGCAAAGTGGAAGCGATCCTGGGCGCGGTGCGGGGCGGCCTGGTCAACGTCCTGGTGACCCACGCGGAGACCGCGCGCCTGCTGCTGAAGGCGCCCGCCTCCAAACCCATTGCCGAACCCTGACGAGGCTCCCATGCCGGAAATCCGATTGACCATCACCAACGCGGTCGGGCTGCATGCTCGACCGGCGGCCCTGTTCGTGCAGGAGGCCAACAAGTTCGCGGCCGACATCACGGTCCTGCTGGGGGAGGAGCAGGCCGACGCCAAGAGCATCCTGGACCTGCTGCTGCTGGGCGCCGGCAAGGGCTGTACGATCTCGGTGCGGGCCGAAGGGCCCGACGCGGAGGCGGCGCTGGCGGCGCTGGCCGAACTGCACGCCCGGGGGTTCGGCGAACCGGAGTGAACTGCCTGGCACGGCGGCTGGTTTCGGCAGGATCTCTAGCCTACTTTCAGCGCCTGCCGCACCACCCTGCGCACCTCCTGGGCCGATTCCTGGTCCAGGGCCTCCTGGGCCAGGGCCACGGCCCGGTCCAGGGCCAGGGAGCGGACCAGGCTCTTGGCGTGGGGGATCAGGGCGGGGGACATGCTCAGCTCGTCGATGCCCAGGCCCACCAGGAGCGTCACCGCTTCGGGGTCGCCGGCCATCTCTCCGCAAACTCCCACCGGGATGTCAGCGTCCCGGGCGGCCCGGGCGGTCCGGTCCACCAGGCGCAGCACGGCGGGATGGCAGGGGTCGTTCAGGTAGGCCACCTTTGGGTTGGTACGGTCGGCGGCAAGAGTGTACTGGGTCAGGTCGTTGGTGCCGATGCTGAAGAAGTCCACCTCCCGGGCCAGGCGGTCGGCCATAAGGGCGGCGGCCGGGATCTCCACCATGATCCCCACCCGCGGCCGTTCGCACTGGGCGCAGCCGCGCTCCCGCAGCTGCCGACTGGCCTGGACCAGCAGCTCCCGGGCGCTCCGCAGTTCGTCCAGGGTGGCGATCATCGGGAACATGATCCCCAGGTCGTGGCCGGTGCCCGCCCGCAGCAGGGCGCGCAGCTGCCGCAGGAACAGCTCCGGCTGGGCCAGGCACAGGCGGATGGCCCGCCCGCCCAGGAACGGGTTGGCCTCGGCGGCCATGTCCAGATAAGGCAGTTCCTTGTCCCCGCCGGCGTCCAGGGTGCGGATGATCACCGGACGCGGGTCCATGACTTCCAGGACCTGCCGGTAAAGCTCCGCCTGCTCATCTTCCTCCGGGGCGGCGGCGCGGTTCAGGAACAGGAATTCGGTGCGGAACAGGCCGACACCCTCGGCGCCGTGGGCCAGGGCGGCGCGTGCGTCCTCCACTCCTCCCACGTTGGCCGCCACCAGGAGGGTCCGTCCGTCCAGGGTGACCGCCGGGCCCTGGGCCGCGGCCAGCTCGCGGTGGGCCATGGCCGAAGCCCGGGCGGCGGCCTCGGCCAGGGCCGCCCGGACCGAGGGATCCGGGGCGATGGTGACCTGCCCTTTGCCGCCGTCCACCCAGACCGGCGTCCCGGGCGGGATGGCCAACACCGCTTCGCCCAGGCCCACCACCGCCGGCAGCCCCAGGGCCTTGGCCAGGATGCCGGTATGGGAAGTGGGACCCCCTTCGGCGGTGCAGAAGCCGAGCACCCGGTCCGGGTCCAGGCTGGCGGTCTCCGAGGGGGTCAGGTCCCGGGCGATGATCACCGAGGGTTGGGCGAGGGCCGTGACCGGGGGAGGCACGTCCATGAGGATCCTGAGCACCCGGTCTCCTACGTCCCGCAGATCCACCGCGCGCAGGGCCAGGACCGGGTCCGCCAGCGCCTCCAGGCGTCGGGCATAGGCGTCGACCGCGGCGCTCCAGGCGGCTTCCGCGTTGACCCCGGTCGCCAGGGCGGCGTCCGTCTGGCGGTGCAGGCTGCGGTCCCGGGCCACCTGGACATGGGCCGAGAACACCTCCGCTTCCGCCCCGTGGCCCCTGGAGGCCATCTGCTCGCCCAGGGCACGGATCTGGGCACAGGCGGCCTCCACTGCGTGCTCCAGGCGGGCCCGCTCCGCCGACGGGTCCTGCCCCTCGCGCCGAAACAGGCGCAGGGGCTCCCGGGACCACAGGAACACCGGGCCGGAAGCCAAGCCGGGGGCAGCGGCCACCCCTTGCAGGACTGCGCCGCTGGACGGTTCCCGCTCGGTCGGCATTAGATCACCCGGTCGCTGCCGCCGTCCACGGGGATCTGGGCCCCGGTGGTCTTGGCGAACAGGGGGCCCATCAGCTCCGCCACCAGCTCGCCCAGGTCGCGGCTGGTGAGCTCCACGTGAAGGAGGTTGTTGGTCTTGTACTGCTCCACGGTGATGCCATACTTGGCGGCCCGGCTGCGCAGGACTTCGTCGGTCCAGAGCCCGGTGTCGAACACCGCGTGGGGATTGACCATGTTGACCCGGATGCCGCTGGCCGCCCATTCCAGGGCCGCCACCCGCCCCAACTGGGCCAGGGCGGCCTTGGAGGCCGAGTAGGCGGCGGCGCCCGGCCCGGGGGCCGGCACGTTGCGGGAGGCGTTGATCACCACCCGGCCGTACCGGGGCGCCCGCTTGAGCAGCGGGTAGGCCTCCCGCAGCAGGGTGACGTTCACGTCCACGTTGACCCGCATCACGTCGCGCCAGTGGTCCAGGGTCAGGGCTTCAAGGTTGCAGCTGGGCGGGAACATGCCCGCGTTCAGCACCAGCATGTCCAGCCCGCCAAAATGCCGCACGGCCGTCTCCAGGGCCTCCAGGGTCGCCCCCTCGTCGGTCAGGTCCACCTGCAGCCCAAGGTAGGCGGGGCCCTCGCCGCTCCGGGCGATGTCCGGCTTCAGGTCCAGACCCACCACCGCGGCGCCGCGTTCCAACAGGGACTGGGCCGCCGCACGGCCGATGCCCGAGGCCGCCCCGGTCACCAGCGCCACCTCCCCAGTGAACTTGCCGCCGGCCGCCTCCGGCGCCCGTTCGGCGCGGTTCCGGGGTAAAGGGGCCGTGGGCCCGGACCCGGCAAGCAGGTCCTGGGCCCGGCGCACCAACTCCGCTGGGGTGTTCGCATGGACGGTGACGCCCAGGTCCGGATCCGGCCCGGGGAGACCGCAGGCGGCCCGCAGGGCCGGCCCGGCATCGGGCGGAAGCTGCCCCAGCATGCGCACAAGGCGGGGGCCGCCGGCCGCCTGGGAGAGCTCTTGGCGGTACTGGGCCAAAGCCACCCGCCGGGCGAGGGCAGGGGGGACCGGCTGCAGGACCGTGGTCACCGCGGCTCCCGGCGCGCTTCCGGGCCGGAACGGTAGAGTTCGTAGGCGGCTTCCGGCGCGGCCTGCTCGTGGATCACGGCCCGCAGGGCCCGGGCCATTCCGGGCGGGTCGGCGTCCTGCCAAATGTTGCGGCCCAGGTTCACGCCCCGGGCGCCGCGGCGCATGCCATCGTGGACGAACTTCAACACCTCCAGCTGGCTGTCGGTCTTGGGCCCGCCTGCGATCACCACCGGCACCGGGCAGCCTTCCACCACCCGCTCGAAGTCCTCGGTGTAGTAGGTCTTGACCACGCTGGCGCCGGCTTCGGCGCAGACCCGGCAGGCCAGGGCAAGGAAGCGGGACTCCTGCTTCTGGCCCAGTTCCCGCCCCACTGCGGTCACGGCCATGACCGGGATGCCGTAGGGGGCGCAAAGGTCCACCAGGCGGCTCAGGCCCATCAGGGTCTGGTGCTCGAAGCGGCTGCCCACGTAGGCGGAGTAGCCCACGGCGGTGGCGTTCAGGCGCAGGATCTCGTCCACCG
The DNA here is from genome assembly GCA_049508835.1 of Holophaga sp. Lineage (GTDB taxonomy): Bacteria > Acidobacteriota > Holophagae > Holophagales > Holophagaceae > Mesoterricola. The sequence continues at coordinate 1,096 of JBELAL010000065.1, read as the reverse complement.
AGACGGACACCTCCTCGTTGGCCAGGTCCTCACCGGCCATGCTGTTGCCCCCTGACACCCGCAGGATGAGGCCGGGCTTCAGGGCCGGGGGGATGGCCGCCCGCAGGCTGCCCCGGGGCACGAAGATCGCGTCCACAAAGGGCTCCAGCGGCGCCAGGGTCTGGCCCGGCCGTTCCAGGCCGTGGGTGGGACCCTGGAAATACCCGTGGTCCAGCGCCAGGTAGAAGCAGTTGCCATCTGGGCCGAACAGTTTCGACATGCGGTTGGCGAAGCCCCAATCCATATGCCCTCCCTTAGGCGAAGACCGTATCTGAAAAAAATTTCATTATTTGGAATATTTTTCAAATACGTTATGACACACTTCAAAAGCCCTTGTCAATGGGCAAGTTATCCTGGTGGAACAGCCTTACCTCCGACGTCGGGAAAGGATGGCACCATGCACTTCGACTTCAGTCCCTGGGCCGGCCTCGTCTCGGCCGCGTGGCTGGTTTTCTACATTTTCGGCCGGCGCCAGTTCAGCCGAGTCCGGCAGGGCACCACCGAACTGGTCCTGGAGCAGGGCCGCTTGGCCGGGCAGGCCCGCCCGCGCCCCACGGTCGAAGGTTTCTTCGCCCAGATCCAGCCGGCGTGGCGGGCCATGCTGCGTCAGCGAGCCTGGTTCATCCCGCACCGGACGGAACTGTTCCCGGTCCCGGCCCAGCCGGAGGTGGTGGCCCGGCGTCTGAACTTCACTCCGGGCTGGGTGGGGGCCTACCTGCGCCTGAACGGCGTCGACCTGCCGGCAGGGAGCGAACTGGAAGCTGAGATCCAGCGCATCCTCGCCCTGGCGGGAAGCCGCCTGCGGCCTCGTCGGCCCTGAGTACCTAACCAAGCAACGTGGTCATCACCTATCCATACTCGGACAGTGCTACGAAGAACCCCGGCATCTCCAGACCAAGCGGTTAGGCTGCCCTTCCGCGTTCTGTGGTCGGTTGCGGAACGTGTCAACGCCAATGAGACAGATCGCGGCCTGATTTCAGGCGCCGACCCACCGGCTGCGGAGAGCCGCCGGGACCATGGAAATCGCTGACGCGATTGCCACAGTCCCTTGGAAAAC
>JBELAL010000064.1:0-26457 GCA_049508835.1 Holophaga sp. | reverse complement strand
CTCTGAGGAGCGGAGCAAAGCCCTGGCGGTTTGGCTTCACTACTACAATAACCATCGACCGCATTCGTCCCTGGGAGGCAGGCCTCCCGCCTCAAGGGTGAACAACCTGTTTAGCCTCGACATCTAGGAGCTACCATGGAGGATCCTCCCGGAGCCCGCATGACCCCGCTGCTGCTGAGCCTGCTTCTCGCCGCCCAGCCCGCCGGGCCGGACGGAGGCATCGTCCTGGCCAAGGGCCACCAGTTCCTCGCGGAAGTGGCCCGCACCCCCCAGGAACAGGCCCGAGGGCTCATGTATCGCCAGTACCTGGCCAAGGACCGGTGCATGATCTTCCTCTACGATGAGGACGGCAGACACCCGATCTGGATGAAGAACTGCCTCATCGCCCTGGACGTGGTCTGGATCCGGGACGATGGGACCGTGGTGGAGACCAGCGAGAACACGCCGCCCTGCTCCCCCCTGCTGGGGGACAGCTGCCCCACCTACGGGGGGACCATGCCCGCCCGCCACTTCGTGGAGTTTCCGGCCGGGACCCTGCGCCGGATCGGCCTCAAGCTGGGCGACCGCCTGGGCTGGAAGCTGACCCTGGACGGGCAGGAGGTGGTCGGAGGGGCCCAGGCCGCCGCCCCCAGGAAACGCAAACGCACGACCGTCTAGCACCGTGAGGCCCTACCTGCAAGATGCGCCCTTGCTAGCTTTCGACCGGACCGGCGCCGGCAGGCTCGGTCTTCCGGGGCTGGCGCAGGGGCGGCTCGATCCCGCGCCAGCCCAGCTTCCATGCAATATTCATGGCGAGGGTGACCCCAAGGTACAGGGCGCAGAAGGGCAGGAAGAACCGCTCCCGCAGGATCACCAGGAGGGAGAGCATGGCCACCAGCCCAAGGGTCGTCCAGTGGACAGCGTGGGGGTGGTGGGAACGCTTCTTGAAGCTGGGGAAGCGGACCGCGGAGACCATGAGCACCCCGACCACGAACAGCTCCGCGGCGAACAGGTAGGCCTGGTAGTTGCTGGTGGGGGAGTTGGGCCAGCAGAGGATGACCGAGGCGACGCAGGCGGCGCCCACCGGGATCGGCATCCCCACGAAGAACCGCGAATCCACGTAGCCGACCTGGACGTTGAACCGGGCCAGGCGCAGGGCGCCGCAGGCGATGAAGAAGAACGAGGCGGCCCAGCCCACCGCCCGCAGCTGGGGGTCCGCCAGGCCCAGCTGGAAGAACCCATACCGGTAGGCCAGGATGGCCGGGGCCATGCCGAAGCTCAGGACGTCGGCCAGGGAGTCCAGCTGCACCCCGAACTCGGTGGCGGTGTTGGTGGCCCGGGCCACCCGGCCGTCCAGGCCGTCGAACACCCCGGCCAGGACCAGGAGCGCGGCGCTCCAGGTGAAGTAGTGGCTGGGATGGTCTCCCGCCGCGTTGATGGACATGACCACGCTGGAGAAACCGCAGAGCACCGAGATCAGGGTGATGGTGGAAGGCAGCGCGAACTTGGAGCGGGCCACCACCCGGCGGCGCCTCTCCTTGCGTTCTTCGACGTTCAGACGGGCTCTCATCGCCCCATTCTCCCATCAATCCGGGCCCTGCCGCCTTCCCTTTTGGGCCCGGAGGGAGCTTTTGCGGGCTTTCCGCATTACTCTTATGGGGTTGACAAGGAGAACCCATGGCTTGGTGGCTGCAGGTCATTCTGGCCGTCGTCCTGGTGGTGCTGTGCGCGCTGCTGGTGCCCCTCCTGCTTCAGCTCCGGCGCACCGCGGTCGCCATGGAGCGGCTGGCCATCAGTGCCCGGGAGGACCTCGGGCAGATCGCCGCCGATGTCCACCACCTGAGGACCCGGGCCGACGGGCTGGCCGACCTGCTGGCCGACACCCTGGAACTGCCCGCCAGCCTGGGCCGGATCTTCTCGAGCGCCGCCCGCACCGTCGAAGGGTTCCTGGGACGCAGGGGGCCAGGTTGGCTGGGCGCCATGTTGACCGGGTTCCGCTTCGCCTTGAACCTGGTCCGCCAGCGCAGGAAAGGGGCCCCATCCAAGGAGGCGACCGAATGAGCGAGGAAAGAGGATCCCTGGGAACCGGCCTGCTGCTGTTCCTGCTCGGGGCGGCGGCGGGGGCGGTGGTGGTGGCCCTCACCACCCCCAAGAGCGGACCGGAGCTGCTGGCGGACCTCCGCCACCTGTCCCGCCGGCTCAGGCACAAGGCCCGGGAGGCTGGAAAGCACTTCCGGGCCACCGGCCGGCGCGTGGCCGGACGCGCTCCCGGATCCAGTGAGGAGGCCGGGCACGGTCACATGGGCATCTGAAGGCGGTGTTCCCCGGTTCCGGTACACTGTCCTGCCGGGCCGGGAGGCGTCATGCGCGTGGTGGTGATCGGGGGCGGGCACGCCGGAATCGAGGCTGCGAACATCGCGGCCCGGATGGGGCTCGCCACCACCCTGCTGACCATGAACCTGGACCAGATCGGGCAGATGAGCTGCAACCCCAGCATCGGCGGCGTGGGCAAGGGGCACATGGTGCGGGAACTGGACGCCCTGGGCGGGGCCATGGGGCGGCTGGCCGACGCCGCCGGCATCCATTTCCGGATCCTGAACGCCAGCCGGGGCGTGGCCGTGCGCGGCCCCCGGGCCCAGGCCGACCGGGTCAAGTACCGGATCGCCGCCCGCCGGCACCTGGAGCACACGCCCGGCCTCGCCCTGCGCCAGGGCATCGCCGCCGGACTGCGCTGGCGGGCCGGCACCCGGGACCTGGAAGGGGTCGAGCTGCTGGACGGTTCGTTCCTCCCCTGCCAGGCGGTGGTGGTCACCTCGGGTACCTTCCTGAACGGCCGCATCCTCATCGGCGAGCGGAAGATCGAGGCCGGCCGCGCCGGGGAGCCCCCCTCGACCCACCTGGCCGAGCAGCTGCGCGCCCTGGGACTGCGCTGCCGCCGCCTGAAGACCGGCACCAGTCCCCGGATCGCCGCCGGATCCATCGACTTCAGCCGGCTGGAGCCCCAGCCCGGGGATCCGGAGCCCCGCCCCTTCAGCTTCTTCAGCCCTGGCATCCACCTGCCCCAGGTGCCCTGCCACGTGGTCCACACCACCGCCGAGACCGAGCGGGCGGTACGGGAGAACCTGCACCGGTCCTCCATGTACGGCGGCCACGTCGAGGGCGTGGGGCCCCGCTACTGCCCCTCCATCGAGGACAAGTACGTCAAGTTCCCCCACAAGGCCAGCCACCAGATCTTCGTTGAGCCCGATTCCCTGGAGACCGAGGAGGTCTACCTGTCCGGGTTCTCCACCTCCATGCCGCCCGAAGTCCAGCTGCGCATGGTGCGCAGCCTCCAGGGCTTCGAGGCGGCCGAGATCCTCCGGCCCGGCTACGCCATCGAGTACGACAGCTTCGACCCCCTGCAGCTGGGCCGGGACCTCTCGGTGGACGGCCTGGAGGGGGTCTGGTTCGCCGGGCAGATCAACGGGACCACAGGCTACGAGGAGGCGGCGGGGCAGGGCATCATGGCCGGCATCAACGCCGTCCGCCGGCTGCGGGGCCAGGAGCCGGTGGTGCTGGGGCGGGACCAGGCCTACCTGGGGGTCATGATCGACGACCTGGTCACCAAGGGCACCGACGAGCCCTACCGCATGCTCACGGCCCGGGCGGAGCACCGCCTGGGCCTGGCCTGCGACCTGGCCGACGCCCGCCTGCTGGAGACCGCCCGGGAGGTGGGCGCCCTCGCCCCTGGGGAACTGGCCTCGGTGGAAACCCGGCGGGACCGCCGCGCCCGGGTGCGGGACCAGTGCCGGGAGTCCTGGGTCACCGCCACCTCCCCGTTCGGCCCCGTGGCCCAGGAAGCCGGGCTCACCCTGAGCGCCGGCATGACCCTGGCGGACCTGTTCCGCCGCCAGCAGGTCACCGCCCCCTTGGCGGACGCGGCCCTGGCGCTGCTGCCCGGATGGGACGGGGCCCAGGACGGCTGGGACCCGGCCTGGGAGCGGGACCTGCTGCTGTTCGAACTGCGCTACGAAGGCTTCCAGGCCCGGGAGGCGCGCCTCCTGGAGGGCCAGCGCGCCTGGGACCACGTGCGCATCCCGGTGGACTTCCGGGTCGAGCACCTGCCGGGGCTGAGCAACGAGGTGAAGGAGAAGCTCCAGCGGCACAGGCCGGAGACCCTGGGGCAGGCGTCGCGAATTCCGGGGATCACACCGGCGGCGGTGACGCTGCTGCACATGATGCTTGAGCGGGGATCATCGGCCTGACAGCTGTTTTCGAGCGTTGCCATCCTGGGCCGCTCTTGCCGGTGCAAGGTGCTCTGCCTCAATTCAACCGACGCCTGGCTATCCAGCTTCCATGCAGCGCTGACGCGGCTTCTGGCACCCCTTTCCAAACCTGCTGGAGCCGGACGACATCCGGGCCTGGGACGAGGACCTGCTGCGGCGAAAGATCAGCCCGAGCAGCCATTGCGTCTATCACGCCGGCGTGTCCTTCCTCTACCGAAAAACCCTGTTCCGCCCGGAGATGGTGGCCGTCCTGATCCGGCCGAAAGTGGTCCACAAACTGCCCCGGGTGCTCAGCCCGGCGGAGGTGAGCCGGCTCCTGGCCGCGGTGCGCCATCCGAAATACCGGACTCTGTTCGCGCTGCTCTACGACACCGGCCTTCGGATCACGGAGGCGGCCAACCTGAAGGTCGGCGACCTGGACCGGCCCCGGGGGGTCATCCACGTGCGGGGCGGGAAAGGAGGCAAGGACCGGCAAGCCAAGTTGGGCGACCGGCTGTTCGGGATCCTCCGGACCTATTGGCGGGAAGTCCGCGTGAACGAGCCCCAGGGGCAGCCGTTCACCCGGGAGTCCTACCTGTTCGCCAACCAGGCCGGAGGCCCCCTCAACGTCCAGAGCGCCCAGCGGGTGATCAAACTCGCGGCGCGGGAGTGTGGACTGGCCGCAGGCGTCACCCCGCATGCCCTGCGGCATTCCTTTGCCACGGCCCAAATGGAGGCCGGAACCAGCCTCCCGGTGCTCCAGGCCCAGATGGGCCACCGCGACATCTGCACCCCCCAGGCCCCGCCTCCCACCCCGCCCCCCACCTGGGGAGAGGCCCTGCTCGCCGTGACCGGACTGGACGTCACCCACTGCGCAGCCTGCGGGACACAGCTGGAACGCAGGCTGATTCCTCCCCTCCGGCCGTTCCTGCGCAGGCCCCGCCTCGCCCCCTCCCGGAGCCCTCCATGATCCCCCGGGAACGGGCCGGGATCGTGCCCGCCTTCCCCGGCAGGGGTGGGACAGTTAGGGTCTGGGCGTGGGTCGGAAACGCCTGCCCAGGGCCGGTCCAACCTGCCGGGAAGGCGAAGAACCGAGCCCATTCTCCCCTGAGAAACCCCGCATGGCTCATGACCAACCCCGCTTTAAGGGCGCCCGTCCCAAGCGGTTTCGTCCCCAGAACGGGATGAGGGTTGCGTAAGATCCATAGCGATCGCGCACCACCCCCGGCTTCGTTCAACGCCGCGAACCTTCGACAGGAGGTTCTCTCCGTCCACTACCGGCGCTCGTCCGCCGAAGAACCGCTCAAAGTTAGGCCCCCCCGCTCGTGGAGAGCCAATGGATCCCAGGCGCCTTGAAATAGGGCTTGAGCATGGGTTTTTTGTATATACACTTTGAGAATGGAGATTACCTTCGACCCCGCCAAGAACCAGCGGAACATCGAACTCCGAGGAATACCATTCGAACGTGCCGCTGATTTCGAATTTGAAACTGCCCTGACATGGCTTGATCAAAGAAAGGCTTACGGAGAGGACCGTTGGATCGCACTTGGATATCTGGGGGAACGACTCCATGTTCTGTGTTATCTCGAGAAACCCGATGGGATCCGGGTCATCAGCCTAAGAAAAGCCAATGAACGTGAAGGGAGGACCTATGACCAAGCGCAAGCCGATGACCGATGACGAAGGCGAGGTCCGAGAGATCAGGCCATCCGACCTGAAGCAGGCTCGCCGGTTTGACCGGCTGCCAGATTCCTTGAAGGCAAAGCTGAGGACCCGAGGACCGCAGAAGGCCCCCACCAAAGAACAGATTTCAATCCGGCTTTCCCACGAGGTCTTGGAAGGATTCCGGGCCTTTGGTGAGGGCTGGCAAACCAAGATGGATGCAGCATTGCAGGAGTGGTTAAAAGCCCACCGGCCAGCCTGAGATTTTAAGCAACAACCAGCCTTGGAATTCGAAACTCATCCCGCCCATCGGGCTCAGAGCATGACTGGCAAAGGGGCGGCAGCCTAACCGGGCATTCGACCCCGGACACGGCCCTTCTTGTGGTCCATCGTGCCGCAGCCATCATTCCACCGGCCATACTCCCCTCATCGCGCCGCCAGGGCAGTGCCTGCAGATCGTCTCGCTGAAAGCCTGGATCCCTTGTTCGAAGATGAGTATCGAAGCCTCTGGGCAGCTGAAGCTCGCCGTCGCCTCGATGAGATCCAATCCAAGAAGGTCAAGCCCATCCCAATCGAAAAGGCGATTGCCAAAGTTCGGAAGAGCCTGAAGGGATGAAAGGAACAGCAGCGCCGCCACATGCACCCGCACCCAGCTCGCACCCAGCCCGCGCCGGTGCATCTCGTCGTCCCAGGCGAGGCCGTGAACCCGAAAGTGGGCGACCTGGACCGGTCCCGGGGCGTAATCCACGTGCGCGGCGGGAAAGGCGGGAAGGACCGGCAGGTCAAGCTGGGGGACCGCCTGTTAGGCATCCTGCGCGCCTACTGGCAGAGTGTGGCCTGGCCGACGGGGTTACCCCGCATACCTTGCGGCACTCCTTTGCCACCGCCCAGATGGAGGCGGGAACCAGCCTCCCGGTGCTCCAGGCCCAACTGGGGCACCGGGACATCAGCTCCACCCAGGTCTACCTCTACGTCGCCACCCACCTCCTGATGGAGCGACCCAGCCCCCTGGATCGCCTGGTCCTCTGAGGTGGGCCGGACCCCCTTCGCCGAAGAACCGCTCAAAGTTAGGCGCCATGGTAAGCGACTCGGAGTCCTAGGTGCGTAGCAAAAGGTTCAAAGTCCCGGTCACTGTGAAGCAGAATGTGCCCTTTTTGAAGGCAGCACGTGGCGATCAAGGTATCGACGGTTTTCCTTACGGTGATTCCCTTGGTCCGAAGTGCCCGGAAATTCTTGGCTGCCTGAATGGCTGTCTGGGAATCAACGATATTCACCATTTCAAATGTCAACAGAAGTTGCCTAGCCTGGTTGAAATCCCGATCGCTTCGAAAGCCCTGGAGCACTTCTGCAAGGATCAAGTCACCGATCGCAAGAGGTTCAGTCCCGAGCAACGCATCAAGCAATTCGACCTGAGGGGTCGGTGTCCCACGAAAGAAATCAATCCAAACGCTGGAATCCACGAGGATCATCTATCAACTCTCATGGCTTCGAGGTCACCTTCCCACCGAAGCTTCCCACGGTACCTGCGGACCTCCTCCTGCTGTCTGAGACGGAGCAAGGTCCTGAGGCCCATTTCTACGGCTTCCCGCTTAGTCTTCAAACCAGTTGCCTTGAGGGCATCTCGCATAAGCTTATCATCTATCACAATGTTAGTTCGCATGGTGTGTAGTCCTCCTCGCTTCAGTACACATCCTAAGGTCGTACCCTGGTCTTCGCAACCAGGGGAGCGCCTAACATTGAGTGGTTCTCCGGCGAACGCAGGCAATGTACCGGCTAGGCTCTGCCTACCGCCGGAGGTTCGCTGGGTTAGACGAAGCCGGGGGTGATGCCAGGGCGCTATGGTTTTTCTCGGCTCCAGGGCGCCTGGGGGAGACCGGGGCTGAGGTCCGCCGCGTCCCTTGCCGGAGCGAGGGTGGCTGGAGCCTCATGGGCCAGGATGGTCCATTCGTTCAGGGCATCCATCTGGTAAGTCTCCGATGGGAGAACGCTCGCACCAAGGGCCCCCCGGGGTTCTCTGCCCGGGTCATCGGGCACGTGGGTGTAATAGAAGAACGCGACATGACTCGAGCGGCCATTGTCTCCGCTTCCGAAGGAACGCCCCTGTTCGTCCCAGAGCTCGAAGTCCTGCATGACCCCGACATCCCGGTTCAACAACTCGATGGAGAGCCAACCGCCCGGAGAGATCGTCTTCGCGACCGAAGTACCTTCCGGATGCAGGCAACGCTCTCCATTTCAAGATTCAAACCTCCTGTTGGTCGTTCGATCTTGTGATCCAACGATCCGCCGTCATCATTACACTGTCCGTCCTCCCCTCATCGCGCCGCCAGGGCCGTGCCGGTCAATGCTGGCGTAAGGCCAGCCGAGCCGCCACCCCACCGAGTCTGCACCCGTGGATTCCCCGACCTGGAACGGCCCCGGATCCAGGCCAACCGGGAGTTCTCCCCCAGGGCAGGAACCTCTTCCCCGGTCCGAAACACATGAACAGATTCGGCGTCGCTGAGGAGGTCCCCCCATATCCCTTTTGTCCCCTCTGCTCCTTTCCTGCGGGGCCCTGGCCTGCGTCGCCGTGCCCGCCGCGACCACGCTTACCGTGCACAACCAGACCGGCCAGACCCTCGTTGTCACCCGCCCATGGAGCCCCTGGCGGCCCGAACCTGATGATCCGCCGATGCGGCTCCCGTATTTCCAGCGCTGGCTCAAGCCAGGCGACTTGGGCACCTACTGCTTCCAGATCCCCGGCAAAGACCTGGACTCCCGCATCGTCGTCCGGCACCTGCCGGTGGAAGGCGTCATCGATTTTGAAGGCATGACCATCTCAGCCGGGGAACCCGGCCTGACTCCCATCAGCGAGGAACTTCCGCCGGAACCCCAGGCGCCCGGCATGAAGTCACCCGGAGGGCTTGGGCTACGGCGTCTGCATGCCCTTGTTGGGGAGTTTGACGATGGTGAGCCAAAACTCCTCGATGGAATGCACAACCTTGACGAACTGATTCAGGTCGATGGGCTTGGTGATAAAGCAATTGGCGTGTAGCTTGTAACTCTTGAGGATGTCCTCCTCCTGTTTGGAGGTGGTCAGGATCACCACGGGGATGAATTTCAAGTTCTCATCGTTCTTGATGTCCGCCAGGACCTCACGTCCATCTTTCTTGGGCAGGTTGAGGTCCAGCAGGATGAGGCTGGGAACCGGCGCATCCTTGTACTTCCCGCTGCGGCGCAGGAACGCCATCGCTTCTTCCCCGTCCTGGACAACATGGAGGGCATTGAAGAGCTTGGTTGAGTCCAGGGCTTCGCGGGTCAGATCTGCGTCCCCTGGGCTGTCCTCGACCAGCAGGATGTCTATTGGTTCCACCATCGTGCGGGATGGGTTCATTCCATCACCTCCCCAATTGGCCATCAAAGTTTACTATCCGGGGCTTATTATCCGGGTTTCAGAGTAAAGAAAAAGGATGAACCTAGCCCGGGCTCAGACTCCAGCCAGATGCGTCCACCATGGCGCTCGATGATGCGCCGGCACAAAGCCAGGCCGATTCCAGTGCCCGGATATTCTTCACGGGTGTGCAGCCGTTGGAAGATCACGAAAATCCGCCGGAAATACTTTTCCTCAATCCCAATCCCGTTGTCGCGTACACAGAACGTCCAATCCCCCTCCCGGGACACCGCGGAGACGTGGATCTGGGGCGGCGTCGGGCCGCGAAACTTGATCGAGTTGCCGACCAGGTTTTGGAAGATCTGCACCAGCTGGGTTGGGTCCGACAGGACCGGTGGCAGGTCCCCACTGGTGATGGTGGCTCCACTTTCCTCGATCGCAGTGGCGAGGTTGCGCAGGGCCTCTGCCAGAGCCGTGCGGGAATCTGTTCTGACCAAAGGCTGGCCCCTGCTGCCCACCCGCGAGAATTCCAGCAGGTCGGTGATGAGGCTCTGCATGCGGCGGGCCCCATCCACGGCGTAGAACATGATTTTTTTCGCCTTGTCATCGAAGATATCTTTATATCGTTCTTCCAGAAGCTGGGTATAGCTGGCCACCATGCGCAAGGGTTCCTGGAGGTCGTGGGAAGCCACGTAGGCGAACTGTTCCAGCTCGGCATTGGATTGGGCAAGCTGGCGGTTGGCCGCCTCAACCCAGCGCTTCTCGGCGTCAAGATCCTCCAGAAGGTTCATCATGGCCCGCTGGGTGTCCCTGAGCCAGGCCCGCTCCTCAGCGGAATCCTCAAGGATGTTGAGGATGGCTTTGTTGTACCCGGTCAGGTTCTCTCTTTCCGGGTCGCTTCCGGTCACGGTTCTTTCCTTTCACGGAGCTGCTGTTTGAGCGCTTCGATTTCTCCCTTGAGTTCAATCATTTTGAGTTCCCGCCCCACAGTCAGGCGCTGGAACCGCTCGAGTTCTGCCAGGCGTTCCTGCTCCCGGGCCCTCTGCTTGGCAACTTCGGCTTCTGCCCTTCTCTGCGCCGTGACATCGCGGGCGGCGGCGAAAACGCCGAGCACTTGGCCCTGGGCGTCCTTGTAGACAGATGCATTGTATAGTACGTCCGTCAGCTGACCGTTGAGATGGAGGATGGTCAACGGATAGTCGGTCACGAAGCCCTGGGAAAAGACCTTCTGGTACCCGGCGCGAGCCTGGTCGGGTTCCGTGAAATAATCGCAATAATCGGTCCCGATGAGGTGCTCCCGGGCAACACCCGTCACCTTCACCGTCGCCTCGTTCACATCGGTGATTTTGCCCTCGGGGCTGATGGTGACGAGAGAATCCAGGCTGGCTTCAATCAGGCTCCGGGCATATTGTCCAGCCTGGTAATCATCCTGCCGGTTGAGCCGATCGGGGGATTTGGTTTTGGGGGTGTTCATAGGCTCCTCCAGGGGTCAGGCTGGGCCTAAACAATTCAATTCGACCAGGAATTCGGCGCCTTGGCCGGGCTGGCTCTGAACGGAAATTCGGCCTCCATGGGCTTCGACAATGCCCCGTGCGATCCAGAGGCCCAACCCAAGCCCTTCTTTTCTGGACGCAGTTGTCGCAAGGGAGAACTGTTCGAAAATGTAGCCCTGGTGGGCCGGATCGATGCCGCAGCCGTAATCCCGGATTCGCAACCGGGCAAGGTGGCCCTCCTGCTCCACGGTGAGTTCGATGGGCTTGCCCGGGCCGTAGCGGATGGCATTCTGCAGAAGGTTGGCAATCACTTGCTGAATACGGGAGCGATCCCAGAAGCCCCGAACCGGCCGGTTCAGGTTGAGTCGAAGCTCTGAGCCGGCCTGCGCAATCTCCGGACCGTAACGGTTGGCCACGTCCTGGACCAGGAAGGTCAACTCCAGTTCCGTCGGTTCCAACGGGAACTGGCCAATCCGGATTCGGGAAACGTCGAGCAGATCACCGACCAGCTTGCTGATCCGCTCACCGCCCCGGGTGATCCGTTCCAGACCCAGGCGTACCTGCCCGGGATCGAGCTCCGGCGCCCCCATTAACCGTTTCGCATCGAGCAGGAGTGACATGAGCGGGGTTCTCAGCTCGTGTCCGGCGATGGAGATGAAGTTGTCCCGTACCCGCACCGCATCAACGGCGTGTGTGTAGAGGCGGCCGGAGTCCAGGCTGGTCGCTGTGCGGCGTGCGATCTCATGGCCCAGTACCAAATCGTCCTGACTATAGCTTCCGCTGGTGGCGAGGATGAGCGAGCCGAGCGTTTCGTCCCGGACCCGTAATGGCAGGATCATCGCTTCCTTCAGGCCAGGTTCCATCAAATCCGAGGTCAGGTCTTCCGGCCAACTGGCGAAGATTTTCTCTAGCTCCCGGGTGATGCGCGGGGTGCCCCCGCAGCGGCTGCGACTGATCTCCCCATCCATCAGGCGAAAGTTCCGCTTTCCGCTGCCAGTGATGACCTTGCACTGGACTGGTCCGTGGGGATCCATGCGTTCGACGATGCAGATGCTCCCGAGGCTTGGCAGGATCACTTTGAACAGGCACGCCAGGGCTTCCTCTTCATCGAGGGTCGAGGAGACCGCACTGCTGGCTTCGGCCAGGAGAAGGGCCCGTGAACGCTGCGCCAAGCCATGGCGTTCGATGGCGTAACGAAGGGTCTTCCCCAGCAAGTGACCGGTCAGCTCTCCTTTGACCAGGTAGTCCTGAGCCCCTTCCTGGACTGCGCGAGCACCCGCGGCTGAATCATCCAACCCAGTCAGGACCACCAGGGGAACGGAAGGCTTCGTGCCCACCAGGGCCGTGACACCTTCCAGACCCGAGGCGTCCGGGAGGGTCAGGTCGAGGACCACGATATCTACACTCCGAGCCTGGAGTTCCGAGAGTCCGTCGGCGAGGCATGAAACGCACTGGACTTCCCAACCTCCGGATTCCTGCTCCAGGGACTCCCTGGCCAAGTCCGCATCTCCTGGGTTGTCCTCGATCAGGAGCACGCTGAAAGGCTTGATTTCAGATGTGCCAGGTTGTTCCGGTTCCTGCGGGATTTTGAGCTGAGCCGGCGTGGAGGGATTCAGCAGGACCGTGGGAGTCGTACGATCCGGAATCCACCCCGCTTTTTGACTGGGTTCACGGCGTGCCACTCCGCGCAGGTCCCGGTTCAACAACGCCTCGAGTTGCGTCATATCTGGGGGCTTGGCCAGGAAATCATCGAAACCGGCCTTGGCGGCCTGCTCCCGGTCCGTTTCGGAGGTGTAACCGCTGAGCGCAACCAGGTAACAACCAAACAAACGCTTGTCCTGCCGGAACGTGCGAGCCACTTGGTAGCCGTCCATTCCGGGCATCCCCACATCGCAAAGCACCACGTCGGGGAGCCATTCCCGACCCTTGGCAAGCCCAAGGGTGCCATCGTAAGCGACCGCGAGATCGTACCCGCCCAGCGCCAGCGCGTCCTTCAGGCTGTCGGCCGCATCCCGGTTGTCCTCGATGATCAAGACTTTCCGCGGCCCTTGCGCAGGTTCAGGGATGGGTCTTGGTTCGACCGGATGGTTGGCGGGACCGGCGGGGGCTACCAGCGTCTCGAGGAGGCCGGACAACTGAGCCGTTTGAAGTTCGAGGATGGTGCAGGCCAGCTGTGTTTCGGCGCCCCCTGGCTGCGCATGCTTGAGAAGGTAGACGGCATTGCCGATCGCTGCCAGGGGGCTTCGCATTTGATGCGCGAGTTCCGACAGCCTGCGGTTTTCCCGAGGGTCGCTCCCAACCGGTTCATGGATGCGGAGCATCCGGGTCTTCAACTGAAAACATCGGCGGGAGGATAACTTCAGGAAGTAGGCCATGGCACCGGGTCAGACAAACCAACCGCCTGGGATGTGGAATAAATATTGGAAATGGGCCTCATGATAATCCTGTTTTCTCAGGATTACGTTGATTTTCTGGGAAACCAGGGCATCAAGCAGGAACTCCTCGCGCATGTCATTGAACCCGTTCTCCAGCCGCTGGCCGGGCCGGAACCTGGAGAACGCGGCCAACAGGCGGATGTCCTCCGCCTGGGCCGTGCCCATGGCCAGTTCCAACCCGCCTACCCCCATCGCTCCCGCCAGGCCGACCCTGGTCCTCCTGTCGCCTCCCGGTGTTCCCATCGCCATGGAGATTGTTCAGAACTTCATGCAACGCCGCGCCACTGGGAGAGGTACGGTCCGGGCGGTGTTGCGGCCGGAAGGGAAAGATGTGTATGATTATTTTATATATTGCCGACTTGAAAGCGCTCCCATGAAAGCACCGGACCATCCCAACCGACCGCCCCCCGGCGCGGCCAAGGGTTTCCTGCGGGACAACCTCGAGGTGGTCTGCTTCGCCGTGATCCTCATCCTGTTTTTCAAGACCTTCGTGGCCCAGCAGTTCACCATCCCGTCCGCGTCCATGCGTGACACCTTGATGATCGGGGACCACGTCCTGGTGGACAAGTTCCTGTTCGCCCCGGCCCAGTGGGCCTGGGAGGAGCGTTTGTTCCCGCTGCGCCGGCCGGCCCGGGGCGACATCGTCATCTTCCGCTATCCCGGCAACCGCGAGGAGGACTGGGTGAAGCGCTGCGTGGCCCTGCCCGGCGACCGGGTGCAGATCCGGAACAAGCGTCTGCTGGTGAACGGGAAACGGGTGACGGGCCCCTGGGAGTTCCACCTCGTGCGGCCCGGGGAGGGACCCGTTCCGGGGCCCTGGCCGGACACCCGGTACGCGGGGCCCGGGGAGCGCCTGCCCCCCGGCTACGTCCCGCCCCTGGTGTGGCCTTTCGCCGAGCCCGGCCAGCACTCCGGGCATGCGCCGGTGCCGGGCTTCCGGGACAACCTGGACCCGGTCACCGTGCCCCCGGGCCACGTGCTGGCCCTGGGCGACAACCGGGACTTCAGCGCCGACGGGCGGTACTGGGGCTTCCTGCCCATGGACCACCTGCGCGGAAGGCCGTTCCTGGTCTGGTGGAGCTACCGGGAGGGGGGCAACGACGACACGGACGCCGTGGTGCCCGCCAACCCCTGGGATGTGGCCAGGAACTTCCTGGACGGCGCGGTCCATTTCCTGGGGCGGACCCGCTGGGAGCGGACCGGGACCATCCCCCGGTGACCCGCTACCGGCTGGCCACCAGCTCCTTCAGGTAGGCCAGGAACGGCCCGCCCAGGTCCTCTCGCTTCAGCCCGAATTCCACGTTGGCCTTGAGGTAGTCCAGCTTGTCCCCGGTGTCGTAGCGCCGGGCCGGGATGGGGGCCGCCACCAGCTGGCCCTCGGCGGCCAGCATGGCCAGGGCGTCGGTGAGCTGGTATTCGCCGCCCACCCCCGGCTTGACCTTCTTCAGGTGGTCGAACACCCTGGGCTTGAGCACGTACCGCCCCACCACCGCCCACCGGCTGGGAGCCAGTTCCTGGGTGGGCTTCTCGACGATGCGCTCCACCTCCCACCAGCCCGGGCCCGGGGACGCGGGAGCGGTGACGATGCCGTAGCGGGACACATGGGCCAGAGGCACTTCCTGGACCCCCACCACCGACTTGCCGGTGGCCTGGAAGGCCTCCACCAGGGCGCCCAGGGCCGGGTTGTCCTCGTCGAACACGTCGTCTCCCAGGAGCAGCGCGAACGGCTCGTTGCCCACCGTGTTCCGGGCGCACAGGACCGCGTGGCCCAGGCCCAGGGGCTCACCCTGGCGCACGTAGACGAACTGGCCCAGGTGGGTGATGTTCTGGATCTGCTCCAGCTCCTCGGTCCGGCCTCGCCTACTGAGGGTGTCCTCCAGCTCGTAGGCCACGTCGAAGTGGTTCTCGATGGCCTGCTTGCCGCGCCCGGTCACCAGGATGATGTTCTCGATGCCCGCGTGGATGGCCTCCTCCACCACGTGCTGGATGACGGGCTTGTCCACCAGCGGCAGCATCTCCTTGGGCTGGGCCTTGGTGGCGGGGAGGAACCGGGTGCCGAGTCCGGCCACGGGGATGACGGCTTTGAGGATTCTGCACATGGGATCTTCCTGGGTATGGGCCTGGTCTTCGACCGGCCTGATCATCATGCCTCGGTTTGGGGTTCGGGCAGCCCGGGCAGCGAGAAAATGATGGTGGTGCCCTTGCCCTCCTCGCTGTCGATGTGGATCTCGCCCCCGTGGGCGCGGACGATCTCGCGGCTGATGGCGAGCCCCAGGCCCGTGCCCTTGCCTTCGGGTTTGGTGGTGAACATGGGCCGGAACACCTTGGCCAGGATCTCCGCCGGCATGCCGGTGCCGGTGTCGCTCAGGCGCACCGTCCAGCGCTCCGCGCCCGGGTCGTGCTGGGCCGACAGACGGAGCTGGCCGCCCTCGGGCATGGCGTCCACGGCGTTGTTGACCAGGTTGATGAAGAGCTGCTCCATCTGCCTGCGGTCCACGTAAAGGAGGCAGGGATCGGGCGCCTCCCATTCGAAGGACACCCCGTGGATGGCCAAGGTGGGCCCCCAGAGCCGCTGGAGGTCAGTCACCAGCGGACCCAGGGAGACCGCTTCCTGGTGCAGTCCCGGCCTGCGGGTCAGGTCCATCATCCTGCGCACGATGTCCCCCACCCGCTGGATCTGGGCATGGATCACCCCCAGGCGCTCGCGGGTCCTGTCGTTCAGCTCGTTCTGCCCCTGGAGCAGCTGGAGGTGGCTGTGGACGAGATTGAGCGGCGTCCCCACCTCGTGGGCGAAGGCCGCCGTGAGCTGGCCGGCCACGGCCAGGCGCTCCTGCTGGGCCAGTTCCTCCCGCAGCACGGAATTGCCCTCCATGAGCTTCTCCAGCTCCTGGTTCTTCTGCTGGAGCGCCGCCAGGGCCTCCTGGATGCGGCTCTGGAGGCCGGTGTTCAGCCCCCGGATCTCGGCGATGAGGGTCTCCCGCTCCGCCGCCGCGCGCTCCAGCTCGGCCGCCATCAGGTTGAAGCGGCCGGCGATGACCCCCAGCTCGTTGCTGCTGCGCACGTCCGTGCGCGCCGACGGATCCCCCTTCTCCAGGCGGACCATGGCGCTGGTGATGGAGGCGATGGGCTCGCTCACCACCGTCCCGAGGATGACCCACAACAGGATGAACTCGCCCAGGATCACCATGGGCAGGCGCAGGTAGGTGTTCTTGAGGTTGTTCTTCCAGACCGTCTCCCAGCGCTCCAGGTCGCAGTAGGTCCGGATCAGGCCGTAGGGCGGCAGCTTGGGCCTCAGGTTGCGGATGGGCAGGTAGACCTTCCAGGCCCGGGTGCCGGTGGTGAGCTCCACCAGTTCCGACTGGGGCGAGCTGATCTCCATGTGGCTGCCGATCTCCTTGCCCCACTCGACCTTGTCCTCGTCCTCGGAGGAGGCCACCAGGGCCACCTGGTTGGTGCCGGGAAGGCGGCGGAACACGTCGATCTGGAAGATGCTCCGGTCCGGGCCGGCCAGGCTTTCCAGCAGCTCCTTGATCTTCTCCGGGTCCTTGAAGTCGTGGAAATCCTTGTTCCAGCGCTGGAGGATTTCGGTCTCCACCGCCTGGGAGGTCTCGATGGACAGGTTCCTGGAGTACTTCTCCAGCTCCCGCCGGCTGTTCCGGGTGATGGAGAAGGCCACCGCCACCGTCAGCACGCTGGTGACCAGGGCGGTCACGGTGAAC
Source organism: Holophaga sp. (assembly GCA_049508835.1). Lineage (GTDB taxonomy): Bacteria > Acidobacteriota > Holophagae > Holophagales > Holophagaceae > Mesoterricola. The sequence goes on along the minus strand of JBELAL010000064.1, from coordinate 9,558 downwards.
AGCTTGGCGTGGAGGCTGTGGAACCAGGCGAACGGGTGGAACCTCATGGGTGGTCGCTTTCCCGCGGCTCCTGCCCCAGGTCGCGCCAGAGGCTGTCGATGAACAGGTCCCCGGGCATGACCACCCCGAGGGCCCGGAAATGCTCGAAGGCGATCAGCCGCTCCTCGCCCAGGTGGGTGAGGATCTCTCGGATCCCCGCCGCCAGGAAGGGCCGGCCGCGCTCCTCCAGGCCCCGGAGCAGGTCCGTCAGCAGGGCTTCCAGGGTGGCCCGGTCATGGTGGTCGCCCAGGACCGTCTGGAGCGCCCGCAGGTGCTTGAGCTGGGCCTCCGGCGGAGCGGCGAACCCCGGCGCCAGGATTTCCAGGGCGTAGCGCAGGCGCTTGACCCGGATGCGCAGGGCGTGCAGCGCCCGGGGGTCGTCCTGGTCCAGCAGGGGCTCGACCGGGAAGGCGCCCGCCAGCCAGGGCTCCAGGCAATCGCGGATGGCGCTCCTCAGGTCGCCGGTGCGGAACGGATCCGGCATGCTCGCCACCTGGAGGAGCTGGGGCAGGCTCTTCAGGCTGATCCGGACCAGGTCTTCGGCCATGGCCCTGCGGGCCTTGCGCCGGCGCGCCTCGATCACCTCCAGGACGTGCTCCATGGCCGGGCCCCCGGACACTTCCAGCGCCCGCTGGCCCAGGTCCGCGAGGATGTCCGCGTGCACGTCCATCTCCCGGGTCCGGCCCAGGGCGCGGGTCAGCCGCTTGAGCTTGCGGGCCTGGCGCTTGTGCCCGGGGTAGAGGTCCGGCTCCACCAGGTCCAGGACCGCCCGCACCCGGCGGGAGGCCACCCGGACGTCGTGCACTCCCTCCGGGTCCTCCTGCCAGCCGGCATTCGAAAAAACATTCATTAAATCCTGTACGCGGGCCTCCAGGGCCCGGTGGAGCAGAACCGACAGTTCCAGACAAAACATGGCTCCATTCTAGCTCTTTGCGGGGGACGCTCATGGGCTGGGCATCGAGCGGACATGGCAACATTGCGAATATTTAGCGTAAGATGCAGATTCGAGGTCTGAATGGACTGCATCCACATCAAGGGCGCCAGGGAGCACAACCTCAAGAACCTGGACCTGGTCCTTCCCCGCAACCGGCTGGTCGTCATCACCGGACTGTCCGGCAGCGGCAAATCGAGCCTGGCCTTCGACACCCTCTACGCGGAGGGGCAGCGGCGCTACGTGGAGAGCCTGAGCGCCTACGCCCGGCAGTTCCTGGACCAGATGGAGAAGCCGGACGTGGACAGCATCGAGGGGCTGTCCCCCGCCATCTCCATCGAGCAGAAGACCACCAGCCGGAACCCGCGCTCCACCGTGGCCACGGTGACCGAGATCTACGACTACCTGCGCCTGCTCTACGCCCGCGTCGGCAAGCCGGTGTGCATGGCCTGCGGGCGGCCCATCGCCAGCCAGACCATCCAGGAGATGGCGGACCAGATCCTGGCCCAGAAGGAAGGCACCCGCCTTCAGCTGCTGGCGCCGGTGGTCCGGGCCCGCAAGGGCGAGTACCGCAAGCTCCTGGCCGACCTCATGAAGCGGGGCTACATCCGGGCCCGGGTCAACGGGCAGATGCTGGACCTCACCGAGGGGCTGCCGGACCTGGACAAGCAGAAGAAGCACACCATCGAAGTGGTCATCGACCGGCTGAAGGTCAGCCCCGCCATCAGCTCGCGCCTGGCGGACAGCCTGGAGATCGCCTGCAACCTGGCGGAAGGCTCGGCCCTGGTGGACCTGGACGGCCAGGAACGCCTGTTCTCCTCCAAGCTGGCCTGCAACAACCCCGACTGCCAGCGCTTCGGCCTGGGGCTTCCGGACCTGGAGCCCCGCTCCTTCTCCTTCAACTCCCCGTTCGGGGCCTGCCCCGCCTGCGACGGCCTGGGCTTCAAGCGCCAGTTCGCCGAGGAGCTCATCGTCCCCAACCCCGACCTGAGCATCAGCCAGGGCGCCATCCAGGCCAGCGGCTGGAGGAGCGCCGGGGAGGACGGCTGGCGCGGGCAGTTCCTGGAGCAGCTGGCCAGGGCCCTTTCGTTCCGCCTGGACACCCCCTGGAAGAAGCTGTCCGCCGAGGTGCGCCAGGTGCTCCTGCACGGCCTGGACCGCAAGATGAAGTTCACCTACCAGAACCGCGGCAACCGCTACGAGTTCATGCACAACTTCGAAGGGGTGGTGGGCAACCTGGAACGGCGCTACCGGGAGACCAGCAGCGAGGAGATCCGGGCGGAGATGGAGGAATCCATGCGCCTCACTCCATGCGAGGCCTGCGCGGGCATGCGGCTGCGCCCGGAGGTGCTCTCGGTGTTCGTGGGCGGGCTGCACATCGCCGCCCTCTCGGCCCTGAGTGTGCGGGACGCCCTGGCGTGGTTCCAGGGCCTGCGCCTGGAGGGCAAGGATGCCGTCATCGCCGAGAAAGTCCTGAAGGAGATCAAGGAGCGCCTGGGGTTCCTGGACGACGTGGGCCTGGGCTACCTGACCCTGGACCGCTCCGCCGCCACCCTCAGCGGCGGCGAGGGCCAGCGCATCCGCCTGGCCACCCAGATCGGGTCCAAGCTCCAGGGGGTGATGTACGTGCTGGACGAACCCAGCATCGGCCTGCACCAGCGGGACAACCAGAAGCTGCTGCACACCCTCAAGGAGATGCGCGACCTGGGCAACACCGTGCTGGTGGTGGAGCACGACCTGGAGACCATCCTGGCCGCGGACCACGTGGTGGACCTGGGCCCGGGGGCCGGTGAGCACGGGGGCTACCTGGTGGCCCAGGGCACCCCCGAGGAGATCAGCCGCAGCGAGGCCTCCATCACCGGCGCGTTCCTGCGCGGCGCCGACCACATCCCCCTGCCCAGGACCCGGCGCAGGGCCTCCCGGGGCCACCTGCAGGTGCTGGGGGCCCAGGAGAACAACCTGCGCAAGATCGACGTGGCCTTCCCCATCGGCCTGTTCACCTGCGTCACCGGGGTCTCCGGTTCGGGCAAGAGCACCCTGGTGAACGAGATCCTCTACAAGGCCCTGGCCAACCAGCTGCACCAGGGCGCCCACGTGGTGGGCAAGCACCGGGCCATCAAGGGCCTGGACCAGGTGGACAAGGTCATCGACATCGACCAGGCTCCCATCGGCCGAACGCCCCGCAGCAACCCCGCCACCTACACCGGCCTGTTCACCCCCCTGCGGGACCTGTACTCCCAGCTGCCCGAAAGCAAGGCCCGGGGCTATACGCCGGGGCGGTTCAGCTTCAACGTCAAGGGCGGCCGCTGCGAGAAATGCGAAGGCGACGGCGTGCTCAAGATCGAGATGCACTTCCTGCCGGACATCTACGTCACCTGCGAGCAGTGCAAGGGCAAGCGCTACAACCGCGAGACCCTCGAAATCCATTACAAGGGCAAGAGCATCTCCGACGTGCTGGCCATGACGGTGGTGGAGGCCCTGGAGCTGTTCGGCCCCATCCCGGCCCTGGCCAACAAGCTGCAGACCATGGTGGACGTGGGCCTGGGCTACATCCGCCTGGGCCAGAGCGCCACCACCCTTTCCGGGGGCGAGGCCCAGCGGGTCAAGCTGGGCAAGGAGCTGTCCAAGCGCCCCACCGGGCGCACCGTCTACATCCTGGACGAGCCGACCACCGGCCTGCACCTCAAGGACATCCAGAAGCTCCTGGAGGTGGTCGACCGGCTCATGGAGGCCGGCAACACCGTGATCGTCATCGAGCACAACCTCGACGTGATCAAGACCGCCGACTGGATCATCGACCTGGGCCCGGAAGGGGGCGCCCAGGGCGGCGAAGTCATCGCCGAGGGCACGCCCGAGGCGGTGGCCCGCAACAAGGACAGCGTCACCGGGCAGTTCCTGAAGCCCTACCTGAAACGCTGAGCCGGTTCCGTCACTTCTCCTCGGACCCGGGATCGGATTTGGGCAGGCGGGCCCTCAGGAGGGCGGCGGCGTCCCGCACCGGCCGGGGCAGGGCCGCGCCCTGGGCGCTGGCGGCCCGGTTGGCGGCGGCGATGGCCTCGAACACCTCCCGGCGGTGCACCTCCACCTCCTTGGGAGCGATGATGCCCAGCCGCACCCCGTCCCTGGTGATGCCGGTCACCACCACCTCGACGTTGCCGTTGATGATGATGGACTGGTCCAGCTTGCGGGTGATCACCAGCATGGCGCCCTACTTTCCCGGAAAGACCCGGTAGGCCAAGGGGTATTGGTCGATGTTGAGCACGATCTGGCGCGCCTGCAAGGTCCTGGTGTTCACCACCACCGGCCCGGCCAGGTTGGCGGTCATCCGGGCCGGGTCCTCGGGGATGGCCAGCAGGGCCAGCACCATGGCGTCCGCAGGTTCGTGCAGGGCCAGGCTCCGGGCGTCCTCGTCGCTGAGGGGCACCACGTAGTCGGGCTTGATGGCCTGGACATCGACGCAGGTGAAGGAGATGTCCTTCCGGTCCACCGCCTGGAGGAACTTGAGGGGATAGCTGTCCCGGGGCTCGAACAGGCGGAAGGCCTTGAGGGCGGGGAAGCCGATGAGCCCGGCGGGAAAGCTTAGGATGGCGTCAACCTGGTCCATGGGAACTCCGGAACGATCTGAAGGCTGAAGACCGGTCAATGACTCTCGCCCAGGACTTCCCAGAGGGCCTCCAGCCGGGCTTTGCGGAAGCGGGGGTTGGGCATGCACCGCTCCAGGGCCTCCTTGGTCTTGGGGGGGTGCTCCAGGCGGGCGATGATCCAGCGGTTGCCCAGTTCCATGACCGCGGCCACGTCGCCCTGGTTGCCCCAGCGGTGGCGGAGCTCCGTGAGCCTGCGGGCCTTCTCCATGGCCGCCTCGCCCAGTCCCAGGTTGCGGACCTTGTCCAGGACCGGGTTCGCTTCCGGGGCCCGGTAGTGGCGCACCCGGTGCAGGACCCGGCGCATCTCCTCGGGCAGGTAGTCCAGCCTGGGGCCGATCTCCGGATCGGCGTGCCTGGCGTCGGCCTCCCGGGCCAGTGAGCGCAGCAGCGGCAGGAGCAGGGTGGCGTCCCTGGCCGCGTAGCTGACCTGCGCCTCCCGCAGGGGCCGCAGCATCCAGTTGGAATCCTGCTCCTCCTTGGGGATCTCCACCCCGAGCTTGAGCCGGGCCATGGTCTTCAGCCCAGGCTGGGGATAGCCCAGGGCCCGGGCCAGCAGCATGGTGTCCAGCACGGAGCAGGGCACCACGTCGTAGACCCGCTTGAACACGATCCCGTCGCCGGAGAAGTCGTGGACGATCCAGGGCACCTCGGCCATGGCCAGCAAGGCCGGCCGCATGAGCTTGGGCAGCGCCAGGGGGTCCACCAGCCAGGCCCGGTCGTGGGTGGCCACCTGCAACAGGGCCAGGACGCAATGGTGGAAACCCGTGAGGCTGCATTCGATGTCCACCGCCAGGATGTGGGCCGCGAACCAGTAGGGCAGGGCTTCCGCCAGCGCCTCGGGGGTGTCGACGAAGGTGGTGGGGAGATCGAAGCGATCCGGTGCCATATCATGAGTTTGCCCTAATTTCCCGTCCGGCACCCGGGTAATTGGCCCCACGACCTGTTGCGGATTGCAATTGCCCCGGCCCGTCGAAACAATAGCGCCGTTAGAATCTTCCGGACTCCTGCGTCCGTGCTGGGCATAAGCATCCGTAGCGGGGAACCCCGCAACGGATGCTAAAATGGACCCCCCAGCCACCCGGCGCTCCGATGGCGGTCCCGTGCGACCGTAGGGCGCCCCCGGCGGCACCGCACGACCTGGTCCACCGGGATCCACCGGTCGCCTGGAGACGTCATGAAAAAAACCGCGAAGGCCAAGGAAAAACTGCTCGCCGTTCCCATCGAGCACCTGGACCTCAAGGCTTTCGATCCCCGCCCGCTGGTGGACGCCATGGAGCACATGGCCTTCCAGGCCCGCAACCTGCACCGGGCGGCGCGCATCTACGGCATGATGCTGGCCGACCCCGGCTGCGGCGTGATCCTCACCCTGGCCGGATCCCTGGTCTCCGCTGGGCTGAAGCACGTGGTGCTGGACCTGGTGCGCCACAACATGGTCGACGCCATCGTCTCCACCGGAGCCAACATCGTCGACCAGGACTTCTTCGAGGCCCTGGGCTTCCGCCACTACCTGGGCAGCCCGGCCCTGGACGACGACGAGCTGCGCCAGCTGGCCATCGACCGGATCTACGACACCCTCATCGATGAGGACCAGCTGAGGGTCTGCGACCAGACCATCGGCCGCATCGCCGACGGGCTGGAGCCCCGCCCCTATTCCAGCCGGGAGTTCATCCAGGCCATGGGCCGCCACCTCCAGGACCACGGCCTGGGCGCCGACAGCATCGTCCGGGCCGCGCACGAGAAGGGCGTGCCCGTCTTCTGCCCGGCCTTCAGCGACTGCTCCGCGGGGTTCGGGCTGGTCATGCACCAGGTGTCCCGCCCGGGCCGGTGTGTGACCCTGGACAGCGCCCGGGACTTCCTGGAGCTGACCCTGGTCAAGCTCGCCTTCCAGGAGACCGGGCTGCTCATGGTGGGTGGCGGCGTGCCCAAGAACTCCGCCCAGGACACCGTGGTGGCCGCCGAACTGCTGGGCCACGCCGCGCCCATGCACAAGTATGCCGTCCAGCTCACCGTGGCCGACGAGCGGGACGGCGCCCTGTCCGGGTCCACCCTCAAGGAGGCCAGTTCCTGGGGCAAGGTGTCCACCACCCACGAGCAGATGGTCTACGGGGAGGCCACCCTCACCTTCCCGCTCCTGGCAGGGTACGCCTACCACCAGGGCGCCTGGGCCGGGCGCCCCGAGCGGCGGATGGTGGAGGTGTGCGCCCGGTGAACTACATTTTCTTCAGGGACGCCAGCACTTCCTGGTCGGCCTTGGCCGGATCCACCTTGTCGACCCGGTCGATGATCTTGCCCTGCTTGTCGATGATGAAGGTGATCCGGGCGGCCCGGGAGGGAAAGAGCGAATTCTTCACCCCGTAGGCCGCGATCACCTTGCCTTCCGGATCCGCCAGGATCGGGAACGGCAAGTTGTATTTCTGCGCGAAATCCGCATGGCTCTTCACATCGTCCGCGCTCACCCCGAGCAGCGCCGCGCCGGCGTCCTTGATCTCCTGGTAGTGGTCCCGCAGGTTGCAGGCCTCGCTGGTGCACCCCGGGGTGAAATCCTTGGGATAGAAATACAGGACCACGGGAGTCTTGCCTATATAGTCCTGGAGCTTGACCGGCCTGCCGTTCTGGTCCTGGGCTTCGAACTTGGGAGCCATCATCCCGGGCTGGAGATCCACTCCATAGGCCAGGATCCCAGCGGTCATGGCCAGACCCGCCACCCAACTCCTCGCTATGCCCATCTTGATCCTCCCTTCAGCCCGTCCAGGCTGCGGAAGAAAATATAGGCATTTGCAAAAAAAATGCTTGCCGGTCTCAACGCGGGCGCAGGAACCGGACCGCCCCCAGCAGCGCCACCGGGCAGGTGACGGCCCGCAGGATGCTCCCCCCCAGGTCCACCGGGCGCCATCCCGCCGCGGTCAAGGCTTCGAACTCCCCGTCGGTCAGGCCCCCCTCCGGACCACTGGTGAAGGCGACAGGTCCCGGCTTGAGCCCGGGGTTGGCTCCGCCGGTAGGCACCTCGTGGGCCACCCAGCGCTGGATGGCGTCCACCTCGAGCAGGGCCTGGAACCCCACCGGGAGGGCGAACTCGGGAACCTTCGAGCGGTGGCTCTGCTCGCAAGCCCTCTGGACGATCCGCGCCCAGCGCTCGAACCGCGCCGCGGCCTTGCCCGGATCGTATTCGCTCCGGGCGAACGCCACCGGCTGGATGCGGGTGGCGCCCAGCTCCACCAGGGCCGGCAGCAGGTCGTCCAGGAGCGTGAGCTGGGCCAGGACCGGAACAAAGGCGGCGATGGGAAAGGGAGGCTCCCGGTCCTCCGGGAGGGGGGCCACCAGCCTCGCCAGGGCTCCGTCGCGGCCCAGCTCCGAAAGGTCCGCGCGCCATGGGCTCCCGTCCAGCACCAGTTCCAGGGCGGCGCCCGGCCCCAGGCGGAGGGTGCGCAGATGCCGGGCCTGGGCCGGGGTCAGGGGCACCTGCAGGCCCGCCAGGGCCGGGCCGGGGTGGGGTACGAGGAAGCGGGGGAGGCTCATGGCGGACTTCCGGGAACGGCTGCCGGGACGGTCCACCATACCGCAGACGTGGTGTCCCGGCTCCGCCGGGACACCACATGGGGGCCAGAGAAGCGCCCCGGGGTGGACCGCCCTGTCCTTGCGGACCTGAAGAGGGGGCTTGGCTAACCTGGTGGAACTCCCCATCCTGGTGTCACTGCCGGTGATCGTTCCGGCCCCGGGGCCCGCGCGGCCGGCAGCCCCGCCCATTCCGGACAAAGGAGGAACCCGATGCAGGTCTGGCGCCACACCCTGGAGTCCGCACCCCGCCAGGGGCGGTGCATCCTGACCCTGGGCAACTTCGACGGCGTCCATTACGGGCACAAGAGCGTGCTGGAGCTGGCTGCGCAGCGGGCCAAGGCCCTGGGGGTCCCGGCGGTGGTGGTCACCTTCGACCCCCATCCGGCCATGATCGTCGCGCCCGAGCGCAGGCCCAAGCTGCTGATGACCCTGCCCCAGCGTCTGGACGCCTTCGCGGCCGCGGGCATGGACCTGGCCTGGATCATCCCCTTCAGCCGGAGTTTTTCCGAACTGAGCCCGCCGGCCTTCCTGCACGGGCTGCAGCAGGTCTTCACCCCGGTGGAGCTCCACGTGGGCCAGGGCTTCCGGTTCGGCAAGGACCGCGCCGGCGACCTGGCGACGCTGGAGACCTGGGGCCAGGCCACCGGGTGCCGGATCCAGGGCCACGCCCTGCGCGCCCCGGACGGCGGCTACCTCTCCTCCACCCGGATCCGCAAGGCCCTTGACGCGGGGGAAGTGGAAGAAGCCGCCGCCCTCCTCGGGCACCCCTACACCCTCACCGGCATTGTGGTGGAAGGGGATCGCCGCGGGCGCCACCTGGGCTTCCCCACCGCCAACCTGGCCTGGGAGCAGGAGCAGCTGCCCTGCAACGGTGTCTACGTCACCGAGGTGCGCGGAGCGCACCTGCCCAGGCCCATGCGCGGGCTCACCAACGTCGGCCGCAAGCCGACCTTCCAGGGCCCGGCCCTTACCGTGGAAACCCACCTGCCCGGCTTCGACGGGGACCTTTACGGCTGCCACCTGGAGGTCGGTTTCCTGCACCGCCTGCGGGGCGAGCAGGCCTTTCCCGGAATGGAAGCCCTGCGGACGCAGATCGCCGAGGACGTCGCCAAGGGGCTCGCCTGGCAGCCCGGAATGCCGTCCGGACCAGATGATCAACCCAAATAATATCAACTGTTAAATGAGACCTTCGAGCGCGCAGCCAATGGCAGAGCGCACCTGGCGAAACTTTTCTTCGCATTATCGTGAAAACGTAGTAACCTTGGGGTCTGCCGCGATCGAGGTCGGGGCGGATCGGAAGGGAGCGGGAGGATTCCGTGAGGGATCCGGCCGCGGTCGTCCGGGCGTCTTTGACAGCCGGATAAAGAGAACGGAGAGACAGCGTTCCTC
>JBELAL010000063.1:0-27051 GCA_049508835.1 Holophaga sp. | reverse complement strand
TTGCGTGCGCGGTAGAAGGTGGCGCGGGATACGCCCAGGGCCTGACAGGCCGCGAGGACCCCATGGATCTCGGCCATCTCTTGGGCTGCTGCGATCAGCTCTCGTCGTCCGGGAGTTGCTGGCGGAGCTATGTGCTGTGGTCAGTAGTGGTCAGTTAGCATGGTCGGAAAATCGGGTTAGGATTTGCTTAGCCCAATGCCAAGCTTCAATTTCCTCTATGACCCTGGGTTTCCGGGCTCGTTCGCCATGGCCCATTGCCATGTGGCCAAGTTCGTGAGCCAGCGTCAAGGTGAGCTTTTCTCGAGTGGATTTCTCGGGGAGCAGAATCACGGGAAGGCCCCGCAAGCTTTCCGGCAAAAAGTTTGGACGCGGTACTGATGGCCCGATAAACAGGCCGCACCGAATGTCCATATACAAAACGTGGGCTCCCATCTCCCGTGCTAGAGCTTCCAGTTCCTCAAGCTCCATGCGCAGCGACTCCTTCTGCCTTACGAACATTCTCCTTGGCCTTCTGGCGCTCTGCGGCTTCCCTCTCCGGGTTGATCGAGCCATCCAGTAACCCCGCAATCCGGGCACCAATCACTTCTGCGGCCTCGTGCAATGGATCGGTCCCAACACAGGCATAGATCTCTGTCACGCTGTCGGCGGCGTGACCGAGGAGCCCGGCGATAAAGGGCATGGGATACCCGAGCCGCGCCCCGACCGAAGCGAAGGACCGGCGGAGATCGTGAATGGTCACATCCTCGATGTTCACTCGGGCTTTCTTCGGTACCTTGGCCTTCTCCTGAAGCCGGGTGACAGTCTTGCGGATGGTCTCCCATGGGTCCTGGAGGTTGACCAGACTCTCTCCCCTGCGCCGGCCAACGATAACGTGAGGATTGCCAAGCCTTTCATCGTGGGAATCCAGATGGGCCATGGCCGACGCGCTGAGGGGCACGAGGCGGGCTCCCACCTTCTTGACCGTCTTGTGGTGGGCGAGCCTCAGAACGCCCGCTTCCAGGTCCACGTCTGTCCAGGCGAGAGCCGGGATCTCGCGGGCCTTGTCTCCGATCAACTCGGACTTCCGCATCCCGGTGAGCAGAAGCAGGCGGATGGCCAGGAGGGCTTGCGGGTCCTCCGGTTCCGGCAGGCCCTTGGGGCGTTCATTGCCTTCGGGAGTCGGGTCCAGCGCCCGCAGAGCGTCCCCGAGGGCCACGATCTCTCGGTCGGACAGGTGACGATCCTTCTTCTTCTCATCCGCCCGGTCCTGCCCGCGTGCGGGATTGGATCCACTGGGACGCAGGCCCCACAACTCCGCCTTGGCGAACATCTTGGAGCAGACGGAGCGGACCCGGTTGGCAAGCGTGGGAGTGTTTTCCCGGAGCCGGAACAGCAGTTCAGCCACGTCGGAGGGTTCCACGTCCTTGACGCGCTTGGAACCCAGGGCAGGGAGGATGTGTTTCTTTAGGAGACGCTTGGATTCGTCGGCCCACCCCTTGCCGGGATTGATGTCCAGGTGTTCCCGCTCGAAACGTCCGACGAGTTCCTTGACCGTGGAAGCCTTCCGCTCGTCCCGCTTCTGCTCAGAGGGGTTCTTGCCGTCCCGGATGTCGTTCCAGCTCGCGAGGGCCTTCCTGGTGGCCTGCTCAATCGACGTGTCCGGGAAGGCCCCAAGGGTGAGGGTCTTCTGCCGTCCAAGGAGCCGGAACCGAAGGACAAAGGACTTGAAGCCGGCCGGCGTCACCTGGACGTAGAGCCCCCGGACACCCTCTCCACGCTTAGGCACCAGCGGAACCGGATAGGTGGTCGCCTTGGGCAACAGGGCCTCGATTTCCGCCTTGGTGGAGACTCCAGCGGACTTGGCCATGGCTCACCTGTGGGTTGAATCTGATGGCTGAAGTATACGACCGTCGCCACACCATCGCCACAAGCCAAATCAGCGGTTACCGAATCCAACCGTTTTGAAACTGTATCGTATTATTAAAATAAAAATATTTACCAAACCATACCGGATCGAACCAAGGAGTATCCACGTGCAAAAAACAGACTTTTACTCAGAGGGTCAAGGATTCGAGCCCCTGAAGAACCACCACTCGAATGCCGCTCCGGGATTGAATCTGGTCGTTTTTTTGTATTTTTTAAGCTGAATGAGAAAGTAATTATCGGACCTGTGCAAATAGGTATTGACTGGGGCGCCTTCCTGGTGGCGGTGTTCGACGAGTGGGAACGGGCCGACCTGGGCCGGGTCCTGGTGAACTGATTCGAAACCATGGTTTCCTGGCGCCTGGGCGACCTGGCCTTCGACCCGGCCCAGGTCCGGTTCGGCCTGGCCAAGCGCGAGACCCTGCCGGCCCACTGCCGGCGCTGCCCGTACCTCCAGGATGAGATAATCCTAGGCCGATGCTTGGCATCGGTGCGGGACCTGGTGGACGAGCTGGTGGTGGTGGATCTGGGCTCCGCGGACGGCACGGTGGCCATGGCCCAGGCCTGTGGGGCGCGGGTGGGCAGCTGCCCCCGGGGCCATGGGTTCGCCGCCGCCCGCGCCGAGAGCCTGCGGCTCTGTACCGGCGACTGGGTGCTGGCGCTGGAACCGGACGAGACCGTGGACGTCCGGGACCATGGGGCCATCCGCCGGGCGCTGGGCCAGGGGCCCTGGGCCGCCGCGAGGAGGCCCGGGCGGGGCTGGATCGGGCCCTGGCCGCGGGTTTTCTGCTCAAATCCGGGCATACCGGTCCGGGCAAGGCGGTGCTGGAGCAGGGGCTGGCGGCCTTCCCGGACCATGCCCGTCTCCTGGGTCTGGCCCGGGCCCTGGGGGCTCCCGGCACCACCCGGCCGTCCCAGCCCTAGTCGGCCGCGGCGACGGTGGCGCGGGCGCCCGGGGCGGCGCAGCTGGGCCAAGTGGACGGTCTGATCCAGCGCCGCCAGTGGGCCCAGGCCCGGCAGCTGCTGGAGCGGCTGGTGGCGCGCGAGCCCGGGAACCGGGAAGCCTGGATGAAGCTGCGCGTGGTGGCCGCCAACCAGGGGGACTGGTCCGAGCTGCGCCGGGTGACCCTGCCTCTGCTGGGGCTGGAGCCGCCCGGACCCCAGCGGGACGACGAGGAAGCCCATCTGTGCCTGCTCTACGGGGACATGCCCCGGGGCTGGGACCTGTACGAAGCCCGTCTGCGCATCCCCGGCCGGCCCGCGGTCTACAACTGGTCCAAGCCGGACTGGGACGGTGCGCCCTTTCCCGGCCGGACCCTGGTGATCTACTGGGAGCAGGGCTTCGGCGACACCCTGATGTTCGTGCGCTACGCCGCCCTGGCCAAGGCCCGGGGCGGGCGGGTGGTGCTCCTGGTGCAGCGGGAGCTGGCGGACTTGGTGGCCACCTGCCCGGGGGTCGACCTGGTGGTTCCGAACCTGGATCCGATCCCGCCCCACGATTTCACCGTGCCCCACCTGTTCCGCACCGACCTGGCCTCCATCCCGGCGCCGGTACCGTACCTGCGGGTGCCCGCAACGGTGCCGCACCGCCAGGGCCTCGACCAGGCCCTGGCCGTCGGGGCGGGCCGGCGCCGCATCGGCATCCAATGGGCCGGAAGCCCGACCCACCTCCGGGACAGGGAGCGGTCCCTGGCGCTCGGCGCCCTGGCACCGCTGGCCAGCCTGCCGGGGGTGGCCTGGTACAGCTTCCAGCTGGGGGCCAAGGAGGCGCCGCCGCTGCCGGGGCTGGTGCACTTGGGGCCCCTGATGGGCAATTTCAGCGATACGGCCCATGCCCTCCTGGCCATGGACCGGGTGATCACCGTAGATACCGCGCTGGCCCACCTGGCCGGAGCCTTGGGCATCCCGACCCTGGTCCTGCTGCCCATCGTGCCGGATTTCCGCTGGATGCTGGGCCGGAGCGACAGTCCCTGGTACCCCGGCATGCGGCTGTACCGGCAATCGGCGTCCGATGCCTGGCCGCCGGTCGTCGCCAAGGTCCTGGCCGATCTGCGGGCCTGGCTCAGAGCGCCGGCGCCGTGCTTTCCTCCGCTCTAGCGCGGAAGGTCCCGGCCGGCTCCGGCGCCGGCAGCCGGGTGGCGCCGGTCAGAGGAAGAACTCCGGTTCCCGGCGCAGGCGGCTCAGGGTGGCGGCAAGCGCCGCCCTCCGTTCCAGGAAAACCGGATGATGGAAGGACTTGGCCTTCAGTGGGCAGCGCTTCACGCAGCTGCAGCAGCGGATGCAGCGGTCGGGGTCCACCTGGTGCGGGTCCTCGAAGCTGATGGCTCCCGTGGGGCAGTGCTCCGCGCAGGTGAGGCACCCGGCGCAGTCCTCACCGGTGCCGGGGGCCATGGCCACCCTCGGTGCCAGGTCCTTGTAGGGGAAGTTGCCCGGGACGGACAGTGCCGGCAGCCCTGCCGGACCCGGGTGGTGACGGAGTTTCGCGGCGGCCTCGGCGCCGAAGGTCCGGGCCGACCGCAGATCCTCCCGGTCGGGGCGGCCGGTGGCCACCTCGGCCGTGTAGGAATGCTCCGCGACGAAGGCGCCCGCCGCCAGACAGCGGAATCCGCGGCCCAGGCACAGGTCGCGGAGTTCGAGCAGGGCATCCTCGAAGGCCCGGTTGCCATAGACCCCGACCAGCACCGCGCAGGCACCGTTCCCCCGGACCCGGTCCAGGTACCGGGCAGCCGTCGGGGGCACCCGGCCCGCGTAGACCGGCACGCCGATGACCACGGCATCCCGCTGCTCGAAGGCCAGGCCCGTGTCACGGCCCAGGGGCAGGGTGATGTCGTGGGCCACGGCTCCATGGCCGAATCCCTCCGTCACCGCACGCACCAGCTTCGCCGTGCCGTCCGTGGGGCTGAAGAAGAGCGAGTGGAGCGTGCCGGTCATGGGGTCACCATCCGGCTCCATTCTGACATGCGCGAGTTCGACTACAGTTGCTCCAGGCAGGGCTTCCAGATCACCGGCTGGGATCGCCCGGGGCCGAGGACGGCACCGGTGACGGCGATGGCCAGCACCAGGATCGGGCCCGTGGATGACATTCCCGTCATGTGACCTTGGCAAATCCCGGCTTTTTTTCCGCCGCTTCCCGGCGTTCCCGCCCCTGATTCGTCCCACCCGCGCGGGGCATGTGTTCGCCCGTGGCCGGGCCCCGCCCTGGAGAGGACGGGGAAAGCCCGCCGGATGGACGCCTGGGCAGCCTTGCCCGGCCGGGGATTCGGCCTACCCTGTGCCGATAAGGTTCGGCCCTCGAACAACAACCTGGGACCGGACCGAATCCATTGACCCAAGAGGCCATCGATCCCCGTGCCTGCGCAGCACCGCTGGCCCAGGATCCTGCGGCCATTTGGCACTCGGGAAGACCATGAAACGAAAAGTCTGGCTGACAGCGGCCATGTTGATCCTTGCCGGCGCAGGCTCGCTGGTCCTGCGCAAGGCCGGGGAGCCGGTGCGGTGGCGGACCGCCAAGGTCGACCGGGGCGACATCACCCAGCGGGTGGTGGCCACCGGCACCATCAACGCCCTGATCCAGGTGCCGGTGGGCACCCAGGTGTCCGGTGTCGTGACCTCCCTCAGCGCCGACTTCAGCAGCCTGGTCAAGAAGGGCCAGGTCATCGCCCAGATCGACCCGACCCCCTGGCGCATCGCCCTCGACGCGGCCCAGGCCGGACTGGAGCAGGCCACCGTCACCAGCGCCAACGCCGAAACGGTGTACCGCCGCAACCTCGCCCTTTGGAAAGCCAGGCTGGTCTCCGACAACGACCTGGATGCGGTCGACACGGCGCGCAAGGTGGCCCTGGCCGGCCTGAAGGCGGCCAGATCGACCCTCGCGACGGCCCGCACCAACCTGGGCTACTGCACCATCCGCGCCCCGGTGGACGGCGTGGTGGTGGCCCGGCTGGTGGACGTGGGGCAGACGGTGGCGGCCAGCTACGCCACCCCGAACCTGTTCATCATCGCCCAGGACCTTTCCAGGCTGAAGGCGCAGGTGGCCATCGACGAGGCGGACATCGGCCAGGTGCGGGTGGGGCAGCCGGCCTCGTTCACGGTGGAGTCCTATCCCGATACCCAGTTCCGCGGGGTGGTGAGCGAGGTGCAGCTGAACCCGGTGGTCACCAACAACGTGGTGACCTACAACGTCGTCATGGAGGTGGACAACCAGGCCCGCCCCGGCGAGGACGCCACGGCCAGCTCCGCCGGGGAGCTGGAACGCACCACCGCCCGCTACATGCCGCCCGGAAGCCCGGTCTACCGCGGCGACCTGGCGCTGTTCCCCGGCATGACAGCCGACTGTTCCATCGTCACCCGCCGCAGGCAGAAGGTGCTGCGGGTCCCCGCGGCGGCCCTGCGGTTCGATCCGGCTCCGTTCCAGCCCCCGGAAAGCGACGACACCGGCCGTCCCGGCCTCCACGGCTGGGCCCCGAACGCGGCCCACGCGGCCACTCCGGGCCAGCCCGGCCGCTCTTCCCAGGTGGGCGTGCCCGGGCGCGGCCAGGTGGCGGAACGCGCGGAGCGGGTCTGGGTCCTGGAGGACGGCAGGCCCAGGGCCGTCCCGGTCGAGACCGGCGCCACCGACGAGCAGTACATCGAGGTGAAGGGCGATGGGGTGGTCGACGGCATGGCCGTCCTGACCGGCGCCGACGACTACCGGAAGCCGGCGGCCCTCGGGGGCCAGCCCCTGCTGGGCGGGGCGCGCCGGTGACGGGCGGCCTCGCCCCGGCCGTGGAGGGCCTCCCATGACCTTCCTGGAGAGCCTGAAGATGGCCCTGGCCGCCATCGCCCGGAACCGGCTCCGGGCCCTGCTCACCATGCTCGGCATCGTCATCGGAGTGGGGGCGGTGGTCGCCATGATCGCCATCGGCGAGGGTTCCCGCCTGGCCTCGGACGCGCTCATCCAGAGCACCGGCGCGAACATGGTGACGGTCTTCAACGGCGGCGGCAGTTCCAGCAACACGCGGATGGGACCGCTGGGCCTCGGCAGCCTGCCGGTCCTGCTGGAATCGGACGCCCAGCGCATCGAACGGGAACTCGGGGATTCTTGCGTGCTCGCGGCGACCCCGCAGAACCGCACCTACCGCACGGTGGTCCACGGCAGCAACAACTACTTCACCACCATCCAGGGCTCGGGGGTGCAGTTCCCCAGGATCCGCGGCTGGGAGGTCGCCCGGGGCCGCTTCTTCACTGACCAGGAAGTGCGGGGGCTGGCCAAGGTCTGCCTCCTGGGCACCACCGTGCGGGACAACCTGTTCTCCGCGGGGGAGGATCCGCTGGGGCGGACCATCCGCATCTCCTCCGTCCCCTTCGAGGTGATCGGCGTCCTTGAAGCCAAGGGCGCCGGCATGCTGGGCGACCAGGACGACCTGGTGGTGGCGCCCTACACCACGGTCATGCGCCGGCTGCAGGGGGCAGACCGGATCCAGAACATCCTGGTGAGCGCCCGGGCCGGGAAATCGGACCTGGCCGAGCTGGAGATCACCGCCCTGCTCCGCCAGCGGCTGCGCCTGCCGGCCAACGCCGAGAACCCGTTCCTGATCCGCAAGCAGGACGACCTGGTGAAACTCCAGGACCAGCAGTCCGGCGTGCTCACCGCCTTCCTCGCCATGGCCGCCGGCATCTCCCTGGTGGTCGGCGGCATCGGCATCTCCAACATCATGCTGGTGAGCGTCACCGAGCGGACCCGGGAGATCGGGGTGCGCCGGGCACTGGGGGCGACCCGCAACCTGATCCTCCGGCAGTTCCTCACCGAGGCGGTCCTGCTGGCCCTCCTGGGCGGGCTGTCGGGAGTGGCGTGCTCCCACCTGGCCATCTGGTTCCTGAAGCGGTTCCTCGCCCTGCCTGCCCTGGCCGAGTCCTGGGCGGTGGCGCTGGGCCTGGGCTTCAGCGCCCTGGTGGGCGTCGCCGCCGGCCTCCTGCCGGCCCTCAAGGCGGCGCGGCTGGATGTGATCGAGGCGTTGCGCTACGAATGACAATGCTGTCATAAGTGCTGACGTTCATAGGACTATATAGGAAATATTTTCAATTTCAAGTCTTTTGGAGCTGGATAAAACCATTAACCTTCCGCTGTCATGGGATTCCCGACCGCTCCCAGCCCTGCGGGCCAGCGCCTCGCCATCCTCCCAGCGGATTGGTGGAAGCACTGCGTTCACAAGACTTCCAGCAAACACGGCGATGGCGGCCAGGAATCGCCCGGTGCATCCGGGCACTGGATGATGACAACCGTGCAATACCGGCCCGCCAGCGTCGGGATCCTCGCGGGAAAGGGGGTTCCATCCGGCCGGGCCGGGACGGACCGCTGGACCTGGATCATCCGCGGGGCGATCTTCCTGGGCTTCGCGTCCTTCGTCGCCTTCGGCCTCGCCGGCCCCGGGCTGCGGCCGATCCTGCAAGCCCTTGAGGCGACCCACTGGTCGCGGATGTTCGCCCTGCCCAGCCGGGTGTGGGGAGCCCTGGGCATGGCGGTGCTCGGTTTCAGGACCCTCCTCTGGTTCCGCTACCGGCCCTTCCCGCTCGCGCGCCCGGACAGCGCGCCGTCCCTGACCGTGGTGATCCCCGCGTACAACGAAGGGGCCGAGGTGGGGGAGGCCATCGATTCCGTGGCCCGCGCCGAGTATCCCCGCGACCGCCTGCAGATCATCGCCGTGGACGACGGCAGCCGGGACGATACCTGGGAGCACGTCCAGGCCGCCTGCGCGCGCCACCCGGGCAGGGTCCAGGCGGTGCGCTTCCCGGCCAACCGCGGCAAGCGCGCCGCGCTGGCGGAAGGCATCCGCCGCGCCCGGGGGGAGATCCTGGTCACCATCGACTCGGACAGCGTGATCGAACGCAGGACTCTGCTGGCCATCGCCGGGCCCTTCCGGGACCCGAAGGTCGGCGCGGTGGCCGGCAAGGTGGTGGTGAAGAACAGAAGGGGGATGCTTCCGCGCATGCTGCACGTGCGCTTCATCATCGCCTTCGATTTCCTGCGGGCGGCCCAGTCCACCTACGGGACGGTGTACTGCTGCCCGGGAGCCCTTTCCGCCTACCGCATGAAGGTGGTCCGCGCGGTGCTTCAGCCCTGGCTCGAGCAGACCTTCCTGGGCCAGTCCTGCACCATCGGCGAGGACCGCGCCCTCACCAACTTCATCCTCCCCGGGGGCTACGACACGGTCTACCAGCGGCCCGCGGTGGTGCACACCACCGTGCCCTCCACCTACCAGCGCCTGTGCCGGATGTACCTGCGGTGGGACCGCAGCTTCATCCGGGAGGAACTGCACCTGGTGCGGATCGTCTGGCGGCGCCCCTGGCGCGCGCGCCTGATCGCCGGCCTCGACACCTGCATGGCCAATATGCAGTTTCCGGTCTGGCTGTTGGGCTACGTGCTCTCCGCCCACGTGATCCTGCACCACCCCGCCGTCCTGCCGCGGATGCTCGAGCTGGTCGGGGTGGTGGCGCTGCTCAACACCCTCTACTACCTCCACAGCGAGCGATCCTGGAACTTCCTGCTGGAGGTGCTCTACGGCTACTTCTTCTTCTTCGCCCTGTTCTGGATCTACCCCACGGCCTTCTTCACCCTGCGCAGCCGGTCGTGGATGACCCGCTGACCTTCGGGCAGATCGGCCGTCCAAGAAACCACCCTCCTGCCGCCAAAACTTCTGAACCCCCGCCTTGCCGCCCCTTTGTTTCGGCCGAGCCCAGTCCCCCGGACCGTTCTCCCGGGGCCCGACCTCCCTGCCCCGGAGCCGTTCCGCTCGGCTATGCTGGTTCCCTCGAACCGCGAGGCATCCGTGCGCCACCGGCTGCTCCAGGCCCTTTTCTCCGCAGCCCTGCTGGCGGGGTGCCGGCGGGAAACACCCGAAGCCCGGATCCGGAAGGCCTTCGACGCCTGCGTATAGGCGGTGCAGACGGTGGACCTGGTGCTCACGGGCCGCCGCAGGTCCCGGTCCCGCAATGCCGTGATCCGCTTCCCGGGGGCGTCCACGGCCGCCTGCAGCTGGGCCAGCGCCCGGTCCTGGGCCGCCAGCGCCTGGTAGAACCAGCCCCTGGGCAGGGGCAGGCGGCGCATCAAGCCATGCGCTGAAGCAGGCACCGCCAGGCGAGGCGCGGGTGCCGGCGGGCTGGACCTATCGATCTTCCTGGACCAGCAGGTAGCCCTGCCCGCGCAAGGTCTGCAGCCTGCGTGGCGCCTCCGGATCGTCCCCCAGCAGGCGGCGCAGCCGGCTGATGAAGATGTCCACCGTCCGGGTCTCCACTTCCGGCGCGTAGCCCCACACTTCCACCAGCAGTTCCTTGCGGCTGACCACCTGGTTCCGCTTGCGCCACAGGTGCAGAAGCAGGGCCAGTTCCCGTTCGGTCAACAGGGTGGCCAAACCGTTCCGTTCCAGCTCGGACCGGGTAGGGTGCAGCACGCAGGGGCCCAGGTCGATGGTCGCGGGCAGGGGCTCCTGGTACCACTCGCCGCGCCGCAGCATGCCGCGCACCCGCAGGATCAGCTCCTCCAGGTTGAAGGGCTTGGTGAGGTAGTCGTCGGCTCCCAGGCTGAGGCCCATGATGCGGTCCTCGTCCCCCGCGCAGGCGGTCAGGACCAGCACCGGCAGGCGCACATCCATCCGCTTCGCCTCCTGGAGGAGCTGGAACCCGCTCACATCGGGCAGCATCACGTCCAGGACCAGGAGATCAGGAAGACCGGCAGCCAGCGCGCGGCGGGCCGCCTGGCCATTGGCGGCCCACTCCACCTCGTAGCCCTCCAGCTCGAAATTGAGGCGCAGACCCTTGGCCAGTTGGATCTCGTCTTCCACCAGCAGAATGCGCTTTTTCAAGGGTGCCCGCCTCCTTCCTCCCCCAGGGGCAGGGCCACCTGGAAGGCGCTGCCCACGCCCGGGCATTCCACCCAGATCCGGCCCCCATGCGCCCGCACCAGGCTGGCCGCGATGAACAGCCCCAGGCCCGTGCCGCGTCCGTGCGCGGCCGCGGCACGGTAGAACAGCCGGAAGATCTTCACCCGGTCACGGGGGGCGATCCCCGGCCCATCATCAGCCACGGTCAGCAGGGCCAGGCGGTTCTTCCGGGCCAGGGCGACCCGGATGTGCACGCCCGGCGGGCAGTGGCAGAGGGCGTTGTCCAGCAGGTTGTCCAGGATCTTCTCCACCATGGCGGGGTCCGCCTGGATCGACAGGTCCTGCAGGGCGCCGAACTGCAGGTGGCCGCCGTTGCCCTCCACCACCTCCCGCATGCGGGTCAGGTAGCGCCCCAGGAAATCGCCGAAATCCAGGGGCTGCAGGTCCACCTGCAGCTTCTGGCGGTCCAGGCGCGAGGCCATGAGGATGCCCTCGATGCTCTTCTCCAGGCGGCCCAGGTCCTGCCAGGCGGCGTCCAGGCAGGACCGGGCCTGGTCCGGGCTGAGCTCCCGCTTGAGCAGGGTCTCCAGGTGCAGCTTCACCGAGGCCAGGGGCGAGCGCAGGTCGTGGCTCACCCGGGACACGAAGTCCTTGACCACCTGGTTGTGGGCGGTCTGGCGGGCATAGTGGATGACCAGGACGTTCACCCCGAAGATCAGCAGCGCCAGGAAGCCCAGGCCGCCCCAGAACGCCATGAGGCTGGGCGCCGCCGTGGCTGCGTGCAGCTTCACGTAGGCCAGGATCCAGAGCAGCAGCAGCATGGCCCAGGCCACCTGCACGGCGATGATCCAGAACACCGAGCCGAGCGTGATCCGGATCCAGAGTCTGAGGAAATCCTTGAACATGGGTTTGGGGCCGATATCTGCAATTTTACAATACTTTTTCGAACGCCCACAGCCCAGGGCCTACCCTGGCCTTGGAGCGGTCATGACCAAGCACATTCTCCTGACGTCCGTGTTCGGCCCCTACGGGGTGGACGATGCGTGGGGCCGGAAGGAAAACATCATGGAACTGTTCCACAACCAGGTCACCAAGGCCCAGGGGATGGCTTCCCTGCGCGTCCAGCACCGTTCGTTCGGGCTCTATTTCCTGGCGGCCAACGTGGACAGCCCGGTCCAGGTGCTGGACTTCCCGAGTCGGCGGGACTTCATCCGGATCCTCAAGCGGCAGCCGTTCGACCTGGTGGGCATCAGCTTCATCGCCCCCAACTTCATCAAAGCCCGGGAAATGGCCCGGCTGGTGCGGACCCTCCAGCCCGGAGCGGAGATCGTCCTGGGAGGCCACGGGGCCGCCATCGAAGGGGTGGAACAGCTCATCCCCTGCGACCACGTGGTCAAGGGCGAAGGCATCCGCTGGCTCCGGCAGCACCTGGGCGAGGATCCGGACCGTCCCATCGTCCACCCCTCGATCCCCTCCTCCGACCGCAAGCGGGTCTTCGGGATCCCCTACGCGGGCAAGGGCGGTCTGCTGGTGCCTGGGGTCGGCTGCGTCAATGGCTGCCGGTTCTGCGCCACCTCCCACTTCTTCGGCAAGGCCTACACCGCCTTTTTCGAGACCGGGGCGGAACTGTTCTGGAACGCCTGCCGCATCGCCAGGGACCTGGGCGCCGAAGATTTCTTCGTCATGGACGAGAACTTCTTCAAGCAGGAGGGACGCGCCCGGGAGCTGCTCGCCTTGATGGAATACCACCAGCGGCCCTTCCGCTTCGGCCTGTTCTCCTCCGCCGAGGCCATCGAAAGCTTCGGCGTGGAGAACATGGTGCGTCTGGGCGTGGACTTCGTCTGGCTCGGGGCCGAGTCCAAGCGCGAGACCTACGCCAAGAACCAGGGGCGGGACCTCCCGGGCCTGGTCCGGCGCCTGCGGGACTACGGCATCCCGGTGCTCGCTTCGGGCATCCTGTTCCTGGAGCACCACACCCCGGAGAACATCCAGGAAGACATCGACTTCATGATCGAACTGAAAGCGGACATGACCCAGTTCATGATGTTCACGGCCATGCCCGTCACCGCCCTGTACCAGGAATTCAAGGCCCGCGGGCTGCTGGACCTCGAACTGCCCTATGAGGAATGGCACGGCCAGCACAACCTCAACTGGCGGCACCCCCGGTTCAGTTCCCCGGAAGCCCGGCGCCTGCTGGGCGACGCCTTCCGCCAGGAGTACGACCGCAATTCCGCCTCCATCCTGCGCCTGGCCCAGACCGCGCTGCGCGGACTCGTCACCCTGGAAGGGCCCGCCCGGACCGACCCCTGGCTGGCCATCCGGCGTGCCCAGGTGCGGGAGCATGCCCAGCGCCTCCGCCTGCTGCTCCCGACCCTCCGGTGCTTCGCCCACAACCCCCTGGAGCGGGAGCGGGTGGCGGCCCTGAGCCAGGCCTTCCAGGAAATCCTGGGGCCCATGCCCCTGGGTTCCCGGGCGCTGTCCCTGGCCGGCCTGGCCGTGGCGGGGTTCCAGGCCCTCCGGACGGCGCTGTGGGACCGCATGGCCCAACCCAACATGCGACTCACCCGCTACCGCTGGCCCGAACCGACCACGGGCTTCGGGGCCTGGGCCAGGAAGGCCCTGCTGCCTGGCTTCACCCGGAAACAGCCGACTGGAGCGGCTTTCTGATGCGGCGAGGCCAGAACCCGGAAACTCGATTGCCCCTCCCCGCGCTGTCACGTGCCTCCGGCATTGCCTTCAGTCACCCCGATCGAAATATTTCCGTAACCCTTCCGTCCGGAGGTGTGCCATAGTGGGGGACCGGGCCCGCACGGTGCAGGCCCTGCTCGCTGTGCCCGTTCCTGTCTCGACTCGCATTCAGCGTTTATTCCCGGGGACAAGAATTCAGGATTACATCATGGCCAATCAAGGCACAGTCAAGTGGTTCAACGCCGAAAAGGGTTTCGGTTTCATCACCCCTGATGGGGGTGGTGCGGACCTGTTCGTCCACCACTCCGCCATCCAGGGCTCGGGGTTCAAGAGCCTGGACGAGAACCAGCGGGTCAGCTTCGACTCCGCCCAGGGGCCGAAGGGACCCCAGGCGGTCAACGTCACCAAGCTGTAGACCGAAATCCAGCGCACGGTTCAGACCCGCCGCCGTAGCAAGTGGCGGGTCTCTTTTTTAGGAGGTCCCGTGGTCAAGGTGAACTACCAGCGGGAGAAACGACGCAAGGATCTGGATCGCCAGCGGAAGCAGGAAGAGAAGCGGGCCAGGAAACTCACCAAGGACCTTGCACCGGAGGCCCCTGGGATGGTGCCGGGCTCCCCGGAGGCCCCGGCCGCTCCGGAAAGCCAGGAAAGGCCTGATTCCAGTGACTGAGGGCCCACGGCCTGCCGCCCCTGGTCCAAGGCCCTGAAGCCCGTCCATCCGATTCCTGCCCCCCGGAAGGCCACCAGGATCTCCGGCAGGGCCGCGTGCGCCTTGGGGTGGACATCGAGCAGGATGCCCCGCCGCCGCTGGCAATCCTCCGGGCTGGACCTATGCTTTTTGCAAACGGTGAACCTATGAGCGTGCGGGTGCCTTCGGGCGAAATACGGCGGATCTGCCACAAGGGCACCTCCGGCTGGGATTGCCGCTGGGAGCTGGACGTTTCGACCGCCGGCAGGCAGGTGATCCTGGAATTGACCACGGACGAGGAGGACCGGGAGCCCGTGCTGCAGGTGGAGCTAAGGCTGGACCGGGAGGAGGCCGGCCGGGTCCTGGACCTGTTCCTGGCCGCGATGGTGGAGGCGGGGCACCAGGACTGAAGGCCAGCCTCCGGGTCAAAGCGCGTGGGCCAGGATCTCCGTCAGGGCCTCCCGGTCCAGCGGCACCGGATTGGCCTTCATGCTGCTGGCCGCCAGGGCGCGCTCCGCCACCTGCGGCAGCGCGGCGGCGGTGAGGCCGTAGCGGCCCAGGCGGGGCACCCGCAGCCGCTCCACGAGGCCGGCGACCCAGGCCACGCCGGCCTCGGGCGCCGCCGCGGGGTCGCCGGTGAGGAGCCGGGCGAGGTCCGCGAAGCGGGCATGGGCGGGGTGTCCGGGAGGGCACCCGGCCAGGTTCGCCCGGAGCACGTGGGGCAGCAGGGCCGCGCAGGCCACCCCGTGGGGCACGGGGAACAGGCCGCCCAGGGGCGCCGCCAGTCCGTGCACCGCGCCCAGGCCGGCGTTGGCCAGGGCCATGCCGCCCAGCAGGCTGGCCAGGGCCAGGTCGCTCCGGGCTTCCAGGTCCCGGCCGGAGGCCCAGGCCCGCTCCAGGGAGCCCACGGAGCGGCGGATGCCCTCCCGGCACAGGGCATCGGTGAGGGGGTTGGCCCGGGACGAGAGGTAGGGCTCGATGAGCTGGGTGAGGGCGTCCAGCCCGGTGCTGGCGGTGAGTTCCGGCGGCAGCCCCAGGGTGAGTTCCGGGTCCACCAGCGCCACCCTGGGCAGCATCGCCGGGTGGCGCAGGCTGGCCTTCACGCCGTGCTCCCCGGAGGCCAGGACGGCGTTGCGGGTGGCCTCGGAACCGGTGCCGGCGGTGGTGGGGATGGCGATCACCGGCAGGGGCGTCCGCTCCAGGGGCCGGCCCTGGCCCACCACCTCCAGGTAGGCCATGAGGTCGTCCTCCTGGGCGGCGAGGGCGGCGATGGCCTTGCCGGCGTCCAGCACGCTGCCGCCGCCGCAGGCCAGCACCAGGTCCGCCCCCTCCGCCCGGGCCAGGGCCGCGCCCCGGCGGGCATCCTCCACCGTGGGTTCGGAGGCGGCCGTGAACAGCGCCGCCCGGAGTCCCTGGGCCTGGAGCTGGTCCAGCACCGGCCGGCACCGGGCGGGGTCCCGCCCGGTCACCACCAGCGGCCGGCGACCCATGGCCGCGGCCAGGTCTCCCGCCTCCCGCACCACCCCGGGGCCGAAGACCACCCGCTGGGCGGTGGCGAATTCGAACCGGCTCACCATCCTTCGTCCGCCGGGAACACGTTGGCGAATTTCACCGCGGAGCGGGGCTCGGCCATCATCCCGGCCACCGCCGCGGCCCAGGCGGCATAGTGCGCGGTCTCCCGGTGCCGCCCCTGGTCCTCGGGCGCACGGTAGACCTCCACCAGGACGAAGCGGGTCGGATCGTCCACCTGCTGGACGACATCGAAGCGGGCGACGCCCGGCTCCCGGACGCTGGCGCCGGCGTTGGCCAGGGTGGCGGTCCTGAAGGCCTCCACCGCTTCGGGTTTCACGTGGACCTGGACATGGACGATGTGCATCGGGACCTCCATGGCCCGCCCCGGGTTCCGCCCTGGTGGAAGGGGCGTCCTCCGGCGTCCGGGGCGCCCATGCCCTCGGGCCGGCTGGGGAGCGGTGGCGGAAGCCATGGTACACCGGGGAGTATCCGTTCAGGTTGGGGGCCTCGCTCCAAATTGCCAATCCGGGCAAGGTACTGGATGGATCAAGTGGCCGCTCAAGCGCCATCGAAGCTTCAGAAGCCACCATCAGCAAATCTTTTCCATCCCCCGAACGGATGTACCGAGGACAGACCCGGCGGGCCTCGAGCCTCGGCAGGGAGGTACCGCGACCCTGCCTCCCGGTGTTCCAGACCCTGGCCGGCGATCGGCGGCGCTGCCCGCAGGACCGGCGGCTTTCGTTCTGGGTTGTCATGATATCGTCATGACTTTATTGAATAATTTTGTGCATTAAATTCCCGTTGCTGGAACATCGGGCGCGCCAGGGCACCCAATCAACCAGCAAGGAAGAAACGCCGTGTATTCCCGTCCGGGGCCCGCCATGCCCCCCAGCCGAGGACCCGACCATGAAAGCCGCCCCGCCCACCTGGATCCCTCCCCCTTCCTTCCGGACCCCGCCTTGCGGGAGAAGGATCCTGGAGGAACTGGCGCATTTTCAACTCAACATCTTTGAATCCAAGGAGTCTGCTCATGTGGGTCAGGAAGTCGCTGCTGCTGGCAGCGGTGCTCGTGTATGCGGCACCCGTCGTCGCCTACGCCGGGAACGGCGGCAACGGGGGTCACGGTGGCAACAGCAGTTCGGGCCGGGGGGGCAATGCGGGCAACGGCGGCAACAGCAGCAACGGCCGCGGGGGGAACGGCGGCAACGGCGGCAGCGGGCCCAAGGGCGGAGGCCAGGGCGGCAAGGGCGGCACCGGCCCCGCGGGGAACGGCAGGGCTGGGCATAGCGGCTCGACCACGCGGTGAACGCGCGGGGCCGCGTGCCGCCGTCCTCGGGGTCCTGATACGCCGGAACCTGGACGAAAGCCGCTCAGGATGCGGGAACCAGGGGTGTCCATGGAATGCCGGAACTGCATGGCAACCAACCAGAACGCCCTGATGCAGATGGTCAAGGCCAAGCGGCTGGACCGGGATCCCCGGGCCCAGCTGGAGATCACTTCCGCCCGGGCCAATGCCTATTTCCAGGTCCTGGTCGAACGGGCGACGGACAAGTCCGAGCCCACCGAAGCCCAGCTCCGGGCCCTCTACGATGAGCTCGCGGCCCAGGCCAAGGCCGGCAACAACCCGGCCGGCGTGCCGCCCTTCGACCAGGTCAAGGGCCAGCTGCCCGACGCCTGGAAACGCAAGCAGACGCAGGTCGCCCGCGACGCGGCGCTGGCCCGGCTGAACCAGAAGATCCAGGTGACCTTCGCTCCCGACTACCAGCCGGCCGGGAACTGACCGCCCTCCGGGGGCCGCTCCTCGCCGAATCGGGTACGACGGCCGAAGCGCCGGCGGCCCTGGTCAGGCCGCCGGCGCTTCCCGGTTCAATGCTGTCGGCTGCCGCCCGTCAGCTCGCGGTGACCCAGACCGCCGCGTAGCCCACGCTGTTGGCGCTGTACTTGATCCACATGAACCCGTCGATGCCCCAGGACGGGCTCCAGGAGTTCTTCAGCAGCCAGGCGCCCTTGGTGTCGTCCCAGCCCACCAGCAGGATGGCGTGGTTGCACTGGCTCCAGCGGTCGGTGCTGGTGAAGACGCCGCCGGTGTAGCCCTGGAAGTACTGGTCGGCGTAGACGCAGGCGGAGACGCCGCCGTACTTGTAGATGGCGGTCTTGATGGCGGTGACGGAGGGGGTGCCCTGGCTGCTGCCCACGTAGCCCCACTTCAGGACCGGGGTGTAGGTGGCCCTGGCGGGGACGGAGCAGGCCACGGCCTGGGCCACGTAGGGGAAGGAGGCGGCCGGGATGGCGCCCATGTAGTAGCCCTGCTGGCCCGCGTTGGACGGCATCAGCATGTCGAAGGCGAAGTTGCCGCCCTGGCAGCCGAAGCCGAACGGGTTGCAGGACACCACCTGCTGTTCGGACAGGGCCGGGGCCGCGCTGCTGTAGTGGATGGCGCCGGAGGCGTCCACGTAGCCGTTCTTCGCGTCGTGGGCCTTGAGGTGGGCGCCTTCCACGCTGCCGATGGTGGAGAAGGCCCAGCAGCTGCCGCACTGGCCCTGGTCCTTGACGCTGCTGAAGATGCCGAGGTACTGGGCCGGCAGGGTGGTGGCGTCGTCGTCGATCTCGTAGTTAGCGTACCCGCCCGGCTCGTGGGCCAGGAAGGAGGCCGGCTGGAGTCCGGGCTTGAAGCCGCACAGGGTCTCCAGGGGGTACTGCATGGCTGGGTTGACGCCCACCTGGAAGCCCCAGCCCTTGGCGGCGACGGCCTGCTGCAACTGGGCGGCGGTCTGGACCACCTGGGCGTCGTAGGTGTGGATGCCGGCGGCGGGAAGGACCGTTCCGGCGGCGAGGGCCAGGAGGACCAGGGGATGGCGGAAGGACGAGGCGAAGGTTTTCATTTCGAATCTCCAGAAGGGGTGGGAAGGCGGACCTGTCCCGGTCCGGCGCTGGCCGGAGGACGCGGGTCCGGCATGCCGCGGCGAGGCGCAGAAGGGCGCCTTCGCCTCGCATGGGTGGGGGCGAAGCGGAACCGGGAGGCCTGGGAGGGCTCCGGGGATTCCGGTGCGGGGCGGGCGGTCGGGACGTTCCGGCCTCACGTCCCCCAGGGTCGGTCCCTTCCGGTCCCGGGGCAAGGCGGTGTTAACCACACGTGACTGCTATCAATAACCGAGTGCTAAGGGTGGCCTTGGCGTGATCCCTGCCATTGCCGGACCGGAGGACCGTCAACCGGCCAGGACGCCCTGCCGCCGGCAGACCGGACAGATGCCGTAGGTGTAGGACGGGTGCTTCTCCCGACGCTCGGGAATCCACAGGTTCCCGAACCGGATGCACCCGCAGATTTCACACCTCGTGGCGTAGTTGGACCGTTTCATGCGTTTTCCCGGTTCGACGTGAAGGGGGAAGGAGACAACCAATCCGGGACCGGTCCGGGGCGACAGCAGGCCCTGGCGGTCGGAATTCCTATCAAAATAGTCATTTTTTCAAGAAAATCCAGGCCCGGCGAAGCGCCGGGCGCGGTCCGTCCCAGCCCGCCCGGAGCATGTGACTCAAGTCACAGGCCCGGTGGATAATGTATCTTTCAAGAATCTCTATACTTGGTTAATGTTGAGTCCCAGGCCGGACCAGCCCGTGTTTTTCTCGGTTCTTTGCCCGCTTGGTTGAGCTGGAGCAAGATTCTTGGCGGGAGCGCCTATGGACCCCATCGAGCGTGGCCACCCCGGAGGGGGCATGGATGCCACCGGCGTGCTTGCCCATGCGGCCGCCGCCAACCGAGGCATGGCCCGGCTGGTCCAGGCCATCCAGGACCTCTCCCATTGCCGGGACGTGGCCTCGGTCCAGGAAGTGGTCCGCCACGCGGCCCGGGAACTGACCGGCGCCGACGGCGCCACCTTCGTCATGCGCGACGGGGATCACTGCCACTACGTGGACGAGGATGCCGTCTCCCCCCTGTGGAAGGGCCTGCGCTTCCCGCTGTCGGCCTGCATCAGCGGCTGGTCCATGCTGAACCGGGCCGCCGCGGTGGTCCCGGACATCTACGCGGACCCGCGGGTCCTGGTGGACGCCTACCTGCCCACCTTCGTGCACAGCCTGGTCATGGTCCCGATCCGCAGGGCAGCGCCCCTGGGCGCCATCGGCAACTACTGGTCCGCCCACCACGCGGCCACCCCCGAGGAGGTGGAGCTGCTCCAGGCCCTGGCGGACACCACCGCGGTGGCCATGGAGAACGTGCAGGTCTACGCGGAGCTGGAGCAGCGGGTGCGGGACCGCACCCGGGAGCTGGCGGCGGCCCACCGGGAACTGGATGAATGGGCCGACCTCCTGGCCGGCGACGAGGAGCGGCAATCGCTCCTGGAAGCCGCCAGCATCGCCAAGGTGGTGCCCTGGAAGCGCGAGCTCCCATCGAGGACCTGGGTGTTCGGGGATTCCGCGGCCCGGGTGCTGGGGTACGGTCCCGACCAGTTCCGGCGGGAGCCGGACCTGGTGGAGAGGCTCATCCACACCGAGGACGTGCACCGGTTCGTCGCGGCGCAGAAACAGTGCCAGGCGGGGAAGGCGGTCGGGTTCGACTGCCGGATGCGGCACCAGGACGGATCCTGGGTCTGGACCCGCTGGACCATGGCCATGAGCCCCGGGCGGTTATGGGGCGTGCTGCAGGACGTGTCCGAGCTCCACGCCACCCAGGAGCAGCTGATCCTGAGCCAGAAGGCCGAGGCCACCGGGGTCATGGTGAGCGGTCTCTGCCATGATTTCAGCAACCACATCTCGGCGATCCTGGGGTTCGCGGACATGATCGGGGCGTTCCCGCTGGACGAGAGCCAGCGCCGGAACCTGGTGCGCCTGAACCGGGCCGCGGAACGGTCCCGGGACCTGGCGCGCCAGCTCCTGAGCTTCGCCCGCAAGAACCAGCAGGTGCTGCGGAGCCCCCAGGACCTGAACGCGCTGGCGGAGGAGGCCGCCGGCCTCCTGAAGCATGCCCTGGGGCGCGGCGTGGACCTTGAGCTGGAACTCGCCCCCGCCCTCCCGCCGGTCACGGTCGAGCCCGGGCAGATGGTGCAGCTGGTCCTGAACCTGGGGGTCAACGCGGTGGACGCCGTCGCCGGAGCCGGCACCATCACCCTGCGCACGGGCTCCGAGGACCTGGACCGGGCCGCGGCCGAGGCTTACGGCCGCGCGCCGGGGCGGTACCTGTTCCTGGAAGTGGAGGACACCGGCCCCGGCATCCCCGAGGCGGTCCAGGGCCGGATCTTCGAGCCGTTCTTCACCACCAAGGCCGGGGGCACCGGCCTGGGGCTGGCCATGGTCCAGGCCATCGTGAAGGGGCACGACGGCATCCCCCTGTGCTTCTCGGAGCCCGGGAAAGGCGCCCGGTTCCGCATCCTGCTGCCCGGCCCGGATTGCATTTGACAATGGTGGGGGTGGCGAGGGACACGGTGGTGTGAAAGGCGGCGCCCCGGAGGCGCTATGCTGGAGCATCCGCCCCGGCGGCGTGGGAGATGCCATGGGCAGCGTCGTGTTCACCTGTTCCTGCGGGCAGTTCCGGTTCCTGGATTCCACCGACGACCGCTCCTACGCGGGGTACCTCATGCCGGAGCGGGAGTGGTGGCCGTTCTGGGATGCGGTTGACCAGGCGGTGGCTTCCGCGGAGGCCCCTCCCCGGGAACGGGAGCGCGCCTGCATGGCCCTGCGCGCCTGGCCGGCGCGCCAGGTGTGGCAGTGCCCGGCCTGCGGCGCGCTGTACCTGGAGGACGCGGACGGGGAGCGGCACCGCTTCCTGCCGGAGTCGGCGGCGGTGCCCAAGGACCTGCTGCGGCCGGTGGAGGGCGACCTGATGCACCTGCTGGACCAGGAACCCCCCCTGCCGGGCGAGGAACCCCCGGCCCCGGAGGAGGACGCCCGGCGGCGGGCCCGGGAGCGCCTGGAGGCCTGTCGGCGGATGGGGGAGGAGGCCTACGGCCGGATGTACGACGCGTCCTCGCCCTCGGACGCCACCGGCCGCTACAGCGACGCCAAGGAGGCCTTCTACGACGCCATCCAGGCGGCCCGGGAGCTGGGATCGGACGAGGAAGTGAAGGCGCTGGAGGCGCGGCTGGCGCACATCAAGGCGGTGTTCCGGGGGCAGTTCAGCTGAACCGTCACAGGTGCCTCAGGTCCTCCTCCCGCCCCGCCTCGTCCCGGGCGATGCGCTTGGCCAGGAAGTCCCGGGCCAGGTCCCGGGCGCCGAGCCCGAAGGCCAGGGCCAGGGCCAGCATGAGGGCGCCGAACAGGATGCCGAAGGCCACGGTGACGGTGGCCCGGGCCACGCCCAGCTGCTCCAGGGCCATGGCCGCGGCCAGGGCGTTCAGCAGCAGGCGCAGGGTGCCGGACAGCAGGCGGGGGGCGGGGAGGTCCTCGTTCACGGCCAGGAGCAGGGCGGCCCGGGCCAGGAAGTTGGCCAGCAGGACGCCCGCGGCCAGGATGATCCCGGCCGCGAACACCCGGGGCAGGTAGAGGAAGAACGCCTCGATCATCCGGTCCAGCAGGGGCATCTCCAGGGCGGTGAGGGAGAAGATCCCGGCGGACAGGGCGGTGCCCCAGAAGGCGACCCCCCCGGCCAGCCTGGTGGGGGACCAGTCCAGGCCGGCCTGGCGCAGGGCGGGGGACAGCCCGGAGCGCTCGAGGCGCTGGTCGAACCGGGCCAGCTTCAGGCTGCGCCGGACGATGGCCCGCAGCAGGGCGCCCAGGACCAGCCCGGCCAGGAACACGGCCAGCGCGGCCAGGAGCCGCGGGACCAGCAGCAGGACCTTGGCGTGCAGGGTGAGCCAGATCCGGTTCAGGCTGTCGAACAGAGCTTCCGTCATGACGTCCTCCTCAGCGTGCCCGGGGGCGGGGGTCCCTCCGGGCCTCCCAGGGCGGGTTCCAGGGGGATCCACGGGCGGGGCTCCCCGGGCGCGTCCCACGCCCCGGACAATTCCGGCTTGAGCGCCTCAAAGCGCAGGCAGACCCGCTCTTCCAGTTCTTCCGCGGCCTGGGCCGAGGCCTGGCGGGTCTCGCCCACCCAGGAGGCGACCCAGCCCAGGTAGATGGGGTTCAGGGCCTGGAGCAGGTGCTGGCGGTCCATGACCCGGCGGTGCCAGGCCAGGGCGAAGTCGTGCAGCACCCGCACCCACAGGTCGGTGGGAAAATAGAACCGGGACGGGTCCCAGACCCCGATCCGGCCCAGCTCCCGGATCGCCCCCGGGCGCAGCACCAGGTCCCACAGGCCCTGCAGGTCCCTCACCCCGCGCCGGAAGGCCCGGGCCAGCCCGGCGGCGTCCACCCGCACCGGCTCGGGGGCCTCGGCCGGCTCCGGGCCGAACCGGGGGACCGGGACGGAGCCGCGCACGTCCTTCCAGGCGCCCGGGTGCGCCTCCATGAAGTCGAACACCGCGCCCACCACTTGCTGGAGGATGCCGGGGACCGCCGGGGCCGGGTTCCGGGGGTCCGCCGCCGGGGCGGCCTGGCCGCGTTTGCCCAGGTAGGCCTGGCAGGCGCGGAACCCGTCGGCGACGGCGGTGGTCGCCAGCCATGCGTCGATGCCGGTCCGGGCCAGTTCCGACTCCCAGACGCCCTGGGCCAGGTAGTGGCGGGCCAGCTTGCCGGATAGGCCGAACTCCCCGCCGACGGGCTGGCGGATCCGCTGGCCGTACAGGGACCGGGTGAAGGGATGGACGATGCCGTTGTTGAGGGTCCCGTCGTACTTGTGGCGCAGGTACAGGGGGGCGACCAGGTCGAAGCCCTCCCGCAGGACAGGCCCCAGCAGCAGGTCCATCCAGGCCGGCCGGAGGCCCAGGAGGTCCGGGCCCACCACCGCGCAGGCCCGGGCGTCCAGGTCGCCGGCGATGGCCAGCAGGGCGCGCAGGGCGCTGCCCGGGCCCGGAGCGCCCTGGAGGTGGACGGCCTGCACCAGCCGCCCGGGTTCCGGGACCAGCGCCCGCACCGCCTCGGGCGTGCCGTCGGAGGATCCCCCGTCCAGGTGGACCAGCACCGCCCGGTTCCCGGGGAAGTGCGACGCCAGACCGGCCTGGACCGCCTGGACCACCCCGGCGATGGTGCCGGCGTGGTTGCAGCTGGGGATGCCCACCAGCAGGTCCACCGGCCCGCAGACGTCCGGCCGGGGCCGCAGGGCGGCGGCGTCGAGGCTCACGGCCGCCCCGTGGGGAGCCGGAACCCGGCCCGGCTCGGCGCGGCGGGGATCCGGTCGGATGGGGTCATGGTCGCTCCCGGTTCAAGGCCCCTGGGCAGCCCGGGCGGTTGAGGGTAACCTCCTGGTAGCGGCTGCTGGAAGGACCTGCCATGAGCTTCGATGGAAAATGGGACTTGACCGTGACTTCCCCGATGGGGGCGAAGGTGTTCCACCTGGACATCCGCACCGTGGGCGGCAAGGTCCAGGGCACCTCCACCACCGGCGGCGAGACCACGCCCATGATCGATCCGGTGCTCCAGGACGGGCGCCTGCGCTGGGCGATCCGGCTGCCCAGCCCCATGAACGTGCTCCTGGAGCTCGACCTGGCCTGTTCCGGGGACACCCTGGGCGGGACCGCCAAGGCCGGGCACATGGTCCTGGACGAGGTCAAGGGGGTCCGGGTCGGGTAGCCGGGCCCGGGACCGGACCGTCGCGCCCAGGCGCGACCGAGCGGAGTCTGTTCCGAATCCGGCACATGTTCCGTCCCGGGGACAGCCCCCGGGGCGTGCTCCGGGGTCCGCCCCTCTGCAAACACGGGAGTTGCCCTCCCGGAACGATTGGCACGCCCTGTGCTCAATGGAAGCCGGGCAGTCCAGGCGAGGCTGTCCGGATGGCCGGGGGCCCCGCCAACCGGCGGAGCCCGGCCCTTGGACGGCGGGAGGTGCCCATGTTCAGTCTGCAGCTGGTGACCGGTCTGGAGGATGACCTGGCCCGGGAGGCCGTATCCCGGGAGTTCGGGGATTCCCTCGGTCTGCTGGAACAGGACCTGGAGAACGCTCTGGAGTACCAGTGGCCGGCCCGGGCCCAGGCCTGGCAGCCGGTCTTCCCCGGGGAGGAGGGGCCGGACTCGATGGCCCTGATGGAGGAATTCCTGGCCCGCCCCGGGGAGGGGCAGGGCCGGGTGGCAGGCAAGACCCAAGGCGAAAGGGAGGCACCCATGGTCAAAGTCAACGGAACCCCGAACCCGGAAGCCCTGGCCCGCAAGGCGGAGCCCGTCAACGGCACCGCCGGCAAGCCCGGGAAGGACCCCGGCTGGATCCACCTGGCCGCCGAATCCCTGGCCAACTTCGAGGCCGTGAAGGGATGGGGCGCGGAAATGCCCGCCCGGGTGGAAGACTGGGTCGACTAGGAGGCTCCTAAAGCTTCCCCAGCCGCCGGTACAGCGTCGTGCGCCCGATGCCCAGGCAGCGCGCGGCCTGGGCCCGGTTGCCGCCGGTGGCGGCCAGGGCGGCCTCCAGGGCGCGCCGCTGGGCGTCTTCCAGGGCGCTGGCGAGGGAGGCGGACGGCCCCGGGCCGCCGGGATCGGCCAGCAGCCCTGGGAAGTCGTCGGGCCGGAGGGTGTGGACGTCCGAGTTCAGCATGGCCTGCTCCAGCACGTTCTCCAGCTCGCGCACGTTGCCGGGCCAGGGATGCCGGCGCAGCGCGTCCAGGGCCTCCGGGGCCAGTTCCCGGGCCGGGGCGCCGTTCTTGCGGGCGATCTTCTCCAGCAGGTGCTCGCACAGCAGGTCCAGGTCGCCGGGGCGCTCCCGCAGGGGCGGGACCGAGATGCTCAGGACGTTGAGCCGGTAGAACAGGTCCCGCCGGAAGGCGCCGGTCCGGACCATGGCCTCCAGGTCGCGGCTGGTGGCCGAGAGGACGCGCAGGTCCACCCGCACCACCCGGTTGGAGCCCAGGGGCTCGAACTCCTGGTCCTGGAGCACGCGCAGCAGCTTGGACTGGAGGGCCAGGGGCATGTCGCCGATCTCGTCCAGGAACAGGGTCCCGCCGTCGGCCAGTTCCAGCTTGCCGGTGCGGGGCTTGCGGTCGGCGCCGGTGAAGGCGCCCGGGGCCACCCCGAAGAATTCCGACTCCAGCAGGGTGTCGGGGATGGCCGCCACGTTCACCGGCACGAACGGCCGCTCGGCCCGGGGCCCGCCGGCGTGGATGGCGTGGGCCAGGAGCTCCTTGCCGGTGCCGGTCTCCCCCCGGAGCAGCACCGGCGCCGGCAGCAGCGCGGCGCGCCGGGCCAGGCGCCGGGTCTCCATGGCCTTGGGGCTGTTGCCCAGGAAGGAGGAGAAGGTGTACTTGGAACGGCGGACTTCCGCCAGCCTGCGCTCGGCGTGGGCCAGTTCCGCCTGGAGCTGGCCCAGGCGGTCCGCCAGCGGCTTCAGCGGCTCCAGGTCGCTGTAGAGGGCGAAGGCCATGGCGCCCACCACCTTGCCGTCCTCGTCCTTGAGGGGCATCCGGGTGACCACCAGGGGGTGGCCCCCCGCCTCGAAGATCTCCAGCAGGATGGGCTTGCCGGTGACCACCACCTGGCGCATGAGGCTGTTGGGCAGGAAGCTCTCGATCTCCTTGCCCAGCACGTCCTTGGGATCGACCCCCAGGTTGGCGGCGTAGCGCTCGCTGATCATCACCACCCGCACGTCCTGGTCCACCACCAGGCAGCCTTCGGCCAGTTCGTCGAAGCACTGGAACACGGACTGGGTGGCCTTCTGCTTGAGGAGGGCGAAATCCTGGAAGATCGGCAGAGGCTTGGCCACGGGTGGCTCCAACTAGCCAATCATAACATTTGCCCCCCCGGACGCCCCGGATGGGTCCGTCCGCCTCTTGATTTGGGGACCATGGTCAAGTATCTTCACGACCAACCCAGGAAGCCCCGGATTTTCCAGCGGACACGATGTCGAGGTGGGACATGGCGATGCCCGGCAGTGCTGAACCAATCATGGTAAAGGTGGTGGCCCGCTACCCGGACGGCCGGGTGGTGAAGGGCCACACCGCGGACTTCTCCCAGTTCAAGGAACATTTCCACATCCGGCGGGCGGACGCCCCCGGCGACGCCCCCCAGCAGATCCGCCTGTCCGAGCTGAAGGCGGTGTTCTTCGTCAAGGATCTGCAGGGTGACCTGGGCCACGCCAAGTCCAACCTGTTCGACCCGGACGACCGCACCCCGGGACGCAAGGTCCGGGTCCAGTTCCAGGACGGCGAGGAGCTGTGGGGCTTCTCTCCGGACTACCTGTCCAGCCGGCCGGCGTTCTTCGTGCTGCCGGCGGACCTGCTCGGGAACATCGACCGCTGCTTCGTGATCACCTCCGCCACCCGGAAGGTGAGCCTGATCCCCTAGGAGCCTGTCCAAGACTGGGTGCCCTGGCGGGCACCCCGAGGGCTGAAAACATGCTGGCGCTCCGGTAACTTGGGGCGCCAGGTATTTTAGGTGCGGGCCAGACCCCTTTAGGATGATT
>JBELAL010000062.1:0-29933 GCA_049508835.1 Holophaga sp. | reverse complement strand
GAGTCCCACCCGTTCTCCAAGTGGGGCCTGGTGCGCCGGGAGGCCATGCATGTCATCAGCGAGATGGGCGGCATGATCAAGTACGGCCACGCGGAGGTGGGCAACATCCTCTCCGGGGACCTGGAGATGGTCCAGCACGAGATCGAGTTCCTGCCCTGTGCCATCGAGGACGCGGCGGACCAGCTGGTGACGGCCAAGTGGGCGGTGCGGGAAGTGGCCTACCGGCACAACCTGGAGGTGAGCTTCGCGCCCAAGATCATCGCCGGGCAGGCCGGGAGCGGGCTGCACATCCACACCCGGTTCATGAAGGACGAGCGCAACGCCATGACCGACGGCGCCGGGCTGAACGACACTGCCCGGAAGATCATCGCCGGCTTCCTGATGTGCGCCGAGTCCCTCACCGTTCGGCAACACCGTGCCCACCTCCTTCCTGCGCCTGGTGCCGCACCAGGAAGCCCCCACCAGCATCTGCTGGGGCGACCGCAACCGCTCGGTGCTGGTGCGGGTGCCCCTGGGCTGGCAGGGCCTGGGCGACAAGATGCTGCGGAACGCCAACCCCCAGGAGCCCCCCATGGACGCCTGGGCCTGGGAGGACACCCAGACGGTGGAACTGCGCAGCCCCGACGGCAGCGCCAACATCCACCTGCTCCTGGCCGGCATGGCCGTGGCCGGGCGTTACGGCCTGGAGCACCCGGACGCCCTGAAGGTGGCCGACCGGCTCTACATCAAGGCCGACGCCACCAAGGCGGAGGGGCTCAGGCAGCTGCCCGCCTCCTGCTTCGAATCGGCCGACTGCCTGGCCCGGGACCGGGCCCGGTACGAGGACGGCGGCGTATTCCCGGCCAGACTGGTCGACGCCATCGTGTCGGGGCTGAAGGCCTACAACGACCTCAACATGAGCGAGAAGATCTTCGGCAATGCGGACTCGCTGAAGACGCTGGTGAACAGGTACCTGCACTGCGGGTAGGGTATTTCATGAATTCTGGATTCAGTTCAGGAGAAGGCCTTGAGGATGATCCAGGCCCCTGAGACGAGGGCAAAAGCAATGACGAAGCTTCGCAGCAGGCTGCCTTGAATCCGGTGATGGGCATGCTGGCTCAAATAGGCTCCAGCCGCGAGGAATGGGACCAGGACCAAGGCCGCGCCGACCAGCTTGAAATTGACCAAGCCCATGACCAGGAACAGCGCCAACGAAATGATTTGTCCCACGGCGAAACAAAGGGCGAGCGTCGAGCGGAGGATGGGCGCCTGGTGATGCTGGTAGACCAAGGCCAACGGCGGTCCGCCGATCCCGGTCGCCGTCTCGGTGACACCCGTCACCACGCCAGCAGTCATGAAGGCCATCCGCCCAGGCTCGAAGGCGGGAGCGCACAGGGAAACCCCTGCAGCCAGCATGGTGGACAAGCCGATCAGGAGGTTCAGGCGCCCCCGCGTGATGGCCATGAGGATCCAGATCCCCAGCAGGGCGCCCACGGTTCGGCCGATGGTGATCCACCCTGCACCCTTCAAGTCCAGGTGGCCCCGCTCCCGCCAGGTGACAAAGCAATTGAGGGGCAGCATCAAGACCAGCAGAGCGACCGGAAGAAGCCCGGACGCAACCAGGCCGCAGACCGGGGCGGCCCGCACTTCGCCACCGCGTTCCTCAAGCGCGGGTAGTCGGCCCAGGGACCATGACCTCGACTCCCGCCGCTTCTTCCCTCCGGCAGTCCGTTCCAGCTGAGGCCTGCACGCCAGCGGACGACCCCTACCTCTGGCTGGAAGACATCACCGGCGACGAAGCCCTGGCCTGGGTCCGAGCCCGCAACGCCGAGACCGGCCGGGAGCTGGAAGCCTGGCCCGGGTACCAGGCCCTGGAGGACGGCATCCTGGCCATCCTCGACAGCGAGGCGAAGATCCCTTACGTCGCCAAGGCCGGGCCCTGGTACTACAACCTCTGGCGGGACGCGGCCCACCCCCGGGGGCTGTGGCGGCGTACCTCCCTGGAGGAGTACCGCAAGGACGACCCGGCCTGGGAGGTGGTCCTGGACCTGGATGCGCTGGGCCGGAGCGAAGGGGAGAGCTGGGTCTTCCACGGGGCCAGGTTCCTGCGCCCGGGGTTCGAGCGCTGCCTGGTCATGCTCTCCCCGGGGGGCTCGGACGCCCACGTGGTGCGGGAGTTCGATCCGCTCACCCGGGAGTTCGTGCCGGGCGGGTTCGCGCTGCCCCTGGCCAAGAGCACGGTGGGCTGGATCGACCGGGACACCCTGTTCGTGGCCACGGACTTCGGCCCGGGCTCCCTGACCACGTCGGGGTATCCCCGGGTGGTCAGGATCTGGCAGCGCGGGACCCCCCTGGGAGCGGCCCGGGCGGTGTTCGAAGGACGCCCCGAGGACCTGGGGGTGGAGGCGTACCACGACCCCACGCCGGGGTTCGAGCGGGACTTCGTGGTCCGCCGGCCCTCCTTCTTCACCGAGGAGATGCACCTGCTGGGGCCGGACGGCACCCTCACGCGCGTGGACCTGCCCGCCGACGCCGAGGCGGGGGTGAGGCGCGAGTGGCTGCTGGTGCGGCTGCGCTCGGCCTGGACCGCGGCCGGGCGCCGGTATCCGGCCGGGGCCCTGCTGGCGGTACGGTTCGAGGCCTTCCTGGCCGGGGAGCGGCGGTTCACGGTGCTGTTCCGGCCCGGCCGGGGGCGCTCCCTGGAGTCCTGGGACTGGACCCGGAACCACCTGATCCTCGACCTGCTGGACCACGTCAAGACCCGCCTGTTCCTGCTCACCCCCGGCCCGGGCCGGTGGACGCGCAGGCCGCTCCCCGGGGCGCCGGCCCTGGGCACCGCCTCGGCCAGCGGCGTGGATCCGTACGAGTCGGACGAGTTCTTCCTGAACGTCAACGGCTACCTGGCCCCCGACACCCTGTACCTGGGCGGACCCGGTCGGGAGCCGGAGCCCCTCAAGCGGGCGCCGGCCTGGTTCGACGCCGCGGGGCTGGAGGTGACCCAGCACTTCGCCGTTTCCCGGGACGGCACCCGGATCCCCTACTTCCAGGTGGCCCGCGCGGGCCTGGCCCTGGATGGCTCCCACCCCACCCTGCTGAACGGCTACGGCGGGTTCGAGGTGTCCCTGGTGCCCCGCTACAGCGGCGTGCTGGGCCGGGCCTGGCTGGAGCGGGGGGGCGTCTTCGCGGTGGCCAACATCCGCGGCGGCGGGGAGTACGGCCCCCGCTGGCACCAGGCCGCCCTGAAACGGAACCGGCACCGGGCCTTCGAGGACTTCGCGGCGGTGGCCCGGGACCTGGCGGCCCGGGGGGTGACCTCGCCCAGGCGCCTGGGGATCGAGGGGGGCAGCAACGGCGGGCTGCTGGTGGGCAACCTGCTCATTCGGGAGCCGGAGCTGGTGGGGGCGGTGGTGTGCCAGGTGCCCCTGCTGGACATGGAACGCTATTCCCGGCTGCTGGCGGGGGCTTCCTGGATGGAGGAGTACGGGGACCCGGAACGGCCGGAGGACTGGGCCTGGCTGCGGGCCTACTCCCCGTACCACAAC
This sequence comes from Holophaga sp., assembly GCA_049508835.1. Taxonomy (GTDB): domain Bacteria; phylum Acidobacteriota; class Holophagae; order Holophagales; family Holophagaceae; genus Mesoterricola. The sequence continues at coordinate 26,412 of JBELAL010000062.1, read as the reverse complement.
GTGCGGGCGGACCGGGCGTATCCCCCGGTGCTGTTCATGACCACCACCCGGGACGACCGGGTACACCCCGCCCACGCCCGCAAGATGGCCGCCCGGATGCTGGCCCAGGGCCATGACGTGCGCTACTTCGAGAACCTCGAGGGCGGGCACGGGGCCGGGGCCGACAACCGCCAGGCGGCCCGCTACTGGGCCCTGCAGTACGCCTTCCTGGTCCGCACGCTGATGGACGTCACCTCAGGCTGATCAGCGCCACCCCGGCCAGGGCCAGGGCCAGCCCGGCCATGCGCACGGGCGGAACCCGCTGGCGCAGGAAGACCCGGGCCAGGATCACGGTGGGAGCGGGGAACAGGGAGGCGATCACCGCCGCCAGGGAGAGCATCCCCGCGTGGGCGGCCAGCAGGAACAGGAAGTTCGCCCCCATGTCCGCGGCCCCGGCCGCCAAGGTCAAGATCCGGCCGCCCGGCTCGATCCGCAGGCGCTGGCGGGAGACCAGCATGGCGGCGCCGAAGGCCGAGAGGGACGCCACCCTGGCCGCCACCAGGGGCCAGGCGCCGGCGTTGTGCCCGGTGCGGGAGATGAAGATGAAAAACCCCCCGAAGCTGAGCCCGGCCAGGATCCCGTAGCCCAGGGCGGCGCGGGCGGCCCCTTGGCCGTGGGGCTCGCCCCTGCCTTCCCAGCTGAGCAGGAGGATGGCCGGCAGGCAGAGGGCGCAGCCCAGGGCCGCCGGAACCGGCGGACGCTCTCCCAGGGCCAGCCCGAAGACCACCGGTGCCACCGCCCCGACCACCGCCGAGGCCGGGGAGACGATGGCCACGATGCTGCGGGCGATGCCACGGTAGAGCATGAACAGCCCGAAGGACCCGGTGAGCCCGGCCAGGAAGCCCCAGGCCAGGTCCCGGGGGGTGGGGGGAGCGCCGCCCATGGCCGGCAGCAGCGCCAGCGCCACCAGGGCCCCCATGGCCTGGGAGACGAACAGCACCGAGAGCACGGGACTCCGGCGCGACGCGAACCCGCCGCAGAAATCCGCCACCCCGTAGGCCAGCGCGGCCCACCCCGCAAGCAATACCGCCATGGTCGCCGACGCTCCTTACGGCATTCTACCTAATGTCCGGCGGCGGCAGCGGCAGGCGGAGGGTGACCCGGGTCAGCTCGTTGGGAACGCAGTGGATCTCCAGCCGGCTGTTGGCGCCCAGCACGCTCTGGATGCGCTTCTCCACGATCTGCAGGCCCAGGCCGTCCTTGGACCGCCCGCCCGGCTCGAAGGCGCCGGCGTTGTCCTCCACGTCGATGCGCACCGTGCCGTCCTCCTCCCGGGCGCGGATGCGGGCGACGCCGGGCGCCGTCAGCTCGGAGATGCCGTGCTTGATGGCGTTCTCCAGCAGGGGCTGGAGGGTGAAGGTGGGGACCTGGACCTGCAGCAGGGCGGACGGCACGTCGATCTCCACCCGCAGGCCTTCGAAGCGGGCCTTCTCGATCTCCAGGTAGGCCCGGATGTGGTCCAGCTCTTCTTCCAGGGTGGAGAAGGGACTGCTGCGCTTGAGGTTCTTGCGGAAGTAGTTGGACAGGTGGAAGACCAGCTCCCGGCCCCGGTCCGAGTCCCGGCGCAGGACCGCGGCGATGGTGTTGAGGGCGTTGAACAGGAAGTGGGGGTTCACCTGGGCCTGGAGCAGCTTGAGTTCGCCCAGGACCAGCAGGTTCTTCTGCTCCTGGTAGCTGGCGATGAGGAGCTGGCTGGAGAGCAGGGCGCCGATGCCCTCGCCCAGCATCCGGTTCATCTTCAGGAAGCGCCGGGTCCTCGGCTCGAGCAGCTGGACCGTGCCGATGACCTTGCCGTCCACCTGCAGGGGCACCACCAGCGCCGAGTGGATGGGGCAGGCGCTCGAGATGGGGCACGGGTAGGACTGGTGGTCCCCGTCCGCGAACGCCACCAGCCCCGAGGTGATGGCCTGGCGGGTCAGGGGCGAGGCGATGGCCGCCCCCGGGCGGTGGTGGTCGGCGCCGATGCCCACGTAGCCCAGGACCTGCTCGGTGTCGGTGACGGCCACCGCGCCCACGCCGGTCTCATCCTGGACGATGGCGGCGATCTCTCCCGCCATGCCCGGCCCGAACCCCTTGGACATGGGTCCCAGGGCCCGCTGGGCCACCCGCAGGGCGGTGGCGGACGAGGCCCCCGCCACCTGGTCCATCTCCCGCTGGCGGTGGCGCAGCACGCCCATGAGCAGGGCCGCGCCCACCGGGTTCAGGGTGATCATGGGCAGGGCGATGATCTTGACGATGGCCCAGGCGTCGCTGAACGGCTGGGCCAGGGCCAGGACGATGCCCATGTGCACGATCTCGCCCGCGAACACGGTGAGGAAGGCGACCCGCTTGGTGATCAGGAGCTGGGGCTTGTCCTTGAGGGCGATGTGGACCAGCCCCGCCGCGACCCCTTCCAAGGTGGTGGCCACCGCCCCGGCGAAGGCGGCGGCGCCGCCCAGGGTCATCCGGTGCAGCCCGGCGGTCACCCCCACCAGGGCGCCCAGGATCGGGCCGCCCAGGAGCCCGGCCAGGGTCGAGCCCACCGCCCGGGCGTTGAGCAGCGCCCCGCCCTGCAGCACCGGGGTGCCCAGGTAGTTGCCCAGGATGGTGATCCCGGTGAAGACCAGGTACAGGCGGAGCTTGCCCCGGGGGCGGGCCCAGTCGGTGCTCAGGGGCTGGAAGGCGGGGGACTGGCAGTAGAGGTAGAACAGGACCAGGAAGGCCGACAGGGTCTGGAACAGCTGGACCAGGTGCTCCACGGACCTCCTACTCCAGGCGGTCGGCCAGCAGCCGGGCGGTGTGCTCCACCCGGACCCGGGTGCCGTCCTTGTCGAACCCGCCCCGGATCTGCATGACGCAGCCCGGGCAGTCCATGGCCGCCAGGGGCGCTTCGGCGGCCTTGATGTTCTGCAGCTTGCGCTCCAGGATCGGGGCCGAGAGCTCCGGCAGCTTCAGGGAGTAGGAGCCGCCCATGCCGCAGCACATGTCGCATTCGGTCATCTCGGCCAGCCGGTAGCCGGCCTTGCCCAGCAGTTCCCGGGGGGCGTCGGAGGCGTTCAGGGTGCGCTTGAGGTGGCAGGAATCGTGGTAGGTGAAGCGGCCCAGGTCCTGGCCGTCCTTGAAGCTCAGGCGCCCCTGGTCCACCAGCCGCTTGACCAGGGTGGAGAAGTCGACGGCCTTGGCCGCCAGCCTGCGGGCGTCCTCCAACCGGTCGGTCATGCCCAGGCTCTCGAAGGTCTCGATGAACTCCTGCTTCAGCGCCACGGTGCAGGTAGGACAGGCCGAGACCACGTGGGTAACGTCCTCCGCCAGCAGGGCCTCGATATTGTCCATGGCGTTCTGGGCGGCCACCTCGTAGGCGCCGCTGTAGCGGGCCGGGGCGCCGCAGCAGGTCTGCCGCTCCTGGAAGACCACCTCGATGCCTGCCTTGTTCAGGACCTTCACCACCGCCTCGCCCATCTCAGGATAGGAGAAATCGATCAGGCAGCCCGAGTAGAACGCCACCTTCTCCCGGCCCTTGGGCTGCTCGATCCGCGGGAACAGGTCCCGGAACGGCTCCGGGGCGATGGCCGGAAGGCTGCGGAAGTCGGTGAGGTCGGACAGGAAGAAGGGCAGGTGGCGGATGAACCCGTCCCGGGCGAACGGTTTCTGGGTGATGGAGGCGGCCCGCAGGATCCCGTGGAACAGCCGGCGGTTGTTCACCACCGCGAAGACCGCCTTCTGGACCAGCGGCTGGCCCTGCTCCACCGCCAGCCGGCGGCGCAGCTCCAGGATCAGCTCGGGGATGTCGATCTTGCCCGGGCACACCACCTTGCAGTTGCCGCACTGGATGCACAGGCCCTGGATGTCCTTGCTCTGTTTCAGCTCGTCGAACCAGGCGGTGAGGATGGTGCCGATGCCCCCGGTGTAGGTCTTGCCGAACACGTGCCCGCCCACCAGGCGGAACACCGGGCACACGTTGAGACAGGAGGCGCAGCGGATGCACTGGAGCGCCTGCTTGAACTTGGGGTCCCGGGCCATGGCGGAGCGCTGGTTGTCCATGAGGATGATGTGCAGCTCCTTGGGCGTCCCGTCGGTGTTGGGCACCTGGCCGGTGATGATGGACACGTAGCTGGTGAGCAGCTGGGCCGTGGCGCTGCGGGGCAGGGCGGTGAGGATCGGCTGGATGTCCGCGAACGCGGGCACCAGCTTCTCCACCCCGACGATGGCCACGTGGATCCGGGGCAGGGTCGTGACCAGCCGGGCGTTGCCCTCGTTGGTGACGATCACCAGGCTGCCGGTCTCGGCCACGGCGATGTTGGCGCCGGTGATGCCCAGGTCCGCGCCCAGGAAGCGGCCGCGCAGCTTGGCCCGGGCGAACTTGACCAGCCTGGGGATGTCCGGGGTCTGGCCGGACTCCACGGTCTGGTTGAAGACCTCGGTGACCTCCTCCTTGGTCATGTGGATGGCGGGCATGACCATGTGCGAAGGGGTCTGGTGGGCCAGCTGGATGATCCACTCGCCCAGGTCGGTCTCGGCCACCTCGATGCCTTCCGCCTCCAGGTGCTTGTTCAGGTGGATCTCCTCGGAGGCCATGGACTTGGACTTGACGATCCGCTTGACCCCGTGGGCCTTGGCCAGGGACAGGATGTACTCCTTCACCTGGGCCGGGTCGCTGGCCCGGAACACCTTGGCGCCCCGCGCCTCGGCGTTGTGCTTGAAGGTCTCGGCCAGTTCGTCCAGGCGGCCTGCGGCGCCGGACTTGATGGCCTTGATCTGTTCCCGCACCGCCTCGAAGTCGATCCCTTCGTAGGCCTTGGCCCGGTTCACCCGGTACGCCTCCGAGAACCGTCCCAGGGCGCCGGCGAGGTTGGGGTTGTTCAACGCGTGCTGGATCGATTCCCTGAACTCGGTGGTCATGCGGTCTCCCGTTCGAACTCGTCCACGAACACCACGATCAGCCGCTCGGGACCGTGGACCCCGATGGTGAGCACCCGCTCGATGTCGGCGGTCCGGCTGGGACCGGTGATCAGGGAGATGTAGGCGGTCTTGCCGGGGTGGATCCGCTGCAGCACGGCGCCCAGGTCCTCCCGCAGGCGGGCGGTGCCCACCAGGGCCACGTGGATGGGAGGCAGGGTGGACACCAGGCGCTGCTCCACCGGGGCGGCGTCCACCACCAGGGTGCCGGTGGCGGCCACGGCCCAGTCCACCTCGCTGATGCCGACCCGGGCCGCCGCGGCGGCCTCCCGGGTCACCTGGAAGCTGATCCCGGGGGCCTCGGCCTCCAGGTACTTCCGGCCCGTCCCCTTGAGGAAGGCGCCGTCGGCCCAGAGCGCCCCCGCCTGGGGGGCATCCAGGACTCCCTGCTCCTGCAGCAGGCCCAGGATGAAGTCCATGGCCTCCCGCCGGGTGGCGAACCGGTGCACCTCGGCGCTCACGGCTTCCGCCCGCGCCTTGAAGGTATCGAACAGGGTGTCCATGGGGTTGACCTCGAAGGAAGCGGGCCGGGAGCGTCGGCTCCCGGCCCGAGCGGACCGTTACCGGATGACCAGGTTGGCGAACGGGAACACGTAGGCCATGAGAAAGACCACGCAGCCGCCCAGGGCGGCCAGGGCGATGGAGTGGAAGAACACGTAGCGCAGGATGTCGCCCTCGTGGCCGTACCACTGGGTCGCGGTGGAGGCCACCACGATGCTCTGGGCGTCGATCATCTTGCCCATCACGCCGCCCACGCTGTTGGCGGAGGCCATCAGGCTGGGCTGCACCCCGATCTGCTGGGCGGTGATCTTCTGCAGGCTGCCGAACAGCACGTTGGAGGAGGTGTCGGAGCCGGTCAAGGCCACCCCCAGCCAGCCCAGCATGGTGCCGAAGAAGGGATACAGGGCGCCGGTGCGGGCGAAGGCCAGGCCCATGGTGGCGTCCAGCCCGGAGAAGCGGGTGAGGAAGCCGATGGCCATCATGGCGGAGATGGTGAGCAGGGAGAACCGGACCTTGACCAGGGTGGCGCCGTACAGCTTGATCATCCTGCCGAAGGACAGCCCGGCGACGATGCCGGACAGGATCGCGGCCAGGAAGATGCCGGTGCCGGTGGCGGAGAGCCAATTGAACAGGTACACGGCCGGCTCCGGGGTGGGCTTGGCCACCACCGGGGGCATCCGCTGCACCAGGAGGTGCAGGCCGTGCACGGGCCACTTCAGGAGCGAGAGCTTGTCCAGGCCGGCCTTGATGGCCGGGGTGCCCCACAGGCCCACCAGCACGCTCAGGATCACCCAGGGCGTCCAGGCCTTGACCACTTCGCCCGTGGTGCAGTTGGCGGCGGCTGCATGGGTGGCGGCGGCCTCACCTTCCATGACCCACTCCTTCCCCGGTTTCCACTTTAGCAGGAAGGCGATCAGGCACCCCATAGACACCACCGAGGCGGCGATGTCCACCAGCCAGGGGCCGTGCAGGTTGGAGACCAGCAGCTGGGTGAAGCCGAAGCTGGCGCCGGCCACCAGGATGGCCGGCCAGACCTCGAGCATGCCCCCGAAGCCGGCGAAGGCCCAGATGAGCCAGAACGGCACCAGGATGCAGAAGGGGGTGAGGATGCGGCCGACGTTGGCGCTGAGCACCATCAGGTCGATGCCGGTGACCCCGTTCAGGGCGATGAGGGGGATGCCCAGGGCGCCGAAGGCCACCGGCGCGGTGTTGGCGATCAGGGACAGCCCGGAGGCCTCCAGGGGCTTGAAGCCCAGGCCGATGAGGATGGCCGCGGTCACCGCCACGGGGGTGCCGAACCCGGAGGCGCCCTCGAAGAACGAGCCGAAGCAGAAGGCGATCAGCAGGAGCTGGAGACGGCGGTCCTTGGTGATGGTGGTCAGGCTCTCGGACAGGGTCTTGAACAGGCCGGTCTCCACCGTGAGCACATACATGAAGATCACGTTGACGATGATCCAGCCGATGGGCATCAGGCCGTAGCCGGCGCCGTACACGGCGGTGGCCCCGGCCATCCGGGCGGGCATGTGGAAGCCCAGGACCGCGGTCAGCAGCGCCATGGCCAGGCCCAGCAGGGCCGCCAGGTGGGCCTTGACGTGGCAGAGGGCCAGGGACCCCAGCAGCACCACCACCGGCAGGGAGGCCACCAGGGTGGACAGCCACCAGCGGCCGGTGGGGTCGTAGCCCTGGGACCAGGGGGCCGACAGAGCCGGGATGCGCAGGATCACGATGGCCAGGATGGCCACGCAGGCCAGGATGAGGGCCAGCAGGCCCAGGTTCTCCTCGGGCGGGGTCTTGTCCTTGGCGGGCGCCGGGGACGGGCCGGTCGATGGTTTCATTTCGGTCTCCGGAAAAGCGGGTGAAGGGAAGCTGGAACAGACGAAGACTGACGGCGACTGCATCTCGCCGGGGAACCCGAGGGCCTGGGCCGCGGATGTTCCTGGAAGGGAGGCGCAGGCACGGCCGCCCGCGCGCGTGGAGTACGAGCAGGTTGAATCTTTGTCAATCAGGGCAGGAAAACAGGATGCGCGCCCCGCGGACCGCGCGGCGAAAAAACATGGCCAGCGGCCGGGATGGCGAGGTCAGCGGTCGTTTTCGAACCTTGACCGGAGGCTCGCTCCCACCCGCAGCAGGCGGCACATCCTGGCCGCCGCGGCCTCGATGAGGGCGGCTCCGGACTGGACGCACGCCTCCAGGGACATGGGCCCCGGGACGATGCTCGCCAGGGCGTCGATGCCGTGCTCCAGCACCCGTTCGGCGCCCTCGCCCAGCCCGCCGGACAGGCACAGCACCGGGACCGCGTGCCGGCGCGCCACCGCGGCCACTCCCACCGGCGCCTTGCCCATGGCGGTCTGGAAGTCCGTGCGCCCCTCCCCGGTGATGACCAGGTCGGCCTCCGCCACCAGGGCCTCGAAGCCGGTGGCCTCCAGCACGATCTCCACCCCGGGGCGCAGGCGGGCGGGGGTGAACCACAGGAGCCCGGCGCCCAGGCCGCCGGCACCCCCGGCCCCGGGCTGGTCCGCGATCGCACGTCCGGTGGTCCGGGTGGCCACCCGCGCCAGTACCCCGAGCGCCTGGTCCAGCTCCCGCACCATGTCCGGAGTCGCGCCCTTCTGCGGGCCATAGACCGCCGACGCGCCCCGGGGGCCCGTGAGCGGGTTGTCCACGTCGCAGGCCACCAGGATCTCCGCCTGGGCCAGGCGCGGGTCGAGCCCCGACAGGTCGATGCGGTCCAGGCGCGCCAGGGCGGCCCCGCCTTCGGGCAGCGGCGCTCCGGCCGGGTCCAGGAACCGGACCCCCAGGGCCCGGGCCATGCCGGTGCCGCCGTCGTTGGTGGCGCTCCCCCCGATGCCGATGATCAGCTTGCGCAGCCCGGCGTCCAGGGCCGCCCGGATCAGGGTGCCGGTCCCGGCGGTGCTGGTGATCCTGGGATCCCGGCGCGCCTCGGGCACCAGGGGGAGGCCCGAGGCGGCCGCCATCTCGATGACTGCGGTGCGGCCGTCGCCCAGTACGCCCCACCGGGCCCGCACCGGCTCGCCCAGCGGGCCGGGCACCTCCGCGGCCTCCAGGCGCCCGCCGGTGGCGATCACCAGCGCCTCCACCGTGCCCTCGCCGCCGTCGGCGATGGGCACCTTGCGCACCTCGGCATCCGGGAACACAGCCCGGATGCCCCGTTCCATGGCCTCGGCCACGCCCAGGGCCGACACGCTGCCCTTGTAGGAGTCTGGCGCCACGATGATGCGCATGGGTTCCACCTCGGAAGGGATCGCTAAAACATACCACCGTGCACTTGTTCGCCGGCCACGAAGGTGGCCGTGACCCGCGCGGAAAGGAGATCCGCTTCCGGAGCCGCCAGCAGGTCCCGGTCCAGGGCGACGAAGTCCGCCCACTTGCCCGGCTCCAGGCTGCCGCGGTCGTGCTCCTGGAAGTTGGCCCGCGCCGCCCAGATGGTCATGGCCCGGAGCGCCTGCTCCCGGGTCAGGGCGTCCTCGGTCTGGAACCCGCCTTCCGGGCTGCCGCTCCGGTCCTTGCGTGCCACCGCCGCGTAGAACCCGAACAGGGGATTGACGGGCTCCACCGGGAAGTCGCTGCCGTTGGCCAGCCAGCCGTTCTGCCGCAGCAGCTCCTGGTAGCGGTAGGCGATCCGGATCCGCGGCCCCAGGCGCCGGGCCGCCCAGGCCATGTCCGAGGTGGCGTGGGCGGCCTGGATGGAGGGGATGACCCCCAGCGCTCCGAACCTCGGCAGGTCCTGGTCCTGGATGATCTGGGCGTGCTCGATCCGCCACCGGAGGTCGTTGCCGGGCTCCAGGTGCCGGGCGTAGGCCCCCAGCGTCAGCCGCACGGCGGCGTCGCCGATGCAGTGGGTGTTCACCTGGTAGCCCGCGGCCGCGGCCCGCCGGCAGACGGCCTCCAGCTCCGGTTCCGAAACCAGCTGCAGGCCGCGGCTGCCCGGATCATCCTGGTACGGCTCCAGCAGCAAGGCGCCCCGGGAGCCCAGGGCCCCGTCGGCGAAGACCTTGACCGAGCGGATGGTCATGCGTTCCGTGACGTGGATCCCCCTGGCCAGGAAGTGCGCGAAGTTGGCCTCGGTGGCCTTGAGCATGGCGTAGACCCGGAGCTTGAGGCGCCCCTCCCGCTGGAGGGCGTCCATGAGCAGGGCGTCCTCCAGGTCGGTCCCCGCATCGCTGACGGTGGTGAGGCCGGCCTGGAAGCAGTGGTCCTGGGCCGCCAGCAGGGCCCGTTCCCGGGAGGCCCGGTCCGGGGCCGGAATGACCCGGCGCACCAGGTCGATGGCGCGGTTCAGGAGCAGCCCCGTGAGACGTCCGTGCTCCTGGACCAGGATGCCCCCGTCCACCCGGGTGCGCTCGTCCACCCCGGCCAGGGCCAGCGCGGCGCCGTTGACCAGGGCGGCGTTGGCGTCCACCCGCAGCAGGAACACCGAGGTCCGGGGGAAGGCCAGGTCCAGCTCCTCCCGGGTGGGAAAGGCCTGGCCCGGCCAGGCGTTCTGGTCCCAGCCGCGGCCCCGGATCCAGGGCGACGGATGACGCGCTTGGTGCGCCCGGACCCGGGCCACCGTCTCGCCCCAGGACCGGGTCCCCTTGAGGTCGGCCATGCCCAGGGTCAGGCCGTAGTTGAGCAAGTGGCTGTGGGGATCCAGGAAGCCCGGGTAGACGCAGGCGCCCTGCCCGTCCAGCACCCGGTCCGGGGCCCAGCGCTCCAGGAGTTCCCGCGCCGGCCCCACCGCGGCGACGCGGCCCCCGGCGACGGCCATGGCCTCGGCCACCGTGGCGGCCGGATCGAGGGTGTGGATCCTGGCGTTGCCCAGGAGGTAATCGACCTTGGCAGGCTTCATGGGGGCTCCTCCACAAGGCTGACGACCTACATGGTACCTGGGGCCGGCGCCCATGGCCGGAGGGAATCCCGCGTGCTGCTATAGTTGCGGTCCAAGGCCGGCCTTGCCCAGCGGCCCGGGCCGGCCATCCCGGAGGAGGATCGCACCCATGATGCGCGCGGTGCTGGTGGACGACGAGGCGCTGGCCAGGGAGGAACTGGAGGCCCTCCTGGCCGAGACCGGCGAGTTCACCGTGGTGGGCACCTGCGGCAACGCCATCCAGGCCATCCGCACCCTCAAGGCCACCCGCCCGGACGTGCTGTTCCTGGACATCCAGATGCCCAAGGTGGACGGCCTGAAGCTGCTCAGCATGCTCGACCCGGAGATCATGCCCTGCGTGGTGTTCGTGACCGCCTACGACGAGTACGCCATCCACGCCTTCGAGCAGAACGCCGTGGACTACCTGGTCAAGCCGGTGCAGCCCGAGCGCCTGGCCCGGGCCGTGGACCGGCTCAAGCGCTTCCTGGGAGAAGGCAAGGTGCCCAAGTACGACACCCCGCCCATCGAGCGCATCCCGTGCATGGGCGCCCAGAGCATCAAGCTGGTCGACACCTCGGAAGTGGAATTCGTGCGCTCCTCGGAGATGGGCGTGCACGTGGTCACCTCCAAGGGCCAGTACCTCACCGAGCTCACCCTCACCGTCCTGGAGGCCAAGACCCGCCACCTGGTGCGCTGCCACAAGCAGTTCCTGGTGAACATCCGCCAGATCGACGAGATCGTGCGGCAGGACCCCTCCACGGCCCTGCTGAAGACCCGGTCGGGCAAGCAGGTGCCGGTGAGCCGGAGGTTCTTGGCCCGGTTAAAGGAAATGCTGGGGATATGAGCTTCACTAAATATGCAATCCGATTGCAAATTTAGTGAAGGGGCCAATCCTGGTGGCATGATCCCGCGCGCCCTGGCCCATGCCCTCCTGGAACGGGTTGCCATGTACCCGGTGGTGACCTTGACCGGCCCCCGCCAGTCCGGCAAGACCACGCTGTGCCGCATGCTTTTCCCGGACAAGCCGTACCTGAACCTGGAGGCGCTGGACGTCCGGGAATTCGCCTTGTCCGATCCGCGTGGATTCCTGGCCGAGATACCCGAAGGAGCGGTCCTGGACGAGGTCCAGCAGGCTCCCGCACTGTTCTCCTACCTGCAGGTGGAGGTGGACCGGGATGCCCGCCCGGGCCGCTTCATCCTCACCGGCAGCGAGAACTTCACCTTCAGCCAGGCCATTTCCCAGTCTCTGGCGGGACGCACCGGCATCCTCCATCTCCTTCCGTGCACAGTGGAGGAACTGACCGCCTTCCCGGCGCCGTCCGCCGATCTGTGGACGTCCCTGTGGCGAGGCAGCTATCCGCGCATTTTCGATTCCTCCGCGACACCCGAAGTCTGGTACGCGGATTACCTGGCCACCTACGTGGAGCGCGATGTGCGCCGGCTGCTCAACGTGAAGGACCTGAGGTCTTTCGCGCAGTTCCTTCGGCTCGCGGCCGGACGCACCGCCCAGGAGCTGAACCTCAGCACCTTGGCTGGGGATGTGGGGGTGGCCGTGAACACGATCAAGGCCTGGGTCTCGGTCCTGGAGGCCAGCTACCTGGTGGCTCTGGTCCCCGGCTGGCACCCGACCATCCGGAAACAGGTGGCCAGGACGCCCAAGATGCACTTCCTGGATTCCGGCCTGGCCTGCCACCTGCTGGGGATCCGCAACCCCGGCCAGCTCGCTCCGCACCCGTTGCGAGGCGCCATCTTCGAGTCGTGGGTCGTCTCGGAGGTCTACAAGGCCCGGCTGAACCATGGCCTGGCGCCCGACTGTTTCCACTACCGGGAAGCCCAGGGACCCGAAGTGGACCTGATGGTGCGCGCAGGGGAAGACTGGCGGCTGGTGGAAGCCAGATCCGCCAGGACGGTGGACACCACCTTCTTCCAGCACCTCCATGGTCTCGCGCAGAGGTTTTGGGGAAAGGCCCCGGCCGAGCTGCGCCTGGTCTACGGCGGGGATGCCGCCTCCAAGCGCTCGGGCGTCGCCGTCATCCCCTGGCGGAGCATCCAGGGGGTGGAGTGGGGCTGATCACCGGGTCGCCGCCTCCAGCATGTACAGGTAGCTCCGGTAGATCTTCCCGGTGGCCCGGGTCATGCCCACTTCGCAGGTGCGGCTGCTGGAGAACTGCCCGTCGAACTCCCGGGCGCAGACCTCCTCCGCCTCGTGCCGGGTCGCGCTGGCGGTCAGCTCGGGGAACAGGAAACCCCGGTCCCCGGCGAAGCCGCAGCAGCCGGCATCCCTGGGGATGACCACCTCCTCCGCGCAGGCCTGGGCTATGGCCTGGAGCTTGGGGGTGAGGTCCATCTTGGTGACGGAGCAGACCGGGTGCAGGGCCACCGAGCCCAGCTTGCGGGTCACGGTGAGCCTCGGCAGCAGTTCGTCGTGGGCGAACTCCACCGAGTCCACGATGCTCAGGCGGTCGAAGCGGGCCTGGTTCTCGGGGGTGAGGTAGGGGCGGCAGGTCTTCATGCCGTAGGTGCAGGGGGAGGTGTCCATGACCACCGGCAGGCGGCCTTCGCCGCTCCAGCGCCAGAACCGCTCCACCGCCTGGTTGACGGTGTGGGCGTGGGCCTCGGCGTAGCCCTTGGAGGAGAACGGCACACCGCAGCACACACCCTGGGGGTCGTCCGGGATGTGCAGGCCCACGCCGGCCCGCCGGGCCAGGGCCACCATGACGTCGGGCAGGCTCAGGTCGGCGGGCTCCCCGGGCAGGGCGCCCATCAGGCGGGAGATGCAGGCGGGGAAGTAGACGGCCTGGGCCCCCTCGGGGCTGGTGCGCGGCAGGCTGGCCTTGGCCGCCCGGGGCATCTCCTTGCTCCACTGGTGGGTGGCGGTGCCGGCGGCGGCCCGCAGCAGCCGGGTGACGGCGGCCATGGCCCCGGGACCGAACAGGCTCTGGACCAGGTGGCCCGAACGCAGCCCCAGGCGCACCAGGGGCTCCACCTTGGCGAAGTGGCGGGCGATCTTCAGGGCGGCGGCGTTGGCCCGGGCCGAGTGGCTGGTGCGGCGCAGGCGCTTGACCAGGGCGCCGGTGTCGATGGACACCGGACAGGCGGTGGCGCACAGGCCGTCCGCAGCGCAGGTGTCCACCGCCATGTAGCCGTAGGCGTCCTGGAGCGAGGCCTTGAGGGCCGGATCCTCGCCGGTGAGGCCCAGGCGGGTCACTTCCCGGCGCACCACGATGCGCTGCCGGGGGGTGAGGGTCAGCTCCCGGCTGGGGCACTTGGGCTCGCAGTAGCCGCACTCGATGCACTTGTCCACTTCCTCTTCCACCGCCGGCATGGCCTTGAGCCCGGAGATGTGGGCGTGGGGATCGGAGTTGATGATCACCCCGGGATTGAGCAGGCCGTCCGGATCCACCAGGGCCTTGAGCCGGGTCATGATGGCCTTGCCTTCGGGGCCCCACTCGGTCTCCACGAACGGCGCCATGTTGCGCCCGGTGCCGTGCTCGGCCTTGAGGGCGCCGTCGTATTTCTTCACCACCAGGTCCACCACCGCGTCGATGAACCGGGCGTACTTGTCCACCGCGGCCTGGTCGTTGAAGGACTGGGTGATGACGAAGTGCAGGTTGCCGTCCTTGGCGTGGCCGAACAGGATGGCTTCCGGGTAGTCGTGCGCCTTGAACAGCTTCGTCAGGTCCACGGCGGCGTCGGCCAGGTGCTCGATGGGGAAGGCCACGTCCTCGATGATCACCGTGGTGCCCCGGGCCCGCACCGAGCCCACCGAGGGGAAGGTGCCGGCGCGGATCTTCCAGAACTGGGCCTGCTTGCCGGGATCGTGGGTGAAGGCCGCCGGCTCCAGCAGGGTCAGGGCCGCGCAGGCTTCCAGGGCCTTGCGCTCCAGCTCCGGACGGGCGGAGGGGTCGGTGCCCTGGAACTCGGCCAGGAGCGCCGCGGCGCCTTCGGGCAGGCCCTTGATGTGGGGCGGGATGCCCGGCTGGTCCTCCACCGAGCGCAGGGAGGCGCGGTCCAGCAGCTCCAGGGCGGCGGCGCCCGCGTCCCGCAGGGGGACGATGGCCGCGCAGGCGGCATGGATGTCCGGGAACAGGAGGAACCCGGTGACCTTCACCGGCAGGTCGGGCACCGTGCGCAGCACCGCCTCGGCGATGAAGGCCAGGGTCCCTTCGGAGCCCACCAGCAGGTTGCGGAAGATGTCCACCGGGCGGGCGTAGTCCAGGAAGGCGTTGAGGGAGTACCCGGTGGTGTTCTTCGTGCGGTACTTGGAGCGGATCCGTCCGGCCAGGACCGGGTTGGCCTCGATCTCCGCCTTCAGGTCCAGGAGCCCCTGGGCCAGCGCCGGTTCGGCCCGGCGGAACGCCTCGTCCGCGTCCGAGGCGGCGGTGTCGATGACGGTGCCCGAGGGCAGCACGAAGGTGAGGGAGTCCAGGGTGTGGTAGGCGTTCTGGACCACGCCGCAGCACATGCCGCTGGAGTTGTTGGAGAGGATCCCCCCCACGGTGCAGGTGTTGATGGAGGCCGGGTCGGGCCCCATCTTGGCCTTGTGGGCCTGCAGGACCAGGTTCACGTGGGCGCCAATCACCCCCGGCTGCACCTTGACCCGGGCGCCCCCGTCCAGCACCTGGACCTTGCGCCAGTGGCGGGCCACTTCCACCAGGATGCCGTCGCTGATCGACTGGCCCGAGAGGCTGGTGCCCGCCGCGCGGAAGGTCATGGGCAGGCGGGACTGCCGGCTGAACCGGAACAGGCCCTGGACCTCGGCCACGCTCTGGGCGAACACCACCGCCTTGGGGATCAGCCGGTAGAACCCCGCGTCCGAGGCGAAGGCCACCCGTTCCACGGGGCGGTCCAGGACCCGTTCAGGCCCGACGATGGCTTCCAGGGATCGGCGCAGGGTTGGGGCGTCATGCATGGGGGTACACTCCGGCCGGGGCCGGCGAGGCGCCGGGAACCCGGACATTGGGGATCGTTTCCTGTCAAAGGGACAACTAGAGGATGCCCCCGGGTCCGGTCCGCCCGGGAAAAAAAAACCTCCATTGGCGGAGGGGGGGCCATGAGCGGTCGAATTCCAGGGCCGACCGGGCCCAGGCCGGCCCTGATGGGGAGATTTTGTCCCGGCCACCCCTTGACGGGCCCGCCCGGGTGGATGCAACTTGGTCTCATTCCAGTTTTTGAAGATTACAAGATTGTTTTCAGCCACCTTTCACACAGTTCCCCCGGAGGATCAAGGTTTCGATGGCCCAGTTCCGGGCGCCCGACGCGACCCCCTTGACCGTGCCCGACCCGCCGACGGGCCTGGAACGGGTGCAGGGGCTGGCCGAGTCGCTGCTGGAGAACCCGGTGGCCCGGGGTCTCCTGGACGCGATGCCCGGCTACGCCCTGGTGCTGACTCTGGAGCGGAGGGTTCTGGCCGGGCAGGAGGCCGTGCTGGAGGAGCTGGGCCTCACCACCCCCGAGGGCCTGGAGCGGCTGCGGGCCGGGGAGCTGTTCCGGTGCGTGCCGGTCCGGGACGGCTTCAGCCGCATCCGGCAGTTCCGGGTGAGCACCGCCCCCCTGCGCATGGGGCGCCAGGATTACCTGCTTTTCATCTTCAAGGACATCACCGAGCTGAAGAGCCGGGAAACCCTGGAGCAGGTGTTCCTGCACGACCTCCTGAACCTGGTGGGGGGGCTGGACGGCCTGGGCCGCAGGCTCCAGGACCCGGGCGAGGACCCCCGAACCTCGGCGGGGCTGCTCAAGGAACTCTCCCGCCAGCTCACGGACGAGATCCAGAACCAGCGGATCCTCCTGTGCAACGAGGAGGGCTGTCTGGCGGCGGGGGACCGGGAGACCTGGCCGGGGGAAATCCTGGACCGCCTGGGCCGGTTCTTCTCCGTCTGCGGGGCGGCCGACGGCCGGCGGCTGGATATCCTTCCGGCCGCCTCGGAGCCATTCATGAGCAACCCGGTACTGCTGACCCGGGTGCTGGTGAACCTGGTCAAGAACGCCCTGGAAGCCACCCCCGGCGGGGGGACCGTGAAGGTCTGGCACGAGCGGCGGGAAGGCCGCACCGGGTTCGTGGTGGAGAACCCCGGCCAGATCCCCGAGGAGATCGCGGGGCGGATCTTCGAGCGCAGCTTCAGCACCAAGGGCGAGGCCGGCCGGGGCCTGGGCACCTACGGCGCGAAGTTCCTGGGAGAGCGCTTCCTGGGCGGGGAAGTGGGGTTCGCGGCCCAGGAGGGCGCCGCCACGCGGTTCTTCATCTGGATGCCGGAACCGGGCACCTGCCCCGCGGCCGGCGGGACGGACCCGGGCCGGGCGGCGGCCGCCTCCCAGGGCTTCGGCCCGTGCCCGGAGGATGCCGACACCCTGCTGGTGGTGGACGATTCCCGCACCCTGTGCCGGCTGCTGGGGAACCTGCTGTGCCCCCGCTACCGGGTGCTCACCGCCGAGACCGGCGAGGCCGGCATCGCCCTGGCCATGCAGGTCCGGCCCGACCTCATCCTCCTGGACGTCATGATGCCGGACATGGACGGGTTCGCGGTCTGCCGCCGGCTCAAGGGCGACTCCCGCACCCGGGAGATCCCGGTGCTGTTCCTCACCGCCCTGGGCGGGGAGGCGGAGGAGATGCGGGCCCTGGAGGCCGGGGGCATCGACTTCCTGCCCAAGCCCATCAGCCCCCCGGTGCTGGCCGCCCGGGTCCGCAACCTGCTGGAGCTGAAGCACCAGCAGGACAGGCTGCGCAACCTGTCGCTCCTGGACGGGCTGACCGGGATCGCCAACCGGCGCCGGTTCGACCAGTACCTGGAGATGGAGTGGCACCGCTGCAGCCGCAACGTCCAGCCCCTGTCCCTGGTCATGGGCGACGTGGATTTCTTCAAGGCGTACAACGACGGCTACGGCCACGGCCGGGGGGACGAATGCCTGCGGGCGGTGGCCAAGGTGTTCGGCCTGGCCCTGCGCCGCCCGGCCGATCTGGCCGCCCGCTACGGCGGCGAGGAGTTCGTGTGCCTCCTGCCCGAAACCGACCAGGAGGGAGCCCGGATCGTGGCCGACCAGGTCATGGCCCAGATGAGGGAGCTGGCCCTGCCCCACGCCTACTCGCCCATCGCCCGGCAGGTGACCGTCAGCGTCGGCCTGGCCACCGCCGAACGCCCCTCCCCGGCCCGGCCCTGCCGGACCCTGGTGGAGGAGGCGGACATGTGGATGTACGAGGCCAAGGGCCGGGGCCGGAACCGGGTGGAGGGATTCCTGCCCGGGTGACCAGCCGTGAGCTTGGACACAACCGTCCGCCGGGGCACCGGTTCGGGTGGTAGGGGGGAAGCTTGCGATCTATCATCAAGGATTATGCAAGACCCATGGCCTCCACCCCTCGATCTGAATGCCCCGCTGGTCAAGCTCATCGGTACCGCCCGGCGACAGATGCGGCAGAGCTTCTGGTCCAAGTACGCGGCCCACGGCCTGACGCCCCAGCAGGGCTGGATCCTGCGGGTGCTGTCGGCCCAGGGGCCCATGTCCCTGCACTGCCTTTCCAAGTGGGTGTTCATGGACGACCCCACCGCCTGCCGGATCGTCAAGACCCTGCAGGACAAGGGCCTGGTGGATTCCGCCCCGGACCCGAACCACGGGCGGCGGAACATCATCAGCGTCTCCGAGCCGGGAGCGCGGTTGGCGCCGGCCCTGGACGCCCTGGCGGAGGAGCTGGGCCGGGACCTGGAGGCGGGCTTGACCGACCAGGAGAAGCTGCAGCTGCGCACCATCCTGCTCAAGGTGATCGCCAACCTCGCCCTGCCGGCCCGGACGGCCGAAGGAGAACCGGTCGCCACCGACGACTAGACTCCATGTCCGGGCTCCGCCCGGGCATGGAGTGGGGGTGTGGGGGGACGTAGAGCGAGCTTCGCGAGCGGGCGGTCCCCCCACTGGCACTTCAATCTGGTTTCCGGCCCATGGCCACGGTCCGCTTCAGGTTGATCCAGGTGCCGGGCCGGAGCGCCTCCTCCCGGGCCGCCCGCAGGCGCTGCTCCACCGCCTCGGCGCCGGGCCCGGACCCCAGGTAGGTCCGGGCGATGGGCAGGTAGACCTCCTCCACCCAGGCCCGCAGCTCCTCGCCGTGGGGCGCGCGGCCGAAATAGCGCAGGGCGGTGTCCTCCAGGCCGAGGCGGTCCAGCAGGTGGGCGATTCTGAGGCAGGCCGAATGGTCGGTGCCCTTGTCCAGGGCCACCTCCAGCATCCGGGCCACGATGAAGGTGAGGTTCGGGCAGGGCGGATAGACGTTGAACAGGCCCCCGGACTCCTGGATGGGCTCGAAGCAGGTGATCCAGCCGCCCGGCTTGAGGGCCCGGACCAGCCGCCCCAGATCCTTCCCGGCCTTGGTAGACTGCTCTCATCGGGAACCAGCATGTTCAGCTTCCACGCCTTCCAGGTGGCGCAAGACCGGGTCGTGAAAGGCATGGCCTGCCTGGGGGCCGCCTGGGCCGGGCTGGTGATGGTCTGGCCGAGGAACGGCGAGGTCTTCCTCGCCACCCTGGGAGAAAGCAACATCAGCATTTCGCGGCTGGCGGCCGGCCTGATGCTGGGGCTGGGGGCGGCCCTGTTCCTGGGGCCGGGACCGTCCCGGTCCAGGTCCAGGGCCGCCCTGGCCCTGGTGGTGCTGGTGGGCCTCGTCGCCCTCTGGGCGGCGGCCGAGTACACTTTCGGTCCGCGCATGCCCCTGCTTCCGGAGGCCCTGGCGCACCAGGGGACCCTCAAGCCCAAGCTGAGCGTGCTCACCATCGGGTCCATCCTGTGCCTGGCCCTCGCCGTCGCCTGCACTCCCGGGGGCGCGGGGCGGAGCTGGATCCGGCGCCAGGCGGGCGGACTGCTGGCCCTGCCGGCCCTGGGGGTCTTCCTCCTGGTGCTGGTCAGCTATGCGGCCGGGGCGCCGCTGCTGTACGGAAGCGAGAGCACCCCCATGGCCCTGCCCACCGCCTGCATCGGCCTCGTCCTGAGCCTGGCCGCCCTGGCCGCCGCCGGGCCGGACACCCTGCCCCTGGCCCTGTTCGGCTCCCACGCCGCCCGTGCCCCGGGGATGCCGCTCCGGCGGGGGCGGCGTGCGCCGACGGGGGTGTTCCTGGCCCTGGCGGTGGCGATCCTGGCCGGAGGGGCGGTCATCCTGCGGAGCCAGATCCGGTCGGCCCGGTCCGGCGTGCAGGAGGAACTGGCGGCCATCGCCGAGCTCAAGGCCGGGCAGATCGCCAACTGGTACGACCTGCGCCGGGGGAATCTGATGCAGGTCACCCGTTCGGTCCTGGTCCAGAACCAGTTCCGGCGCTTCCTGGTGGGCGCGGCCCAGGACGGGGCCAGGGACGAGCTGGTGGACTGGATGGAGAAGCTGCGCCGCGGGGAAGGGTATTCCCGGGCGGTCCTGTTCGACGGCGGGGGCCGGCCGAGGCTGGCGGTTCCGACGGGGAAGGGCGTTCCCTCGACCCCCGAGTTCCGCTCCCAGGTCCGGGCCGCCCTGCTGCTGAAGCGGACCGAAGCCCTGGACGCGAAGCGCCGGCTCGGGACCTCCGAGCCCAACCTGAGCCTCTGGGTGCCCATCGGCCTCCGGCGGGGCCACGGCACCCCCGCCCTCGGGGTCCTGCTGTTCCAGGTGGACGCGCGCCCGGTGCTCGGGCGGATCACCATGCCCTGGCCCAGGGCGCCCTCCAGCGCGGAGGTCCAGCTGGTCGGGCGCGACCAGCAGGAAGCGGTGCTCCTGAGCGAGCCCCGGCATCCGGTGGCCGGGAACGGAGCGCCGCGGTTCAGCCTGGTGCAGGACCCGGACCGGGTCCCGGTCATAGCCGCCCATGGCTGGGAAGGGCCCGCCAACGGCATGGACTACCGGGGCGTCCGGGTCATGGCCAGCGTGAAGCGGGTGCGCGAGACGCCCTGGTCCCTGGTGGCGCAGGTGGACGAGTCGGAGGTGTACGGGCCCATGCGCCAGCGCGCCCTGTCCACCGGCCTGCTGCTCCTGGCCCTGGTGCTCCTGGCGGCCCTGGGCACCGCGCTGGTGGTGCGCCACCAGGATGCCGGGCGGATCCTCGGAGCGCTGGCCGCCGAGCGGGAGCGCAAAGTCCTGGCCGAACGGTCCGACCACCTGATGCGGCTGGCCAACGACATCATCATCCTCACCGACATGGAGGGGCGGATCCTGGAGACCAATGTGGCCGCCAGCGAAACCTTGGGGTACGGGCCGGAGCAGTTCCGGCGCATGGAGCTCAGGCACCTGCGCCGGCCGGAGATGGCCGCCGAGCTCCTGGCGCGGTTCCAGGCCCTGAAGGCCGCCGGTTCGGCCCGGTTCGAGAGCCGTTACCTGCGCAAGGACGGGACCGAGTTCCCGGTCGAGATCAGCGCGCGGGTCATCGAGCTGGGCGGCGAGGCGTTCGTGCTGCACTTCGTCCGGGACATCAGCGAGAGCAAGCGGGTCGAGGAGGAGCGCCGGCAGCTGGAAGCCCGCCTGCACCAGACCCAGAGGCTGGAGAGCCTGGGCAGCCTGGCCGGTGGCGTTGCCCACGACATGAACAACGTGCTGGGGGCGATCCTGAGCCTGGCCTCCTCCCGCCGGGAAGGGATGGACGCCTCGGATCCTCTGGGCTCGACCCTGGACACCATCGCCAACGCCTGCCTGCGGGGCCGCGGGGTGGTCCGCAGCCTGCTCTATTTCGCCCGCCAGGAACTGGAGGAGACCAAGCCGGTGGACCTCAACGAGCTGGTGCGGGACATGGTCCAGCTGCTGGGCTTCACCACCCTCAAGCGGATCGGCCTGGAGGTGGAGCTCCAGGATCCCCTGCCCCCGGTCCTGGGCGACCGGGGGGCCCTGAGCCACGCCCTGATGAACCTGGCGGTGAACGCCCTGGACGCCATGCCGGGGCAGGGGACGCTCCGCCTCCGGACCGAGGGCCTCCCGGACGGCAAGGTGAAGGTTTCGGTCATCGACAACGGCGAAGGGATGACGCCGGAAGTGCTGGCCAAGGCCGTGGAGCCGTTCTACACCACCAAGCCCGTGGGCAAGGGCACCGGGCTGGGCCTGGCCATGGTCTTCGGCACGGTGAAGGCCCACGGAGGCGAGCTGGAGCTCCGCAGCTCCCCCGGACAGGGCACGGAAGTGATCCTCACTCTCCCCGCCCTGGAGCCGGCCCCGGCGGCCCCCGAGCCGGCCGCCGCCTGCGCCGCGGCCGTCCCGCCCGGGGAGCCGCTGCGGATCCTGGTGGTGGACGACGACGAACTCATCCGGGAGAGCCTGGTGCCCATGCTGGAGATCCTCGGGCACAGCGCCCAGGCCGCCCCCGGCGGGCTGGAGGCGCTGGACCTGATCCGGGGAGGACTGGACCCGGACCTGGTGATCCTGGACATGAACATGCCCGGGATCGACGGAGCCGAGACCCTCGCCCGGATCAAGTCCCTGCGCCCCGGCCAGGCGGTGCTCATGGCCAGCGGCTACAGCGACAGCGACATCAACGCCCTGGCCAGCGGACAGTCCGGGGTGCAGTGCATCCAGAAGCCGTTCACCATGCACGAGCTCCAGCTGAAGATCGCGGCGCTGACTCCTAGCACCGTTGGACCCGCTAGTCTCCCGTAGGCGTGACCGTCGCCGCCTCGATCATCAGCACCACCGTGCGCCTGGGGGCGCGGGTGCGGTGCAGGACGCCCTTGGGGATGCAGATGCCCTGGAGCGGGTCCAGCTCCACCAGCCGGTCCTCCAGGTCGATGAGCAGGTGGCCCTCCAGGACGAAGAACACCTCGTCCTCCAGGTCGTGCTTGTGCCAGTGGAACTCCCCCTCGAACACCCCCAGCCGGGTCACGCAGTCGTTCACCCGGCACAGGGACTGGTTCCACCAGCGTTCGGCGCCCTCCCGGGCCATCCGCCCCAGGTCGAAGCTCTCCAGGGGCCCGAACTTCACGTCCGTCCTGATGTTGTAGTCCATGTCCCACGCTCCTCCCCAAGGTTAGCCGCATCCCCGGCGAGGGAGGATCAGTCCGCTTCCAGCACCCGGCGGTAGAGGACCTGGTTCTCCAGGAAGATGTGGCCCTGGAGGCTCTTCTCCATGGCCTTGGCGGACTGCAGCAGGCGTCCCTGCAGGTCCTGGGCCTCCGGGGGCAGGCGCAGACCCTCGGCGAGGGCGCGGAGCCGCCGGAACAGGCCGGTCTCGGCCAGGTGCTCGTCCTCCAGGAGCTTGATGAGCGGCGGAAGCAGCTCCCCGTGCCCGCCCACCACCCAGCCCTGGGCCGGGTCCAGCAGGCAGGGGAAGATGCTGCGCTCCTCCATGGTCATGTGGGCCCGGAACTCCTTGCAGAAGCGCCCGATCTCGTCCCGCATCTCCAGCAGGCCGGGATGGCCGTCGCCCAGCAGCAGGCCGGCCTCCTCGGCCAAGGTCTCCAGCCGGGCCATCTCCTCCCGGGCTTCCAGGTGGTACCGTTCGACGATGTGGGTGACCAGGTCCCGCAGGGGTGCGGCCTTCCAGGCGTCGATCCCACGGTTGCCTTGGATCCAGAGGTCTTCGATCACGGTGCCTTCCGGTTGGTGCCGCCCAGGGCGGCGGGTGAGGGGATCAGGATGTAATGAGTAAATTATGGCAGATTGTTCCAACCGCCACCAGCATCTTGTGCAATCTTTTCGCAGCCCACCGGAACGGTCGGCGTGCGGAATCGATCCTATGAGATACGTATTGCTTTGGGGCTGCCTTGCCTTCGGGTCCGGTCCGGCTTTCCCCGGGGCGCCGCCCCGGACCGCGGCGCCGGCGCCCAGACCCTTCGCCCCGGCCCGCCTGAAGATCGAACCCCCCGGGAGGGTGGACCTGGGCGAGACGGGGCCGCTGGAACCGAAGACCCAGGCCTACGTCTTCACCAACACCAGCGCCGCCGCCATCGCCCTCCGGATCCTGGACCGGTCCCCGGGCGTCACGGTGGCCGGTCCCGCCCTGGAGCGGCCCATCCCCCCTTCGGCTTCGGCCGGGCTGGTGCTGCGGGTGGACCCGGCGGGCTGGGTCGGTCCCCAGTCCCGGAACGTGCGGCTGGGGACCGACGACCCGGGCCAGGGCGACTACTACCTGCCCGTGCGCCTCCGGGTCCGCCCGGACCTGACCGTGGACGGCGTGCGGCGCCGGTTCGGCGACGTGGGGGTCCAGGAAAGCCCCCAGGCCGTGTTCACCTTCCGCCGGGAGACCGGGCAGCCCCTGGCCCTGCGGGTGATGTCGGACCTGCCGCCGTACCTGGAGTGCGAAGTCCGGCCCCAGGGCGCCTGCGCCCGCCTCGCCTGCACCTTCAGCCCGGCTTCGACCTGTACCTGGAATGGCGGGTGCACCACGCCATCGAGCCGGAGCCTCCCCGGGTGGTGTTCCAGGATCGCGTCCCGGACACCCTGGAGATCCGGCTCGCCTCCCGGGCCGGGACCCCCTTCCGGATCCTGCGGGCGGACCTGGACGGGGGGGGATTCCAGTTGGGTCCGGTGCCGGAGGGCGAAGCCCCGGAGCAGGTCCTGCGCATCCGCCGCACCGCCTCCGCCCCCGCCCGGGCCGTGCTGGTGCTCCGCTGCTCGGGGCTGGAGGAGACGCTTGAGGTGCCGGTGGTCTACGTACCGTCGGGCCCGTCCTGAATGAGGATGTTATGGTGGAAGTCTGTCGGCACGTTTGACAACCGATCCCGTCCGTCCTTGCCCCGGAGTCCGCCATGGTCTTCCTAGCGCTGCTTCTGTTCGTAGCTGGTCTGGCCGCCTGGCGCGCCAAGAAGCGGGTGGGGTTCCCCCTCTCCCAGCGCCTGGGGATCGTGCACCTGGCAGCCTGGGCCGCCGCCGTGGTGCTCGCGGTGGTGTCCATGGCGGTGGTGGTGGCCCCGGGGCAGGCCGGGGTGGTGCTGCTGTTCGGGAAAGTGCAGCCCGAGGCCCTGCCCTCGGGGCTCCACTTCATCAACCCGTTCGCCAGCGTGGTGGAGATGGAGGTCCGCACCCGCAACTACACCATGTCCAACATCACGGACGAGGGCCAGAAGAAGGGCGACGACTCCATCCAGGTCATCACCAGCGACGGCCTCACGGTCAAGCTGGACTGCACCATCTTCTACGCGCTCCAGCAGAACATGGTGGCGAAGATCTACTCCGAGATCGGCCCCGACGTGGAGGACAAGATCCTGCGCAGCGAGATCCGCGCCAGCCTGAGGGACGCCGCCGCCAACCTCCTGGCCACCGAGCTGTACACCTCCAGGCGCCAGTCGTTCGTGGACCAGGTGACCCGGACCCTCAAGGCCTCCTTCGAGAGCCGCGGCATCACCATGGAGCAGGTGCTGCTGCGCAACGTCCTCCTGCCCGACCAGATCACCAAGGCCATCAACGACAAGATCGCCGCCGACCAGGAGGCCCAGAAGATGACCTTCGTGCTCCAGAAGGAAAAGCAGGAAGCGGAGCGCAAGCGCATCGAGGCCGAAGGCCAGGCCAAGGCCCAGCAGATCGTCTCCCAGTCCCTGACTCCGCAGATCCTGGAGTACCAGCGGATCCAGGCCCTGCGCTACGTGGGGGAGAAGGGCAACCTGATCATCACCAACAGCGGGGCCACGCCTTTGATCCAGGTCGGGGCGCGCAAGTAACATCCAGGGCGGTTCACTCGGAAGGCTGCTTCTCGGGACCAGCCTCCGGCTGCGCTCCCGGATTGATGGTGAGCCTGTGTGGTTTGCCGTCCCGCAGCACCTCGAAGTTGAGCTGCGTCTCCGGGGGTTCCAGCTCCAGCAGGTCCATGAGCTGGGTGTCGCTCTCCAGCGGATGTCCGTTCAGACCCACGATCACGTCCCCCAGGATCACATCCGCCAGCTCGATGGGCTCCTTGGCGCCCGGCCGGATGCGCAGGCCCTGGAACCCGGCCTTGTCGGCCAGGCTGCCGGGAGTGACCGAATCCACGGCGATGCCGTGCCTGGCGCCCAGGGTGGCGGAAGCGGCGGGGGGGAAGGTGACGATGCCCAGCTCCGGGCGGCGCAGCTGGCCCTTGGCGATCAGCACCGGCACCACCCGGTTGAGGGTGTCCACGGGGATGGCGAAGCCGACCCCGGCACTGATGCCGGTGGTGGTCCGGATGGCGGTGTTCATGCCGATCAGGCGTCCCGCGCGGTCCAGCAGGGGCCCGCCGGAATTGCCGGGGTTGATGGCGGCGTCGGTCTGGACGGCGTCCAGGATGTGGGTGCCGAACCCGGTGAGGATGTCCCGCTTCAGGGCGGAGATGACGCCGGCGGTGAGGGTGTGGTCCAGGCCGAACGGGTTGCCGATGGCCAGCACCGACTGGCCCACCTCCAGGTCCGCGGAGGTGCCCAGGGGCAGGGGCTTCATCTGCTCCAGGGGGGCGAACACGTGCAGCACCGCGATGTCCAGGCTCAGGCTGCGGCCGATGACCAGGGCCTTGTAGGTCTTGCCGTCGGCCAGGGTGACCTGGAGCTCCTCCGCTTCGCCCCGGGGGCCGCCGCTGGGATCGTCCACGGTGATCACGTGGTGGTTGGTGACCACGTGGCCCAGGTTGTCCCACACGAAGCCGCTGCCCGAAGCCGGGGGCACCTGGTAGCGGTTCCCGGTGCGGTTGTCCTCCAGGAACCATTTCTTGGTAATGGAGGAGATGAACACCACCGAGTGGCGGGCGCCCTTGAACACCGCCACCCGGGCCGCCTCGGTGGGGGACAGGGGCGGCCGGCGGGTGGTGGGGCGGGGCCCGGCGAGCTTGCGGTTGGTCTCGATGGCCTCGCGCTCGGCGGCGGTCAGCTCCTGCCTGGGCCGCTCGTACTGGGCGGCGGCCGGGACCAGGGCCAGGGCGACGCCCAGCAATGCGCACAAATGGGCCTGATGACGACCCCAACCCCTTCCCGCGCGCATGTTCCACCTCTCCGGCCGGCTCAGACCATGATTTCAATATTTTCAAAATTCGCAATCAAGTTTCATCGCCCGGGCCCTGGGCTTCCACCTGACCCTGTGGAACCAGATGGTGATCATCGGGGTGGCCATGCTCACCTCCAAGGGCGCCTCGGGCGTGACCGGCGCCGGCTTCATCACCCTGGCGGCCACCCTGTCGGTGATGAGCCCGGCCCTGGTGCCCGGCATCGCCATC
>JBELAL010000061.1:0-30227 GCA_049508835.1 Holophaga sp. | reverse complement strand
CAACGCCTTCCTGCGCCCACTTGGTCGCAGCTCAAACGTGTCATGAATACGCCCGGTTCAGCGCTACTCCATGCACTGGTGTAGTTGTCGCTGACGCACTCCACACAGTGTCGTCGCCCACCTCCTTGGCAGGAGTTGTCTTCCTGGTCGGCTTTGGATCCTCGGGCATGTCGAAGATTACGTCCCAGACCTGGTGGTAGCGGGCCGCCCTGGCTTTGCCCTGCTTGGCGGCAACTTCATTCTTGAAGTTCGGATAGCTGACATCCATCACGATCTTGCCCATGGCCGCGGCGAGGGCGGCATGCGGCACGACGGCGCGCCAGGGATAGTCCGTGCCTACCTTGCCTGTGGTGGGGCCAAGCTCTGGAAGGTATCGCTCCCGGAGACGGTCAAGGTCAGCCTTGACCCGAGTCCGGATGGTCAGGTGCGGCATTCCTGCTTTCTGGACGATGCTGAAGAATCCGAAACTTGTGAACAACCACATGATTACCTCCCGTTTTGCACGGATTCGCGGGTATGGCTTGCCCAAGGTAGAAACCAAGGATGCCGCAATTGAAGCGACAGATGGTGACTATTCCAACAGTGCGCGAAGGTGAAAGGTCTGAGGTCCAACGTGTGTTTCCGGCAAGCCTGCTTTACCGCGTGAACTGACGGCGGATAGGCTCGAGGGGTTGATGGAGGCCCCATGACCAAGTCGAGGCAGGAACCCTCGCCGGAGCAGTTGGACCATCTTCGCCGGCAGATCCGAGAATGGCGGCAAGCCCGTAAGGGTGGTAAACCGTTCAGAGGTTTGGAACTTTGCCGAGTCGTCATCTCGATCCTTGGGGATAACCGACCCGTTCCTTGGGTGGCCTAGAGAGATACATTCTCACGCGGGGTTGAGCCGGGTGTGAGGCTGCCTCGCCTCAACCCCTTCTGCGTCTCCTGGGGCATCCTGCGCAGGGGAGTCGGCCTCGGATCATCATGGGGCGGTCGTCTCCAGGGTCAACGTCAAGGCTGAAGGTCTGTCTCCAGCACGGGGTCCGTTAAGGTCAAGACGTTGACCTCACCTGCCTCTAAAGGGTGGGCCTGAATCTTGTCGCCTTCGAATCGTGCCCAGAGGGTCATGCCGCTTATGGGGTGTTTGAAAAGGAATTTCCGGAATCGACCGGCACACGCATTCCACAGGTCGCACACCATAGTCGCGGCCTCGGCGTTGAACTTGATGTGGTATTCGAAGGATTGGGTATTCCCTGTCATGTAAAGAGCCACGGGAAGTGGGTCCACATGGATACCAGGGTGCGTAGGAAAGCGATTAACCAATTTTTCTCCATTTTTTATTCATTAACTAATACTACCATCTTCCCTTCACCACCTTACTCCCCTTGAGCATAACTTGAGATCGTGTCTTAAAAATTTATGATTTCCCCCTCCCAGTTTTACCTTGGGTAGCCGACGGGAACCTAACCCACGCGAAAAACCCGCGTCGGCTGCAGATCTAATATGCTGGGACGCCGCGAGGCCGCCGGGAAGACTGCGGTGCCGAAGGCTGCGCTTCAGGGGCAGGCCCCAAGGGCAGACGTCCGGCTCAGGTCTCAGACGCACGCAAAGTGGCCTCGTGAGACGTTGCCATGGAAAACCTAAATTCAAATTTTGGAACTCAACACAAAATAGCCATGGCCGCCGTGGGTGAAAATATTCCCGCTTCGCGCCCAGGGGGCGGGCCTTGATTGAACTCCGAACCGACCCCGCCGCCATCGTTCAAGCCCTGGACATGCTCCTGAAACATGGGCGGGTGGCTGAGATCCGAGCCTTGAACGTGCAGGATGGCAACCGGGCCGAACTTTTCCATGGTCAGGAAGGAGGCGTAGACGGCGCCGATTCGAGCGCCGGGTGACGGCTGGGGATTATCCCCTGCGGCCTCCTTCACGGGTTGAACGCTTAAGAACATTTTATAAATACCTGGCATGTCACACCATCGAGCAGACCTGCACCCCAACCCTGTTGGAGCCATGCTCCATTCAAGCCAGAACGGAGGGCAGGAAACGGGCAGCGCTCCACCTTGCCCAGTGCGTGTCGAGAGCAATCGCCCCCGTAGGGCGCAACCAACCCCAGGGTCCCAGGGACCCTGCCATGGCCTTCGGCCCGGGAGAATGAAATGAATATCAGGTGGACGCGTTTGACGACATTCCTGATCAGTGGGGGGCTGCTTGCTGGCGCGGGTCCGGCCCTTTCCGCCAGAGAGGCGGGCACGGTGTACACGGAGTCCAATGCCAGCACCGGCAACCAGGTGTTGGCGTTCCACCGTGCTGCGGGCGGCACCCTGACCCCCACCGGCGTCGTGGCCTCGGGCGGCTTGGGCACGGGGGCACCCCTGGCCTCCCAGGGCGCCGTGGCTTTGAGCGGCGATGGCGACTGGCTGTTCGTGGTCAACGCGGGAAGCAATTCCATCTCCTCCTTCAGGGTGCACAATGACGGCCTGGAACTGGCGGACACGGCCAGTTCGGGTGGCACCACACCGGTGAGCATCGCGGTCAGCGGCCACCTTCTCTATGTCCTCAACCAAGGCGGCAACGGCAATATCGCGGGGTTCTGGGCCGGCGACCACGGTGAACTGGAGATGATCCCCGGATCCTCGCAAGCTCTCAGCTCCACCAGCGCAAGCGCGGAAGAGGTGGGCTTCAGTCCGGACCAGAGCACGCTCGTGGTTTCCGAGAAGGCAACCCAGATCCTCGACACATACAAGGTGAAGGCCCACGGCCTTGTCACGGGGCCCACCGCCCATCCATCCAACGGCGCCGGCCCCTACGGGTTCACCTTCACGAGTCGGGACGAGTTGCTGGTGACGGAAGCGGTCGTCAACGCAGTCTCCTCCTACGACCTGGACCACGGCAACCTGGCTCTTGTCAGCGCCAGCGTGCCCAGCGACGGCGCGGCTCCCTGCTGGATCGCGGCCACTCCGGACGGGCGGTTCGCATACGCCGCCAACGCCCACATCGGCACCATCGCCGGGTTCCAGGTGGGAAGGGAGGGCGCGCTCACCTTCCTGGGGCTGACGACGACTGCAAGTATCCCCCTCCTGGATTTGGCCGTGACCAGGGACTATCTCTACGCCCTCGCGGAAGGCACGAACCAGATCCTCGGATACAAGGTGGGCTGGGACGGCGGCTTGACCGAGATCGGTCAGACCGGCAGCATTCCCGCGTCAGCGGCAGGGCTCGTGGCCCAGTGAGTTGGAACCGTCTACCATCGAGATGGGGAGATTGGGCGCTCCCTCTTGATCAAGGCCAATAAGATGATGCAGCCTGAAAGGTGGCTCCGAACATCAGCTTCCTGGTGGACCTGGGGGTCAAAGCCGCGAGCGCGAAAGTGGAGATCCAGACCGTGGAGACGGAGACCACCGGATGGGTCCCATCTATTCCTTGGCGAAGAAGAAAGGCGCCTCCACCGACTCCGCTTCCAGCACGCCCACCAGGGTGTGCAGGGCCTCGTGAAGGTTTTCCACCCGGCTGCGTTCCATGCTTTCCAGACCTGCGAGGAGGTGCCCCTGGGCTGGGTGAGGCGCCGCGGCCAGGAGCGCCTGGGCTTTTTCGGTGGTCGTCAGGGAGATCCGCCTTCGGTCCTGGGTATCTGGGCCACGTTGGACCAGTCCCTTCGCCACCAGCCGGTCCACGACCCCCACCACCGTGCTGGAATCGAGTTTCATTCGTTCGGCGAGATCCTTGAGTGCGCACGAACCACTGCGGCCTAACTCCCAGAGGGCCCACAACTGGGGACCGGTAAGGTCGAAGCGTCGCTCCACGCTCTGGGAATAATCCTCCAGAGCCTTGACGATGCGTCGGAGGCTCTGCATGCATTCATGAATGAGCTGTTGTTGAGTAACCTCGGCCATTGTAGGTTCCATGTACCAATAAAATAAATGGAAACAGGATTCTTGCCATTGTTATGGTTGAGTTTCCTGAATCTTCTGAAATTCCACTTCGACCCTTTGGTTTTTCAACCGTCCCTTCAGGGTCGCATTGCTCGCGATCGGATTTTCGGAACCAAGGCTCCTTATGGTGATCCTGTCCCGCGGAACCCCCGCGCTGGACAAGGCCTTCGCTACGAAATCCGCCCGGTGCCGGCTCACTTTGAGGTTCTGGGCACGGGTGCCGGTGCTGGAACTGTAGCCCGTGACCAGCAACGCGAACCCAGGACCGAGGGAGCGCAATACACCGGCAATCCGCTGGATGGCCTCATTGCCTTCGGCCGTCAGAGTCCATCCCCCCGGGGAGAAGGTCAGGTCCGCGTTGTCCAGGATCTCCTTCTCCGGCAGAGAGGGTTGTGCAGCGGGTTGGCGACTTTCCGGCGGATTCGGCGCCGGTGCAGGGCTCGCTGGTGGAGCAGGCACCGGAGTGGTGACGGGAACCGCCGGCGGTGGCGCCTGGGGTGCGTTCTCGACATGGGTGCAGCTGACCCCCCCCAGGATCAGTAGGACGGCCAGAGGTTTCGGGAAGGATTGAGCCATGGGTGATCTCATGAATATTCCCTCAGGACATTGGCCCCCATCGTTTGCGTGATCCGACAAGAACCCGATGGAGGACAAGCCTAAGCTCTATTCTCCACCATTTGGTTTGCAAACAGAATTTATTTGGTCTAGGGTAAGGCATCAACTGCTATCCATCACCCCTTTCCCCGATCAGGAGCCCTCCCGGTGCTCCAGTCCTTCCCCAGGAGACCATGCCATGTCAGCCATCCGCACGACCCCCCCCTATCTTGTGGCGGCCCTGCTCATCGCCGGAGCCACAGCCTGCCACAAACCGGCGCCTGCTCCTGAGCCCGCCATGACTGAGGCCCCGGCTCCCGCCAAGCCCGCTGCCCAGGCCACCCAGAGCACCGTCACTCCCCCGGCCGCCAGTGCCCAGGACACTGCCGAGGCCGCCCGGTTGGCAGCCGCAGCCGCCTATCGGAGGGATGCGGACGCCGCCCTCAAGGACATCCATTTCGACTACGACAAGTCCGCCATCATGGAAGTTGACAAGCCGGTGCTCACCGCCATTGCCGATTTCATGAAGAAATATCCCCAGGCCAACGTGTTCATCGACGGGAACTGCGACGAGCGCGGGACGGTGGAGTACAACCTCGCCCTGGGCGAGCGCCGGGCTGCCGCGGCCAGGGACTACCTGGTGGGGCTTGGGGTTCCCGCTGACCGTCTGAGCACCACCTCGTACGGCAAGGAGAAGCCTCTTTGCACCGAATCCGTGGAGTCCTGCTGGAGTCGGAATCGACGGGACCACTTCGGCCTGAAGCAGTAGGACTGGCCGCGCCTGCCACCCCCTCCTGTTTCTGGCTGCGTGGGTGGGGCGGCAGGAACCATGGAGAACCCCCAATGAAGATCCGGACCCTCTTGCCGCTGGCCCTCGCCCTGCCTCTTTCTGCCCAGGCCTGGGACCTGCGCCTGGAAGCTCCCTTTGCGAAAGGACAGGACCTCCCCACGACGACCCTCCGATCGACCAGTCACCCTGTATCCGGCTCCCTGGATACCGGTGGTGGCGTGATCCTCACCGGGAGTCACCGGATCATGCGGGTCGGCCCGATCCTCAAGCTGGAATGGAACGCGGAGTTCGCCCATCTGCGGGCGGATGGCCTGGTCCAGCAGGGCTCCGCCGGCTTCGACAGCAGGCTGAGACAGGACGGGGTTGGGGTGGGGGTCAACGCCCAGTTCTGGGTCCCGTTCACCGACTTCGCCGGGGAACTGGGTCTTCTGGAGCGATTCCAGGCGTACCGGTATGAAGGGGACGGCGCGTCCGAAGACAGGAACATCGCCCGGACCTGGCTGCGGGCGGGGGTACGCTGGGTTCTGCCCATCCCGGCGCGCGGTCCCTATCTGGCCGCCAGCTACCAGACCGCCCTCGTCCATGACCGGCCGGTCTCCATGACCTCGGCCCAGAGCCTGGGCGCCTACCTGGATGCCCAAGGCTCCGGCCAGGAATTCCAGCACCTGTGGACCCTCGGGGTGGGTATCGCTTTTTGAGGCCCACGTCCAGGGTCCTCTGTCCCTTACCGTCTTTGCACAAAGAGGAGGTGGGCCATGGATCGGTTCAGGATCGGCCTTGGCATGGCGGCGGCCATCATGACGCTGGCACTGGGCTGCTGGAACGAACCGCAGAGCACCGTCGCACTCGCGCCCCCGCCCGTGAAGGTCCTTCCGGCCACGGCCGTGGTGACCGTGGGGCACAGCGTCTCCTTTACGAGTTTCATCGGCAGCGCCCAGGCCCGTGAGGTGGCGTGGCGGGTCCTGGAGCCGGGCGGCGGTAGCATCGACGGGGCCGGAGCCTACCATGCATCAGGGACTCCGGGCCTGTTCACGGTTGAAGCTGGGTTCAAGGACCTGCCTGGCCGGACCGCCACCGCCAGGGTCACCGTGGTGGCGCAGCCGGCGGGCGCCATCGAGGCGCCGTCCCCGGTGATGCCGGGGACCGGGGAGCAGACGGCCCGCATTGCTCCGGTCCAGGGATCCACCTATGTCTGGTCGGTTGTGGGCGGCAGCCTCACCAGAGGCACCGACACGCCTGCCATCACCTTCATGGCCGGACCTGGACCCAAAGTGGTCCTGACCTGCAAAGTGACCAACCTTGCGGGAGACTCGCTCCTCTTCTCCCGGGAAATCCCGGTGGCCCGGCCGGTGAAGCTGACCATCCATCCTGCTTCCGTGACCATCACCGCGGGAAGAACCATGAAGTTCGGGTTCGACATCGACGGCGGCCTCACCCTCGGGGTGGCCTGGAAGCTGGGCGAGCCCGGCGCGGGCAGCCTGGACGACAGCGGGAACTATGTGGCTCCGGCCGTCCCGGGTGCCTATACAGTGCGCCTGGCCTCCCTGGATGATCCCACCCAGGTCGCCATCGCCCAGGTGAAGGTGGTGCCCAAGCCTCCGGAGAACCTGGTCTCGCCCGCCGCGTTCCAGCCCGGTGCCCAGGGGCTCCGGGCCATGGTGCCCGAGGTCGCCGGGATGAAGTACGCCTGGGAAATCGAGGGCGGAACCATCCAGTCCGGCGCCGATTCTGCCACCGTGGTGTTCAATGCCGGAGAGGCCACGACCCTCACCCTCCGTTGCCGGATAACTAACGAGGCTGGGGATTCTTTCCTGGCGGTAAGATCCCTCGACGTCTCCTAGACCACCGGGGCCAGCCCTCGGCTCCCGCTCCCAGGATCCAATGCCCCCGCCATCCTGGCCGGCGATCCCATTCCTGGCAAGTTGCTCCTGCTGGCCGGCATGTGGCTGGCGGCCAAAGTGGGAGGCGAGCTTGCCCTGTGGCTGCCGGCGTTGGCGGGTGAACTGGGTGCGGGGGCGGGCTTCGCTGTGATTGTACCCTTAGTTCATAGTATTTGTGTTGCAAAGCAAAATTTAATGGCTATGCTTCCCTCAGTGATATCTTCACCCTCCAGGCACTTGGCCCGGTCCTCAGAAGCCAACTGCACCGGGCTCTCACTGTAGTCGAGCGCATCACTTTCATTCGAAGGAATCATGACCATGCAGAAGAGGTTGACGGAAGAGACCATCCTGTTCATCAGCATCGTCAAGTGGGTCGTGCTCGCCACCGGGGTCGGGGCGGTAATCGGAGTCGCCGTCACCTATTTCCTCAAGCTGCTCGCCTGGAGCATCGCCGCTGGCGAAAGCCACCCTTACACTTTCCTGCTGCTGCCGGTAGCCCTCTTCCTGAGCGCGGTGACAGTCATGTACCTTGCTCCGGACGCCAAAGGTCACGGGACGGAGAAGGTCATCGAGGCCATCCACAAACATGGCGCCGTGATCAAGCCCATGGTGGTCCCGGTCAAACTGGCGGCGACGTTGGTCACCCTCGCCATCGGCGGTTCCGTGGGCAAGGAAGGGCCCTGCGCCCAGATCGGCGCCGGCATCGCTTCCACCTTAGCTGGACTGCTCAGGTTCGGCGAGCACGACCGCCGCAAACTGGTCATCTGCGGCATCAGCGCCGGGTTCGCCCTGGTGTTCGGCACCCCCATCGCCGGTTCCATCTTCGGAGTAGAAGTGTTGTTCGTGGGTGGGATCATGTACGAGGTCCTGCTCCCGTCCTTCATCGCCGGGATTACCGCCTACCACATCTCCTCGGCCCTGGGGATCCACTACTTTTACCACCCGGTGCGGGTGGTGCCGGTGTTCACCGAGGTGTTCTTCGTTCAGGTCATCCTGGCGGGCATTTTCTTCGGGCTATGTTCCATGTTCCTGATCGAGATGCTGAAGCTGGGGGAGAAACTTTCCGGGCGGATCCATGTCTGGGAGCCGCTGAAGGGGGTGATCGGCGGCGCCGCCCTGGTGGGCCTGGTCCTGGTGTTCTCCACCCGCTACCTGGGCCTGGGGTTGACCACGGTCGAGGCGTGCCTAGGCGGACAGGCCGTCCCCTGGTCCGCATTCCTGCTCAAGCCCTTGTTCACGTCCCTCACCCTGAACTTCGGCGGCAGCGGCGGCATCGTTACGCCGATCTTCTTCGTGGGCGCGACATCCGGTTCGTTCTTCGCCAATGTGATGCATTTGGATCCCGCCACCTTCGCCGCCATGGGCATGGTCGGGGTGCTGGCCGGGGCCGCCAACACGCCCATCGCCGCGAGCATCCTGGCCATGGAACTTTTCGGTCCAGCCATCGCGCCCTATGCCACCGTGACCTGCGTCATCAGCTTCCTGATGACCGGACACCGCAGCGTTTACCCGTCCCAGGTGCTCTCCGTGAAGAAATCGGAATCCATCCGCGTGGAGTTGGGCAAGGAGATCGAGCAGATCGAAGCCAGCTTCGCGCCCCGGGCGAAGGGGTTGACGACCCGGATGCTGACCCTGCTCCGGGCCCTGGAGAGGATGTTCAAACAGAGAGGTGTCTGAGCGATTGCGCGACAGCCGGTTCACTCCTGGGCGAAGAAGAACGGCGCCTCCAGCTGCTTGGCTTCCAGGACGGCCACCAGGGTGAGCAGGGCTTCGTTGAGGTTTTCCACCCTCTTGCGTTCCATGATCCCCAGGCCGGCCAGAAGATGCCCTTGGGCCGGGTGGGGCGCGCTGGCAAGGATTTCCTTGGCCAGGGGGGTCACCGCGAGAGAGATCCGTCTTCCGTCCTCCGGATCCGGGTTGCGCAGGACCAGGGCTCGGCCGGCCAGGCGATTCACCACTCCGACCACCGTGCTGGAATCGAGTCTCATCTTCTCGGCCAGGTCCTTGAGGGCGCAGGGCCCGGACTGACCCAGTTCCCAGAGCGCCCAGAGTTGAGGGCCGGTGAGAGTGAAGCGTTTTTCTACACTCGTCGAGTAGTCCTCCAGCGCCTTTATCATCCGGCGCAAGTCCTGCAGGCATTCCTGAATGAGCTGCTGCTTTGTGACTGAGGACATTTCCGTTTTCATGACATATAATTTGAATTGCAAATCAAATACTGTCAACCTATTCCTCGTAAGCGGCCCTGGAGTCATTCATGCTTGCAGTAAAAGCCCAATCCCCGCGCCCCTGCCTGCGAACCTTCGGTCTCGCGGCGGAAGAACCCACCCAGACCTACCTTCGGGATCGGGTCCGGTGCAAGTTCAGAAAATTCCTCGGCCACATCCGGAGCCTGGAGGTGCGCTTGTGGGGTGAAGGGGGATACCGCGGCGAGGCCCTGGCGGCGTGCATCGTCTCTCTCGCTCTGGGGACCAATGGGCTGCTGGTGGTTGAGCGGTTCGCGGGGGATCCCCAGGATGCCCTCGACCATGCCCTGGGCGTGGCGGAACGGTCCCTTCGCCGCAGGCTGCAGCGGGCGCGCCATTCCTGAACCGGCAGCGGACCATAGCGGCCATCCCCGGGGATCTGCAAAGCCTGCACGGAGCGCGGTCCTGGCGGGGGAACCGAGCCAAGGAAAGTCCTGAATTGATAATTTTTGCTTTTGTTACCAATAATTTGAGTTGTAAATCAAACTTTATGTCCCCACTATAGCTGGAATGAAATCCAAATCACCCATACGGAGTTCGATGCCAAAGCCGGTCCTGCAAGCACCCTTTCCATTCCTCGTCCCAACCGGCGGCCAGCCCCCAACCGACTTTTTTCGTTCGGATCAACCTGCCCCTTTTCCAGCCTCAGCCCCGGTGGCTCTGGCCCCCATTCCCAGGAGACGCAGCCTTGGAACCTTCCAGCAAACTCCCCCTGATCCTGGCGTCGGCCCTGCTGGTGGCCGCGGCCACCGCCTGCCACAAGCCTGCGCTGCCGCCTGAGGCAGCCAAACCTGCTCTGGCGGCACCCGTGCAACTGGCGACCCAGGGTGCACAGAACGCCAGCCCCGTCCCGGCCGCCACCGTCCAGGAATCCGCCGATGCTGCCCGGTTGGCTGCCGCAGCCGCCTACCGCAGGGACGCGGATGCCGCCCTCAAGGATCTCCACTTCGAGTACGACAAGGCCGACCTGATGGAAAAGGACAAGGCTGTGCTAATGGCCGTCGCCGCCTTCCTGAAGAGGTACCCCCAGGCCAGCGTGGGCATCGAAGGGAACTGCGACGAGCGCGGGACGGTGGAGTTCAACCTCGCCCTGGGCGAGCGCCGGGCCGCCGCGGCCAGGGACTACCTGGTGAGCTTGGGGATTGCTGACGCCCGGCTGGGCACCCGCTCCTACGGCAAGGAGAAACCGCTCTGCACCGATTCCGGAGAGGTCTGCTGGAGTCAGAACCGCCGCGATCATTTCGCCCTGCAATAGGCCGGCCTAATCGGGCCGTCGGGCCATTTGAACGACGGCTCAACCACCGGCCGGCCTGGCCGGTCTAGGAATCATATGAGAACCAGAGAATTAAGCGCCTTCCCACCGCGGGCTCTGCTTGCCGCTCTCCTCATGGGCAGTTTGCCGTCCCTGCCCGCTGTTGCGCAGGAACCCGCCGAGGCCAGCACCGCGGAATCGTCGGACCGGCCTCTAGTGGAGGCATTCCAGAAAGGCCCCGTCACCTTGTTCGCGAAGGTGATCCGCGCCCAAGGCAAGCCGGAGCAGGCTGTCCTCCCAATGTTCCAGGTGCCAGTCCTGAAGTACCAGGACCAATTGGAACTGGCCTTCTCCGGAGAAGCGTTCGACCAGCGGGTCACCAGCGCCGACTGGTCGGCGGTCGTGGCGTTCTTGCCCCGGACCATCGCCCCCACCGACCAGGGCGTGGTGGACTTCCGGCTGAAGCGCAAGGGCGATCAGATGGTGATTCCGTCCATCACGGTGCCGTACGACTCCATCCCCATGATCTTCCTCATCCCGGACAAGAACGCCCGCAAGAAAGCGCTGAAGGACCTGAACGACCACCTGCAGGCCTTCCGGACATTGTGCGCCAAGATTGCCGACCTGTCCGGGGAACGCTCCACGGCGGACAAGTTCCTCCAGGACCTGGACGCCATCGACAAAAATCTGTCTCCCGCCCAGTACGACAATGCCCTGCAGGGCTTCATGCACGCGTACGGGGACGCGGTTTCCGGGGACCTCCAGGCCTT
Source organism: Holophaga sp. (assembly GCA_049508835.1). Taxonomy (GTDB): domain Bacteria; phylum Acidobacteriota; class Holophagae; order Holophagales; family Holophagaceae; genus Mesoterricola. The sequence goes on along the minus strand of JBELAL010000061.1, from coordinate 18,788 downwards.
CCTGAGCCAACCCAGTTCCAATCTCGACAAGTGTCAGTTCATTGCCCAGGAATTCAAGAACACCAACGTCCTGGTGCCCGGGTCAGCCCCCGCCGCCCCGGTGGCGGCCGCCACCCCCGCGGTGGTCGGCGGCGCCCCGCCGATCTGCGCCTACGTCTCGATCCTGTTCGACGTGGCGGCCATCATGAACAACCTCTGGCCCGGTCACCAATTCCAGTATCTGCCGGCGCTGGCGCGAAATTTCCAGGAGTTCAGCGCCGACCTCTACTACAGCGACTGGATCCATACCACCGGAGACACCCGCGGCGCCCTCATGTGCTGCCCCGGGCGGTGGGCGGACCAGGCACCCCCGGCCTTCGCTTTCGAACTGCCCCCGGGGGAGTCGCTCCTGGCCAACCAGACCTTGCTGAAGGTGCACCTCAAAGACAAGGACCGGAAGCCGTTCTCCCTCTATGGCCACGACTGGAAACTGCTGCTGACTGGACCCAAGGGCGAGAGCTTGGCCCCGCTGAGCCTGACTCCCAGCCCCAACCGCGAGGCGTTCGTCGCTTCTCCCGGTCCCATCCTGGGTGCGCTGAGGAAACTGGGGGCGGCACGGGTGAAGGCCCGGATCGTGGGGCGCTGGGGTTTCACCACCATCGCCATGGACCCGGTGGATCTGTCCGCAGGGTGCGATCCGGCCTGGCAGCCGCCCCCTGAGGAGAGCGCGGCCTTCCAGGCGGGGAAAACCTGCACCTTCAAGTTCCCGGCCGCCTGGGCCGGTTCCGTGGCCCGCGTGGTCTTTCTCCCCTCCACGGCCGGCGCCGCCCCCCTTGTGGCCAGCCTCAAGACCCTGAAGGACGGATCCAAAGAGGCAGGGTTCGCGCCAAAGCCCGAGGAAGCGGGGCCCGGCACCCTGGAAATCATGGCCATAGGTGAGGAAAAGCCCATCCTTTCCCGTCCCTTGACCCTGGCCGGGCCCCAGGTGGAAGTGATGGGAGTCGAGGCCCGTCTGGGGGAGCCTTCCGTGGTGCTGCGCGGGCAACACCTGCGCGAGGTCGAAGCGGTGGAACTCGCCGGGCGCCGGTTCGTGGCGGCGGCTAAGGACGGGGAGGACGGCCCGACCCGGGTGTTCCAGGCCGAGGACGGCAAGCCTTTGGCAGGCGCCCCCGGGAAGTCCCTCCAGGTCGTCTTGGTCACGGCCAAAGGCAGGCAGCCCAAATCCATTCCCGCGACCGTTCTGCCGGAACGGCCGCGGCTCGGGGACGTAGAGGTGACTCCCGGATCCGTCACGAATCCCGGGCTGCCGGTGACCGCGACCATCCCCATCCTCTCCACCAACGATCCCGCCCAGGTGAGTCTGTTCACCGCCAGCGACTACCGTTTCCCTGCGGACCAGGCCTTCCGCGCGGCCATCCGCAACGCGGACGACCCGGCGGAAGTGCGCACCATCCCAGCCTCCAAGATCCGCGTTATCGGGCGCAGCCAGAAAGCCACCTTCATTCTCAATCCCAATGACCTGCTGGGCGGGAGGGCCGCCGGAAAGTTGGAAATACAGGTGCAGGACGAGCACGCCGGCGCGAGTGACTGGCATCCTCTGCCGGCCACCTTTTTGGACCTTCCAGTGATCAGCGAGGTCCAGGCGACCCCATCCGGAGCAAAACTCGTGGGTCCCTCCTTGGACCCGATCGAGGCGGTGGCCTCAACCCAGGTGGGACCCTGGGAGAAGGCTGAAATCACCCTGGAAGGAGGCCGTGAAGTGGCGGAACTGACCACGCACCTTGCCGGCAATACCTGTTACCTTCGGCTCATCGGCTGGACGGACCTCGTTCTCTCGGTGAAGTTCCCGCCGCAACCGCAGGCCCCGCCACCGGTCCAAGCGCTGGTGGTGAAGGCGGCGAACGCCGCGGCAAGCGTCAACCCTGAGGCCGTTGCCTCCGTCGGCGCACATGCCCAGGTCGGGACACCAGGGCCGGAGGCCACCAAGCAACCGGCCGAACCGGTTTCCCAGCCACCTCCGGCAGGAGGCTCCGCCCAGGAGAAGAAGGTGGCGTCCCCTGGGTCCCAGCCTTGAAGTCAATGAGGGCGCCATTGCCGAATCTGTCCTCGCGAATCTGCTGCTGGAGCACCTGGAAGCTTCACCAGCCAAAATTGGGGACACCGACCGCTGGGCATGGATCCGTCTTAAAGATCAGATTCAGCGTGGGCAGTTGGCGTTCATTCCATAATCCAAGCACGAGCCCGGGCGGATTCGGCAACTGGAAAGGCCTTCATCGCGCCGGGCATGAGGAAGCTGAACAACCGCATGGTATTTTTTAGCCACTCTACATCGGTAACCACGACGACCCGTTCCCAACGCTTAAGGTGTTCCACCCCGACCTTGAAGTCTTCCCAGATGGCGCCTGGCCCTATCCCCAAGAATGTCGCGTCGGTTTCCACATATAGCCGAAGCCTTTCCTGCTTATTGAGCGCATTGTTTATAGCTGGAACTAGAACCGAATCATAATCGGCCTTGGAAATGTGCCCCTTATAGATAAATCCTAAGACATTTTCAGGAAAGGTTATTAATCGTTCGATCATGTCCCCTTCTCCTTCCTCTGGGGTGTAGCCATTGAAAATTAAGGCTAAATTTTTATGGCCGCAAGCTTTCAGTTCTGGTGTGGGGATCGCACAAGCTACTCTTGGTCGTGGTAGGGATCCCTTCAGCGCACAATCAGGACCGGGCATTTGGCTTGGTGGACAATCTTCTCGCTCAGATCACCATGGAACAGGTGGGCGAATGTTCCCAAGCTAGAAGCACCCATCGCGATCAGATCGCTATGGTGGGTTTCGCACAACTGGGAGATGCCATGGCCGGGGCCTTCCAGAATCTCTATGTCCACCGCGCAGGGAAGAATGCCGAGTTCCTGGTGCATGGCCTGGGCAGTGGCCTCCGACTCGCCAACCCTGGCACTGGTGACCGTGTCAATCATTGGCTCCCCCAGGAACCGTGGAATCTGCGGGTAGAAGACCGCAATACAGAAGTGGGAAACGGTCATGGCCCGGGCCAAGTTCCCTGCTTCCCTGGCCGCATGCAGGGACTGGGCGGTATTATCGGTGACGAGGAGGATGCTTTTGAACATCTAAGCCTCCCTAGGTGATTGAAATTTAAGGAAAACTTTGCCCCCCAGGATTGACCGAAGGAGGGCTTTCGGAGTCCTACCTCCCGCCTTAAATATCGGTCCATTTGTGAGCCTTCGGCGGATGTGCCCAGGCTTCGATACGTTTCCGCAACTGGACAGGAGCGGAATCATCGCCGTCCTGGGCGAGCCGGACATTTGCGGTCCTTGCCCCGCATCCCGAGCCGTCCAGCCCTGCCACAGGCTGCCGACCGGGCTCGATTTCCCCAGGAATTCCGCCTGGTCCTATGGCAAACCAGGCATTGAAGGACGCCCGGAAGCTCAGGAACTGCTTCAGCAGTACCCACAGCAGCAACAGTCCGCCCATCCCCGTGAGTTCCAGTTCATCCGACGACACCACCCCAACCCGGTTTATCGCTTGCTGCCTCCCAGCGGCCATGAACTTCGAACACAACTTTGTGATGGTGTTATTACTGTATTGGCAAGTCTTATTTGAAGGGCATGGCGGGAGTGCTCATGGATTCAGAGGAAAATCAGACTGGGTCATGAATGATATGAAGAATCATTGGCTTGGCGCAAATGTAGCCGCATTCTTCCATGTGCCTCCCTTGAATCGAAGGCCAGTCAGTAACATCCCACCCGAAAGGCCACCACCACTCTGGAGCCACCTTGAATCCGATGATGAGGAGCGCATTGGTTTGGATCGGAACCATCCTTCTGGTCATATGGGCACTCAAGCAGATGCCCCAGGCCAGTGCCGGGAACGAGATCGCCTTCTCTACCTTCTACACTCAGGGCGCCGCGGGAAAGTACCGCAGTATCACTATGTCCGGCCAGGATGTGGAGGGGACCTACAAATCGGCCATCAAGGGTGCGAATGGGGTACTGATCGACCAATTCAAAACCGTGGCCCCGCCCATGCAGGATCTGGCCAGGTCGATCCTCGGATGGCAGCAGAAAGGGCAACTGGAGGAGTTCAAGGCGGTCAATCCGAATGAGAGCAATTTCATGTCCATGCTGGTGTTCTGGGGCCCGCTGCTGGGGTTCGTGGTGCTTTGGTTCGTGTTCATGCGCCAGGCCCAGATGGGCGGCAACAAGGCGCTCAGCTTCGGCAAGGTGCGGGCGAGGGGGCTCGACACCTCCTCCCGGCGGGCGACCTTCGCCGAAGTGGCCGGCTGCAACGAAGCCGCCCTGTACGCCGCCCGGACCAACAAGAAGTGGGTGGAGATGATCGACTTCGAGCAGGCCAAGGACAAGGTCTACATGGGCTCGGAACGCAAGAGCATGGTCATGACCGACGCGGACAAGCGGGACATCGCCTACCACGAGGCCGGCCATGCGGTGGTGGCCGCCTCCATCCCCGAGGGGGACCCGGTGCACAAGGTCACCATCATCCCCCGGGGCCGGGCCCTGGGCGTCACCTGGCAGCTGCCCGAGCGGGACCGCTATTCCGCCACCCGGGAGCACATGGAGGGCGAGATCGCCATCCTCATGGGAGGCCGGGTGGCCGAGGAAATCTTCTTCGGCCGCATCTCCACCGGCGCCTCCAACGACATCGAGCGGGCCACCCAGATCGCCCGGCGGATGGTCTGCGACTACGGCATGAGCGAGAAGCTGGGGCCCCTGAGCTACGGCCAGGGCGAGCACGAGATCTTCTTGGGCAAGGATTTCAGCGAGCTCCGGGAATTCTCCGAGAGTACCGCCCAGATTATCGATGCGGAGGTTCATGAGATAGTCATGCGTAACTACCTACAGGCCAGGACCCTCATCCTGGAAAAGCAAGAGATCCTGGACAGGCTGGCCAAGGCCCTGCTTGAGCGGGAAACCCTGGACGCCCAGGGCGTGGCCGGGATCATGGGTGGCATGACGGCTTCGTGATGCCTTCGCCCGGCTCTACGGGGTCTGCAAAATCGCCCGGGCCGTCTGCCTCGGTCCCATCCCTGGGTGCCACGATTGAGATCACCTCCCCGGACGCCTCCAGGATGCGGATCCACCTAGAGCCGGGGCGCGGCCTGGAGACCGCCGTTATCGTGGCCACCTTTCTGGGCGGCCGAGGTTGATCCAGATCACCCATCAGATGTGAGCGTTGGTGGCGGTCGAACCGGTGGATTTTCGGCGCGGGATTGATGGCCTGGCCCGGGCTTGCCGCTTGCTGAAAGACCAGCATCCGAAAATCCAAATTTGTTGTTCACAGGCATCCCTCTTAGGGGAGGGGCAATATAGCCCTGGTGGATAAGTTTCCCTGGATACCTAAAAGATTGCGATGACTGAGCCGTTGGTTCCGTTTTACCTGGAGAGATAGTTCATTCCCTCCGCTAGAATCAGGTATTCCCAAAGAATGGAGTCCCTGGCTATGGAAAGCCTGCACATCAAAGCCATCGCCTCGCGTCTCGGCGCTGAACTATGCGGCATCGCCACCGTTGACCGGTTCAGCAGGGCTCCGAAGGGATTCCACCCTTCGGACATCCTGGCGGAGACGCGCTCCGTCATCGTATTCGCCAAACCCATGAGCCGGACCGCTTACTAGGCTGGAAGCTTGGCGCCATACACCCTCATGCGCAACCAGGTGCTGGCACGGCTGGACGAAATCGCCGTCGGCATGGCCCTCGAACTGGAGGCGGCGGGCGCCAGGACCCTTCCCATCCCCTCGGCTGAACCCTACGAGTTCTGGGACGTTGAAGCCCGGCAAGGCAAGGGCATCCTGTCTTTGAAGCACGCGGCCCAAAGCGCCGGGCTCGGCACCCTGGGAAAGAACACGATCCTGCTGAACCCCCGCTTCGGCAACAGACTATGGCTAGGGGCCGTGCTCACCGAAATGGAACTGGAACCGGACCCCGTGATGGAACTCCAGTGTTTGGAGGGCTGCACCCTCTGCCTGGAGGCCTGTCCTAAGGAAGCCCTGGACGGCAACACCCTCACTCAGAAACGGTGCCGCGAACATTCATTTGACCCAACGGGATTGGCTCATCTAGACTGGTCTGGAAAACGGGATTGGCTCACATTCTTGGCATCCGAGGGCGGCGGTTGGTTCTATAACTGCTGCCGCTGCCTCCAGGTTTGTCCCGCGGGGGCCTGATGAGGCTCGGATCAACCCGGTTCTGGGATGGCTGAGATCCGGCAACCGAACCTGAAAGATTCGGACCTGTTGACCGGTGACGAAGCTTTCCAACATTTCGGCTGACAGGTGACCCACGTGGGCCGACGAGGCCAAGCGGTTCGTGCGGGAAGCCCAGATCCGGGCCCTGGGTAGTGCCATCATCAGCATCGTAGCCAGTACTAACGGAGGCTTCGGGCTGATTGGGAACCCATTTTGGGCGAACTGGATTGAGCAGTGGGTGCTAGAAATCCGCTTGCTATTCACCCTCTATTTCCTCAGTCTCCCCAATAGAATTCGGTTCGAATGAATGAGTTGCAGATGGGTTAGTGTCCCCTTTCATTGGAGAACGGGAAATTAACTTTTCGACCATGGCGAGGCGATGGCGCAGGGCTTCCAACTCGCGTTCACCGAGATGCCTGGCGCAGCCTTCTACAATGTGTCCACCCAAGGAACCCAGCGCCTCCAGGAATTCTGGGTCATGGGCGCAGGCGGCGATATCTCCAGTGGCCCTCAACAATCGCAAGCTAACTGCAAAATCGGCCTTGGCATAGAACCTGATCTGCTCGAAGGCCGAACGGAGAAGCTGGTCGAAGTCGATCCAGGGAATGACTACCCGGACGACCCCTGGCGGGTCGTAAAGGTACGGCTCTGGCAGTTCCCTGGAGGAGAAGCGGATGAGGATTCGGCTCAACTGGTCCACGCAGTTGATGGCCGTCGTGGGGTCGTTTACGGCAGGCGAAATGGCCTTCAAGGCGATATCGACAATCTGCAGCACGCCGAATTCAATGTCCTGCTGCAGGGTCCTGGATGGCCCAAGATCGAAGGTCCTGGCAAGTTCGGCGATTTTTTCGGGAGTGAGCCGCTCCGGCTTGGAAACCAGCAGCAGGGGCAATCCTTCAGGCACGAAATGACCGACCCGCTGGAGCACCTTGACCCTGATCCGATAGGCCTTGGCCAACTCCATCAAGCGCCCAGGATCCACGAAACGGATGTATCCCGAAACCGTGCTGAAGACCACCGCCTTCCCTGGATCCATAGAATCGGAGTCCCGCCTCGCCAGCCGTGCAAATCTTCGCGGCCTCGGCATGACATCATCAATGACCGCCTCGGTCTCGGACGCGATCCTGTCAACGATGTAATTGACGCTGATGGCGTGGGAAATGTGGTGGATGAAGAAGAGCAGAAGGGCGATGCAGGAAAGGGCAAGCACCATCGCCCCCAGAACGGTGACTACTGGCGAGAAGGGGGAGGGCATGAACCTTGCCGCCGGAAGGGCGGCCATGCAATAAGCGAAGGTCCCGAGAAAGATCCCGAGCGTCCACTGGGTCACCCGGTCTCTGGAAAAACTGACAATGATGCGCGGAGAGAACTGCATGGAAGCCAAGGTAAGCGTCATCAGGAGGATGGCGAAAACGATCGATACGACAGTCATGATCGAGGCGGCGATGCCTCCCAAGATGACCTGGGCCACCTGAGGGTCCGAGTGGGAGGGGAAGAGGATTCGCGGTACCCAGGCATTGATGGCGGGGAATCTCTCTTCTGTTTCCGAAAGTCCCGCGCCGATGCAGCCCAGGACCAAGGCGATGCTCAGTGGGCGGATCAGGAAGCCGCCCCGCAGGTTGAACAGCAGCTTTCGGAGAAGGAGAGGAATGCGCTTGTTCACCGTACCCCCATGGAATCGAAGCAGTTTATACCCCTGGGCTTGGCCGTGCCGGGTTGGCCATAGTCCTGTCCGTGTTCGGGCCAATCGACCTTGCCAGTCAGGGGTACAACCGCCAAGCGGCTAAGCTTTACCCAGCCTAGTTCGGTCGCCCACCCGCAAGGCGTTGGCCATTACGGTCAAGCCGGGATTCAAGGCGGCGCTGGAGGGTAAAAAGCTGGTGTCGACCATGTAGAGGTTATCCAGATCGTTGGCCCGGCAGGTCACATCCAGCACCGCGGTCGTCGGGTCGTGGCCGAATCTGGGGGACTGGGCCCTCGGGGACCGGGTGGAGGTGCTGGCGGTGAACTGAGGCCGGATCCGCTCCTGCGCCCCGGTCATGGAGGAGAGCCCGCCGCGCACCGTCCAATTGGCGGCGGACCCGGCCGCCGGGATCCCACGGCGGGAGGTTGTCGGGTTCCGCGATCCCCACTCTCTCCCGACGAATCCGGGAAGGTGCGCTGCCGAACCTGCCCGCTTTCGCCAAGGCGAGGCCGGGGGTCTCGTTCCTGCCCTGCCGCCCGGAGGGCACCCAGGCCGTGGTCATCGAGGCCCTGGGGGCGCTAGGCAGGATCGGCAAGACCCAAGTAATCTCCTCCATCAAGCGCGGTCTCCCCTACCATTGCCCAGGCATCGGGCAGCGTCGAGCCCAGCTACATGCACCTCGATGGGGGCCCAGGTCTGGTTGAATAAGTGTCACCTTTGCTCTTGCGATGACCATTTGTGTGTCTTACATTAAATTACGGGTTAAATGACTATTGTTGCCGGTCGAAACCCCCGGTGGTTGGTTGTCACACAATCGAACGTTTAGGTGACAACATGGACCTGGGCTACATGCGGGTTTCCAAGGCAGACGGCTCCCAAGTTCTCGATCTTCAGCGAGACGCCCTGCTTGCGGCTGGGATCAACGCGGACCATATCTACGAGGACATGGCCTCGGGCCGGAAGGATGAAAGGCCGGGCCTTAGCGCGGCCCTGAAGGCACTCCGCCCGGGGGATACCCTGATTGTCTGGAAGCTGGACCGGCTGGGTCGTAACCTCCACCACTTGGTCAACACCGTCCACGACCTTGAGCAGGGGGGGAAGGGCTTTAAGGTTCTGACTGGCCATGGTGCCTCCATCGACACGACGACCCCGGCAGGGAAGCTTGTGTTTGGCATCTTCGCCTCTCTGGCCGAATTTGAGCGCGAACTGATCTCAGAACGCACCAAGGCTGGGCTGGCGTCTGCCCGGGCTCGGGGACGTAAGGGTGGCGCCCCCTTCAAAATGACTGCCGCCAAGGTCCGGCTGGCTCAGGCCGCCATGGGAAAGCCCGAAACCATCGTTGGGGTCCTGTGCAAGGAACTCGGCGTTGCCCGCCAGACCCTGTACCGCCATGTCGGCCCTGATGGGTCTCTGCGAGAAGATGGGCACAAGGTTCTTCAATAAAAAGGAGCACTAAAGAGTCTCCATGGTCCAGGACCTGGAGGCGCTTGCGCATGGTCAAATTGAACGAAGGCCGCCCCGACTCCATGCTCAAGTGAGCTTTCGGCAGGCGTGCGTGAAACCGGAGGCTGATGGCCGGTGGGTTCATGGGTCACAGGAGCGCACCCATGCCCAACCCAGGCCGCATCCCTCCCCCGAGGATCTGGCCCCGCTGCGGAAGCGCATCGATACCTGGCGGACTACGCGGCCCAGCTGCGGCCAAGCCAGCGCCCTGCTGGAGAATTGCCACCCGCTCCTCCGGAGGCCCAGGGCTGCCTCCGGGTAAGTAATCCTGGCCAAGCTCACTTCCAGGCACTCGGCGGTGGCTGGTTGAACGCAGCCTTCGTTCAACATGCCCGGCATCAGTGCCAGACGCTGGCGGAGGTTGGAAAGTCCCACCCCCTCCGAACTGCCTTCCCGGTACGGTTGGCCGGTGTTCGCAACCCAGATCCGCACCCTGTCCGGTGTTCCGGCAAGGCCGATCTCAAGGCTACCCCCGCGCGGTCCGGCGCGATGCCGTGTCGGATGGCGTTCTCCACTAAGCCAACCCCGCCCCCGTCACGTTACTCGATGTCTCGAGACCCTGGCTGCCCAGACCCAGCAGATCGTCCAGCCAGCTCGCGAGGTCTACACTGGAAGGGAATCGCGGGCCTTGGCGCGGGCCAGATCAACCCCAGGAGTTCTTTACTCATGGCAACCCTTCCCCCCACCTCTTTGTCGGTACTCAATTATGATACATTCATCAATAAAACTTACCTTCGCCTTACGGGCCACAACACCTCTTTTGGCCACCGGTTGCTGCTCATTCTGGCCTTCGTGGCTTTCATCCATGTAACCCTCAAGTTCGTCCGGTTCATCAGCGAATGGCTTATAAAGAAAATCCACGCCACCCGGAGTGCAAATGATTTCGTGGCCCAGAAGCCGAAATTCATGACCCTGGCCCGACTCCTGGCCAATACCGTGACCTTTCTGATCTACTTTTTCGCGCTTGGCTTTTTCCTGGAGGAGTTCGGTGTCAGTCTCACCGCCTATCTGGCCAGTGGTTCCATTGCCGCACTAGCCATCAGCTTCGGTTCCCAAGGCCTGGTCCAGGACATGGTCATCGGCCTGACGCTGATCTTCTCGGATGCCATGGATGTCGGTGACATGGTGGAAATCGTCGGCATCGCAATAGTCATTGGCCGGGTCCAGGAGATCGGCTTGCGCTTCACTAAGGTCCTTAATTTTCACAATCAACAGGTGTTCATCCCCAACCGCACCATTGCCAATGTCAGCCGATTCCCTCATGGGGGTATCTACGTCTACGCCGACGTCCAGATCCCGTCGGACCTGGCCCCGGAAAAGGCGGTCCAGGTCGTCGAAAGTCTTGCCAAGGGAATGTGGCGGCAATTCGACGGCATCATCCTGAGTGAGCCTGTGGTTGGAGGTGTCGAGCGACCTCCCGACGCCGGATGGGAATTCATCCGGGTTCAATTCACGGTCTGGCCCGGGCAGGGCAACCTGATCGAGAACACCTTCCGCAAGCAGACAGTCAACGCCATGAAATCTTTCAATGGAGACTACGCCGACTGGCAGGTCCCTGTGACCTATCGAGCCATGAACGATACCAAACCGCCAATCCCCGTGGAATCGCACTGATGGCGCGGGAGCCGGGAATCGCCAGGGACAGGCAGGCAGCCATCCTCCACCGGACATGGAATGCCTGCATCCTCGTGAAGGGCATTCATTCGGTTTTCGAGATCGGATGCGCAGCCTTTGTCTGGCTGGTCAAACCCGAAACGCTGGGTTCCTGGGTGCGCACTGTCACGAAGAGTGAACTCGCGGAAGATCCCCAAGACTTCGTGGCGAGCTGGGCACTCCAGGCCAGTGGTCAATACTCTTTCGATGTTCAGCACTTTGTTGTCTTCTATCTTTTGATCATCGGGTTTACCAATATGGTCCTGATCACCCTCCTTTGGAGGAGAAAGCTTTGGTCTTATCCGGTCATGGTGGGAGTTCTTGTGCTTTTCATTGCCTACCAGGCCGCACGTTGGACCAGGACCCACTCTATGATCCTGATCCTGCTAAGCGTGTTCGACCTTTTGATGATCTGGCTCACGCTCAAAGAGTACCGCCGAATAAAAATCATGCTCATTGAGCAAACGGACTTTCCCAAATGAGGATGACGGTCGTCCGCATCGGGACTGCTGTCGGTTCAGGCGGAGGCCATGCCCGGTGGCCTCTCCCCCTCGAAGCATGGGATGGGGCGATCAGCCCATGAACAAGGACTTGGTAAATGCGCCGACCTCGAGCCTTATTCATTGATCATGGCCTTGAATTCTTCTTCCCCGATGACTTCAACCTCCAGCAGCCTGGTCGCGATTTTTTCGATGGTTTCTTTCTTGCCTTTGAGCAGCTCGATGGCCTTTTCGTACTGGCTCTTGATGATCCCGGTGATCTCCTCGTCGATGTACTGCTGGGTCGATTCGGAATATTCCCGCTGACCGGGGGACGTTTGCCCGGGAAGGAGGATCGGGCTCCTCTGGGAGGAAAGAACCACGTTCTCGAACTTCCCGCTCATTCCATAATCACAGATCATCTTCCGGGCGATGTCGGTGGCCCGGGCGATGTCATTGGATGCGCCGGTCGAGATCTCACCGAAGAACAGTTGCTCGCTCGCTCGTCCCCCAAGCAAGACGTCGATCTTGCCCAGCAACTCTTCCTGGGTGAGGAGGAAGCGGTCCTCAGTCGGGATCTGGATGGTATACCCCAGCGACCCGATGCCTCGGGGAACGATGGAAATCTTGTGCACTGGGTCGGCGCCCTTGGTTTGGGACGCCATCATTGCGTGGCCGGTTTCATGGTAGGCGACAATCTTCCGTTCGTGGGGGTTGATCAGCCGGTTCTTCTTCTCAAGGCCCGCCACCACTCGCTCGATCGCGTCATCAAAATCCTTGGGGAGGATCTGGTCGCGCCCTGCGCGAACCGTGAGCAAGGCCGCCTCATTGACGATATTCGCCAGGTCCGCTCCGGTGAACCCCGGGGTCTCCCGCGCGACCTGTGCCAGGTCGACAGAGTCTCCCAGGCTCACACTCCTGGCATGGATCTTCAGGATGTCGAGTCGCCCTTTCAGGTCGGGCTTGTCCACCAGCACCTGGCGGTCGAAACGGCCGGGCCTGAGCAGAGCAGGGTCCAGGATCTCGGGGCGATTGGTCGCGGAAATGATGATGACGCCGACCCGGGCGTCAAAACCATCCATTTCGACGAGCAGCTGGTTCAACGTCTGTTCGCGTTCGTCGTTGCCGCCGAGGGAAAAGCCACGGCTCTTGCCGATGGCGTCGAGCTCATCAATGAAAATGATGCACGGGGCCTTCTCCGCGGCCTGCTTGAACATGTCCCGAACCCTGGCCGCCCCGACCCCGACGAACATCTCCACGAAGTCGGCCCCGCTGATCTTGAAGAACGGAACCTTGGCTTCGCCGGCGACCGCCTTGGCGAGCAGGGTTTTCCCGGTTCCGGGAGGCCCGACCAGAAGTACGCCTTTGGGGATTTTCCCACCGACAGCCTCGTATTTCCCCGGGTTTTTGAGGAAATCCACCACTTCCACGAGCTCGGCCTCGGCCTCATCAACGCCCGCAACATCCTTGAAGGTCACACCCGTATCACCTTCCGCGACCAGCTTTGCCTTGTTCGCACCGAAAGACATCACCCCCTGGCCGACCTTGCCGACCTGTTTGCTGATGTATTTCCAGAATAGTACAACCAGTACGATCGGAAACAGCCAGGGCAAGACAGAACTCAGAAAATCCCCAGCGGTCGAGTCGGTAGCAAAATAATCAATACCCTTGTCATCCATGAGCTTGACCAGCCCCGGGTCGACGATTCGCACGGTTTGGTAGGACTCCGGATAAGCCGCAGGCTTCGTGCCACTGGATTTCGCCTGGTCATATTGAGCCTTCGTCCAGATGAACCCAATCAAGTCCTTCTCGCCGATCTGGATCCGATGAATCTCACCAGACTCGATTTTCGCTTTGAACACGCTGTAATCAATGGATTCGATCTTCGGTTTCTGGAACCTGGTGTTGAACAGCACGATGATCAGCATCATGACCAGGAAATACCAAATGGAGAAATGGAACTGTTGGCGATTCAAAGGTTCAAAAATCGGGTCGTGCTTGGCGAGGCCAGGCTTTTCCTGCCCTTTCCCGTCCTTGCCAGGAATTGCCTTTTTACCGCCGTCTGAGCTCGCCATTTGATCCTCCATCGCTGGTCCCCAACCTGCTCATGCTCATGGATATGCCCTTGTCAACCTGGGCTCGCCGAGGCTATTCGGTCCTTTCGGCTATTCCGGTGCATAAACGCATGCCGTGAGCGATGAGTTGGACCGCCTCCGCGCAGGGAACCCGGTCGGTGTTGATGATCAGGTGATAGAGGAGGTCGTCGTTGATGCCGACGTGGAAGTGAGATTTTACGTAGCGGCCCCGGGCGTGGTCTTCCTTCTTGATCCACTCCGCCGCTTCCTGCGCAGTCAGATTGTGCAGGCGCTGAATGCGTTCAATCCGCTTCGGCAGCGATGCGATCAGACGGACATGGAATACATTGGGCACCCGGCTGGTGATGAAGTTGGCGCCACGGCCGACTAGGATCACGTGGCCGGCGTCCGCCAGGTGCAGCACGGTGCTGGCGATCTGCGGCACCGTATCCCACGACGGCGGGATCACCCCCACCATTTCGGTCATGGCGTCCTGGATGTAATTGCGCCGGTCCTCCGGAATGAACTTCGCCAGGGTTTGCGACAGGTGATGATCCTCGAGCACTTTTTCCACTAAGTTGCGATCGAATACGGTCCAGGGAACCGGGCCGTCCGGTTCTGAGACCTGCAGGAAGCCCGTCAGCCGGATCGCGATCTCATGGGCACCCGATCCGGCCAGATGGGAAATCGTGATCGCCGGCCCGGGAGCATGGGGATTGGGGACCGCTGCGTGGCTTTCCCGAAATTCAAGCTGGGCATGCACGTAGGCATTGCATTGGTCCAGCGGAAGCTTGTCGGCATAGGAACCAGTCGCGCTATCGGTATGCATGGTCGTTTCCTTAGCTGAGGGTTGGCAAAACGGGTTGGTCGTGGTCCAGGATCCGGTACGCGCCCAGCTTGATGAGGTCGTTGAGGAAGAACCAAGCCAGCGCGTAACCCCACACCACCAAGGCCCAACCCCAGCCGATCGCCGGCATCAGTCCGAACCCGAACACCGCGATGAGGGTGGCGACCGCCTGGGTGCCCACCACGGCTGACAGCAGCGCCTTCGCCGGGCGGGTGGACCAGAAGGGCCCCCGGGTCCGTGTGACGAAAACGGTCATGTGTCCGGCTACGGAAAGCTTCAGGTACATCAAGGTCTGCAGCACCTCGCGGTCCAGGTGGAAGACCCGTTCACCCAGATAGAAGAGACCGAACGAAGCGCTCACCCCCGCAAGTCCCAGGATCGAGGCGATCCCAAGCACCACGCGCATGTTCCATGATTCCGGCTGGTTGGAGTACTTCACCCGGTCGTAGGCAATGGACAGGATCGCGCCGTCGTTGAGCAGCGCCAGTAGCACGATCATGACCGCCGTCACCGGGTAGAAGTTGAACACCAGGATCGAGAGGGTCATGAACAGCAGCACGCGGATCGTCTCGGTGATCCGGTAGATCGCGTAGCTGTTCATCCTCTGGAAGATCTTCCGGCTCTCCTTGATGGCATCGATGATGACCGACAGGCCCGGGGTGAGCAGCACGATGTCGGCCGCGGCGCGCGCCGCATCGGTGGCCCCGGAAACGGCGATGCCCACGTCGGCCTTTTTCAGGGCCGGGGCGTCATTGACGCCATCGCCGGTCATGCCGGTAATGTGGCCGTGTTTCTGGAAAACCTCGACAATGTGGAATTTGTGTTCGGGGAAAACCTGGGCGAAGCCGTCCGCATTTTCGATTGCGTCATCCAGTTGTCCGCCCTGGTGGTGGCTGGCCTCTGCGAACAGGGCGGCGTCCAGGATGTTCGCGCCCAGGCCGACCTGCTTGGCCACCTCCTTGCCGATGGCGACCTGGTCCCCGGTCACCATCTTCACCCGGATGCCCATTTCCCTCGCGGTGGCGATGGTCGACTTCGAGTCCTCCCGGGGGGGATCTGAAAGCGGCAGCACCCCCAGGAATTGCCAGCGGCCCTGCTCATCGGTGCGGGCGATGCCCAGGGAGCGGAAGCCGCGGGCGGCGAATGCGTTGATGGCTTGTTCAGCCTGGGGCCGGACGTGGGCGGCATCGGCCACCAGGTCAAGGATAACCTGGGGCGCGCCTTTGCTGACCGTCCATGGGCGGCCATCCGGTCCTTTCAAGGAGACCTCGGTGCGCTTGCTGACCGGATCAAAGGGTTGGAACCGGACCATTTGGAATCCATCCAGGGCTTTCTTGTCTCTCATTCCACTGAGGATCGCCTGGTCGATGGCATCCCCGGCCTCCGCCCGGGACGCCAGCGCAGCGGCCAGGACCACCTCATCCGGGTTGAATCCGGCCACACAGAAGGGCTCGCCGAGCTTGAGGCGGTTCTGTGTCAGGGTGCCGGTCTTGTCGGAGCAGAGCACATCCATTCCGGCGAGTTCCTCGATGGCCACCAACCGGCTGACCACAGCTTGCTTCCGGGCCAGAAGCCGCGCCCCCACGGCCATGGTGACCGAAAGCACGGTCGGCATCGCCACCGGGATGGCAGCCACCGTGAGCACCAGGGCGAACTGTAGGGTGGTGGTGAACTTGTCGCCGCGGAACATGGCCACCCCGATGATCACGACCACCAGCACCACGGCGATGACGATCAGGTAGTCGCCGATCTTCAACACCGCCTTCTGGAAATGGCTGATGGTGTGGACAGATTCGACCAGCTGGGCAGTCTTGCCGAAATAGGTCGCGCGACCCGTGGCCGTGACCTGCGCATCGATCTCCCCGCGCCTGAGGATCGAGCCGGAATAGACCGCTTCGCCGGCCTTCCGGGTGGCCGGAAGGGATTCGCCCGTCAAGGCGGACTGGTCCACCTCCACCTGATCGCCTTCCAGCAGTTTCGCGTCCGCGGGCACGATGTCGCCGAGCCGCAGGCGAACCCGATCGCCGGGCACCAGTTCCCGGGCGGGCACATCACGCCAGACCCCATCGCGCCTGACCCTGGCTTTCAGGGCCAGGTTCGCCTTGAGGGCCGCGATGGCGTTCCCGGCCTGGAACTCCTCCCAGAATCCCACCACGGCATTCGCCACCAAGAGCACGAGAATGATGCCGAAGTCGGCCCAATGCTTCACCAGCGCGGACAGGACCACGGCTGCCTCGATCATCCACGGAATCGGTCCCCAGAAGCGCGAGAGAAATTCCAGGATCGGATTCCGTTTTTTCTCGGGCAGTTCATTAAATCCGAATTGGGCGCGCCGCCGTTCGACCTCCTCCTCACTCAACCCGTCCGGTGCATTCTCCAGGTCCATCGGCAATCCCGCTGAACCTGGCGCATCAACGACTTGATCTCCTCGGAGTTCTCTCCGCCCGGGTTTGGTTCCGTCGTCGACCGTGTCCATCTCCGCCAATCCTCCGCAAGCGCATTTTTCCAATCTGGAGCGCATCCCCACGAGTCAATCCAAACGCCTCGACCAAGGCTTAAAGGAGAATGGAGTCTATACCTTGGGAAGGTTTTATGAGAGCACTTTTTCACCTGTTATTTGAATGCCCAACCCGGGTCTTGGATGCCCCCAGCCGGAATGGCCACGGTGATTCGCCTGACCAGCGAAGGGGTGGCCGGAAGCGGAAACTGCCCTTTGCAGTCCTTCAGAACTGCACCGTGTTGCCAAACAGGAGCTGCCATCGGTTCTGACCGGGTTCCCGCACCACAGGGACAGCCACGGTGATGAGAATCCAGAACTCCTGACATACCCCTCCGGGAAACGTCCGGTTTCTCGTTTCAGGGGTCTGTGGGTGAGACGGCGGGGGGCTTCCGGTCGGCATGCACAAATGCTTCCATTTAGCGGATGCTCACGACACCCCCCTCAGGAAAGGTCGCCTATTTCTCGTTCTTGGGGGTGCCGTCCGCTTTGAGGTATTGCGCCGGGTGCGCCCTGAGCTTGGCTGCACAGTCCATGCAGCAAACCCGGTATTCCCGGCCCCTGACCACCACCACGGGGCTATTCTCGTCCACCTGAACGCCCATGACGGGACAAAGGTGATTGGCGGCGGCTACGGCGGCAACCGCCGCAGCCAAGGTCGCATTCTTGGGGGTCCCGTCGATTTTGAGGTAATTTGCAGGGTTTGCCTTGAGTTTGCTCGCACAGTCCATGCAGCAGACTCGGTAATTTCGGCCATGAACCAGAACCTCAGGGCACTGGGCATCCACCTTGCAGCCCATGACGGGGCAGAAGGTGTTGGTGGCCGGTTTGGTTGTGGGGGTTGCTGTCAAGGCCAGGGCAAGGATGAGGGGGAGCATGACGAACTCCAGGCAGAGGAGGAAGGCGGGAAGGTTTGACTGTCGGTTTGGCTGGTTGGCATCTTGGGCCTGTAACATAGCACCATTCCCTCTGGCGGCCACCGCCAGCGACCCTTTTCCCCTCAGTTACCTGTGAATGAGATGGCGTAGCGTACCCAGAGGCGTGGGCCTGGAAAGATAGCCGGGAACTTGCCGAGTTCCTCGCACAAAGCAGCCAGGACCTTGGTTCGGTGCTTGGAGCTGAGCGGGGCGACCTCCAGCCTCAGCGCCGGCCAGCGCCCCCTCATGCCAAGGTGGACCACCTGCTCGTCAGTCATGGGACTAGCCGGGGAGCGGAGGCCCTGAGCCCTGGTGAGCACCGCCCTCGAAGCTATCTGGGCCTGGGCGAAGAAAGCCAGATGGGTTTGCCCCGCGGGTGCTACTCAGTGTGTAGAAGGAACACCGGGAATATCTTGGAAAGATGGAACACCTTCGACCACCCTGTAGCCAGGACAAGGTGTTCCATGAAGAAACGCACCACCTTTGCTTTCCAAGGTTATGGAACACCAGGAACACCTTGGTTTGAGACCGCCGGGGGAATTCTCCCCTGGCTCGTCCTGGTAGTGCTGTCCAAGATCGGCGCACGCACCAGCCGGGGTGCTTGCCTTGTAGCCATGCGGCCCAGTGTGAGTTCGCCCCTCAAGTGGTTCTTGTTGGTTGGCCCTGGCTCGCCCTTTGGGCGGGGTTCCTGTTCACCCGAGGCCATGCGGGAATACCCCCGTTCGGGAGCATTCCTGCCCGATAGATGCCCGATGACTAGAAAAAGGCCCGGTCTCCCGGGCCTAAATCCTTTGTTTTATGGTAGTGCAGTGGGTCGTGTCTTTCCGGTACGACTGCCTGATCTGAGTCGAGGTACCTGACCTCACCGTTTTGGGGTCCACCTGAGTGTCGACAACTCAACCCAAATTCGGGTGATTTGGGTCCCGATCAGGCGTAAC
>JBELAL010000060.1:0-31865 GCA_049508835.1 Holophaga sp. | reverse complement strand
GGAGCGGAGCAAAGCCCTGGCGGTTTGGCTTCACTACTACAATAACCATCGACCGCATTCGTCCCTGGGAGGCAGGCCTCCCGCCTCAAGGGTGAACAACGTGTTTAGCCTCGACACCTAGGAGGTATAACCTGGCAGGTCCAGACTGCCGAGGCCGCATACGGTGACTTCCAGGTCGCCGTATCGCTTGGCATAGGCGGGGGCGCCGGTCGGTGCCACCAGGAAGTTCCGGCCCTCCGGGTGATGGGATCGGAACAGCTTGAGCGCCTCGGGATCGAAAGCCGCAGGGTTCCATTTGCACTCGAGGGCGTCCACGCGCTGGCGGTTCCAGGGCAGGATGAAGTCCACCTCGTTCCCGGCCTTGTCCCGCCAATAATGGACCGGCTGGCCGGGAGCGTGGGCCTGGAGGTGTTCCAGCACGAAATGCTCCCACAGGACGCCCAGGTCGTCGGGGCGCACCGGATCCCAGCCCCGGGCGAAGCTCACGAAGCCGGTGTCGAAGGCATAGGCCTTGGGCGTCTTCACCACCTCGTTCTGGAGGTGCCCATGGAAGGGGCGGACCAGCGTCAGGGCGTGGGTGACCTCCAGGGCCGCCAAGTGGCTTTCCACCGTCGGCCGGGTGATGCCCAGGGCGGCGGCGGTCGGCGAGATCCCCAGCTGCCCGCCGCTCTGGCGCAGCACGAACTCGAACAGGGCGTTGAACCGGTTCATGTCCCGGAACCCGAACAGGCGCTGGATGTCCCGGGCGAAGAACGAATCCATCCATTCCCGGTAGAACCCCAGCCGCTTGGTGCCGGCCAGCAGGGCCGGGGGCAGTCCGCCCAGGAACAGACGCTGGGGCAAGGTGGCTCCGCCGAAGCCGGGAAGCTCGGCCTCCAGGACCGGCAGAAGGTGGACGGTGCGCTTGCGCCCGGTCAGGGAATCCCGGAACTTCCGGCTGGCCGCCAGGGTGGAGGAGCCGGTGGCCAGGATCTTGATCTCCGGGAAAAGGTCCGCACCAATCTTGAGGACCCGTGAAGGATCCCTGAGCTGGTGGATTTCGTCGAACACGATGATGGGCTTGCCGCAGGTGCGGAAGAACCGTTCCGGATCCGCCACCATCTCCTCCACCACGGGAAGATCGCAGTCGAGCATCAGCACCTGCTCGGACCCCAGGCTCTGGGCCAGGGTGGTCTTGCCGGAGCGGCGCACGCCTGAGAGCCAGGCGATGGGCGCCTCGCGCCAGGCTTGATGGATTCGTTGCAACCAGAAGGGTCTATCAATCATGAAAGTGTACTATACATTTGGTGGCACCGTTTGTAAAGTATGGTTGCATTTTTATATATATTGAATTTATGATGGTTATTGACTCTGTGAGACACCTGTCGCTGATCTCCTTTCCCGACCGTCCCATCCGATCACGACGGGCCACGGCACCCGGCCCCGCCTCAAGAACGACACTCTCGTCTGCCGGGTGCGTTGCCGACCGGTGAGCGCGTCAGTCCCCGCGCAACCGGGCATGACCTACTCCTGGTCGCTTGCCAGCAGCACGCCGGGTGGAACCATCCAGGGCAGCCAGGTCAATAACATCATTGAATTCAATGTCGATGACACGCATGGTTCGTTTCAGCTGACGGCATCGGTGGAGGATGCCCAAGGCAATGAAGCTTCCTCCACCCGTTCGGTGCTAGTGGTCGGAGGCCTGGACGCCAGCGGGAGCGGCTTGACCAGCGCCGAGATCTACGATCCTGCCACCCAGTGCTGGGCCAGCGCCGGGAACACCTTGCAGGTGCGGTGCTGCCATACCGCCGCCCTCGGCTGCGCCGCCCCGGGCCGGTAGCAGGAGTTCCCGGTCAGGCCGCTGGACCGGCAGAGAACCTGGGCGCCGTGGGAGAGCGCTTGCGAAGATCAAAGGACGGCAGGCCTGACTGCGCAAGACAGGAATCAACAGGCCAATCCCAGAGGGGCCTCCGCGGTGATGCGGTAGGCGCCTTTGCCGTAGATGACGACCTTGCCGCGGCCGGTGATGAGAAGGCGCTCGCCCGGATTGAGCACGAAGTCGATGCAGACGTTCTCCACGGTCACCCACAGGGTTCCGGACGTGCAGGTGATGACCCGGTCCTTGTGGGTGCGGTAGCTGGCCACATGGTCGTAGTCCACGGAGCCGGCTTCCGAGGCCTCGACGCCGAGGTTGCGCGCCTCGTCAGAGTTGAGGGTGAGGGTCTGGGTGGTCATGGGGTTCTCCCGTTCTGGAGGACCTTGGGGGAAGCCTCCAAGAGAAATATGCAATCTCCTTAGAATTTGTAACAGTGGTACAATATGAAAATTATCAGCTAACAGTTGATCAACAATCCTTTTGTTAGATCAGAATATTCCCCAACTGTTACCTCTTGGCAGGTCCGATCCGGGAGCCACCGTGCAGGGTTCACGCAAAGTACCCCGATATGAGCAGTTCGCCCAGGTGCTGGAGGGGCTGATCCGTTCCGGCACCTTTCCCATGGGCACACGCCTCCCCTCCATCCGGGAGACCATCACTCAGCACGGCGTCAGTTTCTCCACCGTCCTGCAGGCCTACCGGCGCCTGGAGGACCGGGGCGTCATCGAGGCCCGTCCCCAGTCCGGGTACTACGTCAAGCTCCGGCCCACCAAGACCGCGGAGGAACCGGAGTTCACCCCCCTGCGGGGCGACCCGACCAGCGTGAGCATCGACGAGGTCACTTCCCGCCTGAGCCACGACACCCTGAACCTGGACTTCGCCCAGTTCGGCGCGGCCCTGCCGGATCCGGCGCTGCTGCCCACGGCCAAGCTCAACCGGATCCTGGCCCAACTCGCCCGGGAAGGCAAATTCTCCCGCGTCGCCGGCGGAATCCTGCTCGGCCAGGAGGACTTGTTCACCCGGATCGCCCAGCGGGCCTTCAGCTACGAATGCTACCTGAACCCGGGAGAACTGGTCGTCACCTCGGGCTGCACGGAATCCATGAGCCTGTGCCTCCAGGCCGTATGCAGCCCCGGGGACCTGGTGGCCATCGAGTCTCCCACCTACTTCGGGATCATCCTGGCCTTGGAGGCCCTGCACCTTCGCGCCCTGGAAATCCCCAGCCATCCGCGCACCGGCATGAGCCTGGACGCCCTGAAGTTCGCGGTGGACAACCACCCCGTCAAGGCCGTCATGGCCATCCCCAATTTCGGCAATCCCACGGGCAGCCTCATGACGGACGCGGACAAGCGCGATCTGGTGGAGCTCCTTGCCGTCAGGGGGATCCCCCTCATCGAGAACGACATCAACGGGGAATTGAGCTTTTCCGACCGTCGGCCGCGGCCGGCCAAGTCGTTCGACCGGGATGGCAGCGTCCTGCTCTGCTCCTCCTTTTCCAAGGATATCTCCGCATGGTTGCGCGTCGGCTGGGTGGCTCCGGGCCGCTTCTTCCGAGAGGTCCAGTCCAAGAAGTACGCCATGAGCGGACGCACTTCCATCCTGGCGCAGGCCGCCATGG
This sequence comes from Holophaga sp., assembly GCA_049508835.1. Taxonomy (GTDB): domain Bacteria; phylum Acidobacteriota; class Holophagae; order Holophagales; family Holophagaceae; genus Mesoterricola. The sequence continues at coordinate 28,392 of JBELAL010000060.1, read as the reverse complement.
CCCGGTTCCTGGAGAGCGGCGGCTACGACGCCCACCTCCGGAAGATCCGCAACGCCTATGCCCAGAAGGCCTCTTTCATGGCCCAGGCCATCTGCACCCATTTCCCCGCGGGGACCCGGGTCATCGAGCCCGCCGGCGGCTTCGTGATGTGGGTGCAATTGCCCGGCAAACTGGACTCCCTGGAACTCTACCGGGAAGCGCAGAAGGCTTTTATCACCATCGCCCCCGGCTACATCTTCTCCCCCACCCACAAGTTCAACGACTTCATCCGCCTGAACACGGCCTGCTGGTCGGACCGCGCGGAGCAGGACCTCATCCGGCTGGGCAAGGTGATCGCGAACCTTCTGCGGGGGAAACGGTGAAGGGGCGGATCACTTCAGGGAGTACCATGCGGTTCCAGGTGTCCCTTCAGGACCAGGTTGCGGAGATGCTGCTTCAGGGTGTTCCGGCTCGAGCCCGTGAGCTTCTCCGCTTGCACCTTCTTCTCGAGCCGTCGAACTTGTTCAGCCAGGGAACGAAGGAAGAATTCGAGCCATGGCTGCCAGTCGGGTGATTCGGTGCGAATGGTCCCTTGAGTGCGCCGCAAAGCCAGGTAGTAGGCTTCCTGGTTGTGTTCGATGATGCTCTCCAGGGAACTGTAGGGCACGTAGGCGTACCCGGCCTGGAGAAGGAGAAGCGTCGTGATCACGTGGGACAATCGGCCGTTGCCATCCTGGAAGCAAAGGTCTGAATCTTGAGGTTCGAAAGCAAACGCTCAACCTCACAGTCAGACAACTTGCCTCCCTCGATGCGAGTTGACGAGCCGATGCTTTCAATGGTGGCGACCTTCCTGAGGGCGGACCGGCGATCCGGGGCCAGGGTGCCCAAAGCCCGCCAAGCCCCTTTGAACTCATCGATTTGGGCAATGAGACCGAGGATTTCCGGGGTGATCTGGATGGTTTCTGAGCGAATCATGACAACCAAAGATACGCCCGATTACACCCATTTCCTGGTGGGGCGCCAACATCACATCCATTTACCCCCAAATCTGGACAAGTCATCTGGGGGCAGCCCTTAGCTTCGCCCGCCGACTACGGCTGCGCCGTCCCCCACCTTACAGCTGGTCCCACCGCGAGGGCTCGTACTTCGCTCCCGCCCCCCCGTCCTCCGCCGCCTCCCCCGCCGCCGGCGCCGCGCCGGCCACGGTCTGCCAGCGGGTGTAGCCCGTCTCCCAGCCTGGGCCCCGCTCGGCGTCGCCGTTGCCGCTCCACTCGGCGCCGGGGTCGTTGACCAGCACCAGCCCGGCCCGGCTCTCGCGCAGGAAGCGGCCGATCCAGTCCCGGTTCCCGGTGTACAGGGCGGCCAGGGGCGTGGCCCGGGCGGTCCATGCCAGGGCCTGCTCGAAGCTCTCCACCGGCGCCAGGTTCACCGTGGGCCCGAACTGCTCGGCCTGGAACAGGCGCATCTCCGGGGTCACCTCGTCCCACACGCAGGGCTGCGGGTAGCTGCCCTTGCCCAGGAAGCCCCGCACCTTCTCCGAGCGGTTGTCCTCGCCCCAGGCGGCGCCGCCGGCCAGGAGCCGGGCGCCGTCCTCGCGCCCCGAGACCCAGTGGGCCTGGAACGCCTGGGCCAGCCGGGCGTTGAGCATGGGCCCGCAGTCCACCTCCGGGTCGGTCACCGGGTTGCCGCAGGCCAGGGCCTGGACGCCGGCCAGGAACGCCTCCCGGAAGGTCCAGGCCACGTCCCGGTGCACCAGGAGGGTGCCCAGGGCGCCCCGGCGCTGCCCGGAGCCGGTGAAGGCGCCCCGCAGGGCCCCGCGCACCGCCTGGTCCAGGGGGGCGTCGGGCATGACGATCATGGGGTTGTTGCCGCCCAGCTCCAGGGCGCAGGGCGTCCTTCCGCGTCCGGCCGCCTCGGCCACCAGCCGCCCCGCCGCGTCCGACCCGCAGAAACCGACCAGCTGGAACAGCCCGCGGCCCATGGCGCCCAGCAGGGCCCGGCCGCACTCGCCCCGGCCCCGGCCGTTCACCACGTTCACCACCCCCGGGGGCAGGCCCGCGTCCATCATGCAGCGCACCAGGAGGTAGGCGGTGGTGGGGGCCTGCACGGACGGCTTCCAGACCACCGTGTCCCCGGCCAGCAGGGCCGCCATGAGCTTCCAGGCGGGGGCGCCCAGGGGCGATGCGGCGCCCGCCAGCACCGCGCAGACCCCCAGGGGCCGCCGGTGGCTGTGCCCCCCGGCCCGGCCCACCGGGGCCTCCAGGGCGCGCAGGTCCCGGGCGGCGTCCCGGAACGTCCGGCACAGGTCCACGGTCTCCTGCACCTCGGCCAGGGCCTCCCGGGGCGCGCGCCCCGCTTCCCGGGTGATCACCGCCGCCACCTGGGCCCGGTGGGCGGCCAGGGCCTCCCCGATCCGGCCGATGAACTCGCCCCGGACCGTGGCCGGGGCCGCGCTCCACTTGCCGAAGGCCGCGGCGGCGGCCCGGGCGGCCCGCTCCACGTCCCGCTCGCCGCACTCGGGGAAGATGCCCACCGTGTCCCGGCTGTCCACCGCGGACTGGGCGTCGAAGGAGGGCAGGTCCCCCTCGGCCTCCTTGCCGCCGATCCAGTTGAATCCGATCAAGGTCTTGCCATGATGGGCGACCGCCGGGGCGTTTCCCTTGACGTGCATCGGACCTCCGGATTGGAAATGTCAGCATATACCGAGGATGCTGGTTTTTTCAGCGGTTCCTTCCAGGCGCTTTCTGACGTTGCTGGGGAATGGGCCGGTCATTTCGGGCCCCGGCCTCCGAAATTCATGAGACATCCTTGGTTTTGGCAGGAAATCGTTGGAGACTGTGGGTCCTGGAGGTATGAGTTGCGTAGGTTCGATCTGGTCATCATCGGCGCGGGGATCGGCGGCGGTTCCCTGGTCTATAACCTTTTGCAGCAGGGTTTCACCGGCTCCATCCTGGTGGTGGACCGTGGCGAGACCGTGGCGTCGGGCGCTTCGGCCTATTCCGCCGGCGGGTTCCGCAACCTCTGGACCACCCCCATCAACCAGCAGCTGTGCACCCGCAGCATGGAGATCCTGGGCCGGTTCAAGGACGACATGGGCGTCGCCATCGGCTTCCAGCGCAACGGCTACCTGTTCACCTACTACGGCGAGGCCTGGAAGAAGATCCCCCTGGCGGCCGAGATCTGGAAGGCCAACGGGGTCAACTTCGACCTGCTCACCCCCGCCCAGGTGGAGGCGAAGATCCCCGGGCTGCGCTGCAGCGTGGCCGAGGTGGACCCGGACGTGCGCGAATACCTGGGCCTGGAGGACATCGTCGGGGGCGTGTTCGGCCGGGACTGCGGCGCCTTCGACCCCAGCCAGGCGGCCGTGGGCTACTTCGAGCGGGCCATGAACGACTTCCCGGCCAGACCGGTGCTGCAGCTGCACACCGAGGCCGAAGCCGTCCTGTTCGACGCCGCCGGGCGGGTCACCGGGATCCAGGTCATGGCCGCCGGCTGCGAGGAGACCGTCGAGGCGGGCATGGTGGCCCTGTGCAGCGGCCCCTGGACCAACCAGCTCCTGGACCGCTCCGGCTGTCCGGCCGAGGACCGCATGCCCATCTCCTCCCAGAAGCGCATGCTGTTCATGACCGACTTCCCGGACAACGACCCCCGCTGGCAGACCATCCCCCTCACCATCATCGACCAGGGCATCTACTTCAAGGTCGAGAGCGGCAACCTGATGATCGGCAAGGCCAAGGCGGACGTGCCCGACAGCCTGGACACCACCTTCGAGCCCGAGTACTACGTGGACGAGATCAACCTGGTCATGCAGGAGCGCATGCCCGCCACCGCGCGGTGCAAGCTCAAGCGCGGCTGGGCCCACCTGTACGACACCAACGTGGCCGACCACAACGCCATCGTCGGCTGGCACGCCAACCACCCCAACCTGTTGCTGCAGGTGGGCTACAGCGGCCACGGCGCCATGGAGAGCCCGGCCGTGGGCGCCTGCCTGGCCGAGCTGGTGATCACCGGCAAGTTCCAGACCATCGACTGCAGCCCCCTGCGCTGGTCCCGGTTCCGGGAAGGGGACCTGGTCAAGGAGACCATCGTCATTTGAAGTCACCGGCGCCGGACGGGGCAGGGGACACCTCCCCCGCCTGGGCTGTGGCCTCCCGCTGTTCCTGCTTGCACTTCTGGGCCTGGCGGCGCCGTTTGGCCCGCTTCCGGGCGCGCTGGCTCTCGGTCAGCGGATCGGCCTCCGGCGCCGGCGGGGCGGGGGTCTGCTGCGGCGCGGCGTCCGGTTCTTCCAGGTCCGTCCGGTCGGACTTGGACTCCGCCCAGGGCGCCGGGCCCAGGCCCGGGCCGGGCCGCGCGTCCGCCCGCGGCGCCCGGAACTGCGGCGAGGCGTGGACCGGGAGCCCCGGGCGGAGGCCGAACCTGGCCTCGGTCAGGGCTTCCATCTCCAGCACCAGGCTGGCCAGGGCCAGGTCGAAGCCGGCCGGCTTGGGGGGTTCTTTGGCCTCGGCCGGAGCGGGACACGCCGGGCCCAGGCTGGCCACCCTGTCCAGCAGCCGGCGCGCCTGCCCCTGGGCGCGGTCCAGGACCGCCTGGGCCGGGTCCAAGGGATCCCGCCCCCCCGCCGGTGCCGGCCGGTTGGGAATGAACTTCACCCGGTCCTTGCCCGGCTCGATCACGGCCAAGTGTCCCGCCGGCGTCACCGCGTACAGGGCGAAGGGCCCCAGGGACAGCCCCAGGTCCCGGGCCCGGTAGCGGTCGGGATCCTCGCCCGGCTCCGCCAGGACCAGCGTGCGCGCCTCGTCCCCGGGGCGCCGGAAGCCCGCGACCAGCAGCCGGTCGCCCCAGGCCACGGCGTCGTCGGGCACGAACCCCGGGCTCGGCCAGCCGTCGCCGGCCAGCAGCACCCGCGGTTCCGGCGCCCCCGGATCCAGCCGGATCACGGTGCGGGCGTCCCGGTCCACGGCCAGGATCCGCCCGGCGGGGTCCGCGGCCGCGAACAGCCCGGGGTCGCCCCCGTCCTTGCTGTCCTCCTTGCGGTCCTCCAAGTGCCAGCGGCAGACGGCCTCCGGGTTCTCGCCCGCGGCCGGGACCACCTCCAGGATCCGGCGCTCGAAGCCGAACAGCAGGGCGCCGCCGGGCGCCAGCGCGTAGCTCAGCGCCGGGCCCGTGCCGAGCCGCGCCTGCCGCTTCTGTACCGGGCCCACCAGCCACGTGGCCGGTCCCAGGGCCCAGCCCTCGCCGTACCGCATCAGCCGGCGCCGGACCACGAGGTTGCGCTCGGTCACCACCACGCAGGCGTGGACTGGGCCGGCCATCAGGGCCCGGCCCTGCCCGGGCAGGTCCCAGCCCCAGCGCAAGCGCCAGACGCCCCCGTCCTGGTCCTTGCCACGGACGAACAGGAACAGGCGGTCCGCCTTGTTCTCCGAACGGTCCCCGGTCTCCAGGACCAGCACATGGTGGTCGCAGCAGGCCGCCACGGCGATGGGTCGGGTCACCCGGCCCTCCATCCAGGCGGCGGGGCCGGGGTGGTATCCGGACGGGTGGAGGGGGCTGGCCAGAAGCGCACAGAGAACGGCCGAGCGGACCGTAGCGGCTCGCGGCATGGAGTGCTCCTTAGGTGGCCGGCGGGAAGCCCGGCTGGATGAAGTCTGTCCTCACCGGGGCCCAGGGTTCCCAAGTTCCTCTTCGTGGCCAAATATCCAAGCTTATATTAACTGTTAATTCACATCGAAATCCTGACCGGCCTCCAAATGACACCCCAACTCCCAGGGAGATCTTGATGCAGCAAAAGTTCAATCCCGCCGTCGGGGATGAAAAACCCAAGACCCGCCGGCCCGTGGCCGCCCACGGTGCGGGTCGATCTGCGATTCCAGGATTGATAAACTATTAATTAGACCTACGTTCGGGGATGGCCTTCCCCCTGCGGAGGGAGGGAACCTGCGGAGGTCAACCATGGTTGCCTGCCCCGGACGCTGGAAGTCCCTTGCGGCCTGCTGCCTGACCGGGCTCCTGGGCCTGCCCCTCGCGGCGAACAAGGTCTCCGGTCCGGCGCCGAACTTCCAGTGGGCCCAGATCGACGACCTGGACCCGACCGATGCCCTGGGCCTGGGCGCTGACCTCCAGGGCATCGCGGTGGACGGCCACGGCCTGGTCTACCTCGCGGACACGGACCAGGACCGGGTGGTGGTGTTCGATCCGGCCGGCGTCGCGCCTCCCCGCCACGTGGACCTTCCGGGCCGGCCCCTGGCGATGGCGGTGGATCCGGCCGGGCGGAACGTGTACATCGCCGCCGAAGACCTGAACGTGATCCTGAAGGCGCAGCGCACCGGCGGCTCCTTCCCGCTCACGATCCTGGCCCAGGATCCCCGCGTCTGGACCCGCCCGTACGGACTGGCCCTGGACATCGAGGGCACCCTGCGCTTCACCTGCAGGCTCACCGCGGGAGTCTGGGCCCTGATGGCCCTGCCCATCGCCGGCGGCGTCCCCTCGGAGGTGGTGGCCCTGGGACAGGAGCTCCAGGGCGTGGCCGCGGACATCTACGGGAACGTGTACCTGGCCTCGCCCGGCGCCGACCAGGTGCTGGAACTGGCCGGAGGCAGGCTGCCGCAGGACCAGATCGGTTCCGGCCTGGCCATACCCCGGGGGGTGGCGGTGGATCTCCTGGGCAACGTGTTCGTGCTGGGGTCCGTGCCCGCCTACCAGGTGATAAAGGGCCTCGGCGAACGGTCCCCGGGACCGGACGGCGTCCCCGGGGTGACGGAGATCCAGACCCGGTGCGCCACGTTCCCGGCGGCGCAGGTGGGCGGCCCGGGCACCCGCCTGACCCTGACGTTCGGGTTCAAGGGCTCCGGCGCCCTCGGGGGAGCCCAGGTCCAGGGTCCCTGCTTCGTGGACACGGGGGAGGGCACCCTGGCCCAGAACGGTCCCGCCTACGACTACGGCTATCCCAACAGCGACACCGCCACCGTGGTGGTCGAGTTCGATCCCCTGCGCCCCGGGGCCCCGTCCGGGGGCCCGGGAACCCAGCTGGGGGGCCTGGACCTGATGGGCAGCGACGGCACCATCCAGGCGTCAGTGCTCCTGGACGGGACTGGCCTGGCGCCCCGGGCGTCCTTCCTGCCCGCCACCCCGACCGCCATCAACCTGGGGTCCTTCGGGGTGACGCCGCAGCCCATGGGCGTGGCCGCGGACAGCCTGGGCAACGTGTACGTCGCCGACGCCGCCCTCGGCAAGGTCGTGAAGATCACCCCCGGCAGCCACACCCAGCCCGAGGTGGTGCTCGACGGGCTGACCAGCCCCCAGGGGATCGCGGTGGACGGGGACTTCAAGGTGTACTGCGCGGACCCCGGGTCGCGCAGGGTCCTCATGGGCGCGTACCGGCCGGGGAACACCTACCTCCAGATCATCGTGGACTCGGCCGCGGAAAACCCCGGCCTGGGCGTCCCCGTGGACGTGAAGGTGGACCTGGCCGGGAACATCCTGGTGGCCGACCGCAGCGGCGCCCAGGTGATGACCGGCCTGCGCCCCGGCGACCTGCCCCAGGACCGACAACTTCACCAATCCGGGGTTCGACCCGGAGATCTTCCCGTTCTTCCTGTCCTCCACGTCGCCGTTCTACTGGGCCCTGACCCAGGGCAGCTTCCCGGTGTTCAGCAAGCCTTTCGTCCTGGATCCGCTGGGCGGCCCGTCGCCTGACTACCGGTCCCTGGGCACCCTGACGTTCTTCTACCTGCCGAAGGGGCCCGGAGCATACGTGGAGTACGTGACCTTCACCGACGACGACCTCAACCGCCCCAGCACCCAGGCCGTCACCCTCACCGGGCCCGGCATCCCGAAGCCCCCTCGCCGCCACCGGCCTGGGGAACGGTATGAGTGGTTCTTGCGGGACCGCCTTGAACCGCCGCCCGTGCCGGAACCGTCCCAGGGCGGTTCGTACGGACGGCCGTTCGTAGAGGGACAATAGTCCCGCGTTTGGGATTCCCAAGGTTCCCACGGGGGTGACTCCGGACGGCATGCCCATCCTGGAGCCCGTGCCCGCCTTCCGGGAGCCTGACGTCCATAGGCCCCTGCCGCCCCGCCGGCGCAGGGGCCGCCGTTCGGCGCCTGGATCCGGCGGAGCCGGGCCCCGCCGCTCCCGGCCGTCCCTACGGTAGGATAGAAGTTCCAACGGGAGTGTCCTTGTTCAGCCATCTATCCCTACCGACGGTCATCATCTCCTTCGTGGCGCTGCTGTTCTCCCTGAGCGTGCACGAGGCCTCCCACGCCACCGCCGCCTACCTGCTGGACGACGACACCGCCTACCGGATGGGCCGGATGACCCTGAACCCCCTGGCCCACATCGATCCCATCGGCACCGTGGTGTTCCCCTTGCTGGGGCTGATGTTCGGCGGGTTCTTCATCGGCTGGGCCAAGCCGGTGCTGTTCAACCCCGCCCGGCTCACCCGGAGGTTCCAGATGAAGGTCTCGGCCGCCATGATCGCCCTGGCCGGGCCCCTGTCCAACATCGTGCTGGCGGTGCTGTTCACGGTGGTGACCACCCTGGCCGTGCGCCTGCTGGTCCCCGGCGTCATGGGCCGGCAGATCCTCGTCGACTCCGCCTTCTCCGGTCCGGAGGCGCTCATGGACATGGGCCTGGGCACCGGCGCGGTGGTGCTCCTGGGCCTGGGCGGAGCCCTGGTGAAACTCAACATCCTGCTTGCGGCCTTCAACCTCATCCCCCTGGGGCCCCTGGACGGCGCCGGGGTCCTGGGCGGGTTCCTCCCCGACCACCTGCAGTACCGCTACAATGCCTTCCGCTACAATCGTTTCTGGTTCATCGGCCTGATGCTGCTCATGTACATCGGAGTCCTGCGCTGGCTGCTCCTGCCCACTTTCCTGCTCATGCAGACCGTGCTGAACCCCATCGCCCGCGTCATCCTGGGAGCCTGAAGCAATGGAAGAGAAATTCGAAGTGAATGGCGAAGACGTCGAGCAGGAGTCCGCCACCTTCCGGGAGGCTGCCCGGCGCAGCCAGACCATCTGGGAGGATCTGCCCAAGCATCCCGCCAAGTACCGGGTGCTCACCGGCGACCGCCCCACCGGGCCCCTGCACGTGGGCCACCTGTTCGGCACCCTGGCCAACCGGGTGAGGATCCAGAACCTGGGCGCCACCACCTTCATCCTCATCGCCGACTACCAGGTGCTCACCGACCGGGACACCGCCGAGGCGGTGGGCGAGAACGCCCGCGAGGTGATCCTGGACTACCTGGCCTGCGGCCTGGACCCCGAGAACGGGCGCACCTTCTTCTTCAGCCACAGCCACGTGCCCGAGCTGAACCAGCTGCTGCTGCCCTTCATGAACCTGGTCACCACCGCCGAGCTGGACCGCAACCCCACCGTCAAGGAGGAGATCAAGGCCGCCGGGCTGCGCCAGGTGAACGCCCTGATGTACACCTACCCCATCCACCAGGCCGCCGACATCCTCGCCGTCAAGGGCAACGTCGTCCCGGTGGGCCGGGACCAGCTGCCCCACCTGGAGCTCACCCGCAAGATCGCCCGCCGCTTCAACGAACGCTTCTCCCCGGACCATCCGGTGTTCCCCGTGCCCGACGCCCTGCTCAGCGACCTTCCCATGGTCCTGGGCACCGACGGCCAGAAGATGAGCAAGAGCCGCAGCAACGCCATCCTGCTCAAGATGACCGACACCGAGACGGCCAAGCTGATCAAGTCCGCCAAGACCGACACCGAGCGCCACATCACCTACGACCCCGTGAACCGCCCCGAGGTGGCCAACCTCCTGCGCCTGATCGGCATCTGCGCCGGCGAGACCCCCGAGGCCGTGGCCGAGCGCATCGGCGACGGCGGCGGCGGCAAGCTCAAGGCCGAGCTCACCGCCGCCCTCAACGCCCACCTCGCCCCCATGCGCATCACCCGCCTCCACTACGCCAACGACAAGACCTACGTGAAGTCCGTCCTGCGCAAGGGCATCGAGCGCGCCCGGGAGGAGGCGGTGGTGACGCTCCGGCAGGTGCGCAAGGCCATGAACATGGACCACGGGCTGGACTGATCCTCCCTTCCCGGGGCGGTATAATCGGGGCCGGGCAATGCAAGAGCCAGAGCGTACCCGCTTCACCAGTCCCCGGAGGATCGGCATGAAGACGATCAAGGAGGGAGGCCACAGGCTGTTCGGCCAGGACCGGGAGACGGCGGAAGCCGTGTCCGCCATCCTGTCCCGGATCGAGAAGGAAGGCATGGACGCCGTCCGCCACTTCAGCGAGCGGTTCGACCACTGGAACCAGCCCGCCTTCGAACTCTCCCGGCGGGAGATCGCGGCCGCCGCGGCCCAGGTGGACCCCCAGGTGGTGGCCGACACCGAGTACTGCCAGGCCAACGTGCGCGCCTTCGCCAAGGCCCAGCTCAAGACCCTCAAGCCCCTGCAGGTGGAGATCCGCCCCGGCGTGACCCTCGGCCACAAGCACATCCCCGTGCGCAACGTGGGCAGCTACATCCCCGGCGGACGCTACCCCATGTTCGGCTCCGCCCAGATGAGCATCATCCCCGCCAAGGTGGCGGGCGTGGCCAACGTCGCCGCCTGCACCCCTCCCGTGGGCCAGGGGGCCGGGTACTACCCCGCCACCATCAATGCCATGGCCACCGCCGGCGCCGACCGGATCTTCGTGCTGGGCGGCGTGCCCGCCCTGGCCGTGATGGCCTTCGGCCTGGGCGGCCTGGAAGAGGCCGACATCCTCTGCGGCGCCGGCAACAAGTACGTCACCGAAGCCAAGCGCCAGCTCTACGGCCGCTGCGGCATCGACCTCCTGGCCGGCCCCACGGAGATCCTCGTCCTGGCCGACGACACCGCCGACCCCGCCCTGGTGGCCTGCGACCTCCTGGGCCAGGCCGAGCACGACCCCCACAGCGGCGTGTGCCTGGTCTGCCTGAGCGAAGCCTTCGGCCGCGCAGCACAGGCCGAAGTGGAGCGCCAGTTGGAAACCCTCCCCACCCGCGACATCGCCGGCCTCTCCTGGGGCCTCAACGGCATCATCCAGGTCGCCGCCACCCCCGAAGAAGCCGTCGCCCTGTGCGACCATTACGCCCCCGAGCACCTGGAACTGCACGTCCAGGACCGCGACTACTACTTTACCCGCCTGCGCAATTACGGCTCCCTCTTCATCGGCGAACAGACCACCGTCGCCTACGGCGACAAGACCATCGGCACCAACCACATCCTCCCCACCAGCCGCGCCGCCCGCTACACCGGCGGCGTCTGGGTCGGCACCTTCCTCAAGACCGTCACCTTCCAGTGGATCACCCCCGAAGCCAGCCGCGAGATCGCAGAGGTGACCGAGCGGCAGTGCAACGAGGAGCGGATGCTGGCCCATGCGATCACCGCGCGGGTGCGGCTGGACCGTTACAAAGCCTAGCCACCCCGGCCCGGAGCAGGGCAGGGCGCCCGTCCCCCGGCACCTTGCGGACCCCAACTTTTGCCCTTGACCGCGGATGGGATGCAGGTAAACTGAACATTCCGAGTCGGTTCCTTAGCTCAGCTGGTTAGAGCATCTGACTCTTAATCAGAGGGTCCAGGGTTCGAGTCCCTGAGGAACCACCAGAAAACAAAGCACTTACGGCCACCTTCCTCGGTGGCCGTTTTGTTGTTCCTGCATCCTGCCTGCATAGTGACCGGCGGCCCGCAAGCTCGGCGGAGGGCAGCCTGGGAAGGGCGTGCAGGCGGACGTGGGCAAACCAACCCGTGCTCAGGCTCCTCCTGGGAGTACAATCATGGGAACCAATCCAAAGGGGGGGTCCCATAGCGAGAGCCGAAAAGCTTGATGTGCTTCGAACTGCCGCCCCGTTAACTGCTGCGTGAATCGTATGGGATTATAAAGTTTATAGAGTTAGAATCTCTCATCAGGTGCTAGTTTATAGATGACTTCTCGAAGATTGATCGGCAAACGGGTTTTGCATATTGAATTTCGCCCCCTTCCCTTGTCTCAATCACTTGCCAACCGGTAAGGCTAATAAGAGGGTTACTTCATGGGCTCTGAGACCCCCACGGCAAATAGTGACCAGTCTCCTGAAATCAATTCCCTCAACCCACCAACTTTTAATACTAGTGGAGAAGCTCAAAAGCTAAAAGAAATTTACCAAAATCTTTCAACATCAAATATCAAAATTGTTCATGATCCAGATAATATAAATTTCGAAATAGTTCCGATTAATGGAATTAAAATTGTTAAATTAAAAAAATATTTGAACCAAATTATTAAATTTAATGGCAATCCAAAACAGATTGCATTATGCATAGGAACGATGTGTTTTGGCATTTTTGCAAGAAATGCTACTTCTCTTCAATCGATGTTAGAGAATATTTTTTGGATTTCAGTTTCTATAATTGTATGCGTGTTATGCATAATTTGGTGGTTTTACTCTGGATCCGTATACAAGATAAATGTAATACAATCAGCCAGTGAAGCTTACGATTTAATCAAAAATATACCAGTCACTTCAGAAACCAAGTAATTAGTCAAATCCCCACGGAGGTAAAAATGTATTCCCTAATATTTTATTCTGTGTCGGAAGGCATAAGTATAGATAGCAGAACCAACCAGGCTACAGTATTTAGTATACTTGAACAAATTAATGCTGGAGCTTTGCCGATTATCCTTTCAAAAGTTGCAATATATATAGTAATAGCAAGGGAGGCAACGGATCTTCCAGATTTCACTGGGACTTTAATTATGACTTTGGGTGAGGCACAGCTTGTTTCACAAAAAGTAGTCTGCAATTTTAAGGATCAACTTAAGGGGAGGATGGTAATTGATCTATACGGAATTCCTTTGACTACTTTTGGGAAACTCCAAATAAAATTATTTGATGATCAACGACTTTTAGGGACAAAAGAAGTTGATGTTCTGCAGGCTCCTGCAATAACGAAGAGGATCATGATTAGATGTCCAGTAACAGGAAAACCTGTTCCTACTGGTATGAACGTGGACATAAATTCTTTCAAATCATTGGAATTTCCACGCAATACGTTTAGTCCCTGCCCAGCATGTGGGCAGAGTCATTCCTGGGAGAAAAAGGATGCATTTCTTGAGCCTGATGAAAAGGTATCTTAACCGCCTCCTGCCAGGGTGAGGCACCAGGTCCGACTACTGGAACGAGCTGCGGCGTTAGTCTGGCGGCAAAGGCGAGTAGACGGCCACCCCCAGGCGATCCTAGGGCGGCCCCCCACTCTGAACCCTTCAGAACCAGCGGGGATCTCAGGATAGGAACGTCCCGCCCCCAAGATCAAAGGGCTGGGCTCTTGGGGCTCACCAGCCCGACAAGCGAGGCGAAGGGGCTCACCGTGAGCATGGCTTCCAACGTGGATAGGGTGAAGACCCGTCCATCCGTGTCCCGCACGACAGGCCCCAGCGTATCGTTCACCCGAGCCCAGCCGATCCCACCCAGGACCGCGACCAGCGGGATCCCACCCAGGCGCACCGACTCGTTCTTCAGGGTCCCGAACCGGAGCGCCTTGTCCCGCGCTGTCCCGCCATCGTTGGCTCCCTTGCACTCCAGGAGCCCGCGTAGATGATCCGCCTTATCGAAGACCACGAAATCCGGCGCGGGCGTCACCCGGACCTCAAACCTTTCCGCGATTTCCTGCTGGTTGTGGCTTCCAGTCCGGATGTAAGGAATCCCATGAGCTTTGAAAAGCGCTTCGACTGCATCCTCGATCAGGTTCCCCCGCATGCCAGAGGTAGCGTCAAGGAGTTGCCGAAAGGCCCCTCCGTAGTGCCTCTGGTGCAGGAATAGGGAGAAGGGTACCTTGTCGGCGGCGAACTGCTGAACCGTTGCCCAGCCAAACTCTGTATCTGGCTTGGACTGTTTGGAAAACAATCCCCTGCCGGGCTCTCCGAAAAGCGAACCGCTCATGATCTGTGTGATGGTCTTCGCGGTAACTTCGGCTTGATCGGGGCTAACTGCGCCCTCCCCCTTCTCCATGGCGACAACTTTTGCTGGACTAATCGGAGTCAAGCCCGCTGGTTCACCTGAGAGGCTTGTGGAATATGCGAATTCATTGCGGGTCAGACCCAGGATGGTTCGGAAGGTTAGAAGCGTCCGGGGGCTCTCCATGATGATTCGGACCAAATCTTCCTCCGTCACCAAGTGGAAGCCCTTGGATAGTGATTCGGCCTCCCTATAATTCGCCTCGAAATACTCTCGGCTGTATTCCTCCTTCTCGTGGACGTAAGCGTAATCCGGAGCCAAATGAGGCACGTAGAGTAACCGGGCGATGGCGGCATGGATCCCCGGTTGATCTTCAGTGCCGTGGCGTTGGGGAATCAGTCGGATTTGAGCGATCCTCTGGTCCCAAGTGGAGGCATCCACAATGGCCTGGATCGTCTCTTCGATAGTCGGCACTGGTCAGCCTGCGAACAAGGAGCCAGGAATATCAGAGGCCTGGTCTTCAGCGATGCGCCGCCGCGCCTCCCGGACGAAATCCTCATGGATTTCAAATCCCCCGGCCTTTCGGCCCAGCCGGCGGGCAACAACCACGGTTGTCCCGCTCCCGGCGAAGGGATCAATAACCACGCCCCCTTCCGGGCTGGCGACCCGAATGAAGAACTCCGCCAAGCCCTCCGGCATGGCCGCCGTGTGCGCCACCCCCCGGAACTGGTTATAAGTTTGGGGCACCGAGACCACGTTCCCAGGATCCGCGCCCCCAAGGAGATAGGTCTTCGTGCGATCACGCCCGAAGCCCGCCTCCGTGTTGCGCCTGCCTAGTTTGTCCTGTGCCCGGCGGGCGATCTCCGCCGCGTCCGCCTTGTATGGCACTCGCACGTCATCAAGGTTGAAATGCGGCTTAAGGCCCCGGGCGAAATGGTAGACGTACTCGAAGCTGTCCTTGGTCCGGGGGCCGAATTTCCCCGGAACGGCGTTCGGCTTGGCCCAGATGTATGTCTCGATCCAGCGCCACCCCATATGCTGGAGGGCTAACACTAGGTCATAGACGTAGGGATGGCGCTGGCCTTTTAAAGGACCAGTCTTGGCCACCCGGTTCTTGATATTGATTATCAGGCTTCCGTTCTCGCTGGTCGCGTCGTACATGGCGCGGGCGAAGGGGAGGAACCAGTCCACGTAATTGTCCGGTTGGATCGGGGAGTAATCTCGCGCGTCCGCGTAGGGTGGCGAGGTAAAGAACAGATCCACGCCTCCCCTCGGGAGACGCACCATCCACTCCAAGCTGTCCCCCTGGGTGATCCCTTCGGCGAGGACCTGAGTGAGCACCTTCCCCCGAGCCAAAGCGTCTTCTGCCTGGGTGGGGAGGGCGGCGGCATTCTTCGTGGTCATCCGGCGCTCCTGAGCCTAAATCTGGGTTGACTGTATCCTAGATCAATTCCTAGGGTTTTTGTAACCCGACTGCTTATTCCTTATTTGCCGGCAGTTGAGGGAGGTCCAGGAACCAGTGAACGACATCCCAGGTTGGCGGGGCGGCCGTGGGCAGCGGCCTTGTCGATGTATCGACTCATCTAGCCCCGCCAAGGGGTTCAGCTCAGACCTGCGGGGACGCCAGGAGCGGACAGACTGGCGCCGCATTTTGCGTGATCACTTCAATGTGCAACTCGGCTTGGGCCGGTGTGTCGAAGTCATGCCGTACGCACTTCACTTTAAATTTGATCCGGTCAAACACCATATCGGAGGACTCAAACGTGTCGGTTCCCGCTGCGTCGCTGCGAGTGGTCTCCTCACCGGCCGCCATGCGCTTGCAGACTTCGCGCACGATGTGGGAACCATACATTCGCACCAGAGAAGCAACGTCGCGGGCTTCTAGCATTCCTTCGAGTGCATTGAGCACATTGGCTGCGAAGTCCGCCTGCATCGCCTTGATATCACGCTCAACAGATAAATGATCGCCTCGCCCGACAAAGCGATGGTCGGTGATGCGCTTGGCTAAGACTTGGCCCGCCAGCTCGCGCAGGGAGAGCGCTTGGCGGGGATCATTGAGGCAGGCTTGAATCGCCTCCTCACGGTTGCGCCCGGGGTAGAGGCCGAACTCCCGGTACTGGTCCGGGTCCTGGTAGGTCACTAAGTACATTCTCTCGTCGACGTTCATGACGAATCTCCTGTGGATGAATCGTGGGTTGGGTTGGGTTATTTGGCGGCGGGCACGTTGAAGCCCGGCATGATCGGCACTGGGGGCAGCTCGCCACGCTCTTGGGCCGCCTTCCTGGCCAGGGCTTCGGCCGTCTCCTTGCGGATGCGTGCACGCTCGGCCTTGGTTTTCAGCATCGCCATGCGCGCTTCCCGGAGAAGCTGGGCAGTCGGGTACTCAGGGTGCTTGGTCTTCAGCTCATCGAGCATGTACCGAAGGTATTGCTCATCGGTCATGTCGATAGGCGCGATTTCGTGCTGGTTCCGCTCCTTGCGCTCAGCGGGCGTCTCGGGACCCAGGTTGGACTTCACCAAGGCGTCACTGATCCGCTTCTCTCTTTCAGCCTGGGCCGCCTTTGCCGCTGCGAGGCGCGCCCGTGCTGTTTGCAGCACAGTCACCACAGGCATATCAGGGAAATCCTTCTGTACTAACTCGGCGGCCTTGGCAATGAAGACGCCGTCTTCGTACTCGACATCTTCAGTGGGGATGCCACACAGCGTGGCCTTGCAGCGCACGTTCATACGGACTCCTTCTTGAGCTGGGCCTCTCGGTCCTGGGTTGGGGGTGGATTCGCTAAGTCCGGAGAGGTATTCCCGAACTCAAAACTGTCCAGGGCTCGCAAGGTTTTTGCGAGGCCGGTTTCGCAGGCTCGGAGCACGAACCTGAATATCAACTGACTTGGGAGTGCGCCCAAGCTGGTACTTGCTCGCTCCAACAGGACGTGGCCGCGCTGTTGGAGCTGGGCATCAGCAGGTTTTGCTGAGTGCCCGCAGGGCGATTCTTGGCTGTGCATCACGATTCCTTTCAGATAAGCCCGAGCCAGCGCCCTTCGAGATGCCCGCCAAGAGAGCCGATTGGGATGAGCCGGAAGTCTCCTGAATAGGCCTCATCGCGGAGGTAGTTCAAGGCCTGGGTCATGCTGTCCACCTGGTCATCGTGCGGGCCGGAGGGAAACATCAGCAGCTCGTCCACGAATGCATCCAACCACGGCGCCCGCACGGGCAGGAACACCCGTCCGCACTCACACATGGGGGTGACGGCATAGACCCTTGAGAGCTTGTCCGCGTCCACCTTGATTGGCAGCACAGGGAGGCGGGTACTTTGCCTTAGCTCCTGGACAAGTGATTGTCCGCTAGCCTTATCCTCGATGAGCAAGGCGGAGGGGTGCCACTTCGCACACAGCTCCCCCATCATGGCCTTGAGCTGGTGGAATTCCCACTTCCCCCGGATCAGGTCCACCAGATAGAACCCCGTCTTGGTGACACCCCAGGTCGTACAGACCGAATAATCATTTTCGGCGCCAGTCTTGTAAGCAGTGTCTGCGCTAGCGATGACTTGGGAGAACTTCGGCAGCTCTATGAACCTCTGAAACCATTCACGCTGGAACAGGTTTCCCCGCTCCCGAGAGTCCCAGTTTCCGTCCAACCAGCATTTCACCAGCCAGGATGGGCCGGAGGCTCGCAGGCGGTCCACGTAACCGGGGTCCTTCTCCATCAGGATCCGGTTGTCCTGGAGCTTGCTTGGAATGAAAACGCGCATGGTGCCATCAGGAGATTGGAACGGAACACCGGGCCGGGCGGGGTCTATGTAGCGTTCTTTCAACCAGTCATGGCCACGGCCGCCGGGATTGCCAGTGAGCACGAGTCGACACGGCACGGAGTGTACTGAACGCAGGCAAGCCCGTAACATGTCGATAGCCTTGGGCGTGGCGAATGCGCCGGCTTCGTCCACAGCGATCCATGAGTAACTGTGGCCCTGGTAACGCGTGGCATCGTCGTCCGTATCAAGAAATGCCATGCGTAGGATCGCGCCGTTGCTGAAGGTCCAAGTACGATTACCGGCTCGGTAGGTTGCGCCCAATCGAGGGAATAGCTCCAGCATGCGGGCGTGGACCTCCTCCAGTTCCGGAAGTGACTTGCGGATAAATAGTCCACGGGCATGAGCGCCGTACTTGTCCGCGTGGCTAAGCCAGTCGCCGAGGGAAGCATCCGTTTTTCCACCACCCCTCGCCCCTCCGAAAAAGATGTCAGGCGCCGGGCACGAGAGAAACAAACGCTGTGGGCCAGGCTGGGGGCTCCAAATGGTTTCGTACTCAAGCGTGCTCATTACACACCTCCATTCCCAAGGCCGATTGCTCAGGAACCACGTCCAACACCTTGCCGGCCTCTGCCTGCCATGCTTCAACTGAGGCAGCTTGGGGCGGTAGTGCGACCACGAAATGGAGAGGTGCTCCGTCCGGCCCCTGGAGCGTCACCGGGGCGTCCAGGCCCAGGAGCGCGGCCCGGCGCTGCATAATCTTCAATGCCACTTCCACGGCCTTGAGATCGCCTTCCTTGATCTTCGGTTGGACCCGCTTCCACAGTGCATCCAGGCGATGCAGCTCAAGGGCGCGGACCTGGTCCGCCGGCTCCTGGATCGTGTCGAGCAACGCTCGCCGGATGAGTTGGACGACGACGCCTTGTGATCGACCAATCTGCTTTCCAATTTCAATGTAGGTCAGCCCGGACTTCCGCAGTTCCAATGCCTGCACCTGCATTGCAACCCGCATCGGGCTCAGACGGGATAATCCACGTCCACGGCCTTTATGGTGGCCTTTCACAGGGAGGAGAGTGGCCGTCTTCATTGCCACACCTGCGGCCCGGGCGCCGAATCGTCCAGGAGGCCAGCCAGGGCAGAGGGGTCCCAGCCCATCTTCTTGGCCGTCTCCGGGCTGAGCCCGTGCCTCCGGACGAACGCTTGCCGGCGCTCCTCCCGGAGGGCAGCCGCTTGGGCATCAGCAGCTTGCCGGCGGGCCTGTTCCGCCTCCTGGGCCGCGCTGGTGGCCTCCAGGATCGTCCGGACGGCTTCCTCCTGGCTCCCTGGTGCGGCGGGGTCGTACCGGGCCTCCAGGTGGTCAGCAAGAGCCAGGCCGGCGACCAAGGCTGACTCCCGTTCCCGGGCCTTGGCCTGGAACATGGAGAACCACTCCAGCGCGGCCTTCGGGCGCACGCTGGCGCGGTCCGGGAAGTCCAGGACATCGTTTAAGTAGTGGGTCAAGGCGACAAGACGAAGGGGTGAAAGGGTCATGGGGAGCCTCACGGGCGGGTGGGCAGGTCGGCAGAGGGATGCAGGACAGATGCAGGAAGGCGGGGAAGGAAACCGGGCACAGTCAGTGTTGGTGCTGGTTTTCGTCTCATGAATGGCTGTGATGCAATCAGACGTTCTGATGGACGTTGCAAATAAGCATCCTGGATGCAAATATTTAAGCAAGGGGATCCAAAGCCGGATCCACCAACCAAGAATTTTGCGGAGGATCGGCGCGAGCGCCTGGGCTGCGCAGTGGAGGCAAACCAGAAGGTTTTGCGGGTCTGTCGGATCTGTCGGATCTGTTTTCTACGGAGCTGAGCAAAATTCAATATTTGGTGCATGGTTGTCTCCTCTCTGGTTTCTTCCCCGGACGGGGGGAAACAGAACCGCTAGAACCGACAGACCCGCAGGCGTCCCCGAGGGCTTCACCTATCCGGAGGATCCGCCAGGTCATCCCCGGCCGCGCTTCGGGGCCATTCTTCAGTTGGCGCCCGCCGAAGGTCCGATCCTTCCGCGCCTTCAGAAGGTTGCCCACGATCCTTGGATTCAGCTCCTTCCCGCTGCCGTTAAGGGCATCCAGTGCGTTGCGCAGCTCCGGGTACTGCCAAACCCCACGGTGATCCGCGCTCGGGGCGAAGTAGGCGGCGAGTACATCAGCGGTAGGGAATGGTTTTTGGCCTGGGAAAAGAATCTCTAAAGATTCCAGAATCACCGCCATGGCCTCACGGGTGCTGTCTGCCGAGGCGGACAATTCCGCCCGGGAATCACAGTCCTGCCCCGTGACCCAAAACACTGCGTCGCGCACCAGCCGCGACCACTCCTCGAACGAGCCCCAGGCAGTTAGGCCCTGCCTTGGGCGCCCCGCCGCGTGGTATGCGGCAAGGATGGTCAGCACGTTCCCCAGCAATTCAGCCCGGTGTCTTTTCACATGGGCCACCAGGTCTGGAATCTTGAATCCCGTCCTGGTTTCTGGGCGCTCCTGTGGTGGCTCCAGGCGGATATGTACGCAGCGCCTGGGTGCGTCACTTGTCAATCCAACGTTGTTTCCGCTGACGATCCAGATCGTGAAATGTGGCCCGGTCCACGTCCGCGATGCTCCCAGGACCCGATCCGAATATGTGGTAGCTGTGATTAGTCCACACCATCGTCTGTCCCCAAAAGGCGAAGGTGCTTCATCGAGCCATGCTAGGCGGGACCCTGCCATCAGGACGCATAGGGCCGTCTTCCGGAATTCTTCCGGATCCATGGACGCCACCATCGAAACAGGGTCACGACCCAAAGTGATGATGGATGAAATGCGCGTCAGCAAGCCCTTTCCGGCCGCCATGCCGTTCGCATCAATCAGCCAGAATGGCACCGGGCCAGGGATCGCGAACCTCGCAGCCAGGGTAAGGAGTAGGGCTAACCATGCGGCGCGGTGGGCTTCAGCGGCGAATGAGAAATCCTGCACTGGCTCGAACAGAGCAGCAGCAGCCGTCTTCGCATCCTCCAAGGTGGGGTTTTCTTTGATGCACGGCAGCTCACCCAACGACGTAAAGTAAATTCCGCTCTTAGGGTCCAGCCCCGGCGTGCAGAAGATCGTACCATCAGCCAAGAACAGAGGCGTTTCCGCGACTGCGAACAGCTCCGGGATACCTGGGTGATTGGACATTTCCAAGGCCAACAGGGGAACGAAGTCGGGAACCAGAATGCGCCTCAGCCCATCTTGGGTGGGCTTGAAGAACGCGGCGCTCTGGCTTAGTTCCAACCGCGTCCATGGTGCGGTTGCCAGAAGGATGGACGGCCCCGGCGGCTCTTGCTGTGAGCCACTCGGAGGTTGTACGGCCACATGGGTTAGCAGGTGCCCGCGTTGAAAGAGGCGACCTCGCTTAGCCAGAGCTGCAAGTGCCTTTTCCACCACAACGTCTTCAGGTGGAACCACGACAATGGAGGGCAGGGCCTCATCGGTTGTGCTTTCCGATTTCTCGATGCACACCCGTACGGCTTCCAGCCCCTTGGCCTGGTGCATGTCGTTGAAGTCGGTTCCGCCCTTGGGGCGGTTGGGTCCGAAGTCCGGCAGGACCACGCAGCCATTCACCGTCTTCGCCGCTTTCGTGGCCTTGGTCCTGCCTGGGTTTCCATCTGTTTGGTAATCGTCATCAGCGCAGAAGATCAATTTCGCGGCTGGGTACTTCTCCCGGAGGGCTTGGCCGACTGGTAGCAGGTTGTCGCAGTTGAAGGCGGCGACAACACAGGCCTCGGTCGCTTCCTGTACGCTGGCGGCCGTGGCGAATCCTTCTGTGATGTAGATAATTGGGCCAGGCTCCCCGAGAGTGAGGAAATGGCCGTGCACCCTGCCACCAGAAAGAAACATTTTGGTACCATCGGGGTCGATGAATTGGACCGTATGCAATTCACCTTCAGCGTCCATCACTGGAATGACTAAACGCCCATCGGCACCAACCCCAATGCCATAGCCCTGGATACCCTTATGGCTCAGGTACGGGTGGTTTTCACATTCTGTTGAGGCATTCCAAATCTCGTACGCCTTCTGTTGTGCAGCGGCCCAGCGCTTCTCACATTCGGCATCGTATTGGGCTCGCTGCGCATCGAGGTTATTCTTGATGGACTTCTCTTCTGCGGGCGTAAGTTCGTGGTCTGGATTTCCATTCCAGTTCTGCCGCTCGAAACCATCCGTCCAATTCTGGACCCATCCGAACGGGACACCGTCTACATGGAGGCAGTAAGCGCCATCAGTCTTGTCATCGTGATCTCGGACAGGGACGCGGTGAACCCGCCCATCAGCAACGATGTGAGATGGGAGGATCAGGCGACGAGCTTGAGCTACGGCGCGGAAATCCTCCAGGACGGCGGCAGGTGCGCCCATGATGGGCTATCTCCCCAACCGGTTTACACAGGGGCGGGCTTCGACCCACGCTATGAGGTCCGCTTGTCGGAAAACCCACCGATGCCGCATTCGGATTCCGGGGAGTCCTTCTTCAGCCAGCAACTTATAAATGTGGGATCGATTGCGCCCCAGGAACGTTGCGGTCTCGTTTAAGGACAGGAGAAACTTGCCGGTTGTCTGTGTCTGCTCTGGGCTCTGCGTGTTCATCGCCATCCTCCCCAATCAACCGGCCTGGTAACTTGTGGCCGGCTGTCTGAATGTGGATGGTTTTTCGCAGTCGAACTAGCGGACAGAAAGAACACACCCCCAGAATAAAAATGGGGGTGTGTTCGGGAATCCGGCTTGACGGCCTAAGGGCGCATACCCATTGCCTCTTGCAGCTTCCTTGCTGCCCAGTTCTGGGTTGGCGCCTCTCCGGCGGCCCAGGTGAATATCGCCTCGGCAATCGGCTTTAAATTTTTCTCAATTTCTTCAGTGGGGATCCCGCGACTTTCCAGGACACGCTTGCACTCGATGAATAGTGCCAACTCACCTTGCTCAATCGGGAATGCATACTTCTGATCCTTCACAGCCCCTTTTTCATTCTCTGCTTGTGTATAGAGCAATTTCATAAGCTTGCTGATGCTATCCAATCGTGCCATCAGATGCGATTCGGTTGGGTAGCCGGCAAAGCATTCGTTATCGTCTTCAGTGCCACTGTCCCCGAAAAAGAATCCATGGTCCGGCTCGGGGAATGTGTCACCACCCCCACTGGCGCACCATTGCAAATGATGATCAGCCTTGGTGGATGAGGCAGTATGGATCCATTCCAGGGTTTCCGGGTGCGCGCGCAGCGAGTCCCGCAATGCCTTGGCTGCCTTGTCAATGTCTGCAAGGTCATCCTGGATTTGACGCCAGCCAAAGGGCTTCCGGTTGGATGTGCGCCAGTACGATGCGAAGTGCTCAGCAACGCGACCAAGGCCGCCGTTTTCCACCCATCCGTCTTTCCCTGCCGTCCAGTTGGAGTCAAGGCATTTCAGCGCGATCCCTGACGCCGCTCGCGTGTCGCCGGTCATGTGCGTTCGGAATATTTTCTCAAGCTCCGCTTCGGTTCTCATCGCATCCCCCCTCGGATGCTCCCCAGGATCAAAGGCGGCGCGGCGGGCTGGTGGGGTCCAGCGGTTCGGGAGCTACCCTAGCCGCGCCGTTTCTATATTACCCCCGCTGTTCAGCCTTCACT
This sequence comes from Holophaga sp., assembly GCA_049508835.1. Taxonomy (GTDB): domain Bacteria; phylum Acidobacteriota; class Holophagae; order Holophagales; family Holophagaceae; genus Mesoterricola. The sequence continues at coordinate 5,124 of JBELAL010000060.1, read as the reverse complement.
TTGACTTCCTCCTTGACTTCCTTTTCTGGATCGATAGTGCCCTCTCTCAGGATTGCGATCCCTCGGTTTTGCCCTTCTTGCTTTGTTTCTTGATACCCCTAATTTGATCCATTAGGACCCGTTTCACTTTGCGGTACTCTGTATTGGCTTCGTCCTTCAGTTTTTTAATTTCTTCTTTTTTACTTTTGAATTCTTCTTTAGATAAGCCGGTTGAATGATAGAGTTCTCGCACTGCATCAAACACCTTATCTAATTTTTCTCTAACGTCGTTTAAATCCTCATTGATGGCATCGGGGTTTGCGGGAACGAATTTGGACCTTTGGCCTTCCGACCCCTGGTTTTGTTTCTTGGTACCCATACTGCCTCCTATGTGAGAAGTTTGTACTCGACCGAAAGAGGCTCATATTTCACCATCCAATGTACGGTGGATGCCTGGTCATGGAGAGTTTTTCTCAGGATGCCCCAAGGGGGGAACTTTTCTTCATCCCCTTGGCCCGTTCCTTCGCTTCCTTCTCCGGATCGATGGACCCGTCAAGCAAGCCCGCGATCCGGCCGCCGATAGCCTCCACAGCTTCCCGGAGCGGGTCGCCAGCCACGCGGGCGTAGCCCTGGGTCACGGTACCGGCCGCGTGCCCAAGGAGGGCGGAAATCCATAGCTCCGGATAGCCCATGCGGGCAGCCACGCTAGCGAAGGTCCGTCGCAGGTCATGGAAGTGAGGCTGGTTTTCCTCGATCATGTTCTGTTGGGCCGGTGTGAGCTTGTCCCAGGTCTTCTTGTTCGCCTCCAGCCAGGTCTTTTTGAAGTCGAGGCCGGCGGCTTCCCGGATCAGTTCCCAAGGATCCTGGATGTTCACCAGGGCCTGGCCATGGACATGTCCGATGATCACATGGGGGTTGTTCACGCCTCGGGGTAGTGCGTTCAGGAATTGGCGGGCGGCGGCGCACAGCCGGACCACGCGCACCTTGCCCGTCTTTGCTCCGGTCTTATGAGCGGCGGCGGGGATGTGGATCTCTCCGGTGTCCAGGCCCACCCATTCCCAGCGCAAGCCCAAGGCTTCACCTTTTCTCATGCCGGTAAGGAGGGCGAGTCTGATGGCGGCCAGGGCATAGGGCGACATCGCCTCCTCCCCCTCCTTGGGCTTCTCTGCATCCCGTAGGGCCTTCCCCAAGGCTCTGACCTCCACGTCGGACAGGTTCCGCTCCCGCTTGTTCTCCTTGGCCTTGTCCTGGGCTGGGACGGGGCTGGACCCGGCCGGACGATACCCCCACAGCTCTGCCCGCTTGAACATCTTGCCCAAGACGGAACGTACGCGGTTGGCCATGATGGGGGTGTTCTGACGAATCTTGTACAGCGTGGATGATATTTCGGCCGTGCCCACCTCCGCCGCAACCAGCTTGCCCAGGGCGGGCCGGATGTGCTTTTCGATCAGCCGCACATGCTCCTTGGCGGTCGATAGCTTGTTTCCATCCTTCGACTCGCCAGCCTTGATCACCTTCACCTTGCCCTTGACCACAGCCACTTCCGCGTGGATGTGCTCTGCGATAAAACGGTCGCAGAGCTGGTCCACGGTTGGGCGCAGCTTTTTCTTTTGGGCTTCAGCCTTCCTCGCCTCGATGGCCGCCTTAGGATCTTCACCGTGCCGCACCTGGTCTTTAATCTTGACGGCCTCGGTTCGGGCATCCTCAACGTTAAGAGTCGGCCACCGGCCAAGGGTATGCCATGCGCGGATTCCGTCCCGACAGGTTTTCACCACCAGGAGTTTGCCGCCGGCGGGCGTGACTTCCACCCCGAACCCGTGACAGTCAGAATCCCAGACGCAGTACTTGCCGGCGGGAGTACCGGCCTTCGCTCCAGGCTTCACCCCTGGCTTGAGCTTGGCCACAGAACTATCCGTGAGCTTGACCTGGCTGATCCTCATACCCCCTCCCTTGGCTGGCCCTCTGTTTTTTGTCCTGCATTGACCTGCATCAGGATCAAAGAGGATTTGGCTATCAATCAGAGATTCTATGTCCTGCATCTGTCCTGCGTCAATGGGCGACACGAGAATACATGCCTAAACACATTGTTTTTATAACATCCCTGAAAATATATAATTGAATACATATGAAAACATCACAAAACACTTGATTTCCAGACTCTTAATCAGAGGGTCCAGGGTTCGAGTCCCTGAGGAACCACCAAAGAAACCCCCGCAGAATATAGGCGGGGGTTGTTATTTACAGGCACGTTTTTGTTTCTGAAGGGACGGTGAAACCGGCCTGGGCACAATATGGGCACAGACTGGCATACCACGCCATTGGTCGGATAGAGCGGTCCTGGCCGCTGGAGGCAAATGCTTCCCGAATTTCTGACCCCCCTTCGAAGGCCAAGCCAAGGGCCCGAAATTCTCCTGGTGTGAGAGGAGCAGTCTACGTAGGTTCCTTCCTGAAGCCGTGGTAGACCCACCGGATTGAAAGGCTGAAAAGCAGAAGTAATACTGGTGGGAGGACAAGGAACGAAAAAACACCGGATACAAAAAACAATCTGGTTTTGGATAGCTTAAGGCGTTGACCCTTTAGGTATTCAGCCCTGAAAAATTTCATCTGTTCAAGATTCGCATCTGGGCTTATAAGAAAGGCTGAACCATTGACTGGATGAAAGACAAAAGGTTTGTGTTTTGAAGAATTATAATGATCAATTGCTGTCATTAAATTTGTTCGTTCCGCATCATTGAGTTTGCTAATAATATTGTGAATACTTTCTTTATCATAATGTTTTAGTATGTAAATTGTTTCGTCTGTAATTGGTTCTTTAAAGATGAATGCATCAGGGGCCGGGATATAGATATTGGGATCAAATATTTCAGAGCCTTTAGGTGGAGGATCAAAGTCATAATAATTTGTTAAATTGGAAAGATCGACTTGAATCGGTGTTATTAAAGTGGCATCTTTTGAAGGGTTTGAAAAAGGTGAATAGACTAATTTTAATGCATCTTGTGGTAGCTTTGCTAAATCTTGTGAGTTAAGCTCTGATAGCCGGGATGGCCAAAGGCTAACTGCGGCAATGATACAACCCGCTATCCAAATTACACTGAGCAGAACCCAGAGCCTCCACCATCCACCCAATCGCTTCATGGCTACTCCTTGGAGATTGCATGAGTCATGTTCATTATGCTTTACCATTCCTCGAGCTGATCAGGGGAGTGTGTGCAGGAACCTCCAGAACACTGCCCACTCGCCCTTCTTGGGGTGGTGGAGGGTCACCATGTAGACCTTCCCCTTTTTAAGCTGGAACCTTATGCCGATATCCGAATAATCGATAGTCTTAAAGTTATAGGAAATTATGTTGGTAGTGGGGTTACCCAAACCCAGGACTTTCTCTTCGGAATCACCATTCCGGATCCCAGCTACAGGGCCCCAGGCTGATGGATCTTCATTGCTGCAAAAACATCCGACGGATTCCACCAAGCCTTTCGAGTCAAAATCTATATCCAGACGGGCTTTCCCTTTTGCTATCTCATAAGCCCAAGAGGAGTATTCCTCCAACTTGGTGCCTTCGGGGATGTGGTTGACATCCCCAGCCGGCGCATCCAGGTTGAATACCCGTCGCGTGGGTCCCCAATCGGCTTGTTCGACCGTTCCAAGAACGTGGTCCGGACTGCCCAGTCGATACATCACGTCGGCCCGATAGTCAGTGAGGAACACTTGACCGAGGCTTGCGAGTTCTCGGCTAAATTCCCGATACCGAATCTCGACACTGATGAAATAGACCGCGAAGATGAGGCCGCCCACTACCAGGGCAACGCGCGCCAGGAACCGCCTGAACGGGCTCGGTAGCTTCATGCTGCACCGTTTGGGGGATGATCCCATAAGGTCTCACCGTTGATGGACGAGTGCCAATAGGATTTACTCCTGAGGTCGGCGCCTTAACTTATTTGTTTTCACGTTGAAAAAATCTCAACAACCCAAATCATATCAACATTAAAATATTGACATCTTCGGTCTGGTGCCCCATCCTTGGGTATCCCACCCAACCATCCAAGGAGGCCCCGTGGCCAGGAAACCTGCCAAACCTTTGGACTTCGTTGTTGCCTTCAACCCAGAAAGGGAGGGCGAGTTGCACTCGATCGCCAGGAAGGCCCGACACCTGGCTTTCCTACTGGAAGACACCCCGGCCCTTTCCTCAAGCTTGGAAATCCGGGACACCCGTGAGGCCCTGCTCAACAAGCTGGCCAAGCTCCCCGCGGACAATTCCGTCCTCTGTGACGTTGCCGGGGAAGCGGCTTACCTGGTGGCTGTCCTGAAGGACCCGAGCCAGGACAAACACCTGGCCAACCTGCCCAAGGAAGTCCGAGGGCCGGCGGAGGGCCTGTTCGGACAGTTGCGCAATCTCGGGCTGATGGACCAGTACCGGGCGACCAGTGGGGGGTTCAGGATCTAGCCTCCACCCATCCATGAGAATGGCCGCTGGCTTGCGGCTGGTGGCCATTTGCTTTCCTTCCCGGCGTGTCACCTTCGAGGATGTTGCCAATGTTGGAATCAAGAAAGAATTTCGATCAACTTTCGAAATTCATTCTCAGCTATGAGCCATTGTCTAACCCATGAGCCGTCGTTTGGACGCTCTTCCATGTAAACGGGAATGCGCTCGAGCTGCTTCCACTGGTTATCCGCTTTTTTGATTACCCGGCGGGCCGTTGATTCCGTAACTCTAGCTTCGAAATCAGCGAACCACCAAAGGTAGTGCTTCCAACTTAATCCGAGCCACGGGGCGCCCTGCTTGATCTTGTCCAAGATCGGACCGGTTAACGGGTTCTTCAAAGTCGATGGGGAGAGGCCAACTGCTTCTTGAACGCGAAGGACGTCTTGGGTCCGAAGGCATGCAAGAAGCGATTCCTCGCATAAGTAAGGGAGTTGTCCTCCACCACCTGCAGGGGGTGCAAATCGGGAGTGAGTAAACCTGCGAAGGTTAAAAAATTTCCCTGTTGCACAAGAAGTGGCCCCGGCTGCTTTCCACAGCACTAGATGTCGCTGCCAAACAGGTTGTTCACCCGAGCCAACCTGGGATGCTTTTGTTTGCGGACAACAGCATAAGGAGGGCTCGGGTGAACCTTCATAGGAAAGCAAGGACCTGCCCTGAAAGTCGAG
>JBELAL010000006.1:0-155306 GCA_049508835.1 Holophaga sp. | reverse complement strand
AATCATCCTAAAGGGGTCTGGCCCGCACCTAAAATACCTGGCGCCCCAAGTTACCGGAGCGCCAGCATGTTTTCAGCCCTCGGGGTGCCCGCCAGGGCACCCAGTCTTGGACAGGCTCCTAGAACCTCGCCACGATCCCAACCCCCGTGCCGGTGCGGTCCAGGGTGAAGTCCAGCCCTTCCCTCAAGGTCCCGTTGGGCACCCGGATCCGCTCGGAGTCCGCGAACACCCGCACCCCCAGCCAGGGCAGGGGGAAGTAGCGCAGGTCGAAGCCCAGGCGGTTGTAGGTGGCGCCCCGGTAGGCCAGCAGGTGGACCCAGGCGCGGCCCGCGAGGCGCCCGTCCAGGAGCGTGAACCCCGCCGAGGGGCCTGCCTGGGGCATGGGCAGGGTGGTCCGGTACGAGGCCTGGGCGGTGACTCCCGGGAAGCCCGCCGTGCCGGAGGTGTCGAGCTTCAGGGTGGTGGCGCGCACGCCCAGGTCCAGCCCCGCCCAGGCGCCCGGCCAGGTCAGGGCCCGGAAGGTGCCGTCCAGGGTGGTGGCGGCGGCCAGCCCGGAGGAGGTCACCACCGTGCCGGCCTGGAAGGTCCGGCCGTTGACGGTGATGTCCCGGCCCAGCAGGTTGCTGCCCGCGTAGTGCTGCTGGTCCCAGGACAGGGCCAGCCCGAACCGGGGACCCTGGTACTCCAGGGCGAAGCCCGGGTCGCTGCGGTCCCGGGACAGGCCCAGGTCTCCGTTCAGGTCCACGTTGAAGGCGTTGCCGCCGGTGACGCCCTGCAGGTGGCCGCCGATGGAGGGCGCGAACAGGTGCGCGTCCACGCTCCAGGGGCGGTCGGCCTCCTGGGCCCGGAGGGCGAGGCCCAGGGCCAGGCCCAGGGCGGCCCGGGCCCTCACGGCGTCCCCAGGAGGATGGCCAGCCCGCCCACGGTCATCCGGCCGCAGCCCTGGTCGAAGCTCACCGGGGTCTGGACCACGGCCTGGGGGCTGGCGGCGGGGAACCGGGTGAGGACCTGGGTGCCCGAGACCGGGGACGGGCACCGGGCCGGGTCCCACACCAGGGGATCGGCCGCCTGGATGGCTCCGGCGATCCGGTCCCCGGTGTCCTTGGCCACGAACTGCCAGCTGCCGAACAGGGTGCGGGAGCCCAGGAACTCGTTCAGGTCGGTGGGGGTGAAGGCGAAGGCGGCGGCCGGGGCGGCGCCGGTGGCGAAGGAGGCCAGCACCGGCTGGTCCGGCTCGGCCAGGGCCACGTGGGCCATGCCGCCGGCCACGGTGATCCGCAGGCTGCCCCGGTAGGTCCAGGTGCAGGCCGCCCCGGCCAGGGTGGCGGTGGCCGAGAGGTCCAGGGTCTCCAGGTAGCCCTCGCCCCCCGGGCCGGGCCCGGTGACCGTCACGGTGCCGGACAGGGTGCCGGTGTTGGCGGCGGGGCACCCGGCGAAGGTGTAGGTGGCGGTGCCCGGGACGGGGGATTGCCCCTGGACGCAGGGTGGCAGGCCCGAGGGATCCAGCACCAGGTCCGGGCGCAGGGCCTGCAGGTCCAGGAAGGCCAGGGCCAGGGACCCGGCCGGGGAGAGCCGGACCGCGTCCGGGTCGGTGGCGCCCAGGGCCACGCCGCCCGAGGCCCCAGCGCAGCCCAGCAGCCCGGGGAGGGCCAGGAGGGCCGCCCAGGCGCGGCCGGCGCGCTGTCGCTTGGAAGATCTCAACTCAGACCCGACCGCTCAAACCCGGATGGAACCCAGGGGGACGGGTCAATATAAGTCTTTAATTAAAAGCGCACCACCACGCCGAGCCCGGTGCCGGTGCGGTCCAGGCCCACGTCCAGGTCGCTCTTGATGGAGTTGGCCGGGACCTTGAAGTGCTCGCCGTCCAGGAACGCCCGCACCCCCAGCCAGTTGACGGGGAAGACGCGCAGGTCCGCCCCGTAGTGGGTGTAGGTGGCGCCCTTGTAGGTGAGGAAGTGGAAGAACCCCTTGGCCACCACCCGCCCGTTCGCGGCCACGATGCCCAGGGAGGGGCCGATCTGGGGCACCGGCAGGGGGGTCTTGTAGTCGGCGCTCACAGTGAACCCGGTGGGGGTGTTGATGCCGAACACGTTGATTTCGGCCTGGGTGTACCGTGCGCCCAGGTCCAGGCCGGCCCAGAAGGTGTCCCCGCTGTAGGCGCGGATGGTCCAGTTGAGGTTGTTGTTGGTGGCCTTGAAGGTGGAGGTGACCAGGACCCCGGCGGCGAACTGCTGGCCGTTGACGGTGATGGTGCGGTTCAGGGTGTTCTGGCCCTTGTAGTCCTGCTCGTCCCGGGACAGTTCCAGGCCGAACCGGTGCCCCTGGTACTCGGCGCCGAACCCGACCTTGGTCGTGCCCTTGGTCAGGGCCAGGTCGTTCTTGAGGTCCACGTTGATCGGGTTGCTGCCGGTAAGGTTGTTGAAATGCCCCGAGATGTCCGGAGTGAAGTAGTGGGCGTCCAGGTAGAAGTAGTTCTCCACGCCCTGGGCGCAGGCGGGGAGGGCGATCAGGAAGAGGATGGCCGGGTGAAGCCGCATGGAAGCTCCTTGGGGGACCGGGGGACTACTGGCCCAGGACGTAGTTCTGGTTCGGGTTCTGGAGGGTCACCGAGCCACACTGGTTGTTGTCGAAGGTGAACACGACATCCGAAAAACCCGTGAAATGCTGGGTGATCACGCCGGCTTCGGGGTAGTTGCAGTCGTTGACCCAGGCCAGGTCCGGGGCGATGTCGGTGGTGACGGTCAGCGCCGCCGCTCCCGCTGCCGCGGCACGGTTGAAAATGAAATTGCCGCCCAGGGTCGGCGCGCCCGGAGTGGCCCAGTCGCAGTCGAGGGCGCAAGTGACGGTCCAGGTGGCGTTGTTCGCGGGCTGGCTGGCATCGGTGTAGGTGGCGGTGATGCCCTGGCCGCTGTTGGTCAGGGTGCCGGTGCCCGGGCCCGTGAAGGTGAGCGTCTGGGTCCCCGTGTAGGTCCAGGTCTGGTTCGTGGTCAGGGGCGGCTTGTTGCCGGTGACCTTGAGGTTGTAGGTCAGGGTGTAGGCGCCGGAGATGGGGGCGGGGTTGGTCGGCAGGGCCGGGCTGATGGTGATCGTCCCGGTGAGCGGCCGGCCGTCCCCGGCGTTGCAGGTGGAGTTGGTGCCGAAGGTCACCGTGTCGATGGTGCCGGCGGCGCCGCTGGTGGAAGGCACGCAGCAGGTGGGCAGGGGGTTCACCCCGACCAGCGCGTCCGGCCGGACGAAATCGATGTTGAGCAGGCCGATCAGGGAGACCCCCGCCGGGGCGATCTGCAGCTGTGCGAGGGTGGTGGGGGAGGTGGTGGTGCTTCCCTGGGTCCCACCGCAACCCACCAGACCAAGGATCGTCAACGCAGCAATACTGCACCCAAGTTTCACAGAAGACCTCCTTGGGGGGTGGACCCCTAAATGGGAAACGGATTGTAATTACGAGATACTTTAATCGTCCCGGGAAGTCGCACAATAGCCTTTTCGTCCTGGGACCGGGAAGACGTGAATTTGCTGGGTGAGATTCAATATCCCGGCGGGCATGGGATTTGCCGGGGCGGCCGGTCCCGGGCACCATGAATGTTGAGTCCGGCCATGACCACCTTCAGCACCACCACCCTCCGAGTCCGCTACGCCGAAACCGACGCCATGGGCGTCGTCCACCACGCGGTGTACCCCGTGTGGATGGAGCTGGGCCGCTCGGACCTGATGCGCCAGCTGGGCCAGGGCTATGCCCAGTGGGAGGCCCAGGGGGTGTCCATGGCGGTGGGCGAGCTGCGGGTGCGCTACCGGGCCCCCGCCCGCTACGACGAGCTGGTCCAGGTGCGCACCTGGGTCAAGGAGGCCGGCCGCCGGAAAGTTGTGTTCAGCTACGAAGTGTCCAGGGACGGGGTCTGCCTGGCCGAGGGGGAGACCGCCCACCTCGCGGTGGGCCCCGACGGGCGCAGCCGGACCCTGCCCGAGCCGCTGCTGGAACTGGTCCAGGGGGCCTTGTAGGAAACCGGGCTTACGGGTCGACGACCGGCGGATTTGGTGCTTAGCTTGATCCCATGAGCCCGCTGCGCCCCGTCGCCCTGTACAACACTCTCACCCGCGCCGTCGAGCCGGTGGTCCCCCTCGTGCCGGGGGTGGTCTCCCTCTACACCTGCGGGCCCACGGTGTACAACTTCGCCCACATCGGCAACCTCAAGACCTTCCTGTTCCAGGACCTGCTCAAGCGCACCTTCCTGGCGGCGGGCTACCAGGTGCGCCACTGCATGAACATCACCGACGTGGAGGACAAGATCATCCGCGACTCCCAGAAGGAGGTGGCCTCCGACGCCGGCAACGAGGAGCGGCACCGGGCCATGCGCGCCCTCACCGACCGCTACACCGCCTTCTTCCTGGAGGACCTGGCCGCCCTGGGCATCCTGCCGCCCAGCTACAGCCCCAAGGCCACCGAGCACATCCCCCAGATGATCGGCCTGATCCAGGAGCTGGAGCGCAAGGGCCTGGCCTACGTGCGGGAGGGCAGCGTGTACTACCGCATCGCCGGCCTGCCCCAGTACGGCCGCCTGGCCCGCCTGGACCGGGAGGGCATGAAGGCCGGCGCGTCGGTGGACGCCGACGAGTACGAGAAGGACGCCGTGCAGGACTTCGTGCTGTGGAAGGCCGCCAAGCCCGGCGAACCCTGGTGGGACAGCCCCTGGGGCCACGGCCGCCCGGGCTGGCACATCGAGTGCTCCGCCATGGGCATCGAGCTCCTGGGCGAGCGCATCGACATCCACAGCGGCGGCGTGGACCTGGTGTTCCCCCACCACGAGAACGAGATCGCCCAGAGCGAGGGCTGCCTGGGCCACACCTGGGTCAACACCTGGGTGCACGGCGAGTTCCTGCTGGTGGACGGCGAGAAGATGTCCAAGAGCCTGGGCAACTTCTACACCCTGCGCGACCTCGAGGCCAAGGGCTTCGACCCCCTGGCGTTCCGCTTCACCATCCAGAGCAACCACTACCGCAAGGTGCTGAACTTCTCCCTGGACAGCCTCAAGGCCTCGGACAACGCCCTCAAGCGCGTCCGGGCGTTCCGCAAGCGCATGGAGGAGGACGGCGCCGCCCACGGGGAAGGCGCCTGGAAGGAGCCGGTGGATCCCCTGCCCCGCCTGCGCCAGGCCCGGGAGGCCTTCTGGACCGCCCTGGCCGACGACCTGAACACCCCCGAGGCCCTGGCCGCCCTGTTCACCCTGATCACCGACTTCAACGCCCTGGACGACCGCTGCGCCCTGACCCGGGAGGAGCGGGACGAGGTGCTGAAGTTCCTGGACGAGACCGACGCCATCTTCGGCTGCTGGCCCCACGAGGAGCTGCGGGCGGACGCCGAGGTGGAGGCGCTGATCGAGGCCCGGAAGCGGGCCAAGGCCGCCAAGGACTGGGCCGAGGCGGACCGCATCCGGGACCGGATCAAGGCCATGGGCATCGTGCTGGAGGACCGCAAGGACGGCAGCGTGAGCTGGCGGCGGGGCTGAGGGCGGCCACCGAGAGAGAGTTGAATAAACAATTAACTAAATTGATATAATCAGGCTTATGCCTTTTTATCCATGAAATCTCTTCATCAAGAGAAGCATTTTCATGAGTGAGTGGTTCATTGTCGACATCCGCAAAGGGGCTTGGAACCTCGCCAGTCCCGATCCATGGGTCGGACTGAAGGTTTCGATTTTCAACCTTCCGTGACATCCTGCCTATCGCCCGGTCGCCAAGTCCGGGCCAGGGGGTTCCGTTTGCAGTCGCAGCGAACAGAAATCGGATCGTCGCCCAACCGTTCCGGAGGGCCCGGAACGGCGCTCCGCGCCCTGGTCCTGGCCCTGGCGGGCAGCCTTTGCGCCTGGGCGGGCCAGCCCCCCTCCCCGCCCCCGGCCGCCGCCCTGCCCTCCCTCCAGCTGGACGGGGAGGCCACCCTGAAGCACCTGAACCAGGTGGTCAACTGGTACCGCCGCGCCACCACCGGGATCAACCCGCCCGGGCTTCCCAGCGACGCCCTGTACCAGGACCAGGTGCAGGCCCTGGCCGCCCAGGCGGTGCGGCTGGCCTTCCAGTCGGCCCGGGCCGAGGTCGCGCTGATCGCCGCCGAGGAACGCAGCCAGCCGGCGGCCCCGGGCTCCGGGTCCACCCACCGGCAGAACCTGGTCCAGGCGGAGGCCAGCGCCAGCGCCCAGATCGAGCAGATCCAGGCCCAGGCCGCCGCCCTGCAGGCGCAGGCCGCCAAGGCCCCGGCCTCCCGCCGCGCCCCGCTGCAGGACCGCCTGGAGGCCCTGCAGGGCCGGCTGGACCTGCAGAAGGCCAGGCTGGACGCCATCCAGAAGATGGCCTCGTTCGTGGAGTCCAGCGGCGAGGGCGGGGACCTTGGCGGCGCCGTGGAGCAGCTGGCCCGGTCCATCCCCGAGGTCCTGGGGGCGGCCGCGGGCGCCAATCCGGCCGCCGCCGGGCCCCGGCCCGCCGTGGCCGCCTCCGGCGGGCTGATCAGCCAGACGGTGATCCTGTACGACTGCATGAGCGCCGAGCGGCAGCTCCAGGAGCTGGAGCAGGCCACCCAGCGGCTGCGGGAGGTCGCCGACAAGGTGCGGGTCCCTTTGCGGGACGCGCTGCGCGCCACCCTCCAGCAGGGCCAGGCCATGGGCGACGGTCCGGCCTCCGCCGGCCCGGCCGGCCCCGGGACGGAGCGGGCCGCCTCCAGGGAGCTGACCCGGCGCTTCAAGCAGCTCTCCGGGACGCTGCTCCCCCTCAGCCAGGAGCTCATCACCCTCGACGACGAACGCACCAGCTGGGTCCAGTGGCGCGCGGCGGTCGAGCGCGGCTCCCGCTTCCACCTGCGCGCGGTGCTCATCCGGGTGACGGTGATCGTCCTGGCCCTGGTGTTGGTCCTGGCGCTCTCGGAGCTGTGGCGGCGGTTCACCTTCCGCTATACCAGCGACCCACGCCGGCGGCGCCAGTTCCAGGTCCTGCGCCGGGTGGTCACCGGGTTCCTGGTCACCCTGGTCCTGACCCTGGGCCTGGTCACCCAGTTCAGCTCCCTGGCCACCTTCGCCGGGTTCATCACCGCCGGCGTCGCCGTGGGGCTCCAGGCGGTGCTGCTGTCGGTGGCTGCGTACTTCCTCCTCATCGGCCGCTACGGCATCCGGGTGGGGGACCGCATCACCCTCGCCGGGATCACCGGCGACGTGGTGGACATCGGGCTGGTGCGCCTGTACCTCATGGAACTGACGGGCAACGGCCTGGACTTCCGGCCCACCGGGCGGGTGGTGGTGTTCTCCAACTCGGTGCTGTTCCAGGCCGGCACGCCGCTGTTCAAGCAGATCCCCGGCACCGAGTACACCTGGCACGAGGTGGCGGTGACGGTCAGCCCCGGCGGCGACTACCGGGCCGCCCAGCAGAAGCTGGCGGCGGGGGTGGAGCGGGTCTACGCGGGCTACCGGGACGCGCTCAACCAGCAGCATGCGGACCTGGAGCGCCGGGCGGACATCCTGGTGGACACGCCCCGGCCCGAGGCGCTGATCCACTTCGCCGACGCCGGCCTGGAGCTGCTGGTGCGCTACCCGGTGGAGCTGCGCCGGGCCCGGGAGGTGGACGAGCAGGTGACCCGCGAGGTCCTTGACCTGGTCGACTCGGATCCGGCCCTCAAGGCCGCCCTGGTGGGCACCCCGAAGATCCGCTCGGCGGTGAAGGGCTGATCAGCCCAGGGCCGCGGCGACGGTTTCCGGCGCCAGCCCCTCCAGGCAGTCCAGCCGCTGGCACCCGCGCTCCCGGCAGGGCGAGCACTCGATGCCGGTGCGCAGGATCCTTCCGGTCCCCTCCGGAATCCCCGCCACCACCGGATCCGAACCCCCGTACAACCCCAGCACCGGGACCCCCAGCAGCACCGACAAGTGCAGCAGCCCGGTGTCCGGGGCGATGACCCGGTCGGCCTGGCGGAGGGCCGCGGCCAGGGTCCACAGGTCGCCCTCGGGCAGGGCCGGCACCCCGGTGGCCTGGGGCAGCCAGGCCCGCAGGGCGGCCTCCTCGGGCCCCAGGGACCAGCGCAGCTGGCAGCGGTCCCCCAGCAGCCGGGCCAGGGCGGTCCAGTGGCGCAGGGGCCAGCGCTTGCTGGCCCCGCGCCGGGAGGCGCCGGGCACCAGCACCACCCGGGACCGGCCCCCGGGCGCCCACACCGGGCCCGGGTCCGGCAGCGTGACGTCCTTGAGGACCGGGCGGAACCCCGCCCCGCCCCCGCGCCCCCGGGCGGCGCAGAACCCGGCCGCCAGCCCCAGGGCCTGGTCGTACCGGGACTGGCGCCGGAACGGCAGCGGATGGGTCTGCAGCCGCCCGGCCCCCTCCCGGGTCACTCCGTCGCCCCAGCGCTCGGGGATGCGCGCCAGGCGGGGGACCAGGGCCGACTTGAGGATGCCGTGGAAGTCCAGGGAGGCCTCGCAGCCGGCGACGGCCCCCGCCGCCCGCTTCAGTTCCCCCAGGGCGGTCCAGGGCCGGCCCAGGGCCTTCCGCGCCACCACCACCGGCTCCAGCCAGGGCATGGGCGCGAGCAGGAAGGCGTGGCGGTCCTCCACCACCGCCTGGAACCGGGCCTCGGGGAAGGCGTCGCGCAGGTTCGCCCAGGCGGGCAGCACCCGGAGAATGTCCCCCAGGGCGGACAGGCGGAGCAGGGCGAGGCGCATCTTCTCATACTAACCTGCGGTTACCCCCATCCAGGTCAAAGCCCGCTAGGCTGTACCCATGGCCCGCAAGCAGCCCCCGCATCCCCGATCCAAACCAGCCCACGACCGCCCGAAGTTCACCGGGCGGCCCGGGCGGCCGGTGCCTCCCCGGCGGGATGCCGGACCCCGGGAGGCCGGGCCACGGAATGCCGGACCCCAGCCACCGCCCAATCCGCCCCTGCGCAACTACGAGACCTTCGAAGCCACCTACATGGGCCACCCGGAAGGGGCCGTGGGCTTCCTGCGCCCCGTGGGCGCCGCCGGGCGCAACCGCCAGGAGCTGGACCTGCTGGTGGACTGGCGCGAGGGCCACGGCGCCATCCACGGGGACCGGGTGCTGGCGGAGATGACCGGGCTGACCTACGACGGGCGGCCCCGGGCGAAGGTGGTGGAGGTGCTGGCCCGCAACCCCAACCCGATCCCGGCCCGGCTGCAGAAGCAGGCCTGGGGCTGGAACGCGGTGCCCCTGGAGCCGCGCATGTCCCAGATCGTCAGCCTGGCCCCCACCGACCTGGCCCAGGACGGCGACCTGGTGACCATCCTGCTGGACCCGGACCCCGGCGCCCAGCAGATCCGGGGCAAGGTGGCGGCCCGCCTGGGCCGGCCCTCCGACCTGAAGATCGAGAACAAGCTCACCGCCGCCCTGTTCAACCTGCGCACCGACTTCCCGACGGCCGTCATGGACCAGCTGGCCCCCTTCCCCACGGTGATCCCGGCCGAGTGGATCCGGGGCCGGGAGGACCTGCGGGAACTGCTGACGGTCACGGTGGACCCCCCCAGCGCCCGGGACTTCGACGACGCCATCAGCCTGGAGGTCCTGCCCCCCGGGGAAGGGGGCGGCTGGATCCTGGGTGTGCACATCGCCGACGTGAGCCACTACGTGGCCGAAGGCACCCCCCTGGACCAGGAGGCCCTGGCCCGGGGCACCTCGGTGTACTTCCCCGACCAGTGCATCCCCATGCTCCCCGAGCGGCTGTCGGGGGAGCTGTGCAGCCTGCAGGAGGGCCTGGACCGGCTCACCCTCACCGCCTGGATCACCCTGGACCGGGACCTGGAGGTGGTGGAGACCCGGCTGTCCGAGTCGGTCATCCGCTCCCGCAGGCGCCTGAGCTACGACCAGGTGAAGGAGGCCTGCATGGACGGGGCCCGGCCCGTGCGCGAGGCCCTGGGCCCGGAGGCCTGCGCCATGCTGGAGGAGGCGCTGAAGGTCTCCCGCGGCCTGACCCGGATCCGCCTGGGGCGCGGCGCCCTGGACCTGGATACCGAGGAGACCGAGTTCCTGTTCGACGCCGAGGGCCGCCCGGTGGACGCCCGGCGCTACCCCCACCACGACGCCCACCGCATGATCGAGGAGTTCATGCTGCTGGCCAACGAGGCGGTGGCGCGCTACTTCACCCGGCGCAAGCTCCCCACCATCTACCGCATCCACGACACCCCCGACGTCATGAAGCTGGAGGCGTTCAAGGAGGTGGCCGGGGCCTTCGGGCTGCTGCGCCCGTACGACCAGCCCACCCCCGAGGTGCTCAACGCCATGCTGGAGAAGATCCGGGGCGGACCCCTGGAGGCCATGCTCAACACCCTGCTGGTGCGCAGCCTGAAGCGGGCCGAGTACAGCGCCGACAACATCGGCCACTCGGGCCTGGCCCTGGACGACTACCTGCACTTCACCAGCCCCATCCGCCGCTACCCGGACCTGGTGGTGCACCGCCTGCTGCGCCGGGCCCTGCGCGACGAGCCGTTCCCCGCGGGCCTGCATTCCCGGCTGGCGGTGATCGCCAAGAGCTGCTCGGATACCGAGCAGACCGCCACCGAGGCCGAGCGCGAGAACGACCGCTGGAAGACCTGCATGATCATGAAGACCAAGATCGGCCACCGGTTCGACGGCCGCATCCAGGGCTTCTCCCTGAAGGTGGCCTTCATCCGCCTGGACGCCCCGTTCGTGGAGGTGGGCGTGCCCCTGGGCGCCCTGGGCGGAACCTTCACCGTGGACCCCAACCGCACCAAGGCCGTGGGCCAGGGGGCCAACGTGGTGCTCTCCATCGGCGACCGGGTCAAGGTGGAGATCACCGGGGTGGACGAGGACCTGCGCCGGGTCTCCGCCTGGGTGGTGGAGGCCGCCGCCCAGGACGGCAAGGGCCGGGTCCGCAGCTTCGTGCCCAGCCTGGCCGCCCCGGCCACCCTGCGGGAGGCGGATTTCGTCCCCGGGGACCGGCCGCCGAGGACCAAGGGCCGGTCCGGCACTGGACGGGCGCCGAGGGTCGAAAGGGGACCCGGGAGGGGCCCCGAGCGCACCGGGCGTCCCCCGGCCCAGACCAAGCCCCCCAAGGGCAGCGTGCGGGGCAGCCGGGTCAAGGACGCGGCGCCGGCGCCCAAGGCCCGGCGCCGCAAGCCCTGAGGCGGATCAACGGACCGGGGTTTCCACTCGGGCGCCGGAGGACATCCCCTGGTCGGTATCAGACGCGTCCCAACCGCCGCTTCAGGTCGGCAATGATCTTGTCCTTCGCCTCGACCAGCAGGGCGGAGAGCATGAGCTGGCCATCTTCTCGTCGTTGAGCAGGTACTTGCGGAGCCTGGGGCGCGGCTTCCATGGAAGGACTCATCTATTTCGGCATGGAGGCGACCCTCAACAGAACGCCATCCCCGGCCGTTCCCTGCGGCGATCGGGCGCCCGGCGGCCTACTGCATCTTCCCGGGGTCCTTCCCGGCGGCCCGGGCGGCGGCCCTGCGCTCCGCGGACCGCGGGCTTCGGGGGCACCCTGCAGACCCCGGACTCCGCCGGAGACGGCCCGGGCAGGCTGACCGGATCAACCGGCTCCAGGGCCAGCCGGGTCCTCTCCTGGGCGCCCAGGTCCTGCAGTGTCAGGCAGCCCACCGGCTCCGCGCCCGTCCCCGGGTCCTGGATCGAATAGGTGAGCTTGGCCACCGGGCGCTTCTGGCTGTTCTCGACCGTGAACACCGCCTCCCCTGTCACCACGAGGCTCCCGGGGACCTCCAGGGACAACACCGCGTCATGGGGCAGGCGGATCCTGCCACCGGGCCGGTTCTTCGCGGTGAGCACCTGGTCCCAGCCCGGGCCGGCCCAGGTGGCGTGCAGGCCTCGCCGGGCCAGGCCTTCCGCGCCCTGCTCCCGCACCAGGTGGTACAGGGCGCCGGCCCCGTTGTCGACGGAGGCCCAGCCCACCGTCTGGGCCGGACTCGGGACGGCCAGGAACAGGGTCAGGGGCAGGGCGAAGGTTGGCAAACTCATCACTTATCTCCAGGTCATGGACAGTCGCCCGTCCGGCCTTTGGATGCCCTGGACCCCGCCCGAGGTTCCGGGTCCGTTCCGCCTTCGGCCGGAACCTTGCGCTCCCGAACAAGTTGTGAGCCGCGGCGCCGGCACGGCGGCATCATAGAACCATGGCCACAGCACCCGTTCCATCCATCTGTCTGGGCGTGGACCCCGGCTCCCTGGCCTGCGGCTGGGCGGTGGTGTCCCGCACCGGGTCGCGCCTGAAACTGGTGGAGGCCGGGGTGATCCGCTCCCCCCGGGGGTCCGACTTCGACCTGCGCATCCTGGGCATCCACCAGAAGCTCAACGAGGTGATCGCCCGCCACGGGCCCCAGTTCATGGCGGTGGAGTCCCCGTTCGTGGAAAAGAACGCCGCCACCGCCCTCAAGCTGGGCCAGATCCGGGGCGGCATCCTGCTCACCGCCGGGCTCAACGGCCTGCCGGTGGGCGACTACAACCCCATGCAGGTGAAGAAGGCGGTCAGCGGCTACGGCTGGGCCGACAAGAACCAGGTGGGCAAGATGGTGATGGTGCTGCTCAACCTCAAGGTCCAGCTCCCCGCCGACGCCGCCGACGCCGCGGCGGTGGCCATCGGGCACCTGCTGAGCACCCGGCGGGGGTAGGGAAATCCCGCTCAGCCATCCGGCTTGAGGGTCTTGGGCACGGCCTGCCCAGGCGCGGCCGGCCGAGGCTTGGTTGAAGGCTTGGGCTTCTTCACGGATCCCGCCGTGGGCGGCCGGTGTGCCGACGAGGTCGGTTTCATCACCGTCCCCGCCGGGGCAGGCTTGGGCGTTCCCCCAGGCCTGGGCTTCCCGGTGGTCCCGGTCTTCGGCGCGCCCGCCGTGACCTTCCGGGTGCCCCCTTGGGAAATCCTCGGAAGGACCCGGCCTTTGGTCTCCACCGCAACCTCCCCGGCCGGCTCATCCTCGATCCGGAACGAGGCGCCGTCGTGGACCAGCGCGGGAGCCAGGTCCACCCGCACCCTGCGGACCCGCTCCTGGTCCGCCAGGATCGGCACCGTCCAGGTGTACTCGACCCAGTCCGGCCAGGCGTTCTCCCCGGTCAGCTCCGGCCCCTGGGCCATCAGGTAGCCGCCCTCCCCGTACACCTGGACCCGGAACGTGTCCTGCTCGGGCTGCTGGGCGCCGGCTTCGATCCTTGCCCGGTACTTCAGGGTCACCTGCCGGCTGTGGGCCGGGATCTCCACCTCCTGGGAGACCGGGGCGGGGCTGGAACCGAACCGGCGCCGGAACCACGCGTAGAACCCGATGCCGTGGGGCCGGACCGGGTTGTCGAAGTTCGGGCACACCGGGAACAGGCCGGCCCAGGGGGACCGCGAGCCGACCTGGTCGGTGTCCCCTTTCCACCACTCGTCGAACTCCACGTCGGCAAGCACCTGCTCCACGTCGGTGTCTTCGACCTGGACCCGGCCCGACTCCTGGGCCGATTCGTCCTCGTAGAGCAGATCGCCCAGGGCCACGGCGCCGCCCGGCGCCTCCCGGGCGTCCGGCGAATGGGCGCTGTCAGGCAGACGGAAGAACGGGACCGGCAGGCATGCCCGGGGCGCCGCCCCGTCGTCCGGGGTCTCCCCTCGAAACACCAACTTGAAAGCCTGGGGCAGGTGCACAGGATCCACGGTGCTCAGCGCCAGCCCGTAGCCCTGGAGGAAGGCCTTCAAGGACACCGACGCATCGTCCAGGAACGGCGCCAGCCACCCCGACTTGAACCATTCCCGGCGCACCCGCCCCCCGTCCGGGTCGGCCCAGGTGGCCTGGATGCAGCCCCAGGCCAGGTGGCCGGAGCCCCTGTGCGGACCATGAAATACAACCTGCCGGTGTCGTTGTTGAGGGCGACCCAGCCTGGTCCGGCGACCAGGCCGGGGCAGGTTGTCATCAAGGACAGGACCAGGCTCTGGATTCTCATGGCTCGGCGCCCTCCGGGGGCGGGCACGTCAGTCCGCCCGGCCATCCAGTGCCCTCAACAGACATCCAGGTTTCCACGGCCGGATGAATCGTTTGAACGCCCTCCCGTGGGCGGGCGGGCTCGACGCTCCAGGATCGACCGGTAGGCGTCACCAGCGGAATGGCATGGTGTTCCCCATGGAATCATCTATAATTAATTAATTGCCATTCCGAGACCCGGGCGGCCCTTCCCCACCCTCGCGGGGTACCGCCCTTCCGTGGAGCCTGCGATGGGATCGAGACCCCTGTCCGTGACCCTGTCCACCCTGACCTGCCTGGCCCTGGGCCTCGCCGTCGCGGGTGCCGGATCCTTGCCCCTGAGCGCCCAGGCCAGCGACGTGACCATCCAGGTCGATGGCCGCGCAGCGGCCGGCCATCCCGACTTCGCCTGGGTGGGGGACGCCAGCGAGGTGATCGAATACAAAGATGGGGAAGACTCGACCACCCACACCCGGCCCGGGAACCACAAGCCGGGCAAGTGCATCCTCCGGCGGGACTGGAGTTCGACCCGCGGGGATTGGAACGCATGGCGACAGGCCGTGGTGAACGGGGCCGTGGACCGCAAGAGCGTTTCGGTGATCTTCCACAACGACAAGGGGGAGGCCTTCACCCTGAACCTGGGGAACTGCTGGCCCTCGGGCTGGACCGTGGAGATGAACGCCAAGAATTCCGCCCACGCGACGGAAAGCCTTGAAATCGTCTTTGAAACCATGGACTGGAAAGGCAAGTGAAGGTGGACCAAGCCGAGCGCTAACCCGGCCTTCCCGTTCGCGCGAAAATGGTCGCATCCCACCCGACCTTCGCGAGGATTCCATGCGCCGCGCTCCCCTTGCCGTCCTGCTGGCCGTCCTGACTCTGCGGGCGGCCCCGCCCCAACTGCAGCAGCACGCCCTGCCCGATCCCCTGCTGCACATGACCGCCTGGACCTTCCTGGCCCCGGCCGGGTGGGCCCTGGACGGCGGCGTCAGCTGGAACCCCCGGGGCACCCCCTGGTACAACACCGTCCTGACCGTGCGCAACCCCAACGGCAGCGAGGAATACCGCCGCTTCCCGGTGTTCATGTTCGCCCAGACCAGCATGCCCATCCTGGCCAACGGCGCCGAGATCCGCCCGGTGCTGGACCCGGTCCAGGCCATCCAGCAGATCGTCGCCCCCCGCTGCCGGCCCGAGTCCCGCCAAGGCAAGGTGGTGGCCGTAGAGCGCCTGCCCAAGCTGGCCGAACCCGCCGTGGCCGAGGCCCGCCGGTACCACATCCCCATCGTCCAGGCCGGCGGCGCCCGGGTGTTGATGGAGTATCCCCTGCAGGGCCGGACCATGGAGGAGATGTTCTACTGCACCACCTTCGCCTACCAGATACAGGGCATGGTCGGCTGGATGATCGACAAGGCCTTCTCCTACCGCGCCGAGAAGGGCCGGCTCAAGGACGCCTTCCCCGTGCTGGGCACCATCGCCGCCTCCCTGCTGGAGAACCCCCAGTGGGTGGAGGCCCGGCGCCAGGCCATGGCGCGCATGGTGGCCGCCTCCACCCGCCCGCCCCAGACCGCGCCGAGCGGCCGGCTCAGCATCCTGGACGTGAGCAAGAGCATGGCCCGGGACCAGGATTCCTTCCTCAAGGGCGTAGACGCCTCCTTCAGCGCCCGCCTCAACAGCCCCGGCCTGCACGCCTGGAGCGAAGCCTACCGCGGCACCACCACCCTGCACACCCCCACCGGCACCGCCGTGACCGTCCAGAACGGCTACCAGCGCTACTTCCAGGACAACCTGGGCCGGATCTACGGCAGCAACGACGTCATTGGGGACCCGTATGTGAACTACAAGATGAACGTCACCGAACTGCAGCCCTGAACCTTGGAGCCAGACCCATCCTCCGCTAGACTGGAACCCGCCGCCGGCGTGGCGAAATGGCAGACGCGACAGACTCAAAATCTGTTCTCAGCGATGGGGTGTCGGTTCGAGTCCGACCGCCGGTACCAAGGGTTTCAGCCCCGTGAAGTGACGGGGCTGAACTTTGCTGGGGACACTCGGGGGACACTATTGTCTCTTCAGCCGTCGCCGTGGGCCTTTATTCCAGGCTCCTTGGTTGACACGGTAGGAGGTCGGTGGTTCGATTCCACTCGCGCCAACCAGCAAGCAGGCCGCCGCGACCCGAGGCTGGCCAGGGCCATGTTCGGCAGCCTGGCCTTTCTCGCCCCCGAACTTGAGCACCGGAACCGGGCCAGGCGGGAATCTTCCTGGCGGTGAACGGAACCGACGGGGTGGGCCGGTCCAAGGCCAACATCCAGGAACTGCGCGCCTGGTGGGCGGACCTGGACGACAAAGCCGCCACGGCGGACTACCGCCCCGAGGATCTGCCCCTGGTGCCCTCCCTGGTGGTCCGGAGCGGCCACGGTCACCATCTCTACTGGCGCCCCTGGGAGCCCTATGACTGCGCGGGAAACCGCGAGCGCCTCCTGGCCCATGAAGCCGAACTCAGGCGCATCCAGGCGGCCCTGGCCGCATTCGGGGCGGACCCGGCGGTGTGCGAGGTGGCGCGAGTGATGCGGTTGCCGGGATTCTGGAACCGGAAACGGGAACCCCATCGACTGGTGGAACGGGTCTCTTCTCAGCCCCTCCGCTGCACCCCGGAGGAGATCCGGACCAGGTCTTCGGCGAGGCGGCCACCGGTGGGCGGGTTTACCAGGCCCTGGACCTGGAGCACGCCTTCCGGGTCCGCGGTTCCCTTTCGGACTGGCAGCGGGAGGTGGGCCGCCATGCCCAGGGCAACTCCCGGCTCGGCTTCGCCCTGTCCTGCGCCTTCGCCGCGCCCATGCTGGGGCGGCTGGGGATGGAGAGCGGCGGGTTCCACTTCTGCGGCCGTTCCTCCAAGGGCAAGACCACCTGCATCGAGGCCGCCGGCAGCGTATGGGGCGGCCCAGTGTACCGGGAAACCTGGCGCGCCACCGCCAACGGCCTGGAAGCCGTCGCCCTGGCCCACTGCGATTGCCTGCTGATCCTGGATAAGCAGGGCCAGGCCCTGCCCCGGGAGGCCGGAGAGGTGACCCTGGCCGGCCATGGCATCGACCCCGTGCTGGATCTGGTCGGCCTGCCCCTGCCCGACGTCTATTCGGCCGACCTGTCCGAATCCGTCCTCGCCGGCGGGGTCAAACTACTGGAAAGCCGGCGCCCCGACCTGATGTATCTGTCCACCACCGACTACGTGCAGCACAAGGCGCTGGGCCCTGCCCGGGCCGAGCACGATCGGTCCGGCCTGACCGAGCCGTTGCGCTCCCATGGCGGGCTGTCCGAACAGGTGGTGCCGATGATCTCCAACCACCCCTTCGTGGTCCCCGAAGGCCGCGTGCTGCGCAATTTCGACGCCTTCGACGTCGCGCTGAACCTGATGCGGTGATGACCCGGAGAACTCAAATAACATCTTCAACTTCATACATTTCCTGATTCGGCCAGATTCCCATTCCGAACTCTTCGCCGGCCGAGATGCCCAGGAGGGAATTGGCCAGAGGCGATCCGAGCTCCACATGCTCGATGCCGGGGATGGGTTCTTCCTGCTCTTCCTTCAACAGGACGAGCCGGAATACCCTGGTCCGCCGGGTCCGAAGATCCAGGGCCACAACCAGCGACCCGTACCTGGCCTTTCCAGGCTGGGTGGAGATCCGGGTATCGATGCGGATCGTCTTGGCGATTTCTTCGCGCAGTTTTTTTATTTCTTCCCTGGCGTTCATGAACTGGCTTTCGATTTCCAGGCTCTCGTTCGCAGCCCCCGAGAACCACCCGCCCATGGGGTTTTCGGGGATCTCCTTGGCCAGCTCCCGCATGCTGTTCTCCTTGGCCTCGATGGCCTCTTCCAGGAGGAGGATCTTCCTTCTCTTGGCGTCTTCGAGGCTTTTCCAGACCGGGAGGTTTTTCAGTTTGGAGGTATCCACGAAAATCCCGTTCACACAACTTAAGAATACCACCCTAGGGTAGGCCGGGCTGAGGTAGGGGTTCCATCCGCGCTGTCGGTGCGGCCCGCCTGCCCGGGAATCCCCGCCGTTGCCTACCGCGCCAGCCGGGCCATGGCGGCGATGAACCGGTCCGCCTCCTCCTCGGTGTTGTAGGGCGACAGGCCCGCCCGCACCCAGGCGCCGGTGGGGTTGATGCCCAGCTTCTCGGCCAGGGTCCAGGCGTAGAAGTTGCCGCTGGCGATGAACACCGAGGCCTCTTCCACCACCCGCCGGCAGATGGCCGCCGGCTCCATCCCGGCCATGGTCAGGGCCACGGTGGGGGTCTTGGGCACGTCCGGCGCGGCCTGGTACAGGCGGATGCCGGGCAGGGCGGCCAGGGCCTGGCGGATCCTGGTGACCAGCCGGTCCTCGTGCGCCTCGATGCGGGCGTAGCCCGAAACGATCCGCTCCCGGCGGGTGGCGCCCTCGCCCAGGGCGGCGATGAAGTCCACCGCGGGCTTGATGCCGGCGATGCCTTCGTGGTTCAGGGTCCCGGTCTCCAGTTTGCCGGGGGCCCGGGAGGGCGCCGGCACCAGCCGGTAGACCTTCAGCCGCTCGAACAGCTCCCGGCGGATGGCCAGGACGCCCTGGTGCGGGCCGAAGAACTTGTACGAGGAGCAGGCCAGGAGGTCCGCGCCCAGGGCCTTGAAGTCCACCGCGAAGTGCGGCACCGCCTGGACCGCGTCCACGCACACCAGCGCGCCCACCTGGCGGGCCCGGGCGACCACCCGGGCCACGTCGCTGATGGTGCCCACCGCGTTGGAAGCCAGGCCCACCGCCACCAGCCGGGTCCTGGGGGTGATGACCGCGTCCAGGTCCCGCAGGTCCAGGGTGAAGGCCGTGGTGTCCACCTTGATCCACCGGACCGTGGCGCCCCGGTCCTCGGCCTGGGTGATCCAGGGATCCACGTTGCCCCGGTGGTCCAGCTCGGTCACCACGATCTCGTCCCCGGGGCCCCAGTCCCGGCCCACCGCACGGGCGGCGTGGAACAGCAGGGTGGTGGAGCTGGCGCCGATGGCGATCTCCTCCGGGTCCGCGTTGACCAGGTCGGCCAGGGCGAGCCTGGCCTCGCGGATGTGGGCCTCGGTTTCGGTGCTGGAGGGGAACACCCCGTGCAGGTTGGCCCCGCCCCGGCGCATGTAGTCCGTCATGGCGTCGATGCACCCGACCACCACCTGGGAGCCGCCGGGGCCGTCGAAGTAGGCCGCGGGCCTGCCGTTGTGGGTGCGTTGCATGGCCGGGAACTGCTGCCGGACCAGGTCGATGGGATAGGGAAGGGCGCAGGCCTGGGCCATGATTTTCTCCTGGGGGGATAAACCAGTGTACTCCCTGCGCAACCGCGGTGGTGGCGATGCAGGGCCGTGTCCTTCCCGGCCAGGGCGAGCAGAGCCTCGGCGACCTGTCCGATGACCGGGTCGACCCCCAGGATGTCGCTGTCCTTGGTGCCCCGGATGTATGCCGTCTGCAGCATGAGGGCGGTGGATCCGGGCGCCTTCAGGAGGATTCGGGGCCCGCCGGCGGGCCACCGGGCATCGATGTCGAGGAGAAGTCGATCAGCCAGGCGTACCGGTCCTCGAGGCTGAACTCCTTGAACTGGACGTACAGCTTGGGCAAGTTGAGCCGGCCGATGATGTGGACTAAACTTTTCCCGGTCCGCCTGGTCCATTCCTCCAGCTTCGACGGTCAGGATAACGGCCATGAACATGTTCGGGCAGGTCACGACAGTGCCATCTGCGCGCTCCCCGCTGGTTCCGGCGCTCCTGCTGGCGGCGGTCCTGGGAATCAGCGCTGCCGGGTCCGCCCAGGGAGAGCCTCCGGCTCCGCCGCCGCCCCCCGCCTCGGCCCCGCCTCCGGCCTATGCCCAGCAGAGCGCTGCGCAGCTGCAGCAGTTGGTGGCGCCCATCGCCCTGTACCCTGACCCGCTGGTGGGCCAGATCCTGGCGGCCGCCACCTTCCCCGAGCAGGTGGTGGAGGCCGACCGCTGGCTGCAGGAGCACCCGGACCTGAAGGGCGACGCCCTGGCCCAGGCCGTCTCGCGGCAGCCATGGGATCCCAGCGTCCAGGCGCTCACCGCTTTCCCGGCGGTGCTCGGCAACATGGACAAGAACCTGGCCTGGACCTCTTCCCTGGGCGACGCCTACTTCAACCAGCAGCAGGCGGTGATGGACGCCGTGCAGGCGATGCGGCACCGGGCCATGACGGCCGGCACGCTCCAGTCCACCCTCCAGGAGACCGTGGGCGTCCAGGGCAGTTCGGTCTCCATCGAGCCTCCGGGGGGCGAGGATGTCTACCTCCCCGCCTACGATCCCTGGACCGCGTACGGCGACCCCATTGCGCCCTGGCCGGACTGGTACTCCTACCCGGGGATCTGGTCCGACGGTCCCTACCTGTCCTTCGCCATCGTCTGCCCCATCGCCTTCCTGGCTCCCTATCCGTGGGGCTGGTACGGATGGCGGCTGGATTGGCGCAACCGCTGGGTGGTGTACAACCACGAGCGGTTCGTCTCCCGCAGCCGCACTTTCTACAACCGCAGCGCCTACTTCCGCCAGGCCGGTGGCCCTGGCGGGGAGCGGCCCCGGGCGGGCGGATCGAGGCCCGTCGCTCCCGGCCGGCGCGAGTACCGCGCCGAAGGGCACGGGAACGCCTACGACCATCGTGGAGAGCCGGTCCGGCCCTTCGAAGGCAACACCCGGGCCGCCCGAGGGTATGCCGAGCCCCAGGAGCGCGCCAAGGCCGAACCCAACGCCTTCGGCGGCTACCAGCATGGCGGCCAGGAGCGGGGGTTCTCGGCCCGCGGCGGCTCCAGCATGGGCGGCGGAGGAGGAGGGCCGGCCCGGCGCCGGTTCTGACCCGGCGCCGTGAGTTCGAGGCTCTGCAGCCATGGGAGAGGGAGTGAGGAACATGCGGCGAAACCCAACGAGATGCCGATGGCTTCAGGGCGCCCGGAGGCGGGCCGCGGCCATGGTCCTGGCGGCGGGGCTGGTGGGCGTCCCGGCCCTGGCCCAGCAGCCGGGCCAGAAGAAGCTCCCTTCGGCGGAGGATGCCTGCGCCGCCCTGGTGGCGGCCGCCCAGGACAACGACGAGAAGGGGATGCTGGACCTGTTCGGACCCCTGGGCAAGAGCCTGGTGTCCACTGGAAACCCGGCCGAAGACGCGGATCGCCGTGCCCGGTTCGTCAGCCGCTACCGGGAAATGCACCGCCTGGTGCAGGAGCCCGACGGCCGCACCACCCTGTACATCGGCGCCTACAACTGGCCCACGCCGGTCCCCCTGGCCAGCAGGGACGGCGCCTGGTATTTCGACACGGCAGCCGGGCTGAAGGAGATCCTGTACCGGCGCGTCGGCCGCGACGAAACCTCCGCGATCCGCGTGTGCCAGGAACTGGCGGCCGCCCAGAAGGAGTACTGCGCGGCCCAGGGGGAATACGCCCGGAGCCTGGCCAGCGCTGAAGGACAGCGGGACGGACTGTACTGGCAAGCGGTCGAAGGGGAACCTTCGAGCCCCATCGGGCCGCTGGTGGCGGCGGCCGCCTGGGACCGGCCCAAGGGCTCCGGGGGGTCGCCCGAACCTTTCCGCGGCTACTATTTCCGCGTCCTGGCCCGGCAGGGGCCGCGAGCTCCCGGCGGCGCCCGCAGCTACCTGGTCCATGGCCGGATGACCAAGGGCTTCGCCTTCGTGGCCTTTCCGGCCCAGTACCGCGTCACCGGAGTCATGACCTTCATCGTCGGCCCGGACGGCAAGGTGCGGGAGCGGGATCTGGGCCCCCGCACCGGGACGCTTGCCGGCGGCATGAAGCTCTTCGATCCGGAACCCGGATGGCGGGTCGCGGCCCTGGGGGAACCCGCGGCGACCCATCCCTAGATCACGGTCCCCATTCGCCTTAAAGTGCTGCAGCATGAGCGACGCGCCCCCCCCCGAGAAAACGCCGGGTCCGCTACCAGGGCACCCACCCCCGGCACTACCAGGAGAAGTACAAGGAACTGGACCCCGCGGCCCACCCGGAGGAACTGCGCAAGGTCATGGACCGGGGCCACACCCCGGCCGGGACCCACCGCCCCATCTGCGTGCAGGAGATCCTGGCGATCCTCGACCCCAGGCCCGGAGAGGTGGGGCTGGACGCCACCCTCGGGTTCGGCGGACACGCCCAGGCGATCCTGCCCCGGCTGCTCCCGGGCGGCCGGCTGTTCGGGGTGGACGTGGATCCCCTGGAACTGCCCCGCACGGAGGCCCGGCTGCGGGCCCTGGGGTTCGGCGAAGAGGTCCTGACCGTGCGGCGGATGAATTTCGCCGGGCTGCTGGGGCTTTTGCCCGAGGCCGGCGGTGGGCTGGATTTCGTCCTGGCGGACCTGGGCGTCTCCAGCATGCAGATCGACAACCCTTCCCGGGGCTTCACCTACAAATCGGACGGGCCGCTGGACCTCCGGCTCAACCCCAACCGGGGCCGGCCGGCTTCGGCGCTCCTGCAGGCCCTCAGCCGGGAGGACCTGGAAGCCCTGCTGGTGGAGAACGCCGACGAACCCCAGGCCGCGGTCCTGGCCCAGGCCCTCCACGGCCAGCCCATCGTCACCACCACCCAGCTGGCCCGGCGGGTACGGGAGGCCCTCCAGGGGGCCTTCCATCCGGACGACGTCGCGGCGGAGCTGCGGAAGTCCCTGCAACGGACCTTCCAGGCCCTGCGCATCGCGGTGAACGACGAACTCAAGGTGCTGGACCAGTTCCTCGCCCTGTTGCCCGCGGCGCTCAAGCCCGGGGGGCGGGCGGCCATCCTCACCTTCCATTCCGGCGAGGACCGGCGGGTGAAGAAGGCCTTCCAGCAGGGGCTCCGGGACGGGATCTACCGGGATGCGGCCCCGGATCCGATCCGTCCCTCCCCCCAGGAGCGACACGACAACCCCCGGTCCTCCTCCGCCAAGCTGCGCTGGGCGGTGAAGCGGCAGGACGATTGAAGCGCCCCCTTCGTGGCAAGCCGCTCCAGACTCGATCAGGAAATTCCGCGAAAGGCGTGACCGGACCCTGTTTTTTTCTCCGACCCGGGAAAACCGTTCAACTTTTCCAGGAAACCCCGCTCAAAGGATTCGTGAACCTTGGGGATTTCCCGCGCTACGGCCGGGAATCGACGACTCCTTGCCGTGCCGGCTCATAAGGAGAGCTCCTCATGGAAGACACCCGACTGAATCATCTTGGCTGCTGGGCGAGGTTCCTCCCGGCGGCCCTGGTCGCCCTGGCTCCCGCCGGGGCGGCCCCCACCCGCCGGAAGGCCGTTGACCTGGGGGAAAGCGCCGAACGTTACGCCGAACTGAGCGTCCTCGAGGGGGGGGGCGACCATCAATAAAGGGGTCATCTCCGAACCGATGACCGTTGGCGTCCCTGTGGCCGAGGGCGATGGGTTGCAAAGCCAGGGCCGCGGCCTCCTGCAATTGGGGGACGGGACCCGGATCGCGTTCGGAAACGGGGCCCGGATCCAGGTGACGGAACTGTTCGGCGAAGCCCGGGGCAAGCGGGAGGCGCGGCTGGTGCTCAGCCAAGGGCGGATCCGCATCCGCGTGGGTGATTTGAGCGCCGCCCGGATCCGGGTCGAAACCCCATCCGGCGCCGCCATCCTTGAGGACGACGCCGACGTCACGCTCAGCGCCGGCCCGAACCACACCCTGCAGGTGTGGGTGAATGGGGGGCAGGCGGTCTTTTCCAGCCAGGCCCAGCGGAAGGTGATCCTGACCGGGGAGACCCTGACCGTCAGCGGCGACCCCCCTGCCATGGTGCACCTGGCCGAATTCGATCCTTCCACCCGGGATGATTTCGGGCGCTGGTCCGAGCCCCGCCTGGCCCGCACCCGGGGTGAAAGTGCCTCCCTGGTGCCCGAGGAGATCCAGTATTTCGCCGATGGCCTGGATGGTACGGGGAACTGGGTGCTGCTGCCCCGGCGCGACCTCTGGGGCTGGCGCCCTGCGCACGTGGCGAAGGACTGGAGGCCGTACCGGAACGGTCGCTGGGAATGCTGCCGGGGCGGCCTGACCTGGATCAGTTCCGATCCAGGCGGCTTCGTGACATCCCATTTCGGCCGCTGGGAGTGGAAGGCCGGCCTGGGCTGGTACTGGATCCCAGGGGTCTACTACAGCCCGGCCTGGGTGGCGTGGAAGAGCGCGGGAGGGTTGCTCGGCTGGGCGCCCCTGGACTTCCACAACCGGCCCTGCCGGTGGGACCAGGGCGGCGGGGCGCCCGTCACCTGCTGGAACATGGTCCCCTTCAGTGATCTGGGCGCCGCCCGGATCGGTCCGGAGACCCAGGCCGCCGCCGCGGCGATCGCGGCCTTCGACCGCGAGGGCGGCGCAGGCCGGTCCTGGTACCCGGGCCGCGTGGTGGTCACCCCGGAGGAATTCCGCGATCCTTCCTGGATCCGGGCGGTGCTGCATCAGCCCGGACTGCTGCGGGAAAGGACCGCGACCTACGAGTGGATCGTCCAGGGCACCACGGGCCCACGGTATGGCGGGTTTCCAGCACCAGGACCGCCGGGTTCGAGAGCATCGTGGGCCCGGTCACCCCGCGCCCGATCCTTCGCGGCCGGAACGGGTGGGGGAGGCTGGCGGCCTTCCAGGAAGCGTTCGGACCCGAGCAGAGCCCGCTCCCTTCCGCCCGGTCCCGGGAGGGAACGGGCGCTTCGGCCCTGATGAAACCTGTGGGATCCTAGTCCGAGTGGTTGGAGGAGGGAGGATTCATGCCCCCTGTCATCGCCATCGTCGCCCCCGGAGCCATGGGCAGCGCGGTGGCCAGCAGGCTGGCCGAACATGGGGCCCGGGTGCTGACCTCCCTGGCGGGACGAAGCCCCGCGAGCCGGGACCGGGCCCGGGCGGCCGGCATGGTCGACGCCGACGATCGCCAGTTGGCCGAGGCCGACATCATCCTGTCCATCCTTCCTCCGGCGGAGGCGGCGGGCCTCGCCGAACGGCTGGCGCCGGCCCTCGCGCTCGCGGGCCGCAAGCCCGTCTATGTAGACTGCAACGCCGTGGACGTGGGCACGGTGGCGCGCATCGCCGCCATCCTGGGCGCCGGCGGGACCCCGTTCGTGGACGGCGCCATCATCGGCTCGCCGCCCAGGCCGGGGCAGCCCGGGCCGACCTTCTACCTGGCGGGTGAGCCCGCCTCTGGCCTGGCGATCCTGGGGGAACTGGGGCTGCGGGTCCGGATCCTGGAGGGACCGGTCGGCGCGGCTTCGGCCCTCAAGATGGCCTACGCCGGCATCACCAAGGGCCTGACCGCCCTGGGCGCCGCCATGGTGCTGGCCGCCGACCGGGCCGGAGCGGGCCCGGCCTTGCGCGAGGAACTTGCCGCGAGCCAGCCGCAACTTCTGCAGCGTTTCCGGAAGGCGCTCCCGGACATGTACTCGAAGGCGGACCGCTTTGCCGGGGAAATGCGCGAAATCGCAGCCTTCGCAGGGACGGATGACGCGGTCGCCAGGATCTACCAGTCCATCGCGGATCTTTATGAACGGCTTGGGACTGATTTTCGCGGTGAGCGGTTGGAGATGGGTCGCCTGGATGCCTTCCTGGGCCTTGCCGAAGGGGACGACAACTCGGGTTCCTAACAACCCTGCATGACAGCAGGCCGGGGTGAGGTCAAACGGGACACGGACGTAGTTATGATGGACATCGAACAGCGGGATGGCCGGCCCAGGCGGGTTCCCGGTGCGGGTGCTGGAGGTTCCATGGATGAATCCAAAGTCTGGTTGATCACCGGGTGTTCCACCGGCTTCGGCCGGGAACTGGCGCGGGCCGTGCTGGGCGGGGGCGGGCGGGTGGTGGTGACCGCCCGGGACCCGGGGGCCTTGGGGGAGTTCGAAGGGTCGCCCCGGGCGCTGGTCGCCCGGCTTGACGTGGAAGTGCCCGCTCTGGTCAAGGACGCCGTGGCCCAGGCCCAGAGCCGGTTCGGCCGGATCGACGTGCTGGTGAACAATGCCGGGTACGGCTACCTGGCCGCCCAGGAGGAAGGCGATGACGCCGAGGTGCGGGCCATGTTCGAGACCAACGTGTTCGGCCTCATCGCCATGACCAAGGCGGTGCTGCCCGGCATGCGCGCCCGGCGCCAGGGGCACATCGTCAACATTTCCTCGGTCGGGGGGCTGGTGGGCTTCCCGGGCAGCGGCTACTACGCCGCCACCAAGTTCGCGGTGGAAGGCCTGTCCGAGGCCCTGGCCAAGGAGGTGGCGCACCTGGGCATCAAGGTCACCGTGGTGGAGCCGGGCCCCTTCCGCACCGACTGGGCGGGGCGCTCCCTGCGCCAGGCCAAGGTCCCCATCGCCGACTACGCGCCCAGTTCGGGCGCCCGCCGCCGGGCCGTCAGCGATGGCAGCGGCCGGCAGGCGGGAGATCCGGTGCGCGCCGCCGCTGCGATCGTGCAGGCCGTGCTGGCGCCCAGACCGCCGCTGCACCTGCTGCTGGGGCGGTTCGCCTTCGCGCAGGCGCAGGAGAAGTTGCGGACGTTCGGCGAGGAAACGGAAGCGTGGCGGGAGCTGACGCTGGGCGCGGACTATCCGGAGGGAAGCTGATCGGAGCGCGACCGCGCCCTAGCGCGGCACCGCCACAAGGCGGAAGCCGAGGTTGAAGGTGCGGCCGGCAGGGGGCGCGCCCGGGTGCCGGAACTCGGCGCTGGCGCAGTTGGCGCCCTCCAGCCAGGAGCCGGCGCGGATCGCCCGGAGGGTGCCGGTGGTCGGGCCCTGGGGGTCCACCGGCGGGCTGGCGGCGTAGTAGTCCGCCCCGTCCCAGTCCTGGACCCACTGCCAGACATTGCCCACCATGTCGTAGAGACCGAAGGCGTTGGCCTGCTTCTGCGCCACCGGGTGCGGCCGGCCGCCGCTGTTGCCGCCGTACCAGGCGATGGCTCCCAGGTCGCCGTAGCGCGCCCCGGTGGTGCCGGCCCGGCAGGCGTACTCCCACTCCGCCTCCGTGGGCAGGCGGAAGCCCAGGCGGGGATTGTTCTCATCGAGCCAGTGGACCATGGCCTGGGCGTCGTTCCAGCTCATGCAGGACACCGGGCAGTCGTCGTCCTGGGGCACGTGGGGGTCGCGCCAGGTGGCGTCGGGCTCCATCAGCCAATGGCCGTCGGTGCATATGCTGGAGCCGCCGCCGGTCTCGGCATCGGTGCGGTAGCCGGTGGCGGCGGCGAAGGCCCGGAACTGGGCGACAGTGACCGGGGTCCGGGACATCCAGAACGGCCGGCTGAGGGTCACGGTGTGGGCCGGACGGGCCGTCTTCAGCTCGGCATCGGCGGCGTCGGTGCCCATGCGGAAGCTGCCCGCAGGCACGGCGACGAACGCCATGTCCAGGGGCGCCGCATGCAGGACCTGGCCGGGCGCTGGCGGCGCTCCCGGCGGGCGCCGGGCCGGGGCCGGCTCCTCGGCCAGGGCGCTGACCTGGGTCCCGGTCAGGGCCGCGGTGTAGATCCGCACCTCGCCGAGGGTGCCGAAGGCCTGGGTGGTGCCCGGCAGGTTGCCGAGGGTGGAGACGTTGCTGGTGGACTGCCAGGGACTGGCGCCCACCGGCAGGCCGTCCAGGTAGAACTGGGTGCGTCCGCCGGCGCCCACGGCGGCCAGGTGGTGCCACCCGGGCGCCACGGTGTTCATCTTGAAGCCGCTGTCGTGGAAGCCGGTGCCGGTGGCATTGTCGTAGCAGCCCAGGGAGACCTGGTCCGGATGCACCAGGATCTGGTGGTCGGCGGTGCCCCGGGTGAGAGTGTGCCAGTCGCCGGTGGCGGGAAGGGGGGTCTGGAACCAGGCGGCGATGGTCCAGAGGCTGCCCAGGGGCAGCGCGCCGGGCAGGGCCACCACGGCGCTGCCGCTGAACTTCAGGGCGCTGCCGGAGCGGCCCGCCACCCACGCCGGCCCGTTGGCCAAGGTGCCGGAGAAGCCCTGGCCGGAACGGTCGGCCACCGTCACCCCGGTACCCTCGTCGAAGCGCCACCAGCCCGCCGGCCTTGGCAGCGGGCCGCGGGCCAAGGCGGTGACCTGGTCGGCGCCGAGGGCGGCGGTGTAGATCCGGACGTCGGCCAGGGTGCCGAAGGCCTGGCCGCCGTACTGCAAGTTGCCGATGGCGATCACGTCGTCGGTGGACTGCCAGGGAATGGCCCCCACCTGCCGGCCGTCCACGAAGAAGACGGTGCGGCCGCCGGCCCCCACCGCGGCCAGGTGGTGCCAGCCGGGGGTCAGCGTGTTCATCTTGAAGCCGCTGTCATGGAAGGCGGTCTGGGTGGCGTTGTCGTAGGCGCCCAGGGACACCTGGTCGAAGTGCACCAGGACCTGGTGATCGTTGCTGCCGCGGGTGACGGTGTGCCAGCTGCCGGTCTGCGGCAGGGGCCACTGGAACCAAGCGCTGATGGTCCAGGCGCGGCCCAGGGGCAGCGGCTTGGCCAGCAGCAGGTAGGCGTTGCCGGCGAAGCTCAGGGCGCCGCCGGCGGCGCCCTGAGCCCAGACCGGCCCGTTCATCAAGGCGGCGGCGCGGCCGTTGCCGGAGCGGTCGGCGACGGTCGTGCCGCCGCCTTCGTTGCAGGTCCACCAGCCGGCGGGGTCCAGGCCGGGCAGGACCGCCCATTCCGGTTCCGGCGGGCCGGCCGGGGCGGGCGCGGAGGCCGGGGCGGGCGCGGCCGGCCCAGGTGCCGGGGGTTGGGCCAGGGCGGCGCCGGGGATGAAGTAGAACTCGCCCAGGGCCTGGTCGTAGAGGGCCGGCACCTGCTCATGTCCGGCGGTGCGGGCCAGGCGCACTACCTCCTCGCGCACGTTGCGCAGCACCCGGTCCACCGGGATGCCCGGGCGCATCATCTCCTTGAGGAACACCCGGGTGAACACGCTGTCGGGGTCCCGGTCCCCGGGGCCCAGGGAGTCCAGGGCCTCCTGCCCGGCCCCGGCGGAGAACAGCACCATCTGCCCGGTGGCGGCCGTGGTGGGCGCCAGGCCGCGCCCGCCGATGGAGCGCCCGGTGGTGCGGAAGGGGTTGTCCCGGCAGGCGTCGACGATGGCCAGAGTGAACCGGGCCCGCTGGTCCTGCAGGTCTTCCAGCACCCGCTGCAGGGACAGCGACTCGTCCCGCACCTGGTCCTCGTTCTCGTCGCGGATGTCGGTGGGCAGGAGGTAGTTGGCTCCGCCCAGCTGGACCCCGTGGCCGGCGAAGAAGAACACCGCCACGTCGCCGCCGCCCACCTGGGCCTTGAAGCTGCGCAGGGCCTCCTTCATGGCCCGCTCGCCCAGGTCGGTGCGCAGGGTCACCTGGAAGCCGGTGCGCTCCAGGCCCTGGGCGACGGCTCGGGCATCGGTCCGGGCGTTCCGCAGCTGGTTCACGTGCTGGTAGCCGTCGTTGCCGATCACCAGCGCCAGGCGCCGCTCAGAGGCGGGCCGAACTGCCAGGGCCCGGGCGCCGGGGCCGGGGGCCTGGGCCAGGAGGGTGCAGCCCAGGGCCAGACCGGTGCCCCAGTGCAAGGGGAACGCCATGACAACCTCCGTAACGGGGTATGGGCTCATTCTACGGTCATTGGCCCAGGTATCCGGGGGTCGATGTGGGGAACCCGGTCCTGGGGCCTGGCAAGTCGGCCATCACCGGTCTGGGGCAGCCAGGCACCAGCACCGCCACATGTGGCGAAGAGCCGCTTCCAGGTTGCGGGCGAACCGCGCCCCGTCCATGAGGGGCGACCCTTCCATGCGCGCCCGCAGCCCGGCCCGGAGCCGGGCCAGGCGTGGAAAATCGGCCGCCAGTTCCGCGGCGAGGCGGACATAATCCTCTGGGGTGGACGCCGCCAGTTCCCGGAGATCCAGATTGCACAATTGGCTCCACCCGGCCCGGCCCACGACGGTCGCGCCGATGAGGGTCACCACCGGCACCCCCATCCAGAGCGCGTCCAGGCTGGTGGTATGGCCGTTGCACGGGAAGGTGTCCAGCCCGAGATCCACCCGCCGGTAGGAGGCCAGGTATTCCGGCTGGCGCTGGAAGGGGACGAACTCCACCCGCTCCGCCTGGATCCCGCCCGCCGCCAGGCCGTCCAGGGCCCGCTGGCGCTGCCCTCCAGGCTGGGCCAGGAGCAGCAGCCGGGATCCCGGCACCGCTTCGAGCACCTGGGCCCACGTGGCCAGCACGGCGGGGGTGACCTTGCTCCTCCCAGGCCCTCAGCCTTGGTTCGTCCCTGGCCTTGACCGCGTACACGGTGGCCCAGGACGGCCTGCCGTCGGGGACCCTCACGGCTGCCGCAAGGACGCTTGCCGCCAGCATCGACCCGTCCCAGTCGGCCAGTGTCCAGAGCGCCATCCAGGCGGCCAATGCCTCGGCCTACAACAGCACTGTGAATCTTCTGGCGTAGGCGCGGTGGGCGCTGGGCGGATCGCCCACGCTGGCGAGGCGGATGGGGCGCCGGGCTCTCATGCTGATGGTCCTGGAGTGGACTGGCCGCGCCCAAGGTCGAGGGAGTAATCTGGACCAAACCTCGAGCCCAAGGAAAACCAGATGAAGACCATCGGAATCGTCGGCGGCCTGGCCTGGCCGAGCACTGTCGTCTACTACCAGGTGATCAACGAACTCGTCGCCAAGCGGTGCGGCGGCAGCGGGCTCCATTGCGCCCGGCTGGTGCTGGCCCAGACCGACTTCGCGGAAATCGAGCGCCACCAGCGGGAGGGGCATTGGGACCTGGTGGGCGATCTGCTCGCCGAACAGGGCAACAAGCTCAAGGCCGCCGGCGCCGACTTCTTCCTGCTGGCGTGCAATACGGTGCACACCGCGGACCAGCGGATCGAGAGCAAGGTCGATCTCCCCTTCCTCCACATCGTGGACGCGACCGCTCGCCAGGTGGTCGACCGGGGGTTCAGGACCGTCGGCCTCCTGGGCAGCCGCTACACGATGACGGGGACCTACTTCGTGGGCCGCCTCCAGGAACGCTACGGGCTGAAGGTGCTGGTCGCGGAAGGCGAGCACCAGGACAACGTGCACGACGCGCTGTACCAGGAACTGGCCAAGGGCATCCTCCGTCCGGAAACCGGCGAGAAGTTCAAGGC
Organism: Holophaga sp.; assembly: GCA_049508835.1. GTDB lineage: Bacteria > Acidobacteriota > Holophagae > Holophagales > Holophagaceae > Mesoterricola. Next base: position 124,359 of record JBELAL010000006.1, on the reverse strand, counting down.
GGCGATGGCGGACCTGGCCCGGCGCGGCGCCGAAGCCATCATCCTCGGATGCACCGAGTTCGGCCTGCTGGTGAAGAGCGCGGACAGCCCGGTTCCCATCGTCGACACGACCCGCGCCCACGCCGAGGCGGCCGTCGAGATGGCGTTCGCCGAGACCGCCGCCGCCCCTGCCCGCGCGGCCACGCCCGAGCAGCGGCTGAAGCAGCTCGGCCTCGAACTTCCGGCGCCCCCGGCCCCGGTCGCCAACTATATTCCGTGGCGACGGGCCGGCCAGTTGCTGTATCTCTCCGGCCAGGGTCCCCGGACCGCCAGTGGCGCCCTGAGGGTGGGCCGGCTGGGCCTGGACTGCGACCTGGAGCGGGGCTATGCCGACGCACGGCAGGTCGGCTTCCAGATGCTCGCGACCATCCGGCAGGCGCTCGGGTCCCTGGACCACGTCGCCGGCATCGTCAAGCTCCTGGGGATGGTGAACGCGGAGCCCGGCTTCAAGGACCATCCGAAGGTGATCAACGGCTGCTCCGATCTCCTGGTCGAGGTGTTCGGAGAGGCCGGACGGCACGCCCGCTCAGCCGTGGGCATGGGGTCCCTGCCGAACGGCATCTCGGTGGAGGTGGAGGCGATCATCCAGGTCGCGGAAGGGCACTGAACCATGGGCGACTGGAGAACCCGGTACCAAGGCAGGCTGGTTCCGGCCGAGACGGCGCTGGCGTCGGTCGCCTCCGGTGACCGGGTGGTGGTCGGCCACGCCTGCGGGGAACCCCCGGCCCTGGTGGAAGCCCTGGTCGCCAGGGCCCCCAGGCTGGAAGGCGTCGAGATCGTCCACATGGTGGCGATGGGCCCCGCGAAGTACGCCCAGCCCGGCATGGAGCGGAGTTTCCGGTTCAATGGGTTCTTCCTGGGAGCGACCACCCGCCAGGCCGTCCAGGAGGGGCGGGCCGATTTCACGCCCTGCTTCTTCCACGAGATCCCCCGGCTGTTCCGGGACCGGATCCTGCCCGTGGATGTGGCCCTCCTGCAGGTCACGCCACCCGACGCCGATGGCTACTGCAGTTTCGGCGTCTCCGTGGTCCGCGGAGCCAGCCTTTCCCGGGGCGGCAAGTCCATCATCGCCATGCCGGCGACCGCCCGCCAAGGCACCGTCTCGCGCATCTGCCTGGAGCTCGACCGGGGCGCGGCGGTGTCCACCTCGCGCAACGATGTCCACTTCGTGGTGACCGAGTTCGGCGCGGCCGACCTGCGCGGGAGGATCCTGGCCCAGCGGGCCGAGGCCCTCATCGCCATAGCCCATCCGGATTTCCGGCAGGAACCCCGGGCCGGGGTGCTCCAGGTAAGTCATCATTAAATTTCATGGGAAATAATTGGATTATTGCCCAGCTGGGGCATAAGGCAAAGGGGAACAGGCTGCGAGCCGCCCCGCGCGTTCCTCACCGCTCCCCGTCCACCCCGGAAAGTTGGGGCTGGCATTGTGGACGCACCACGGCCAACATATCTCCAGGTGAAGGACACCCGCAGTCATGGAGGGGCATCATGGGCGACAAGGGCGGCAAGAAGGACAAGGCCAAGAGCCAGAAGCAGAAAGAGCAGGCGAAAACCAAGCAGGAAAAGCAGCCGAAGGCCAAGGCCTAGGCACGCTTCCTCCCATAGGCCCGTCCATCCCGGAATTCCGATGGCTCCCCCGGGCGGGTTCCCTCCAGGACGCCCTCCTCGGGCGTTGGATTGGCGTCTCCACGGGCACTCATTCCTGGGGATGTGCCCGGAGACAGCGTACAAAGGGTGCTAGAATCCAGGAACACCTTATTCTTTGATCCGATATCGCCGAACACCCCCGAGGCCGCACCGGCCTCGACGTGTTTTTCCCGTCCAGGGAATACCGGACCCAGCCCACCCGGCCTGGCCGCGCAGGGCGCTCCCGGGTCTGCCCCGCCGCCCGCCGCCCGCCATCCGTCCCCCCTCCCAGGAGCCCCCCCATGAACAACCCCCTTTCCCACTTGGCCCAGTTCGCGCTGCCGGTGTTCACGGTGACCCTGCTGGCCACCGGCCCGATGCAGGCCCTCCAGGCCCAGGGCAACGACAAGGTCATCCGCATGATCCCCGGCGGCGACCTGAAGATCCTCGACCCGATCCAGAACGCTTCCTACATCACCCGCAACCATGGCTACATGATCTACGACACCCTGTTCGCCATGGACTCCAAGGGCCGAATCAAGCCGCAGATGGTGGACACCTGGACGCTCTCCAAGGACAAGAAGGTCTACACCTTCACCCTGCGCACCGGGCTCAAGTGGCACGACGGCAACCCGGTGAAGGCGGTCGACGCGGTGGCCTCCATCAAGCGCTGGTGGGCCAAGGACGTCACCGGGCGGCTCATCATGGAAGAGGCCACCTCCATCGAGGCCAAGGACGACCGCACCTTCATCCTCAACCTGAAGGAACCCCTGGGGCTGGTGGTGGAGGCCCTGGGCAAGCCGTCCTCCAACGTCCCGTTCATGATGCCCGAGCGGGTGGCCAAGACCGACCCCAACCAGCAGATCACCGACACCACCGGGTCGGGCCCGTTCATCTTCAAGAAGGACGAGTGGGTGCCCGGCGACAAGGTGGTCTACGTGAAGAACCCCGCCTACGTGCCGCGCAAGGAGCCCGCCGACGGCCTGGCCGGGGGCAAGGTGGTGAAGGTGGACCGGGTGGAGTGGCACTACATTCCGGACCAGAACACCGCCCTGGCCGCCTTCACCAACGGCGAGATGGACATCTTCGAGCTGCCCCAGGCGGACTTCATCCCGACCCTGGAGAAGAACCCCGGCGTCAAGCTGCTGGTGGACCCCCTGGGCTGCCAGGGCTGGCTGCGCCCCAACCACCTCCAGCCGCCCTTCAACAACCCCAAGGCCCGCCAGGCCCTGCTCTACCTGGTGAACCAGGAGGAATACCTGGCCGCCGCCGGGTTCCCCGAGAAGTACCGGGTCAAGCGCTCCGCGGCCTACTTCATGACCGGCAGCCCCAACGCCACCGACGCCGGCGGGCAGGCGATGCTGGGCGGGCAGAACCTGGCCAAGGCCAAACAGCTGTTCCAGGAGGCCGGCTACAAGGGCGAGAAGGTGGTGGTGCTGGTGCCCAGCGACCCGCCGGTGCAGGCCGCCGCGGCCATGGTGACGGTGCAGAACCTGAAGAAGATCGGCATCAACGTGGACGCCCAGGCCATGGACTGGAGCACCCTGCTGGCCCGCCGCGCCAAGAAGGAGCCCGTGGACCAGGGCGGCTGGAGCATCTTCCACACCTACTCGGTGGGCTTCGACGTCATGTCCCCGGTGGTGAACTCCTACATCCAGGGTTCGGGCGCCGGCGCCGCGGCGGGCTGGCCCGACGACCCGGAGATGGAGAGGCTGCGCCTGGCCTGGGCGCGCGAGGGCGATCTGGCCAAGCGCAAGAAGATCACCGACCAGATCCAGAAGCGCGCCTACGAGACGGTGCCGTACGTGAACTTCGGGCAGTTCTACCAGCCCATGGCGATCCGCTCCAACCTCAAGGGCGTGATCAACATCGGCATCCCGGTCATGTGGAACGCGGAGAAGTGATCGCCGCCGCACCCGGCCTGCCGTCATGAGATACCTGGTCAAGCGCATCCTCGCCCTGCTCCCGGTGCTGGCGGTGGTCGCGGTCATCGTCTTCCTGCTTCTGCACCTGGGGCCGGGCGACCCGGCCGTGCTGATCGCCGGAGACTCGGCCACCACCGCCGACATCGCCCAGATCCGCCAGAAGCTGGGGCTGGACCGGCCGCTGCTGGAGCAGTTCGGCCGCTGGCTGTGGAACATCCTGCACGGCGACATGGGCGTGTCGGTGTTCACCGGCCTGCCGGTGACCACCATGATCGCCCAGCGGCTGGAGCCCACCTTCTGGCTCACCCTGGGCACCATCACGGTGGCGGTGGTGACCGCCGTGCCCATGGGCATCCTGGCGGCCTGGAAGGCCGGCACCTGGATCGACCGGGCGATCATGGCCCTGGCGGTGGTCTCCTTCTCCCTGCCGGTGTTCCTGATCGGCTACTTCCTGATCTTCGGCTTCTCCATCAAGTGGGCCCTGCTCCCGGTGCAGGGCTTCCACAGCATCAGGGACGGCTTCGGCCCGTTCATCCGCCACCTCATCCTGCCCACCCTGAGCGGCGCCCTGATCTACATGGCGCTGATCGCGCGCATGACCCGCGCCACCATGCTGGAGGTGCTGGGCGAGGACTACATCCGCACCGCCCGCGCCAAGGGGGTGGCCAACACCCGGCTGCTGCTGCGCCACGCCCTCAAGAACGCCTCGGTGCCCATCGTCACCACCATCGGCCTGGGGGTGGCCCTGCTGCTGGGCGGGGTGATCGTCACCGAGAGCGTGTTCGCCATCCCCGGCATCGGCCGGCTCACGGTGGACTCGATCCTGCGCCGGGACTACCCGGTGATCCAGGGCATCATCCTGGTCACCTCCACCGCCTACGTGCTCATCAACCTGGCCATCGACCTGCTCTACACCCTGTTCGATCCCCGGATCCGCTACTGACATGACCGTCACCCTCGCCCAGCTCGAACGCCGCCTGCGGGCCTCCAGCCGCCGGCCGTGGCTGGGCTTCGCCCGCCGCCACCCCCTGCTGGTGGCCGGCGCCGCGCTGCTGCTGGTCATGGTGGCGGCCGCCCTGGCCGCGCCCTGGATCACCCGGGCCGACCCCACCGGGATGGACATCCTGCACCGGCTCAAGGCGCCTTCCGCCGCTCACTGGTTCGGCACCGACGCCATGGGCCGGGACGTGTTCGCCCGCACCCTGTACGGCGGCCGGGTCTCACTCCTGGTGGGCCTGTCCGTGGCCCTGACGGCCACCACCTTCGGCGTGCTGATCGGCATGGCCGCCGGCTTCATGCGCCTGGCCGACGCGGTGGTCATGCGGGTGATGGACGGCATGATGGCGATCCCCGGGATCCTCCTGGTCGTCGCCCTGATGGCCCTGACCCGCGCCAGCGTCAAGACCGTGGTGGTGGCCATCGCCGTGCCGGAGATCCCGCGGGTGGTGCGCCTGGTGCGCTCCCTGGTGCTGGTGATCCGCGAACAGCCCTACATCCAGGCGGCGGAGGCGGTGGGCACCCGCACCCACGTCCTGCTGCTGCGCCACGTGCTGCCCAACGTGGTCACCCCGCTGATCGTGCAGGCCACCTTCATCTGCGCTTCGGCGGTGATCTTCGAGGCGTACCTGAGCTTCCTGGGGGCCGGCACCCCGCCGGAGATCCCCAGCTGGGGCAACATGATCGCCGAGGGGCGCAACGTGGTGCAGCTGGCCTTCCACACCATCCTCTACCCCGGGCTGTTCCTGGGCCTCACCGTGCTCTCCATCAACCTCCTCGGCGACGGCCTGCGGGACATGCTCGACCCGCGCATCGCCCGCCGTCTGTAGGCCTGCCATGACCGCTGCGCCTTCCGCCCCGAGTCCCGGCCCCTCCGTCCCGCCCGCCCCCCCGGCCCCGCTGCTGGGGGTGGACGGGCTGAAGGTCTACTTCGCCAGCCGCGATGGCATCTTCCGGGCGGTGGACGGGGTCTCCTTCGCCCTCGGCGCGGGCGAGACCCTGGGCATGGTGGGCGAGTCCGGCTGCGGCAAGAGCGTCACCGCCCTGTCCATCCTGCGCCTGATCCCCTCGCCCCCCTCGGTGGTGGCCGGGGGCGCCGTGCGCTACCGGGGCGCCGACCTGCTGCAGGCCAGCGAGGCGCGCATGCGGGAGCTGCGCGGCAACGAGATCTCCATGATCTTCCAGGACCCCATGACCTCCCTCAACCCGGTGCTGACCATCGGCGAGCAGATCGCCGAGACGGTGCGCCTGCACCAGCGCCTGGGCCGCCGCGCCGCCCGGGAGCGGGCGGTGGAGATGCTGCAGCTGGTGAACATCCCCGAGCCGCGCAAGCGCGCCTCGGCCTACCCCCACCAGTTCTCCGGGGGCATGCGCCAGCGGGCCATGATCGCCATGGCCCTGGCCTGCAACCCCAGCGTGCTGATCGCCGACGAGCCCTCCACCGCCCTGGACGTGACCATCCAGGCGCAGATCCTGGAGCTCATGCTGCAGCTCAAGGAGCAACTGGGCACCGCCATCCTGTTGATCACCCACGACCTGGGGGTGGTGGCCGAGACCTGCGCCCGGGTGCTGGTGATGTACGCCGGGCGCAAGGTGGAGGAGGCCCCGGCGGCGGAGCTGTTCGCCGCCCCCCAGCACCCTTACACCCAGGGCCTGCTGGCCTCGGTGCCGCGCCTGGACACCTCCGGCGGGCGCCGGGAGCGCCCGCGCCTGGCGGAGATCCCCGGCATGGTCCCCTCCCTGCAAGAGGAGCTCCCCGGCTGCGCCTTCGCCCCCCGCTGCGCCCGGGCCACGGACCGCTGCCGGGCCGCCGCGCCGCCCCTGGAGCCGCACGGGGAGCACCACTGGGCGGCCTGCTGGCACCCGGGGGAGGACGCATGAGCCAGCCCGCCGCCACTCCCCTGCTGGAGGTCCGCGACCTGGTGAAGCACTACCCGCTCTCCGGCGGCTGGCTGACCGGGCCGGCCAAGCAGGTGCGCGCCGTGGACGGCATCTCCTTCACCCTGGAGCGCGGCCGCACCCTCGGCATCGTGGGCGAGTCCGGCTGCGGCAAGTCCACCGCCGCCAAGACCATCCTGCGCCTGCTGGAGCCCACGTCCGGGCAGGTGCTGGTGGACGGGGTGGACATCACCGCCATGTCCCGGGCCCGGTTCCGCCCCCACCGCAAGGACGTGCAGATCGTCTTCCAGGACCCGTACGCCTCCCTCAACCCGCGCCTGTCCGCCGGCGCCATCGTCGCCGAACCCCTGCACAACTTCGGCGTGGGCGCCCGGGAGCGGGCGGAGCGGGTGGCCCAGCTGTTCGACCGGGTGGGGCTGCGCCGGGAGGCCATGGCCCGCTTCCCCCACGAGTTCTCCGGCGGCCAGCGCCAGCGCCTGGGCATCGCCCGCGCCCTGGCCCTGGAGCCCAGGCTGATCGTGCTGGACGAGCCGGTCTCGGCCCTGGACGTCTCCATCCAGGCCCAGGTGATCAACCTGCTGATCGACCTGCAGCGCGACCTGGGCATCAGCTACCTGTTCGTGGCCCACGACCTGGCGGTGGTGCAGCACGTCTGCGACCGGGTGGCGGTGATGTACCTGGGGCGGATCGTGGAGCTGGGCGACGCCGGCGCCCTGTTCGCCGACCCGCGCCACCCCTACACCCGCGCCCTGCTCTCGGCGGTGCCGGTGCCCGTCCCCGGCGCCCGGCGCAGGCGCATCCTCCTCGCCGGCGACGTCCCCAGCCCCATCTCCCCGCCGCCGGGCTGCCACTTCCACCCCCGCTGCCCATTCGCCACCGAGCGCTGCCGGGCGGAGTCCCCGCGGCTGCGTACGGCCGGCAACGGCTCCCAGGTGGCCTGCCACCTGGACCTGGATTAGGCCCTACCTCGGCAATTCGATCCGGTAGTCTACGCCGTGAAGATGAGCGCCCCGATTCCGGCGAGAACCAGGATCCGTATGCCCCAGAGGAATTTGTCCGAGGTCGACATGCGCATGGGAAGCCTTTCGTAGGGACGGGAGATGGTTTTTCGGCCGACCTGATGAGCAGTCGGGTTAATGTTTTATTAATGCGACCAGGGCCCCGAAGGTTCCCGCATGCAAATGGCTGGACGGGCGCAGGATCTGTAGAATCTGGCCGTTCGCCTGGGCCTGGGTGACTGATCTCACCTTGGCCCAGGGTCACGGCAGGCCCGGGCCAAGTTCGCTCACTGAACGGGCCGTCCGGGCGGCACAATGGGCTTCTACCTCGGAGGCTGCCGTGCTGCACGTCGTCGTCACCATGATGGTCAAGGAAGGCCGGATGGAGGAATTCCAGGGGCTCTGCCGGGAGCTGCGCCCAAAAGTGCTGGCCGAGCCGGGCTGCCTGGCCTACGACTACACCCGCGACCTTGCGGGCCCGTTCGGCGGCCGCGGGCTGGAGCCGAACCGAGTCACGCTGCTGGAGCGCTGGGAGTCCCTGGAGGCCCTGAAGGTCCACCTGACCGCCAAGCATCTCAAGGAGACCGGCGCGCGCATGGCGGAACTGCGCGCCAGCGTCGAGGTGCGGTGCACCGAACCGATCTTCTGAACGTCCGATCGGCGCCCAGGGCAGCGCCGACCCCAGGGCGCTGGAGTCCTTACGCTCCAAGGCGAGCGCCCAGCACGCCGGGGGGCGTGGCTGGGCGCAGGCTTTCAGACTGCAGAGGGACGGCTACGGGGCTTTGAGGTCCAGGGACTGGATGACCTTGTTCCCGAACCAGCCATCGGCATTATTGGCCGTGACCTGGAGGACGAAGTACTGGGAGGTGACGGGGTCGCCCTTCCAGTCGAACTTGTAGGTGCCGGAGATGCCTTTGAACCCGGAAAGGGCGCGCACGCCCTTGGCCACATCCATCCTGGACGGCAGGTTGCCGCCGTTGGCCTTGATGGCGTTCTCGATGGCCAGCAGCATGATGTGCGTGGCGTCGTAGGCCTGGGGGGCGTAGGTGTGCGGCTCGTGCCCGAACTTGGCCTTGAACTGGTCCACGAACTTGGCGGTGTCCGGGTACAGGGAAGCCGGCCCGCACAGGGTGGAGTAATAGGTCCCGACGCCCTGCTTCAGGATGTCGCCGCCGATCTTGAGGGCTTCGGGGTCGTCGAAGGCGTCGTCGGACAGGCACATGCCCATGTAGCCCTTCTGCCGTGCCTGCTTGAACATGGCCGCGCCCTGGTCGAAGATGCCGCCGAAGTAGATGACGTCGGGCTTGAAGGCCAGGATCGGGGACAGGATCGGGTCGAAGTTGTACTTCTCCTCCGTCCCGGTGAAGCCTCCCACCTGGATGCCCAGCTCTTTGCAGGTCTTGTTGAAGTACTCGGCGATGCCCTGGCCGTAGGCGGTCTTGTCGTGGACCACCCAGGCCTTCTTGAGGCCCTTGTTCTTCGCGAACTGGGCACCCACGGCACCCTGCACGTCATCCCGTCCGCACACGCGGCTCACCTCCAGGTAGCCCCGGTCGGTGACCTTGGGGTTGGAGTTGGCGGGGGAGATGTTGGCAAGGTTGGCGGCGTGGTATTCCTCCGAGGAGGGAATCTGGACGCCGGAATTGTAGTGGCCGATGATCCCCAGGACGTCCGGATCGCTGACGATGGCCTTGGCGTTGGCCACTCCGGTGTCGGGATTGGCCTGGTCGTCGTAGGGGCTGAGCTCCACCTTGAACCCCATCTTGTTGAGCGGTCCGGACAACTGCTCGATGGCCATCTGGCAGCCGCCCTTGATGTCCACCCCGATCACGGAGATGGAGCCTGAAAGCGGGCTCTGTGTGGCGATCTTGATGGTCCCTCCCGCCTTGCTGTTCCAGGCGAGGAGCAGGCAGAGGGCGGTCAACGTCGTTGCTGCATGGAAAATGGCTTTCCGCATAGGCATCTCCTTGGTTGTGCTAGGTTCGTTGCAGCCTAGGGACGCCGTGGGCACCGGCACATGTACAGTTACGACCTTGAAATGGGGAACTGTACCGACCCGACCCGTCAACAGCAGGGACAATTCGTCCACTACAGTTCGTCAGGTGCGACAGGCTGCCAGCGCCCCGTTCATGATGGTGAACAGCCGGTCGTTGTCGCAGAAGGCCACATTGAACCGCATCCAGGGGCTGGGCGAGAGGTCCGGCCGGAACAGGTGCCCGGGAGCCAGGAGGATGTCGTGGGCCAGCGCCCTCTGGGCCAGCTTGAGGGTGTCGACTGATTCATCCGCCGGCCTGGCCCAGATGAACATCCCTGCCCCGGGTTCGAAGAACAGTCTGAATCCCCCGTTTTCCAGCCTCCGGCAGGTCCGCTCCTGGGCCTTGGCCAGGCGGTCCCGGAGCCGCTCCAGGTGCTTGCGGACATGGCCTTCCATGAAGATGGCGTGGACCAGGCGCTCATTGATGGCCGAACTGGACAGGCCCGAGACCAGCTTGTAGTAGACCAGCTCCTCGAGCAGTCCCGGCTCCGCCACCACGAAGCCGACCCGGAGACCCGGCGCCACGGACTTGGAGAAGCTTCCCACGTAGACCACCCGCCGCAGCTGGTCGGCGGCGGCCAAGGTGACCCCGCGCCCCGGAACCAGGTCCGCGGAGACGTTGTCCTCCACCACCCGCACCCCGTGCCGTTCGGCCAGGCGCAGGACCTGGAACGTGGTGGCCACGCTGTAGCTGGCCCCGGTGGGGTTGTGCAGCTGGGTGTTGGTGATGTAGAGCTGCGGGCGGAACTGGGTCAGCAGGGTCTCCAGGACGGCCACATCAGGACCGGCGGGCGTCATGGGCACCCCGACCAGGCGCAGTCCCCTCAGCCGCAGCGCCAGCAGCAGGTTGCAGTAGCCGGGATCGTCCACCAGCACAGTGTCGCCTTCACGGGTGAGGCGGCGCACGACCAGGTCCAGGCCCTGGCTTGCGCCGTGGGTGAGGAGGATCTGGGAGGGGACCGCATCGATCTCCAGTTCAGCCAGTTGCCGGGCCACCTGCTCGCGCAGGGGCTCGTAGCCCTTGGGCGGCCCGTAGCGCAGCATGCCGCGGGGGTTGAGGGACAGGTGGCGCAGGCCCTTGCGCACTTCCTCCAGGTCGTGCCAGTTCTCCGGCAGCCAGCCGCAGCCGGCCTGGATGCCCCCCTCCCGCTGCTCCAGGATGTCGCGCAGCAGCCAGTTGCTGTCGATGGCGTGCTGGTGCATCATCTCCTGGCCCAGGCCGGGAAGGTTCAAGCCCCGGCCTGATTCGGCCACAAAGAAACCCGCTCCCCGCCTGGCGGTGAGCAGGCCCAGGGCCACCAGGCGGTCGTACCCTTCCACCACGGTGGAGGTGGAGACGCCGTGGGCCCGCGCGAACTCGCGGATGCTCTGGACCCGGCTTCCCGGGCGCCACTGGCGGGCCAGGATGTTCTGGGTCACAGCGCTAACGATCTGCTCCACCAGCGGTTTGCCGGAGCCGGGATCGAGGGTGATCATGAGCTCTCCCTGAGCGAAAAGGTCATGAACACAGAATCGTCATGGTGCAAGGACCATCACAGTCGACCAGTATGGTTGGTACAGTTCGGCCACGGATTCAAGGAATTGTACCTATAAGTATAGGAATCCCCCTTTAATCTTTTCTATTGAATATAGGGGAATTTTCTATCCCAGGGTGCCGATTAAATTTGAACTAATCATCCAGAGGAGGTCCGACCATGACCCAGGTACCGAAACGACTGATGCCTTTCATCGATGGGGCAGCGGTGGAGTCCAAGACCACCAAGTACATGGACTGTTATGACCCCTCCATCGGGGAGGTGATCGCCCAGGCGCCGCAGTGCACCGCCGACGAGGTGAAGATGGCCATCCAGGCCGCCGAGAAGGCCTTCCCGGCCTGGGCGGACCTGCCTCCCAGCAGCCGGACCCAGGTCCTGTTCCGGATGAAGGCCCTGATGGACCGGCACCTGGAGGAGCTGACCCACCTGCTGGCCATGGAGAACGGGAAGTGCTGGGGCGAGGCCATGGGCTCGGTCCTCAAGATCACCGAAGCGATCGAGTTCGCCTGCGGCATTCCCCACGTCATGAAGGGGCAGTCCCTGATGAACTGCACCCCGGGCTTCGACACCAACGCGATCCTGGAGCCGATGGGGGTGTTCGCCGGCATCTGCCCCTGGAACTTCCCGGCCATGATCCCCCACGGCTGGATGGCCCCCATCTGCATCGCCACCGGCAACACCCTGGTGCTCAAGGCGGCCAGCTTCGTGCCCCAGAGCGCCCTGCGCATCATGGAGCTCTGGCGGGAGGCCGGGCTGCCCAAGGGCGTCATCAACGTGGTGACCTGCAGCCGCAACGAGGCGGAGATCCTGCTCACCCATCCCGCCGTGCGGGGGGTCTCGTTCGTGGGCTCCACCTCCGTCGGGCTGCACATCTACACCACCGCCTCCGCCAACGGCAAGCGGGTGCAGGCCCTCACCGAGGCCAAGAACCATGCCTTGGTGCTCAGGGACTGCGCCCTGGAGCGGACCGCCCGGGGCATCATCAACGCCACCTGCGGCTGCGCCGGGGAACGGTGCATGGCGCTGCCGGTGGTGGTGGTGGAGGAGGCCATCGCCGACCAGCTGGTGGCCCTGATCAAGAAGCTCATGCTGGAGCTGAGGGTCGGCCCGGCCTACGACAAGGCCTCCCAGCTGGGCCCGCTGGTGAACGCCGACCACCGCAGGTTCGTCTCCGACTGGATCCACAAGGGCAAGGACGAAGGCGCCCAGCTGGTCCTGGACGGCCGCGGCCGGGTGGTGCCCGGGTTCGAGAAGGGCTTCTACCTCGGCCCCACGCTGTTCGACCATGTGCGGCCGGAGATGTCGGTGGGCAACCAGGAGGTCTTCGGCCCGGTGTGCTGCATCAAGCGAGTCAAGAACTTCGAGGAGGGCCTGGCGCTCATGAACGCCAACGAGTTCGCCAACGGCTCGGCGATCTACACCCAGAGCGGCTACTACGCCCGGGAATTCGCCCGCCGGTCCCACGGCGGGATGGTGGGGGTCAACGTGGGCATCCCGGTGCCCATGGCCATGTTCTCCTTCACCGGGCACAAGCGCTCCTTCTTCGGCGACCAGCACGCCGTGGGCATGGATGGGGTGCGCTTCTTCACCGAGACCAAGACCATCACCACGCACTGGTTCGAGGACGCCACGAGCCAGGGCGGGGTCGCCAACACCTGGGACGGCATGATCTCGATGCCGGACGACAAGCGGTAAACCACGGCCATTGAGGGCGGCGGGCAGCCAGGAGGCTGCCCGCCGCCCGAGCACAAAGGAGCAACCCATGAACGGCGAAGACATCATCAAACAGAACCGGGACTACACGCTGTTCTCCTGGTCGGTCCAGAGCGCCGCCAACCCCATCCCGGTCACCCGGGCCCAGGGGGTCTATTTCTGGGACGCCGACGGCAAACGCTACCTGGACTTCGCTTCGGGCCTGGTGTTCCTCAACCTGGGCCACCAGCACCCGGCGGTGGTGAAGGCGATCCACGAGCAGGCCGACAAGTTATGCTGCATGCAGCCGGCCTTCGCCACCGAACCCCGGGGCCGCCTGGGCCAGATGCTGGTCCACGTGGCTCCCCAGAACCTGAAGAAGGCCTTCTTCACCCTGGGCGGCGCGGACGCCAACGAGAACGCCTTCAAGATCGCCCGGGCCTACACCAAGCGGCCCAAGGTCCTGGCCCGCTACCGGTCCTACCACGGCGCCACCCTGGGGGCCGCCGCCCTCACCGGCGATCCGCGCCGGGTCGCGGCCGAACCCACCGCGCCGGGCGTGGTCCACATGCTGGACCCGTTCTGCTACCGGTGCCCGTTCGGCCACGACAAGGCCACCTGCCACCGGGAGTGCATCAAGCACGTGGAGGACATGGTCAAGTGGGAAGGGCCGGACGCCATCGCGGCCATCTTCATGGAAGGGGTGACTGGCACCGTCAACGGCACCTATGCGCCCCCGGACGAATACTGGCCCGGGGTGCGGGCCATCTGCGACAAGTACGGCATCCTGCTGGTGGCGGACGAAGTGATGAGCGGGTTCGGCCGGACCGGCAAGTGGTTCGGGATCAACCACTGGAACATCCAGCCGGACATCATGACCCTGGCCAAGGGGATCACCTGCGGGTACATCCCCCTGGGCGCCGTGCTGGTCTCCGGAGCCATCGCCGAACACTTCGAGACCAAGATGCTGTCCTGCGGCCTGACCTACAGCTCCCACACCCTGGCCTGCGCGGCCGGGTGCGCCGCGGTCCAGGCGTACAAGGACGAGGGAGTGATCGAGAACGCCGCCCGCATGGGCAAGGTCCTGGACGAGACCCTGGCCGACCTCAAGGCCCGCCACCGTTCCGTGGGCGACGCCCGCAACATCGGGCTGTTCTCGGCCATCGAGCTGGTGAAGGACCAGACCACCAAAGAACCGCTCATCATTCCGGAGATCGCCAAGCAGGCCCGCGCTCAGGGGCTGTCCATCATGACCCCCGCCAACATGATCTCCATCAGCCCGCCCCTGATCATCACCGAACCCCAGCTGAAGGAGGGCATGAAGATCATCGACGGGTTGCTGGACCTGGCCGATCGGGCCCTGTGAGCGTCCCCTCGGTCCTCGTCACCGGCGCGTCCCGCGGCATCGGCCGGGCCATCGCCGAACGGCTGGCCCGGCGCGGCTGCCGGGTGGCCGTGCACTACCAGCGCGACCAGGCGGCGGCCGAGGCGACGCTGGCGAGCCTGGAGGGCGGCGGCCACCAACTGTTCGCCGCTGACCTGGGCGAGCCCGGCGCCCCCGAGCGCCTGTGGGCGGAGGTGACCGCGGCCTTCGGCACGGTCTCGGCGCTGGTGAACAACGCGGCCATTTCCCGGCGCCACCCGGTGCTGGCCATCGACCATGCCGGATGGCAGGAGGCCTGGCGCCGGACCGTGGCCACCGACCTGTTCGGTCCGGCGGACCTCATGCACCTCGCGGCCAACGCCATGGCCGCCGCCGGTGGCGGCCGGCTGGTCAGCATCAGCTCGCGCGGTGCCTTCCATGGCGAGCCCGAGAACCCCGCCTATGCCGCCAGCAAGGCCGGGCTCAATGCCCTCACCCAGTCGCTGGCGGTGGCCCTGGCCGGAAAGCAGGTCTACTGCTTCGTGGTGGCCCCCGGCTGGGTGGCCACCGACATGGCCAGGGCCAGGCTGGAAGGCCCGCAGGGGCCCTCGATCCTGGCCCAGCATCCCCTGGGCCGCGTCACCGCTCCCGAAGAGGTGGCCGCCGCGGCCGTCTTCTGCGTCCTGGACGCGCCACCGGCCATGACCGGCAGCATGCTCGACGTCAACGGCGCCTCCTACCTGCGCACCTGAGGTCTACCGGAGCCGCGACCTGCCAGCGGCCGCAGGCATGCGTCTGCTCCGGCGGACCCGTTCGGGTTGATGAACTTGTTTAAAACCGATTTTTACTCGAATCTTTAATTCTTTTTCCAGATATTTTAATTTAAATCAAGAATGTTCAGGTCTAGAATTCCTGCGCCTTCATTCGCACCCGCTCAAACAACCCCGGGGGCCCCGCGCCCCCACCCCGGCAGGAGGCCGTGATGACCGAGAAGAAGCCATCGACCCGAACCACCAACGCCGACTGGTGGCCGAACCAGCTGGACCTGAAGATCCTCCACCAGAACTGCGCGAAGTCCAGCCCCTTGGGCCCGCAGTTCAAATACAAGGAGGCGTTCAAGAGCCTGGACCTGGATGCCGTCGTCAAGGACCTGCGCGCCTTGATGACCAAGTCCCAGGACTGGTGGCCGGCGGACTACGGCCACTACGGGCCGCTCCTCATCCGCATGGCCTGGCACAGCGCCGGCACCTACCGCATCGCCGACGGCCGCGGCGGCGCCGGCTCCGGCAACCAGCGCTTCGCGCCCCTCAACAGCTGGCCGGACAACGTCAGCCTGGACAAGGCGCGCCGCCTGCTCTGGCCGGTGAAGCAGAAATACGGCCGCAAGATCTCCTGGGCCGACCTCATGATCCTGGCCGGCAACGTCGCCCTGGAATCCATGGGCTTCAAGACCTACGGCTTCGGCGGCGGGCGCGAGGACATCTGGGAACCGGAAGAGGGCGTCAACTGGGGGGCCGAGGGCAAGTGGCTGGCCGACGAGCGCTACAGCGGCGACCGGGAGCTGGCGAACCCCTTCGCCGCCGTCCAGATGGGCCTGATCTACGTGAACCCCGAGGGTCCCAACGGCAAGCCGGATCCGGTCGCCGCGGCCCGGGACATCCGCGAGACCTTCGCCCGCATGGCCATGGACGACGAGGAGACCGTGGCCCTGATCGCCGGTGGACACACCTTCGGCAAGACGCACGGCGCGGCCGATCCCAGCAAATTCGTGGGACCTGAACCCGAAGCCGCCCCCATCGAGGCGCAGGGGCTCGGCTGGAAGAACACCTTCGGCACCGGCAAGGGCGCCCACACCATCTCCAGCGGTCTGGAAGGCGCCTGGACCACCAACCCGGTGAAGTGGGACAACAACTACCTGGAGAACCTGTTCGGCTTTGAGTGGGAGCTCACCAGGAGCCCCGCCGGCGCGCAGCAATGGACCCCCAAGGACGCCGCGGCGAAGGGCACGGTGCCCGACGCCCACGATCCCGCGAAGCGGCACGCCCCGATGATGTTGACCACCGACCTCTCCCTGAGGATGGATCCGGCCTACGAGAGGATCGCCCGGCGCTTCCTCAAGCATCCCCAGGAGCTGGCGGAAGCCTTCGCCAAGGCCTGGTTCAAGCTGACCCACCGCGACATGGGACCCGTCTCGCGCTACCTCGGCCCGCTGGTGCCCAAAAAGCCGCTGCTGTGGCAGGACCCGGTCCCGGCCGTGGACCATGAACTGGTGGTGGAGAAGGACATCGCCGCCTTGAAGGCTCTATTCCTCGCCTCCGGACTCACCATCCCCCAGCTGGTCACCACCGCCTGGGCGTCGGCCGCCACCTTCCGCGGCTCCGACAAGCGCGGCGGGGCCAACGGGGCGCGCATCCGCCTGGCGCCCCAGAAGGACTGGGAAGTGAACCAGCCCGCTGGACTGGCCCCCGTCCTGAAGAAGCTGGAAGCCATCCAGAAGGAGTTCAACGGCTCCTCGTCGAAGGGCGGTAAGAAGGTCTCGCTGGCCGACCTGATCGTGCTGGGCGGCTGCGCGGCCGTCGAGGAAGCCGCCAGGAAAGGCGGCTGCCCGGTGCAGGTGCCCTTCTCGCCCGGGCGGACCGATGCCTCGCAGGAACAGACCGACGTGGTCTCGTTCGCCGTGCTGGAGCCGATGGCCGACGGGTTCCGCAACTACTGCCGCAAGGGCCTGCGGCTGCCGGCCGAGGAGATGCTGCTGGACCGGGCCCAGCTGCTGACGCTGACCGCGCCGGAGATGACCGTCCTCCTCGGCGGCCTGCGCGCCCTGGGCGCCAATTTCGGCCAGTCCAGGCACGGCGTCTTCACCCGGCGGCCCGGAACCCTGACCAACGATTTCTTCGTCAACCTGCTCGACATGAACGTGACCTGGCAGCCTGCCTCCGCCACCGAAGGGGTGTTCGAGGGGCGCGACCGCGCGACGAACGAACTCAAGTGGACCGGCACCCGGGTCGACCTGGTGTTCGGTTCGAACGCCCAGCTGCGGGCTATCGCGGAGTTCTATGCCTGTGACGACGCCAAGGAGGCGTTCGCGAAGGACTTCGCCGCGGCCTGGGGCAAGGTGATGAACCTCGACCGCTTCGACCTGGCACCGTGAGGCCTTTCCTGCATGACACGTCCGTGCCAGGCACAAGCACCCCTGGCGGGCAAGCCCGCAAGGGGTGCTAGCGTGATCCCGGCGCCGCGCCGGTCCTCGCGGGCCGGCGGGCTCAGTTCACCACCAGCCATCCGGTCCGCACCGCGGCCAGGCCCAGGCCGCCCACCGCCAGCCACAGCAGGAGGCCCTGGATGAACGGTCGCGCCCCCACGTTGCGCAGGGCTTCCCGGGTGAGGCCGGCGCCGATCAGGAACAGGCTGAGGACCAGCAGCCGGTGCGCGCCGGCGGCCACCAGGAGGCCCGCCGGGTGCAGGGCCGGGATCCAGGTCACCACCGCGGCCATGACCAGGAAGCCGCCGATGAACCAGGGCTTCTTCACCGGCCTGGCCTCCCCGGCGCCGGATTCGGCCGTCACCAGGCGCCGGGTGGCCACCAGCCAGCCCAGGCCCAGGGTCAGGGGCACGATCCACAGGGCCCGGGCCAGCTTGACCGTGGTGGCCACCGCCAGGGCCTTGGGGCCGTAGGCCATGCCCGCGCCCACCACCGAGCTGGTGTCGTGGATGGCCAGGGCCGCCCAGAGGCCGAAGGCGTTCTGGCCCAGGCCGGCCCAGTGGCCGATGGGCGGGAACAGCACCAGGGCCGCGGCGTTGAGCAGGAACACGGTGGCCAACGCCACCGACACCTGGTGCGGCCTGGCCCGGAGCACCGGGGCCGCGGCGGCGATGGCGCTGCCGCCGCAGATGGCGGTGCCGACGCTGATGAGCAGGCCGGCCTCGCGGTCCACCTTGAGGAACCACGCCAGCAGCAGGCCCATCGCCAGGACCAGGGTGAGGCTCACTGCGGTGTAGCCCAGCCCGTGGTACCCCACCCGGGCCACCGTGCCCAGGTTCATCTCGGCCCCCAGGCCCATCACGGCCAGGGGCAGGAGGCGGTGGGTCCAGCGGTGGGTGGTCTGCTGCGCGGGGTTGCCGAACAGCAGCCCGATGGCCGCGCCGCCCACCAGGGCCAGGGCCGAGGAGACCCAGGGGGTCAGGGCCAGGCAGGCGCCGAGCACCAGCAGGACGAAGGACAGGCGATCAGGAAATGAATAATTCATTAATTCAATCCTAGCACAAGTCGAGCGATGGTCAGGCGCTCGCAAACGGAATACCCGATGCACTTGATCTTGAAAAACTTGAACCCAAAAAACAAATCAATCTTTTGGATTTTTCATCAAAAAGCCAGCTATCCCTTCCGCCCCAGGATCTGGATCACTGCGCCCAGCCCGCTGTGGTACTTCCCTTCCCGCACGTCCCGCCGCAGTTCCCGGGCCACCAGCCAGTCCAGGCCCCGGAAGTCCTCCTGCAGGTCTCCCAGGCGGCACAGGCGTTCCGGATCCCTGGGCCCGCCGGTGCCCAGGGCGATCTGGTCCGGGCCGTAGGCCTCCATCAGCAGGACGCCGCCGGGGGCCAGGGCCTCCACCGCCCGGCGGTGGAGGTCCCGGCGCAGGGGCATGGGCAGGTGCAGGAAGATCGACACGATCCCCTGCCAGCGTTCCCGGCCCAGGTCGAACTCCGCCAGGTCCGCCTTGCGGGTCTGGACCCTGACCCCTCTCTTCGCCGCCAGGATGGCGATCCTGGCCAGGCCGGCGGCGGACTGGTCCACGGCTTCCACCCGGTAGCCCAGCCCGGCCAGGTAGACGGCGTTGCGCCCCTGCCCTTCCGCCAGGCAGAGCACGTCCCCCGGCGGGATGCGGCCGGCCTCCGCCTTGAGGAAGTCGTTGGGCTCCGTGCCGTAGGCCCACTCCGGCTCCTGGTACCGGCGGTCCCAGAACTCGGCGTCCATCGGCGGCGGTGCTTGCCCGGGCATGGGTCATCCTCCAGCCTGGAGTTTAGCGGGAACCTGCGCCCTGGATCAGACGCCCTTCTGCCTGAACATCCTCGCCACCGCCCGGCCCAGGATCAGGACGCGGGTGGAGAGGCCCTTCTCCCGGGGACTGAAGCTGGCCTCGATCTGCTCGATCTCCCGGCCCAGCTCCACCCGGATGGACCCGGACTTGCGGACCGAGAGCACCTGGGACGGGTAGACGCTGCGGTGGCCGGTCATCAGGAAGCTGATCACGCAGGCCACGGTGGCGTAGGGCGCGATGGCCGGGCCGAACAGCTCCATGCCCAGGATGCTGGCGGCGATGGGGGTGTTGGTGGCCCCGGCCAGGACCCCGACCATGCCCATGGCGGCGAAGGTGGCGGGATCCAGGCCCAGGACCGAGGCGAACGCCGATCCCGAGGTGGCGCCCACGAAGAAGATCGGAGTGATGATGCCGCCGCTGCCGCCGAAGCTCAGGGTGATGGAGGTGAACAGCGGCTTGAGCAGGAAGGCGTACCAGGACACATGCTGCCCGCTCAGGCAGGCCTCGACGGTGGTGAGGCCCAGGCCCAGGTAGCGGGTGGAGAACACCAGGGCCAGGACCACCAGCGCGGCGCCGCCGATCACGCCCTTCAGGGGCTCCCAGACCCGCACCCGGCCGGACAGGAGTTCCCCCGCCTTCAGGGCCTCGATCAACAGGATCGAGCACAGGCCGAAGAACATCCCCGCCGCGATGACCTTGAGGAAGAACACCTCGCTGAACACCGGCACCACCCTCACCGGATGGTAGAAGTAGGTGATCCCCATGGCCGAGGAGATGTGGTAGGCGGTGATCCCGGCGATGAAGGACGGGAGCAGGACCTCGTACAGGATCCCGCCCACGAACAGCACCTCCACCCCGAAGATGGACCCGGCGATGGGCGTGCCGAACACCAGCGCGAAGCCGGCGCTGATGCCGCAGAT
This sequence comes from Holophaga sp., assembly GCA_049508835.1. Taxonomy (GTDB): domain Bacteria; phylum Acidobacteriota; class Holophagae; order Holophagales; family Holophagaceae; genus Mesoterricola. The sequence goes on along the minus strand of JBELAL010000006.1, from coordinate 104,292 downwards.
CACCAGCTTGCGCCGGTCGTGCTCGCCGAACTTGAACAGCCCGGCCAGGACGGAGGCGATCCCGGCCCCGATCTGGGCGCAGGGGCCTTCCTTGCCCACCGAGCCGCCGATGGCGAGGGTGACCACCGTCGCGGCCAGCTTGACGGGCACCACCATGGGCTTGATCAGGGCCTTGTGCTTGTGGATGGCCTCGATGACCTTCTCGGTGCCGTGGCCCTGGGCGTCCGGGGCCAGGTACTTCACCATGAGCGCGCTGAGGAACAGGGCCAGGGGGAGCGCCAGGAAGGTGTAGGGGTGGCGCTGGCCCGCGGCGATGCTCCAGGTGAGCAGCTTGAGGAAGTAGGTGACCGCGACTCCGATCACCGCCCCGACCCCGGTGGCCAGCACCACCCACTTGACGATGCTGATGAACAGGATGGTTTCTTCGGTCAGCCGCCTGGGCATGGTCGTGGTTCTTTCGGATGAAGGCGATGCGTTCGACTGGGGCGGAAGCCGGTTGGGGCGGTCCTGGGCGCTGGTAGGCGTTCTTGGGGGTTAAGCGTATCGTTGGCCTAAGGATAGTTCTTGAACCTTGCTTTGCAAAGCAAACAATATAAACGGAGGCTCTCCGTGCTGATCAAGAAACCGGACGAGATCAGGAGCGGCGAGGTCCCCCCCAAGGAACTCTACCTGTCCCGGCGGACCTTCGTGCGGGGCGCGGTCCTGGTCGCCACCGCGGCCGGCACGGCCTGGCTCTACCGGCGTATCGCGACCCCGCCCGCCGTGACCGCGACTCCGATCACCGCCCCGACCCCGGTGGCCAGCACCACCCACTTGAGACCCTGAAGCTGGGGGAGAAACGATCCGGCCGGATCCAGGTCATCAGGCCCTGCTGAACTCCACGATCCCGCCCACCAGATCGGTCAGAGCCGTCACGACAAGGGTCGGCTCTACCCCCCACGGATCGAAGCCTTCAGAATCTCGTCACTCCTGCTCTTATCGCCGAGGCGCGGGTGAAATGACTTACTTTGATCCGGGTTGAAAAATCAGCTATACAATCTTGAAAATTTTTGCCAAATAATCAAAAAATACACAATAGATTAAAATCGGTAATGGAAGTCCAAGCATTGTCCCTAGCAAATATTCTCGAAATTTAACTCCTGACATAGCAAGGGCATAATTCAGCGCTGGGACTGTCTGGAAAAGGATTCTCAACAAGAAAATAATTCCAACCGGATGCGCATCTAACCTTCCAAGTAATTTAATTGCGATCTTGTTCTTAATTTGTCGCAAGGCATCTCCACCCAGGTATCGAATAATTATGAAAGTGATGATGCAGGATATTGTAGCGGCAACATAAGTAGCAGCAGCCCCCCATGTCTTCCCCAAAGTAAAAACGGCAGCAGCAAGAAAAATCCAGCCGGGAATTTGTATTAAATTACCTAGTGAAAAAATAACAATGAAAACTAATAAGCCATTAAATATATTTTCTTTAATTTTTTGTTGCAAAAACAAAAGACTGAAGTGGTCCTTCAGTCCAGACAATTTAAAAATCATTATTATTAACGCTAGAAACAAAAATACCATGAGCAGTCTCTTGATTGGATTCATGGTTCACCCTATGCGCTGGCGAGTGACCTTAACGCGCGGATTGAAAATTTCACCATCCTATTTTTGAAATATTCAAAATACAAGCTCTCCAAAATGAACTCCTGACTGTGAGGATGGGCTGGTGTTAGAGAGGCTATTTCGGTTTGATGTTCTCCTTGTAAGTTAGTCCAATCAAGATGCGAAATCCACCTCTGCCCGAACCTCTTCCCCTTCCTGCGGAGTGCGAAGCTGGCTTCGATCGGCTCGATCTCCCTGCCGTGCTCCACCCGGATGGATTCACCTTTCGATTCAACGATCAGATCACGGGATCGGCTGAAAAAACAATGATCCATCGCACGACCTCGCTGCACCCAATAGGTTGGACGCTTGCCCGGAGGCTCGAATGCGCCCGACCCTTCCCCCTCTGCCCCGATCCCTGGCGCTGCTGTTCGGGTTGGCCGCGACCGCCATGGCCGCGCACGGTTCCCCCAGCCCGGGCACCGGGCCCGCTCCCGTCCTGGTCGAGCTCTTCACCTCCGAAGGCTGCTCCAACTGCCCCCCCGCCGACGCCCTGCTGGCGGAACTGGAAGGGGCGCATGCCGCATCCGGCGCCGAAGTGATCGTGGTCGGCGAGCACGTGGACTACTGGGACCGCCTCGGCTGGGCGGATCCCTATTCGTCGCCGTCCTTCACCCGGCGCCAGGAGGACTATGCGGCGGCCCTCCGGCAGCCCACCGTCTACACGCCCCAGGTGGTCGTCGACGGGACCTACGAAGGGGTCGGCAGCGACCGGAACCAAGTCTGGAAGGCCATCACCGCGGCCTCGGCCCGGCCCAAGGCCAGGATGTCCCTGACCCGCCTCCAGGACGACCATCAAGAGGCTTCCCTCCAGGTCAGGATCGACGGACTCCGCTCCGCGGCTGGGGATGGTCCAGCCGTGCTCTACCTGGCCATCACGGAAGACGGGCTCCAGTCCCGGGTGACCCGGGGCGAGAATGCCGGCCGCGTGTTGATTCACGCCGCTGTGCTTCGGCGGCTCACCCGCATCGCCGTCCTGGACCCGGGAAAAGACACCTTCGCCGCCACCGTCCAGGTCCCCCTTGATCCCGTATGGAAACGCCAGTCTCTGCGGGCTGTCGGCTTCCTCCAGGGGGAAAGGAGCGGAAGGATCCTCGGGGCGGTGTCAGGCCCCCTCAACCCGGATTGACTGGCGGGCCCACGCCTGCATGCGGGATCTGCTCCGGAACGTCAAGGCGCTGGAGGCTCCGGGCCTGACGCCGTCGCACGGTCCGGAGGCGACACTGTCCCGTCGGATCCGTGTGCCGGCTTGGCGGCCCGGCGTGAGCCGGGCCGGGGGCCGTTTGGCACAGGCGCCCAGGCGCGCTATCATCCACATTCCTTTTCAGGCCCCTTTGCCGCCGTGCCCCACTGCCACACGAAGACCATCGAAAACCTGGATCTCAAGCGCGCCCGCCACGCCATGAGGGTGTACCGGCCCCGGGCGGCCCCCAGGGCCTGGGCCTACGGCCACTGCGGCGAACTGGTGCAGGGGCCGGTGGCCGACGCCGGGGGCGGGATCGAGGTGGGGCTGGTGTCCCTGCGGGCCAACCTCTACCGGGCCTGCGCGGAATTCCGGCCGGACGGCAGCGGGCGGCTGCGGGTCCTGCCGGAGACCAAGGCCAAGGCCCTGGCGGCCGCGGGGCTGCTGCTGGACCACCTGGGCGTGGGCCTGTCCGGGACCCTCACCATCCGCAACCCCGCCCCGGAGGGGATCGGGTTCGGGACGTCGACCATGGACGTGACCGCGGCCATGTCCTGCGTGCGCAACGTGATCGGGGCCCAGGTGGATCCCGGGATCCTCGGGCGGATCGCGGTGGCGGCCGAGGCGGCCTCGGATCCCCTGATGTTCCCGGAGCAGGGGGCGGCGGTCCTCTGGGGCCCCCGGTGCGGGAAGCTGCTGGAGACCTTCCCCGGTCCGGTGCCCCGGGCCATGTACGTGGCCGTGAACGCGGGGCTCGGCGGGGAGACGGTGGACACCTGCCGCCTGGCCCGCGGCCAGAGGTTCACCGAGGCGGACGTGGACCCGTTCCGCCTGGCCCTGGCCCGGCTGCGCCACGCCATCGCCCACCAGGACGTGCGCGCCCTGGGCGAGGCGTCCACCTTCAGCGCCGCCCTGAACCAGAAGCAGCTGAACCTCCCCCGGTTCGACGCCTACCTCGACCATGGCCGCCAGGCGGGAAGCTCCGGGCTGGCCATCTCCCACAGCGGGTACCTGGTGGCGTTCCTGTACGAGCCGGCGGATCCCGACCTCGAGGTCAAGGTGAACGAGCTCATCCAGCGGCTCGGCGGCCTGGGGCACCGCGAGGTGTACGCCTTCCAATCCCCGAACCATCCGGAGGAGCGCGGCCATGCAGTCCACCACTGGGACTTTCTTCCACGCGAACCTGATGCCGTCGATCCTGCGCCAGGGTGATCTGGCGGCGGTCCGGTTCGAGCTGATGAAGCACATCCCGGCCCACTTCGTCCTGGCCAAGGCCCGGCGCGAAGGGCGGCTGCCGGAGACCGGAGGGACCGTGGCCGAGACCTCTTCGGGCACCATGGCCCTGGGCCTGGCCCGGGAGTGCGCCTGGAAGGGCCACCACTGCATCATCGTCAGCGACCCGGTCATCGACCCGGTCATGCGGAGCCGGATCGAGACCCTGGGCGCCCAGGTGTTCATCGTCCGGGCCGGCCCGGGCGAGGGGCACCAGACGGCCCGGATGCGCGAGCTGCAGCGGATCCTCCGGGACCGGCCGGAGGCGTTCTGGCCGCGCCAGTACGACAACCCGGACTGCCGGGCCGCCTACCTGACCGTGGCCGAGCTGCTGGCCCAGGAGCTGGCGCGCCTGGATGTGCTGGTGGCGCCGGTGGGCTCGGGCGCCTCCGGCTGCGGCATCACCCAGGCGCTCCGGTCCCTGTGGCCGGGGCTGCGGCTGGTGGGGGTGGACACCCCCGGCAGCGTGCTGTTCGGGTGCCCGGACGGGCCCCGGATGCTGCGCGGCCTGGGCAATTCCCTCCTCCCCGGGAACCTCGTCCACGCCTGCTTCGACGAGGTCCACTGGGTCCCGGCGCCCCTGGCCTATTCGGCCACCCGCCGGATGTACCGGGACCTGGGGGCGGACGTGGGCCCCACCAGCGGCGCCGCCTACCTGGTGGCCCGGGCCGTCGCCGCCGCCGACCCCGGGGCGGTGGTGGCCCACCTCTGTCCGGACACCGGGGAGCGTTACCGGACCGTGGTCCTGGACGAGGAGCGGCTCCAGTCCCTGGGGCTGCGGGTGGACCCGATCCCCGACCGGCCGGTCCGGGTGGACCACCCGGACCAGGTGGGATCTGCCTGGGCCTGGCTGCCCTGGGGCCGGCGGACCCTGGCGGAGGTGCTCCGCAGGCCGGACCGCCGCGCCGTTTCGTGATTCCTTTCCTAGGATCCCTCCATGCTCTATCTGCGACTCCTGGCCGACCCCCGCGTGTTCTGCCTCTGGATCGGCCAGCTGCTTTCGGTGCTCGGCGACCGCCTCTACATCATGACGGTGCTCTGGCTGGTCCTGCAGATGACCGGGTCCACCGAGCTGATGTCGGTGGTGGCGGTGGCCCAGCTCCTGCCCCTGGCGGCGGCGGGCCTGTTCGGGGGCGCGCTGGTGGACCGGGTGGACCGGTTCGGGGTGATGATCGCGGCGGACCTCATCCGCGCGGTCCTGGCCGGGCTGCTGCCCATCGCCTACCTGACCGGGCACTTCACCCCGGCGCTGCTCATCGCCGTGGGCGCCGGGCTCGGGCTCCTGGGCGCCCTGTTCGTGCCCGCGCTCCAGGCCGTCCTGCCGGGGCTGGCCGAGTCCCGGGGGGCCCCGCTGCCGGCCCTGATCGGGCTGATGGACACCACCGACCGCCTGGGCCGCATACTCGGGCCCGGGGCGGCGGGACTGCTGCTGATGGTCATGCCGCAGGTCCACCTGCTCACCATCAACGCCGTGTCCTTCGTGGTCTCGGGCGCGACCCTGGCCTGGGTGGCCCACCGCTGGCGGGACCGCGAACGCCCGCCGCGGCGCCGCGCCAAGTCCAGGCTGGGGCGGGAGGTCATGGAGGGGCTGCGCCTGGCCGTCCGCGAGCGGACCATCCTCCTCGGCCTGGCGGTGCGCGGGTGGGGCAACTTCGCCTGGAGCGTCTACACCATCGGCCTGCCCCTCCTGCTGACCCGGGAACTGCACGTGGGCCTCGGCTGGTACGGGATCGCCCTGTCCGCCTACGGGGTCGGGACCCTGGCGGGCAACGTGGCGGTGGGCCACCTGGACCTGGTACGCCGCATCCGGCCGGTGTTCTGCTGCGGCTGGGCCCTGGTCGGCATCGGCCTGGTCCTGGCCGGCCTGGTCCCGCGGATGTCCTTCGTGCTGGCGGGCACCCTCCTGACCGGCCTGGCCGTGCCGTTCGCCAATATCACCATGGACGCCTACATCGGGCGCAACATGGCCGGGGACATGCTCGGGCGGATCTACGCCCTGCAGCGGATCAACCGGGACGGCGCCAACGGCCTGGGCATCCTGGCCGCCGGGTTCCTGCTGGCGTACCTGCCGGTGGGCGTTTCCATCGTCGGCGCCGGCATATCCGTGGTGCTGGTGGCGGGGGGCTCGTACGGGGCCGTGCGCGTGCGGACCCGCGCGGGCCGCTTGCCGGCAGGGCGGGGCACGGAGGCGCCGGGACCGCGGAATTGAGGGTCAGAACACCAGGGCCAGGTCAGCGTCCGAACCAGGCCGGGACCCCCCGCGCCGCCGCCACGGTCAACTGCCAGCCCAGGCAGGCGAAAGTCTCCCGGTCTCCGGACAGGGTCCGGCCGGCGCTCACGAGCAGGTGGTACTTCTCCCCGAAGTTCGCCACAGCGCCCAGGTCGCAGCCGGAGGCGGCCCGGTCTTGGGTGCTCGTCGCGGTGTTCCGGAACAGCTCTCCGCCCAGGGTGACCCGCGGGGAGAGGACCCGCTGGAGCAGCCACCCGGCGTAGCTCCAGTTCCGCTGGCCCGGGCCCGGGTTGCGCCACCAGCCGTATCTTTTGAAAAATGCATCCAGTAGAAGCTCCGAGGCCAATTTCATGGGAATACCGGAACCGACCGGGCAACCAATTGGGTGAAGACCTGGCATTGGATGGGCTGTTCGACCAGTCTAACGGGCCCAAACCTTGACGGTATTTAAAATTGTTCTACAATTTTGGCTGGAGTAGTAATGATCTTTCACTGGGACGATGAGAACCTCGCCCATATTGCTCGCCATGATGTATCCCCACCTCAAGCCGAAGCGGCCTTCCAGGCGATCGACGCAGAGTTTCGCCGCGATGCCAAGCGCCTCAACCGGTGGGTCCTGGAAGCAACGGTTGCAGGAAGAACGATCAAAGTTGCCTTTGCGCGGGTGTTCCCGCAAGGATACCGGGTCATCACAGCCCATTGGATGAGTTCAAAGCGGAGGAGGCAGCCATGACGACGAAGAAGAAGCCAGCCCCCAAGAAAATGACGATGGATGAATTTCTGGCTGCGACCGGCCCGGGAGAACCTCTGGAAGTCCTGAGGGCCAGGCAGGAAGAGGATGCGAAGTGGGCGGCACGGGCCTTCGTCGGCAAGGAACCGCTTGAACCACCCATCCGGATCCAGCGCGGCCGGCCAAAGTCGGGAGAAGACGCACCCGAAACCGTCGTGAAGGCGATCCGCCTTCCTGTTCACCTGCTGGAAAGGTTGCAAGCCAAAGCCCAGGCTCAAGGACTGTCCTTGAATGCCTTGCTCCAACTGGCTGCCGCAGAATACCTTGCCCACCATCGAGGCGCTTGACCCTTGACCTGACGTCAGATTCACGAAAGGGTCTGCGTCCTTTGCCCCGTCTGTATTACCGGCGCAGGACCGTGCGGAACCGGTCCCCGTCCCGCACACAGGCCGCCTCGATCCCCTCGGAGCGCATCCGCTCCAGCAGGGGGGCCGGCTCGAAGTCCGACCGGAGCTCCACCACCGCGGCCGGAGGCAGGGCCTCCAGGGCCCGCCGGACCGCGGCCAGGGGATGCCCGCCCGAAGCCAGGAGGTCCGCCGCGTCCAGGACCGCCCGCACGTCCTCCTCCCGGAACCAGGACGGGCATCCCTGCGACGTCGGCCCGGCGCCTGGACCGGCTTCCGGCGCCGGACCCAGTCCCAGCGCGGACCGGACCAGCCCCACCAGGGCCGGGACCGGCAGGCCTCCGACCCGGGCCACCTGTTCCAGGGTGGCGACCCTGGCCACCGTCGCCCGCAGCACCGGGTTCTTCAGTTTCGCGAAGGCCGGCGCCGCGGCGGCCAGGGTGTCCTCCAGGCCGGGGTGGGCGTCCAGCAGCGGCCCCAGGCGGGTGTGGGCGGTGATCCCCAGGTCAGGCCTGGCCGTACTGCAGGAGCCGGCGCTCGCCTTCCAGGGCGCGCAGGGGGGTGAGGTCCTGGGTCACCTCCAGGGTGCCCAGGTAGGCCTTCGCCTCGTTGCGCACGGCGTAGTAGCGGATGTGCAGGAACTTGCCCTGCATCTGGATCCAGAACTCGGCCGCGTCCTCGCGGCCGGCCTTGAAATCGGCCAGGATCCGCTCGACGATGTGCACGCTCTTGGGCGGGTGGCAGTTCTGCACGGTCCGGCCGATGATGGCGCGGCTGCGCGGGAACACCCGGTCCGGCCCCTCGCTGAAGAAGGCCACCCGGTCCTCGGCGTCCACGAAGGTCACGTCCACCGGCAGCACGCTGAACAGGCCCAGGAGCTGCTCCGGGGTGAGGGTGCCGCTGGGCAGGGCCACCGCCTGGGAGGCGGGCAGCTGGATGGCGTCCGCCACGATCCGGGGCCGGGGCGGCCGGTAGTCCGTCCCGGGCTGGGCCAGGCACCAGCCGTACTCGGGGCTCTGGCGCCAGATCTCGCCCCACTCCTCCTCGGTGAACATGCCCAGGCACATGGGGAAGAGAATGTTCTCCTCCTTGTAGACCATGCTCTCCAGGGCCGCCAGGGCGGGCTCCAGGACGGTCTCCTTCAGTACCTTCAGCTCGGCCCCGGTGAGGGCTGGGGCGCCCCGGCGTCCACCTGCAGCTTGAAGATGGCCGGGACCAGGAAGCTGCCGTAGGCGGCCACGGCGGAGATCCAGCCCACGGTGGGCGGGGCGCTGCCGGGGGCGTTCGGAGTGTCGGCGGTGCTCACGGGGATCGCCCTGGTGCTGGCCTTCAAGGCCCGGGGCGGGCGGAACTGACCTGCGCTACCCGGAAGTCTTCCGCGACCGGGCGTCGGCGCAGCGGCGGCCCCACTCGGGGCTGAAGGGATCGAAGGCGCCGAACCGGGCCGGATCGTGGGGCGCGAGGTCCACCGGGGCGCCGGCCCCGGCGATCATCGCCGCCAGGCCTTGCCCCAGCCCGCCGGCCAGGGCCAGCCCGCCGCCGCTGCACCCGGCGCCGGAGAAGAGTCCCTCCACCCCGGGCAGCCGGCCCACCGCCGACCTTCCGTCCGGGACATACATGGAGTAGCCGGACACGTAGTGAGCGATCGCCACGTCGCCGAAGCCCGGGAAGAAGGCTCCGAATCCCGGCGCCCCCTCTTCCAGGGAACTCCAGCCGTCCGGGTCGCCCGCCACCACGTGGCCCCGCAGATCCTCCGGCAAGGTCCGGGGATCGGCATGGACGCTCCGGGATTCCCGGAGACCCACCAGCAGGGCGCCCACCTCCGGGCGGGTGTAGGCCCTGGCGTCGGGCAGGACCAGGAACGGCATGTCGGGGGGAAACCGCCGGTCGGGCGCGGTGATCCAGTAGTGGCTGCGCACCGGGGCCATGGGAATGGGCGCGCCGGCGCCCCAGGCCAGGAGGTTCGACCAGGGGCCGGCGGCCACCACCACCGCCCCGGCAGCCACGACTCCGCCGGCGGTCCGCACCCCGGTGGCCCGGCCCCGTTCCACCTGCACCTCCAGCACCGCCTCGCCCACCAGGATCCGGGCCCCCCGGGCCCGGGCGGCCCGAGCGTAGCCCCAGGCCAGGGCATGGCCGTCGATGTAAGCGTCTCCCGGGGTGGAGAACACCTCCTCATCACCGCGCAGGCGCAGCCATGGGACCATGGCCATGGCCTCCCTGGCCCCGATCCAGCGCACCGCCTCGCCCCCGGCGGCGGCCAGGTCCATCATGGCCCGGTGGGCGGCCTTGGCGTCCGGGGAGGCGCCCACGTGGAGGCTGCCGGTCCGTCGCGCTCCCAGCGGCTCCCCGGTCTCGGCCTGCAGCCGCTCCAGGTCCTCGTAGGTGGCCCGGACCAGGGCCATCAGGTCGGACTTGGCGCGGACACGGGTGAGCAGGCCCGCCGCCCGGGCCGTGGACCCCTGGGCGACGTCCAGGCGCTCCAGGACCAGGGTCTGCATTCCCAGCCCGGCCAGGTGGTAGGCGATGGCGCAGCCCAGCACTCCGGCGCCGATGATAACCACCTCGGCGGACGACCTCCCCATGGCTGACCTCCTCCCGGCTTCAGGCCCACCCATGATGCCCCCGGTTCCACCCCGCGAGACGGTTGTACTCAAGGATTTACAACCTTTTCGTGACCAGGTCATACGCCCTTCAAGCCCCCCGGGTCTCCTGGAGCGAGGAGCCTCCCCATGCGCCTGTTCCTCCCTGCCCTCCTTGTCCTGGGCTTCATGGCCTGCTACCGCCCCGGCACGGCCCCGCCCACGCCTCCTCCGCCTGCGGCTCCGGCCCAGGCCGAGACGGCGCCTCCTCCGGCCGCGCCCGCCCCGCCGGCGGAAACGCCCCTGATGCTCCAGCCCAAGCCCGCGCCCCTGGAGGCCAAGCTTCTGGTCTATGCGCCCGACCCCGCGGCACCGGCAACCGGCACCTTGACCAGCATCGGCTCCGATTCCATGGAACCCCTGATGCTGCTCTGGTTCAACGACTTCCACGCCGCCCACCCCAGGATCAAGAGCAATTTCATCTGCAAGGGCTCGGCCACCGCGCCCAAGGCCCTGATGGAGGGCACCACCATCATGGGCCAGATGAGCCGCGAGATGGACGCCGGAGAGTGGACCGCCTTCCAGGCCAAGTACGGCTACCCGCCCACCCGCATCGTGGTGGCCATGGACGCCATCGCCATCTATGTGAACGCCAACACCCCATCTCCCAGCTCGGCCTGGAGCAGGTGGACGCCATCTATTCCCTCGACCGGAAAGAGGGCCTGGAGCGCTCCCTGGACCTGTGGGGAGACCTGGGCCTGACCCAGGAATGGGCCACCCGCGCCATCCAGCCCTACGGCCGGGACGAGAACTCCGGCACCCGGGCCTTCTTCAAGGAGCGGGTGCTGCGCAAGGGCGAATTCAAGTCCGTGGTGAAGCCCGTCATGGACCAGTTCGCCCTGGTGGAGGCGGCGGCCATGGACGCTTCGGCCATCGCCTATGGCCCCATCCAGCACTCGGTGCGGATGGTCAAGGCCGTGCCCATCATCGACTACCGCGGCATGTCCGCCATCCTGCCCACGGTGCAGAACGTCCTCAACGGCAAGTACCCCCTGGCCCGGTTCCTGTACATCTACTTGAACATCCCTCCGGGCCAGCCGTGCGATCCGCTGGCGAAGGAGTTCATCCGGTTCATCCTTTCCCAGCAAGGCCAGGCGGACGTGGCCAATTTCGGCGCGGTGCCCCTTCCCGCCGACCTGGCCGCCCTCAACCTGAGCAAGCTCAAGTAGGCGGAAGGAATCCCCTCCCGCTCGTCAGGCGGTCCATACTGGTTCCCGCTTCCAGGCCCCACCGGGCACCCGGTCCGGTCCGCCCCGCGGCGGCGGGCCCTGGTTCCGGGGCCGGGAAGCGGATCCATCCATGGAGGGAACCATTTACCGATTTGTCCTTGCGTGCCTTGTCCTGACGACGGTGCTGGCCTGCGGCGGCGGGGGGACCTTGCTCCCCGCCCCGCCCACCCCCCCCGCCCCGGTGCCGCCCACCCTCACCAGCTTCGGGGCCGATCCGGCCACCATCGCCTTCGGGACCAGTTCCAACCTCACCGGGGTGTTCAGCGGCGGGACCGGGGTGATCACCCCCGGCAACCTGGCCGCCGCCTCCGGCGCGGCGGTGAGCGTGTCGCCCATCGCCACCACCACCTACACCCTGACCGTCACCAGCCCGCAGGGCGCGGTCACGACCGCCCAGGCCACCGTGACCCTGACCGGGGTCCCCGCCTCCGGTTCCCTGGACCCGACCTTCGGCACCCTCGGCGACTTGCCCGCCGCCATGGTCCTCCAGGCGGACGGCAGGGTGCTGGTGGGCGGTTCGTCCCACGTCACCGGCGGCGCCCTGTTCGCCCTGGCCCGGTACGCTGCGGACGGTTCCCCGGACCCCAGCTTCGGCTCCAGCGGCGAGGTGACCACCGCCATCGGCACCACGGACGCGATCCAGGCGCTGGCCCTCCAGGCCGACGGCAGGATCGTCGCGGCCGGGTCCACCAGCGGCGGCATCGTCCAGCAGGTGGCCCTGGCCCGGTACAACACCGACGGCAGCCTGGACACCACCTTCGGCACCGGCGGCAAGGTGACCACCGCGATCAACTCCGCGGACGCCTCGGCCACCGCCGTGGCGATCCAGCCCGACGGCCGGATCCTGGTGGCCGGGAACGCATTGCCCTTCTTCTTCCTGGCGCGCTACCAGGCCAACGGCTCCCTGGACCCCGCCTTCGGTTCCGTCGGCATCGTGACCGGCCAGACGGTGAGTTTCGCCCGTGCGCTGGCCCTCCAGGGCGACGGCAGAATCATCGTCGCCGAAGGCGCGAGCACCTTCGCCCTGGCGCGCTACAGCGCCACCGGCGTCCCGGACGGCACCTTCGGCTCCGGCGGTTTCGTGACCACCCCCATCGGGCCGTCCGATGACGTGATCTCGGCCCTCTGCATCCAGCCCAACGGACAGATCGTCGCCGCCGGAATGACCACGGACACCTCGGGCGACACGCTGTTCGCCCTGGCCCGCTATGGCACCGACGGGTCCCTGGATGCGGGTTTCGGGACCAGCGGGATCGTGACCCTCGCCATCACCGGCGCCGATGCCGCCGACGGCGTGGCCGTCCGATCCGACGGCAGGATCGTCGCCGCCGGCGCGACGGCCCTCGACGCGCTCACGGGGATCGGCCTGGTGCGTTTCGAGCCGGACGGCAAGCTTGATGCCGGGTTCGGCACCAGAGGCATCGTGACCACGGGGGCCGGGCCCGACCCGATCGCCCCGGTCGCCATGGCGCTCCAGGCCGACGGCCGGATCGTCGTGGCCGCCCAGGAGACCACCGGCGGCCAGGACCAGTTCGCCGTTCTGTGCTACCTGCCGTGAAAGGTGTCCCGGCCCGCACCGGTCCGGAACAGCACCCGCCCGATCCAGCCCCGGTTCGCCGCCACCAGCCGGTAGCCCAGTTCCACCAGCCACACCAGGGGCGGCCGGGACGCGGCCCGGGCCAGCCGGGGCATCCCGGTGTGCTCGAGGACGAACAGCACCGCCCGTCCCCCCTTCAGGATCCCGCCGTCGGCCCGCACCACGTGCACCGCCCGGGCGCAGGCCGCGCGGAGGGTGGGGGTCAGTCCGGGAGCTTCCTGGTAGGGCACGGTGCGGAACCGGCCTTCCGGGTCCCGGGCCTGCGCCCAGGCCACGCTCCGGCGGCACAGCCCGCAGGCGCCGTCGTACAGGATCAGGTGCTGGCCCGTCACGGTAGCCTCCCTCCGGAAAGGGAGGCTACCGGCGCCGAAAGATCCCATCAAGGCAAGTAGCGCAGGGCGGCGAACTCGTAGGTGCTGCTCGAGATGGCCTCGCTGGCGCCCACCACGATGTCGCCGTTGGACTGCAGGGCCACGCCCAGCTCGCTCCCCCACACGCCGTAGGAACCCACCAGGGTGACCGTCTTGCCTGCTTCGCCGAAGGTGCTGTCGAGCGTGCCGTCCGTGCCGTAGCGCGCCAGCGCCACTTCGTAGACACCGGAACTGGTCTCCGTGGCGCCTGCGGCAACGATCTTGCCGTCGGACTGGACGGCGATTCCGTAAATCATGTCGAACAAGGTCCCAATGGGCGTGGTCACCGTGCCTGTGCCGTTCGAGCCGAAGCTGGTATCCAGGCTGCCGTCGGTGTTGTACCGGGCCAGGGCGAACTGGCCAAGGTTGCTGTTCTGGTACGCTCCCCCGGCCAGGAGGATCTTGCCGTCGGAGGGCTGGATGGCGCAGGCCAAGCCGCTGTTATAGGCGGTCCCGACAGCGGTGACCGCGATGCCGGTGGTGTCGAAGGTGTGGTCCAGGCTGCCGTCGGTGTTGTATCGGACCACGACGAACGCCGAAGTGGTGGAGACGTTGGCGGCCCAGCCCCCCGCGACGATGCTGCCGTTGGACTGGAGTGCCAATGCGTTCGCCACGGAGCCGTCGGTGCCGGCGGCGGTGACCACCAAGCCGTTGGTGCCGAACCCGGTGTCCGGGGCACCGGCGGCGGTGTAGCGGGCGAGGGCGATCTTCATGACGCCGCCGGAGGTGGTGAACCCGGCCACGACGATCTTGCCGTCGGGCTGGACCACCACCGCTTCGGCCTCGTCGTCGGTCGACCCGATGGCCTTGGTCACCTTGCCGGTGGTGTTGAAGGTGGTGTCCAGAGTACCGTCCGTGTCGAGGCGGACCAGGGCGAACTCTTTCTGGGTGGTGCTGACCTGGGTGTACCCGGCCAGGAGAATCTTGCCGTCGGAGGGCTGGACCACCACCGCTTCGGCTTCGTCAATCTTCGTCCCGATGGGGATGAGCACCTTCCCCCCGCCGCCGAAGTTCGAATCCAGGGTGCCGTCCGTGTTGAGGCGGACCAGGCTGAATTCGTTCTCGGTGGAGCTGACTTTCGAATACCCGGCGAGGAGGATCTTGCCGTCGAGGGGCTGGATGGCAACGGCATTGACGATGTCGTCGTTCAACGAGCCGACCGTGGTGGCCGCGATGCCGCTGGTGCCGAACCCATTGTCCAGAGAGCCGGGAGCGGTGGCGCTCACGGTGACCGTCGCGGTCTGGGTGGCCGGGAGATAGTTGGTCTTGGTCACCGTCAGGGTGTACGGGGTGGTGGTGGTGGGCCTGACCGGCACCCCGATCCCGGAGGTGGCCGGGAGGTTGCCGGGGGTGATCATCCCGGTGCCGTTGCTGAACACCCCGGTGAGGGTGGAGCTGCCGCCGAGGGGGATGGCGGACGGGTTGGCGATGAAGCTGGTGATGGTGGGATCGGACGTGGTGTTGACGGTCACGGTGGTGGTCTTGGTCGCGGTTCCGCCCTCGGCGCTGGTGACCGTGAGGGTGTAGGTGGTGGTGGCGGTGGGCGTGACCTGCACCCCGGTCCCGGAGGGGGCCTGGAGGGGGCCGGGGGTGATCACCCCGGTGCCGCTGGGGAACACCCCGGTGAGGGTGGCGGTGGCCCCGGGTCCGATGGTGGCTGGGCTGGCGCTGAAGCTGGTGATGGTGGGCACGTTCGGAGCCGAGGTCTGCTGGAATTCCCCGGCGAACATGCTCCAGATCCCGTTGGCCGAGCCGGAAGCCTGGAGATACAGGATCGGCGTGCCGACGACGTCGAAGAAGGCCAGGCCGCTGAAGGTGCGGTCACGTTGCTCTGGGTGTAGCTGCCTTGGATGGTGAAAGCGTTCTTGGCCGGATCCACCACGCTCAGCTGGGTGTTGAAGGTGCCGCTGGGGCTCGTGCCGGTGAAGGCCCCATCGGTGGCGAGGGTGCCGTTCAGGGTCGCGTTGGCGAAATTGGAGGTGGACTGCCAGGTCCCGGCCATGTTGGCCATGTTCACCGGGGTGGTGTAGTCGGCGTTGGCGTCCCAGTTGAAGGACACGGTCCCGCTGTCGGTGGGGGTGGCGTAGGTGCCCGAGAAGGACTGGTCGGCGGTCACGTTCCCGTTGACGGTGAAGTGCTGCCCGGTCAGCGCCGACGGCGAGACGGCCGTGCCGGAGCCCGAGAAGGACGTGCCGGAGGCGGAAATGGATCCGGCGGCAGAAATGCCGTCGTCGGCCCCCATGGCCATGGCGCCCGTGCTCAGCACCAGGGCCGCCCCGGTCTTCTGGCCGCTGGTGTTGGAGGTGATGGAGCCGGTCCAGGGCCCCTCCATGGCTCCCGGATTGGTCGCAGGAGGCGAGGAGCTGCCTCCGCCTCCGCCTCCGCAGGCCTGCAACGCCGCCAGGATCAGGGCCGCCAGTATCGGGCCGGTGCACGCAATCCGTTTCATGACATCCTCCATTCGGCGGGGCCGCGGGCCGGCTCCGGCCTCCTGTCCGACGCCGGGCCAGCGTCAGCGGGTGGATTCACGGGATGATGGAAACCCCGGCAGCGGACGCCACATGCGGGTGGCGGGGGCGGGAGCGGGTGGATCCGGGTTGGATTAAGTCGAAAGCAAGATAACAGAGCCGGCAACCCCGATCCAGGATTCTTGGAGAATCAGGGCGTTCAGAACCGGTAGGCGAAACCCGCCCCCCCGGCCAGGCTCCCGTTCCGCGCCACCAGGGGACTGTTCCGGACGCCGCCCAGGAGTTCGTCGCCCTGGATCTCCACGGTCCAGGTCCACCGCGGCCTGGGACGGTAGTTCAGGGCGATCCGGGTGCCCACGTCCCGCACCCCCGCCTGGGCGGTGAAGGGACCGAACTGGGCGGGGGTCAGGGAAGCTTCCCCCAGGGCCGCCAACATGGCCCGGTTCGCGGCCTGCTGGGGGGTGATCCCGAATTCGTAGTTCATGGCGTCGGTGTCCGCCCAGGTCCCGTAGACCCCCGCCGAGAGGAACCAGCGCGGCGCCACCCGGACCACCTGCCCCAGGGTGAGGGTCACCCGGTCGCCCGCGTCGTCGCGCAGGCCGTGGGAGAGGGTCAGGCCAGCGTGGAATCCCTGGAAGTGGTAGTGGAGGCCCGTTCCCGCGAACAGGTCGGCCCGTTGGTCCCCCATCCCAGCCAGGAGGGGCGAGCGGCTTTCGGGGCGGCTGTCGCCGACCCCCAGGCCCAGGTCCCAGGTGAATCCCCCCTCCCGCCAGACGTGGGCACCGCCGCCGAAGCCGGGCCCCACCCGGCTGGAGCCCAGGTACCAGGTCCGGTTGTATTCCGCGTCGAACACCGGCAGCAGGTTCGTGCGCCGGACGTCGGACCCCAGGTAGTCGGGGTGGTCCAGCACCCGGGCCCCCAGGGTGAGCGCCCAGCCGCGCTCTGGTCCCGGCTCATGCTCCAGGAACGGCAAGGGTTCCTGGGCGGCCAGGGGGGCCAGGGGGAGGAGCAGCAGCATGAGACGCAGGCGCATGGAGCCTCCAGGGGTCCGGACGGGCCGACCTCCCATAGACCATCCCCGGGACGGAAAGGTTGGCCCGGGCCTCGCCTCACCGCTGGTAAACCACCTCCCCCCCGCAAATGGTGGCCACCACTTGGGCTTCGGCGATCTCCTCCGGCCGGATCTCGAACAGGTTCCGGTCCAGCACCACGAAGTCGGCCAGCTTGCCCGCGGTCACCGAGCCCTTCTCCCGCTCGGCGCACTCGGCGCAGGCGCCGCCCATGGTGGAGGCGTGGATGGCGGCCGCCAGGGGGACCTTCTGGGCCGGCACCCAGCCGTCCGGGTGCCGCCCGTCCAGGGTGCGGCGGGTCACCGCCGCGTAGATGCCCTGGATGGGGTCCATGGGCGCCACCGGCCAGTCGGAGCCGAAGGCCAGGGGCACGCCGGCGTCCAGCAGCGACCGGTACGGGAAGGCCCACTTCACCCGTTGGGGGCCGATCCTGCCCTCGGCCCAGCGGCCGTCGTCGATGCCGTGGTACGGCTGCACCGAGGCCACCACCCCCAGGCGCGCCAGGCGTTCGAAGTCCGCGGGCCGGACATGCTGCACGTGTTCCACGCGCAGGCGCCGGCCCGGGAACCCGCCGGCCCCGGCGGCCTCCTGGAAGATGTCCAGCAGGGTGGCGATGGCCCGGTCGCCGATGGCGTGGACGGCCACGTTGAGCCCGTGGCGGTCCGCCGCCTGGACCCGCTGGGCCATCACCCCCTCGGGGAACATCTGGTCGTGGAACAGGCCGCAGTTGCCGGGCTCGTCGGAGTATGGCTCGAAGAACAGGGCGGTGCCGGACCCCAGCGAACCGTCGGTGAAGCCCTTGAGCCCGGCGAACCGCAGCCGGGTGGACCCGAACGCCGATAGGAACGAGAGGGGATCGCGTGCTCGCTCCGCTCCCTCTCCGTCCCCCCTCGGGCTCCCCCACCTGGTGTCCGAGCGGAGCCCGGACACCAGGTCTGGCTCGAACACGTTGTCCATCCAGACAATGGGGAGGTAAAAGGCGATGCGGCAGGTGAGCTGCCCCTGCCCCAGGAGGTCCTGGTAGACCGCGAAGCCCCGTTCGCCGGAGACGTCGTGCACGGTGGTGACGCCCTTGGCCGCGGCCGCGGCCAGGGCGGTCTCGGCCATGGCGCGGAGCTGGGCCGCGGTGGGCTCCGGAATGATCCGGCGCACCAGGTTCCGGGCCGCGTCCTTGAGGATGCCGGTGGGCTCGCCCGTGGCCGGATCGCGCACGATGGCGCCCCCGGCGGGGGTGGGCGTGCCGCGGTCCACCCCGGCCATGCGCAGGGCCAGGCTGTTGCACAGGGCCATGTGGCCGTCCATCCGGCTCACGCTCACCGGGTGGTCGGGGGTCACGGCGTCGATCCATTCCCGGCGGGGCAGTTCGGCCCCGGGGAAGGACTGGTGGTCCCAGTTCCCGCCCAGGATCCAGGTCCCGGCGGGCAGTTCCCGGGCCTTGGCCGCGATGCGGGCGACGAAAGCCTCCGGGGTGGCGGCGTCGCGCAGCTGGACGCCCAGCAGGGTCTGCCCGCCCTCCATGAAGTGCACGTGGGCGTCGGTGAAGCCCGGGAGGACCATCCTGCCCTGGAGGTCGAGCAGGCGGGTCCCGGGCCCCGTCCAGGCCTCCAGGTCCCGGGCCGATCCCACGGCCGCGATCCTTTCCCCGACCACGGCCGCGGCTTCCGCCCAGGGGCGGGCCGGGTCCACGGTGCAGATCTTTCCGCCGGTCAAGATGAGGTCAGCTGGCATGGCACCTCCTGCCAAGGGGCTTGCGCCGCGAATGGGGTCGACGGCCCTGGGGGGCGGTCAGCGGGCATAGACCTTCTCCCCGCCCAGGTAGGTCGCCACGACCCGGGCCGAGAGCAGTTCCGGTTCCGGGACGGTCATCAGGTCCCGGTCCAGGATGACGAAGTCGGCCCACTTGCCGGGCTCCAGGCTGCCCCGGCCGGCCTCCTCGAAGTTGGCCCGGGCCGCCCAGATGGTCATGGCCCGCAGCGCCTGCTCCCGGGTCAGGGCGTTCTCCATCTGGAACCCCCCTTCCGGCCACCCGCGCGCGTCCTTGCGCGCCACCGCGGCGTAGAACCCCAGCAGGGGGTCGATGCGCTCCACCGGGAAGTCGCTGCCGTTGGGCAGCCAGCCGTTCTCGCCCAGCAGTTCCTGGTACCGGTAGCCGTGCTTCAGCCTCGGGCCCAGCCGTTCCGCGGCCCAGCGCATGTCCGAGGTGGCGTGGGTGGTCTGGACCGAGGGGACGACGCCATGGCGGCCGAACCGGTGCAGGTCCTCCGGGTCGATGATCTGGGCGTGCTCGATCCGCCAGCGGCGGTCGTTGCCCGGCTCCAGGTAGGGGGTGTAGAGGTCCAGCATGAGCCGCACCGCCGCGTCGCCGATGCAGTGGGTGCAGACCTGGTAGCCGGCCGCATGGGCCCGGCGGCAGATGGCGTCCAGGGCCTCCCGCGACGCCAGCTGCAGGCCCCGGTTGATGGGGTCGTCCTGGTACGGCTGGAGCAGCAGGGCGCCCCGGGAGCCCAGGGCCCCGTCCGCGTAGGTCTTGACGGAACGCACCGTCAGCCGGTCGGTGACGTAGACGCCCCGGGCGAGGAAATGGTCGTAGTTCTCCTGGGTGGGGTCGAGCATGGCGTAGACCCTCAGCTTGAACCGGCCCGCCTGGTGCAGGTCGTCCAGGAGCAGGACCTCGTCCAGGCTGATCCCCGCGTCGCACACCGAGGTCAGGCCTACCTGGAAGCAGTTGCCCTGGGCCTGCAGGAGCGCCCTCTCCCGGGCCTCCCGGTCCGGCAGCGGCACGGTCTGGCGGACCCGTTCGATGGCGTTGTCGATGAGCAGCCCGGTCAGGCGGCCTGCGGACTGGGTGAACTCGCCCCCGTCCACCCGGGTGCGCTCGTCCACCCCGGCCAGGGCCAGGGCGGCGCCGTTGACCACCGCGGCGTGGCCGTCCACCCGCACCAGGAGCACCGGCTGGTCCGGGAAGGCCCGGTCCAGCAAGTCCCGGGTGGGGAAGGCCTGGCCCGGCCAGTCCTCCTGGTTCCAGCCCCGGCCCTGGGCCCAGGCCGTGGGGTGCTTCCGCTGGTGTTCCCGGACCCGGTCCACCGTCTCCTCCCAGGAGCGGGCGCCGGTGAGATCGGCGTTGCCCAGGCTGATGGCGTAGCCGAACAGGTGGCTGTGGGGGTCCATGAGCCCCGGGTAGACCCAGCGGCCCTTGCCGTCCACCACCTGGGCCGGGGTCCAGCGTTCCAGCACCCGGGCCTCGGGCCCCACGTCCACGATCCGGCCCCCGGCCACCGCCAGGCACTCGGCCACCCGGAATTCCGGGTCGACGGTGTACACCTTCACGTTCTTCAGCACCAGGTCTGCTGCTGCAGGCTTCATGGTCATTCCTCCGCAAGGTCGAAGGCCGGGGCGACGGCCCCGGACCGGTCATGCGCTCACGCCCAGGCAGGTGGCCTGGACCCGCGAATCGTTGAGCCGTAGCACGGCGCCGAGCTGTCTGAAATATTTGATTTAAAAGGATGTTCGAAAAAAATGTTTATGTCAAAGCGAAATCTTCCGGGCCTATATCTTCACCCGCCACCGCACCCTGTTCGGGGACGGGGCCTGGCTGGCGGTGGCCAGCGCGGTGGCCTTCGGCATCAGTCACCTGGTGTTCCGCAACTGGATCGTCGTGGCGTTGACGGTTCCCGGGGTTGCTTCGTCGAAGATCCCTCCCGATGGCAGGACGGCCCCGGGCCGGCTCCTTGACCAGGGTCCCGAATGCCCCTATCTTGTGACCCTGATTATTAGTTTCACATGGGAACCCCGGACATTCAGATCGATCTCCCGATGGCCTCCAGGGCGGCCAAAGCCGCGAGGGTCCTGGAGATCCTCCTCCTGTTCGGACTTCTCCCGGTGCTGCTCGCCTTCCGCTGGCTACGGGCGCCCCTGATGCCCCTGCTCTGGCTGACCGCCCTCTATTGCGCCTGGCGGCTGTACCTGGACGGCAAGTTGAACGCGCGCTGGCTGGGCGCCGGACAAGTGGGTCCCGGCGAATGGCGCCGGATCCTGGCCACCTTCGCCCTGCTCACGCCGGTGCTGCTGGCCACGGTCTGGGCCGTCCGCCCCCGAGCGCTGTTCGCCCTCCCCCTGCACCACCCTCTGGGCTGGCTGGCGGTCATGGCCCTCTACCCGCCCCTGTCGGCCCTGCCCCAGGAACTCATCTTCCGGGTGTTCTTCTTCCACCGCTACCGCATCCTGTTCGGCAACGGGAAATGGCTGGCGGTAGGCAGCGCGGTGGCCTTCGCCCTCACCCACCTGGTGTTCCGCAACTGGATCGCGGTGGCCTTGACCCTGCCCGGCGGGCTCCTGTTCGCCCGCACCTACCGCCGCAACGGCGGGCTGCTGTCGGCGACCCTGGAGCACGCGCTGTACGGGTGCCTGGTCTTCACCATCGGCCTGGGCGAATTCGTGGCGGAAGGTTCGCTGCGGTTGCTACGGCCGGCCCCCGCGACGCAGGCGGTCCTCGATCTCCCCCAGCACGGGCACGAGGTCGGCCACCGTGTCGACGACGAAGTGCGCCCCCCAGCCCATGAACCGCTCCGCCGCCCGATACCGGCGGGCCCTCAGTTCCTCCGGCCCCAGGTCTTCCACCTCCTCCCGGGTGAGCCCCATCTCGTTGCCGGACACGGCCACGCCCACGGTCCACATGCCGGCGCTCAGCCCTTCGACGATGCCGGGCTCGGTGTCGTCCACCTTGACGCAGGCGGCCACGTCCCGCACGCCCAGTTCGATCACGTTGGCCAGGGCCATCCAGGGCCCCGGGCGGCCGCCGGGCTTCAGGTCGTCCCCGGCCACGTTGTGGTCCAGGCGCAGCCCCAGGGCCTCGGCGCAAGCCACCAGCCGGTCCATGACCTCCCGGGGATAGCCCGAGGTTGAACCGGTGCGGATCCCCCTGCCCCGCAGCAGGTCGAGCACCGGCAGCACCCCGGGGATCACCGTCGAGTACTGGGCGATGTATTCGTTCTGGAGCGGGAGGAACCGGGCGTAGAGGGCGTCCACGTCCTCCTTCCCGGGCCGGCGGCCGTGGCGGCGCTCCCAGCGCTCGGCCACGCCCGGAAGCCGGGTCAGGACCTGGATGTGGTCCCACTTGGGCAGGCCCATGGGCACCCGGGCCTCCGCCAGGGTCACTTCCACCCCGCGCTCCCTGAAGGCTTCGGTCAGCACCCGGGTGGGGGCGAAGGAACCGTAGTCCACGATGGTTCCGGCCCAGTCGAAGATCACGGCCTGGAGCGGGCCGTGGGCATGGCGTGAGGAGGTGGGCATGGCTAGCCTCGCGGGGAAAGGGTCAAGGGTTCGGAGGCCGCCGGCACGCCCATTTCGCGCAGGGCCTGGCCGATGGCGTTGAGGGCCGCTTCGATCTCGGCGGTGCCGATGGCGCCGATGCAGCCCACCCGGAAGGTCTCCACGGCGGTCAGCTTGCCGGGGTAGAGGATGAACCCGGCCGCCTTGGCCCGGGCGTAGAGGTCCGGGAAGGCGTAGGCGGGGTGGTCCGGGGCGAGCACGGTGACGATGACCGGGGCCTGGAGCTCCCGGGGCAGGAACGGCTTCAGGCCCAGGGCCTCCAGTCCCGCCAGCAGCCGGTCGCAGTTGGCCTGGTAGCGGGCCAGGCGCCCGGGCCGTCCGCCTCCGGCGTCGTACTGGTCCAGGGCCGCGCCCAGGGCGGCCACCACGTGGGTCGGCGGAGTGAAGCGCCAGCGGCCAGTCTGCTGCAGGTAGACGTACTGGTCGTGCAGGTCCAGGGACAGGGAATGGGCGCGGCCCTTGGCCGCCATCAGGGCCTCCCGCCGGGCCAGCACGAAGCCCATGCCGGGCACCCCCTCCAGGGCCTTGTTGCTGGAGGCGATGACGGCGTCGAAGGCCGTCTCCCTCGCCGAGAGCGGCAGGACGCCGAAGGAGCTCATGGCGTCCACGATCAGGCGGCGCCCGGCGGCCCGGACGACCTGGGCCACCTGCTCCAGGGGATTGCGCATCCCGGTGCTGGTCTCGCAATGGATGATGCCCACGTGGGTGACCGCCGGATCCTGGTCCAGGGCCGCCGCCACCCGTTCCGGGAGCACCGGGCCGGTCTCGCCGAAGTCCAGCACCGAGAGGCTCCGGCCCATGATCCGGGTGAGCTTGGCCATGCGCTCCCCGTAGGCCCCGTTCACCAGCACCAGGAGCCTGCCGTCCCAGGGCACCAGGGTGCCCACCGCGGCCTCCACGGCGAACGTGCCGGACCCCTGCAGGGGCACGCAGACGAAGTCGTCGAGGCCGTCCACGATGGCGGTCAGGCGGCGGCAGACGCTCGCGGTCAGGACGTTGAAGTCCGCGTCCCAGGAGCCCCGGTCGTAGAGCATGGCCACCTTGGTGGCCAGGGAGGTGGTCAGGGGTCCGGGGGTGAGCAGGATCGGATCGCGCATGGGGTCCTCCGGTGGGGAATGATATCGTTCAGGCCGTGGCCTTGCGCCAGGCCTGGGTCTTCCGATCCAGCAGCCATCCGACCGCATGGGAAAGCAGGGTGACCGCCAGGGCGCTGGCCACGATGAGGGTGGCCATGCCGGCGGCCGGTGCCACATCCCCGGCGTCGTCCATGTTCACCACCGCCACCGAGGCCAGCACGGTCTTGGGGGTGTAGAGGAAGATCACGCAGCTCACCGTGGTCATGGCCGAGACGAACAGGAACCGGGCCACGTCCAGCAGGGCGGGCAGGGTCATGGGCAGGGCCACCCGGCAGCAGGTGGTCCACCAGGGGCGCTTGAGGCTGCGGGCCACCGCCTCCGCTTCCCCGTCGATCTGGCGCAGGGAGGTCATCAGGGCCAGGTGGGCGGTGGTGTAGAAGTGCACCACCGTGGAGATGACCAGGATGGCCATGGTCCCGTAGAGCGGGTGCAGGGGGTTGCCCGGACGGTTGAAGCAGAACACGTAGCCCAGGCCCAGCACCAGTCCGGGCACCGCCATGGGGATCAGGGCCAGGGAGTTGATCGCGGCCGCCACCGGCCGGGGCGCCGGGGTCTTCTCGGCCAGGTAGGCGCCGGTGAACACCACCGCGCAGCCCACCACCGCGGTGAGCGCGCCCAGGATGAGGCTGTTGTGGAAGGCCAGCCAGCCGCCGCCGTCCATGTCGGCGAAATCGTAGTGGGCCAGGGTCAGGTTCATCTTGTAGGGCCAGAGCTTGATGAAGGACGCCGCGACGGCGGTGCCGACCATGGCAACCAGGAAGGTGCAGACCGCCGCGCACAGGACCCAGAGCAGGCCGTTGCGCGCCAGGCTCCGCCTGGCCACGTAGGGCCTGGAACTGCCGCTGAAGGTCCCGCCCCGGCCCCGGGCCAGCCAACGCTCGCCCGCGAAGCTGACCAGGGCGGGCACCAGCAGCACCAGCCCCACCGCGGCCCCCTTCTGGAAGTTCTGCTGGCCCAGCACCTGCTTGTAGGCTTCCAGGGCCAGCACGTTGGTCTTCCCGCCCACCACGATGGGTACGCCGAAATCGGTGATGACCAGGGTGAACACGATCAGGCAGGCGGAGATGAGCCCATAGCGGATGTTGGGCAGGGTGACCGTGAGGAACTTCTTCAGCCGTCCCGCGCCCAGCACCTCCGCGGCCTCGTACAGCCGGGCGTCGGCCACCGACAGGGCGGTGGCCAGGACCAGCACGGCGTACGGGAAGGTGTAGAAGGCTTCCCCCAGCACGATGCCCAGGGGGCCGTAGATGGGGTGTCCGTGCAGCCACCCCTTGAGCAGGCCCTGGTTGCCGAACAGGTAGACCAGGGAGATGGCCGGCATCAGGGACGGAGTGAGCAGCGGGCTGAGGGCGATGAGCTTGAACATCGCCCGCCCCGGGATCCGCGCCTGGGCCAGGGCGTAGGCGAAGGCCAGGGCCGTGGGCACCACCAGGGCCGTCACGCCCCCGGCGATGGCCAGGCTGTTCCAGGCGGCGTCCAGGGTGCGGGTCTCGGTGAGCACCTCGCGCAGGTTCTGGAGCCCCACGAACTGCCCGTCATGGTTCTGGAGCGCCTTGACCAGGATCTCGCCCAGGGGCCAGGCCAGGAACACCAGCATCAGTCCGGCCATGGCCCAGGCCAGGATCCGGGCGAACCGCTCATCGCCAGATATAAACGAGGAGGGACCGCGCGAGGTCATGCCCGGGTTTCCGTGAACAGGCGCATGCGTTCCGCCGGGAACCGCACCGGCACACGCTCCCCTTCGCGGATCCCGGGGTCCTTGGAGTTGAGGTCGACGTTCAGCAGGATCTCCCTGGCCCGCTCCAGGCGCAGGGTCACCCGGCGGATCGGGCCCAGGAACTCCAGGCTCTCCACCTGGGCCATCAGTCCATGGCCGTCGATGCCGTCCCAGGACCCGATCTGGAGGTCCTCGGGGCGGCAGAACAGGCGCGCGGCCCCGGCCGGATGAGAGCCGGCCAGGGGGATCGGGAATCCCGCCAGTTCCACCCGGCCGTCGGCCCCCACCTGGACCTGGGGCAGGTTGGAGTGCCCCACGAAGTCGGCCACGAACTGGGTCTCCGGGAGGCGATAGACCTGCTCGGGCGGACCGACCTGCTCCAGGGTTCCGCTGTGCATCACCGCCACCGTATCGGCCAGGCTCAGGGCTTCCTCCTGGTCGTGGGTGACCATGATGGTGGTGATGCCCAGTTTCCTCTGCAGCTGCTTGATCTCCCGGCGGAGATGCACCCGGACCCGGGCGTCCAGGGCCGAAAGGGGCTCGTCCAGGAGCAGCATCCCGGGGCAGGTGGCCAGGGCCCTGGCCAGGGCCACCCGCTGCTGCTGCCCCCCGGAAAGCTGGCTGGGGTACTTCCGGTCCTCGCCGGTCAGCCCCACCAGGGCCAGCAGCTCCTCCACCCGGCCGCGGCGCGCCGCGCGGCCCGAGCGGAGCCCGTAGCCGACGTTCTGCGCCACCGTGAGGTTGGGGAACAGCGCATAGCTCTGGAAGACGATCCCGTAGTCGCGCTGGGCAGGGGGCAGGCGGCTGATGTCCCTGCCCTCCACCAGCACCGTGCCCATATCCTGGGTTTCCAGCCCGGCGATGATCCGCAGCAGGGTGGTCTTGCCGCAGCCCGAAGGGCCGAGCAGGCACATGAACTCGCCCTTGGCGACCTGGAGGTCGATCCCGGCGAGGGCCGTGAACGCCCCGAACCGCTTGACGACGCCGTTGACCGAAAGGAACCCGGACATGGGAGGACCCTCACCGCCTGACCCGCCGCTATTCTTTCGGCTCGGACTTGCCGTCGTAGCGCTTGGTCCACTCGTCCAGGATGCGGTCCCGGTTGGCGGCCGACCACTTCAGGTCCTGCTTGACCAGCATCGCTTCGAAGTTCTTGGGCAGCAGGGGGTTGGGGCTGACCACCCCGGGGTAGGCGACGATGGCGAAGTTCTCCTTGTAGAGCTCGTTGGCGTCCTTGGAGGCGCACCAGTCGGCCAGTTTCTTGCAGGCGGCCAGGTGCTTGGTGGTCTTCATGATGCCGGTGGCCTCGAGATCCCAGCCGCAGCCTTCCTTGGGGAAGATAAGGTCGATGGGGGCGCCTTCGGCCTTGAGCTTGGCCGCGCGGTACTCGAAGGTGATGCCGATGGGGAACTCGCCCGAGGCGGCCATCTTGCCCGGCTTGGAGCCCGAGTGGACGTAGAGGCCGATGTTCTCGTGCAGCTTGTCCATGTAGTCCCAGCCGCCCTTCTCCTTGAACAGGGTCAGCCAGGCGCTCACGTCGAAGTAGCCGGTGCCGCTGGAGGCCGGGTTGGGCATCACGATCTTGCCTTTGTACACCGGCTTGAGCAGGTCCTTCCAGGTCTCGGGCTTGGGCAGGCCCTGCTTCTGGGCTTCCACGGTGTTGAAGCAGATGGCGGCGCCCCACACGTCCATGCCCACCCAGGTGGGCGGGTTCTTCTCGCTCACGTAGCGCTTGTTGAGCTTCTCGACCCCTTTGGGGGCGTAGGGCAGCAGCAGGTTCTCCTTCTCCATGAGCAGCAGGGAGGAGGCCGCCAGGCCCATGACCACGTCGGCCTGGGGGTTGGCCTTCTCGGCCAGCAGCTTGGAGGTGATGATCCCGGTGGAGTCGCGCACCCACTCGATCTTCACGTCGGGATAGGCCTTGTTGAAGGACTGCTCGTAGGCCTGGATCTGGTCCGCCTCCAGGGCGGTGTAGACCCGGATGGTTTCGGAAGCCAGGCAGGCGGAGCCTGCGGCAGCCAGAGCGATATTGGCCGCCAGGGCGGCGATCAGTCGGCGTAGATGCATGGACAGCTCCTTGTCGTAGGGGGGTTACAGATCCCACTTTGACCTGGAGCTGTATAGTCTCTGCGACAAGTCTGGCTCTTCTCTGTAACGCGCCTTGTTCTACTGGGGCGGCCGTGTCCCGACCCGGCTGTGTCTGCCGACGGCCCCCAGTGCTCTCGTACGTCCCTGGCCGGTTCGCGCCGACCCACCATGGCTCCGGCGGTGAGGCGCCGACCCATAAGTACCCGTTTTGCTTATCGCGTCCTCGCAGGCTGCGGCGCGACAAGCAAAACGGGTTTGCCGACCAGGGAGGTCCCCATTCCATGGTGCCGTCCGTTTTCAAACCGGCCCGCGGAATGAACCTGGATCGAAGGGAAGGAGTCCCTCGATAGTCCGCAACCCACGATTCAGCCGGCTTGAGGACGGCAAACCCGATTGACTTGAGCGCGCGCAGCTTTGCGAGCACGCCCAAGTCGATCGGGTACGAGTAGGTCGGCGCCTGTCCGGGGGCCCGGATGAACAAGCCGCCGACCGTCCGGGACACGGACGCCCCTAGGGTTCCGCCTCCAGCGGCTCCTCCAGCCGGTTTCCGTGCCCGGTCATGGCGGCGCCGGCGTTGTGGGGCAGACGCGCGCAGACCGGGGACGCGAACAGGGAGATGGCGGTCACCCCCAGGAATGCCACGGTGAAGTCCGACAGGTGCGGTCCCCGGTGCCCGGCGAGGGCCATGGACATGGCCAGCAGGGCTGCGGAGATGCAGATGCCCACCGACAGCAGCATCTGCTGGAAGGTGGCGTAGAAGCTGGTGGCGGAGCTCATGCGGGGCTGGGGGATGTCGGCGTAGGCGACCGTGTTGAGGGCGGTGAACTGCAGCGACTGGAAGAACCCGCTCACCAGGAGGACCGCGTAGATGGCCGCCATGGGCCACGAGGGGCGGAACGCGGCGCACATGGCGATGAAGCAGGTGGCGATCACGCCGTTCCAGATCAGGGTTTTGCGGAAGCCGAACCGGCGCAGGATCGGGCCGGTGAGGATCTTCATGAGGAACGAGCCCAGGGCGCCGGTGACCGTGATCAGGCCGCTGCGGGCGGCCGTGAAGCCGAAGCCCAGCTGCATCATCATCGGCAGCAGGAACGGCATGGCGCCGGCGGTGATGCGGGTCAGGGCGCCGCTGATCACCGAGATGCCGAAGCTGGGCACCTTCATCAGGCGGAACTCCAGGATCGGGTGGCCGGAGTTCCGGGCGTGCCGGTAGTAGGCCACGCCGGCCACCGTGCCCACCGTCAGGATGGCTGCCGTCAGCCAGCCCTCGCCGCCCCCGCGGCTGGCCATCTCGAAGCCGTACATGATGCAGGACAGGGAAATGGAGGACAGGATGAACCCGGGCAGGTCGAAGACCCGGACCCGGGTCTCCCGGATGTCCCCGATGAACCGGGTGGCCAGGTACATGCCCAGGAAGCCGAAGGGCACGTTGAGGTAGAAGATCCAGCGCCAGTTCAGGTAGGTGACGATGAACCCGCCCACCGGCGGCCCCAGCACCGGGCCGATCAGGGCGGGCACGGTGAACCAGGACATGGCCTCCACCAGGTCCTCGGGGGCCACCGAGCGCAGCAGCACCAGCCGCCCCACCGGCACCATCATGGCGCCGCCCATCCCCTGGAACAGCCGGGCCGCCACCAGGAACGGCAGGTTCATGGCCTGTCCGCACAGGATCGACCCCACCGTGAACACCGCGATGGCCAGACGGAAGATCCGGCGCGCCCCGAACCGGTCGGCGAAGTACCCGCTGGCCGGGATGAAAATGGCCAGCCCGAGCATGTACGAAGTGAGGGCCGCACTCATGTGCAGGGGCGAGACCCGGAAGCTCCGGGCCATGGCGGGGAGGGCGGTGGCCAGCACAGTGGAGTCCAGCTGCTCCATGAACAGGGCGCTGGCGATGATCAGTGCAGTGGTGCGGAAACTGGGCCGGGGGGCACCCGTTGGTCGGGGGGCGCCCGGGGAGGGGACGTCCGTTGTCATAGCAATGAATGATACCGGACTCGGGCTCCCCGGTGGTGTAATAGGGGCATAGCCAACCAACTTGCCCTGAGGTGCGCGTCCGTTATGAAAGCCTGGATCGCTTTCGTCACCGTCTCCCTGGTCTGGGGAGCCTTCTTCTTCGGCATCGCCCTGGCCATTGAATCTTTCACTCCGTACGGGATGGTGGCGACCCGCTACCTGGCCAGCGGCCTGATCGCCCTGGCCCTGAGCCGGGCCCTGGGGGAGGAGTGGCCCCGGCGGCGGGACCTGCCCCACATCATGTTCCAGGGCTTCCTGCTGCTCACCGCCGCCAGTGCCCTGGTGGCCTGGGCCGAGCGCTACGTCAGCAGCGGGGTGGCCGCGGTGCTGTGCTCCACCACCCCCCTGTTCTACGCGGTGCTGGGCCGGGAGAAGCTGGGCCCGAGTTCCTGGGCCGGGCTGGTGCTGGGACTGGGCGGAGTGGCCATCGTGGTCCTGTCCCGCTCCGGCGCCCAGCGCCTGGACCTGCTGGGGATCGCCGGGATCATGCTGGCGGTGTTCCTGTGGGCGTACGGGACCCTGCACGGGCGCCGGCACGTGCAGGGCCGGGGCGTGCTGGGGCAGGTGGGGGTGCAGATGCTCACCGGCGGGATCCTGGGCCTGCTCCTGGTGCCCTTCACCGGCGGCTTCCTGCACGCGCCGTTCACCTGGCGGGCCGGGCTGGCCCTGGCGATCCTGGTGGTGCTGGTGGACCTGACCGGGTTCAGCGCCTTCCTCTATATATCCCGTGTCTGGCCACCGACCCGGATGAGCGCGTACGTGTACGTCAATCCCCTGGTGGGCGTGGGGCTGGGATGCTGGGTGCTGAAAGAGCGCTTCACCCTGGCCATGGCCGTGGGCATGGTGGTGATCCTGGCGGGGGTGGCGCTGCTGCAGATGACCAAGGCGGAGGGGGAGAAGGCCCTGGCCGACCCGGCCGCGGCGGGCAGGGATTCCAGGACCAGCCCACGATCCGCTTCCCGTTCCAAAGGAACGTCACCTGCTTCATGATCCGGCAGGCGGTCACGGCCCTGGGCCGGAACAGGGCCGCGCAACTGCCCCCGGCCCGGCGCGTGCTGGAATAGGCCACCCCGTCCAGCCCCTCGGCCCGCCGCGCTCCCGCCCAGGCCTGGGTGGCGGGGCAGCGGTTCGGGTCGGGGTCGTAGAGCTGGGGCCACTCCTTTCCACCACCTCGGATATCCGCCAGGGAGCCGGTCACGGCCGCCCTCAGCACCTGGTGCTCCAGGGCCATGGGGATCTGGCCCGTGTTCGCCATGAAGCGCTCCCGGTGCCAGGCCACCTCGGTGATGGCCGTGACCTCCTCCAGGCCGGCGTAGAACACCCCAAAGGAAGGAATTGCTCCAGGAAGGTCCGCCATGCCCTTGAACAAGCCAAATCCGTCCCCGGTGACCCCCCTCGTCCTGCTCCTGGCCGCCCTGGGTCCGGCCCTGGGCCGCGCCTCCGATGTTTCGGGCTTCAAGCCCAAGACCCCCAGGGTGGAATCGAAGGCCTCCACGCTCAACGAGCATTCCGCCCCCGGGCACCCCGTCCCGGGCCAGAACTCCCTGGCCCGGGAGCGCCTGCAGGCGGCCAAGGCCCAACTGAAGGCCCAGAGGACGGGCAAGCCCCTGCCCCAGGAGAGCGCTCGGGCCCTGTCGACGGTGGTGGCGCCGCCCGGCCACTTCATGGAGCGGGGGCACCCGTTCCTCGCGACCCGGGCCGTGGACCGCCCGGGCAGCCTGGTCCTCTTTTCCCCTTCGGAATCTGGCCAGCAGCCCGCTCCCCGGTGCCTGGTGCACACCGCCGACGGCTGGCTGTACTGGCTGGAGGAGGACAATGTCATCCGCGGCCTGTCGTACCGCAACGGCCAGCTGGTGCCCACCGACCGGTACAAGGTGGTCGTCCGGTGGGAGCAGTCCCAGTCCGGCAAATGGTTCGAGCGGGTGGCTTCCACCTATCCCGTTTCCGAGTCCAACTGAGCGTTGCCCGGAGTTGTCCTGCCGGACCCTATAACCCCGTCAGCGGGATCCTCCGCCCCCGCCCGAACGCCCAGGGGCTCACCTTCAGGCTGAACGGCAGCTGCCTGCGCTTGAACTCCGACCGCCGCAGCAGGTCGAAGATCCGCGGCAGGGCGGCCCGGGCCTGGTCCAGGTCGGGGCCTTCCAGGAGGCATTCCAGGTCCGCCTGGAGGGTCTCCTCCTCCCGCCGGGCCTCCAGCAGGGTGCCCAGGATGGCGTCCAGCTGGCGGTACGGGATCAGGCTGGCCTCGTCGGTCTGGTTGGGGCGCAGCTCGGCGGTGGGCCGGCGCTCCAGGACGCCCTTGGGGATGGCCGGGCCCAGCTCCCGGGCCAGGGCGAACACCCGGCCCTTGAGGCAGTCGCCCAGGATGCCGAAGGCGCCGATGCCGTCCCCGTACAGGGTGAAGTAGCCGGTGGCGGCCTCGCTCTTGTTGCCGGTGTTCAGCACGGCCACCCGCTGGGTGCCCAGGATCCGGTGCACCGCCGGCTCCGAGGTGGCGCCCATGAGCAGCATGCCCCGGCACCGGCTCTGGAAGTTCTCGTCGGTGAGGCCGAACTCCCGGCCCGGGAAGGCCGCCTCCAGGGACGCCGCGGCCCCGGCGTAGGGCAGGTCCGCGTCCAGCCGCAGGAAGGGGATCCCCATGGCGTCCGCCTGGGCCCGGGCCAGGACCAGGCTCTCCTGGCTGGTGTACCGGGTGGGCAGGGCCACCCCCAGGACCCGCTCCGGCCCCAGGTTCTCGGCCGCCATGGCGGCCACCACCGAGCTGTCGATGCCGCCCGACAGCCCCACCACCACCGCCTCCAGGCCCTGCTTGCTGAGGTTCTCCCGCAGCCCCATGCCCAGGGCCTTGCGCAGCCAGGCGGGCTCGGACGGCTCCGCCGGCCAGGGCGCGCCGCCCCCGCCGGTGTCCACCAGCAGCAGCCCCTCCTGGAAGAACTCGTCCCGCTGCCAGGTGCCGTCCGGGTGGGCCAGCCCGGAGCCGCCGTCGAAGGTGAGCCAGCTCTCCGCCCCCACCCGGGCGGTGTAGGCGATGGGGATCCGGTGCCGGGCCGCGTGGCCCCGCAGCAGGCGGCTGCGCAGGGCCAGCTTGCTGGGCGCCGCCCAGGGCGCCTGCCGTCCCGGGGGCAGGTAGCTGCCCAGGTACCCGGGGCTGGCGGAGGCGTTGAGGATGAGGGTGGCCCCCGCCGCGGCCAGCTCGGCGATGGGGTCGAACGGGTAGCGGATGGGGCCCGGGGTGAACTCCGGGTTGGCCCACAGGTCCTCGCAGATGGACAGACCGATGCGCTCGCCCCGGAACGCCACCAGGGGCTGGAAGGCCGGGTCGGCCTCGAAGTAGCGGCTCTCGTCGAACACGTCGTACATGGGCAGGATCCGCTTGTGGGCCACCGCCCGCACCCGGCCCGCCTCGCACCACCAGAGCTCGTTCCACAGCCGTCCCGAAGGGGCCGGGCTGCAGGTGCCCAGCACCAGCGGCACCTGCCCCGCCAGGGCGGCCAGGCGCCGGGACTCGGCCTCCACCCGCCGGCGCAGGGCCCCCTCCCAGAGCCGGTCCTCGGCCAGGTAGCCCACCACCACCAGCTCCGGGGCCAGCGCCAGGTCGGCGCCCAGCGCCACCGCCTCCCCGTAGGCCTCCTCCAGGGCCCGGCCGTTGGCCTCGGGGTCGGCGAGGCGGGAGTTGAGCTGGAGCAGGGCGATGCGCATCAGGAGACCTCCGGTTCTTCCGTATCCTCTTCGGGCCCTTCGGGCCAGGGGGAGGGTTCGCCCACGCCCCAGCGCCGCTGGTACCATACCTGGTCCAGGCACAGCCCGTGGGCGGGGGCGGTGAAGCCCGCCCGGCGCCGGTCCCGGGCGGCCAGGATGCCCGGAAGGTCCCCGGCCCGGATGCGTCCCTTCCCCACGTCCACCAGCGTCCCGGCCATGATCCGCACCATGTGCATGAGGAAGCGGTTGCCCTCGAACACCAGGTCCAGGGCCTGACCGTCGCCCCGCAGCTCGGCGCGGAAGACCGTCCGGCAGGTGGAGCGGGCGGCGCACTCGGCATGGCGGAAGCTGGCAAAATCGTGCTCTCCCACCAGGTGGCCGGCCGCCGCGGCCATGGCCTCCCGGTCCAGGGGCCGCAGCCCGAACACGTGCCAGCGGCGCCGGTGCTGGAACGGGTCCTCGGCCGGACCCTCCTGGATCCGGTAGACGTAGCGCTTGGCCACCGCGTGGGCCCGGGGGAAGAAGCCCTCCGGAGCCCGCTGCGCCGCCATGACCCGCACGTCCCAGGGCAGGTGCGCGTTGGCCGCCGCCAGGAGCCGGTAGGGTTCCCACTCCCGCGTCATCCGCGCCAGCACGCCCTGGGCCGAGGCGTGGACGCCCGCGTCGGTGCGCCCGGTGCCCGCCGGCAGCGGCACCTCCGGATCGAAGGCCCGCAGGGCCCGCCAGAGGTCGCCCTGGACGCTGCGCAGGACGGACTGGACCTGCCACCCGAAGAAATCGGTGCCGACGTAGGCCACGCGCAGGAAGTAGGGGATCGCCATCACCTCATTGTACCGACTAGGCACGAGGGGGACCGCCCGCTCGCGAAGCTCGCTCTACGTCCCCCCCGTGCCCCCCCACAGCCTGCCTGGGCAAAGCCCAGTCATGCTGTCTGCCTGGTTCCCCGGAACGCGCGCCCGGCCGCCATCCGCGCTGACTGCGCTCCCGCGAGGAACCCGCAATCCCGGTCCTGGAGCGGGTTCCGCCGGATGGGCTCGGCGGCGGATCGGCGCGAACCGGTATGGGACAATGGCCCCAACACTTCCATGGAATGCGAGGGGCCGCCGCCAGCCGATCCGGACCGGGGCGGGCCCGGTAAAGGAGCCCAGGTAGCGACTCTCCTAAAAAAAAAATCCGGAAAACCTTGACGGCTATACATCCCAGGCCTACCCTGCAGGTAGTTAAGTTGAAGATTAGAATCCACGTGGGTTTCAGAGCAATTATCTCTTGAAAGGCTCGTCTGGTGGGGGTCCCCAAATTCGACCCCACTGTTTTCCTTCCACCGGGGATCCAACTCCCCTTTTCGGAGGTTTCCATGAACAAGGCTGAACTGATCAGCGCCATCGCTGAGAAGTCCGACATCAACAAGTCCAAGGCCGCCGCCGCCCTGGACACCACGATCGCCAGCATCTCCGCCGCCCTGCGCGCCGG
Organism: Holophaga sp.; assembly: GCA_049508835.1. Taxonomy (GTDB): domain Bacteria; phylum Acidobacteriota; class Holophagae; order Holophagales; family Holophagaceae; genus Mesoterricola. The sequence goes on along the minus strand of JBELAL010000006.1, from coordinate 69,956 downwards.
CGACAAGGTGACCCTGGTGGGCTTCGGCACCTTCTCCGTCGCCACCCGCGGCCCCCGCACCGGCCGCAACCCCCGCGACGGCGCGAAGATCAAGATCGCTGCCAAGAAGGTCGCCAAGTTCAAGCCCGGCAAAAAGCTGGCTGACGAAGTGAACGGTAAGGGCGGCAAGAAGAAGAAGTAAGCCCGATTGAATGTTTCAACACCACAGGCGGCCCGCGCATCCGGGCCGCCTGTTTTTTACTGGTCCGGTGCCCGTCCGCACCCTAAAAGGGACTATTAATGGCCCCTGAAGACCCAAAGGGGAAAGGACCGTAACCGGGACGATCCGGCGGAATCCTCCCACCAAAATACCGCCCGGCCTGGCTTTGTATTGGCGATCGGGCCGCCGGGCTCATGCCTCGAACCGTTTGCGCGATCGGCTAAGATGGAACCATAACGTCCCTTTCCCATGAATCGATTGCGCGGAGGCACGGCCTTGAAGAAGAAGATCCTGCTGGCGGTGGTGGCCCTGGTGGCGCTGTGCCTGTTGGGCGGCGGCGGATTCGTGGCCTACCGGAGGTTCTTCGCCCGGAAGCCGGCCCCCGCGACCGCGTCGGCGGCCGCGCCCCAGGCCGCGCCCGGCCAGGGCGACGACGACCTGGAGGCCCCCTCCGGCGAGGAGAAGGAGGGCGGCGGCGGCAGCTCGGTGATGGAGCTGAAGCAGCTGATCGTGAACCTCGATTCGGCCCACAAGAACGCCTTCCTGAAGTGCGACCTGCACATCCTGTTCCGGGACCCGGGCCTGGCCAAGCTGGCCACCAGCGACAAGGCCACCCCCGAGAACAGCGTCATCCGGGCCGTCGTGCTGCAGTCCCTGTCCGGCAAGACGGTGGAGGAGGCCATGGACGTGGAGACGCGGGAGACCCTGCGCCAGGAGATCAAGGACAAGCTCAACGAGAAGTTCGCCAACTGGCACTCCAAGGAGGTCCTGGACCAGGCCAAGAAGACCGGGAAGCCCCCTCAGCCCCCCATCAAGGACATCCTGGTGGTGGATTGGGCGATCCAGCAGTGACCCGCGCCGAATATGATTGTGGGGGGACCGCCCGCTTTGCTCGCTCTTCGTCCCCCCACACCCCCACTCCATGCCCGGGCAAAGCCCGGACATGGAGTCTGGTTTGGCACAGGCATTGCCAGTACCATCGTAGGCGTCCGGTTCTTGACGGGCACGCGGCCAGAGGAAGTCTCCCTGGAGGCGGATCGACGGTGGGTTGACGACGGAGGGACGGCGGCGGGATGGCGAAGCGGAACGACCGGCTGGAAACGGAACGGGTGCTCACCTTCGAATCGGTGATCGCCGACCTGATGCCGTTCATCGACACCCGGTTCAAGCTGGAGATCCAGCTGGGCAGCGCCACCATGACCATCCGCGAACTGCTCGAACTGGACGTGGGCTCCCTGGTGGAGCTCAAGAAGAGCGCCGGCGAGCCCATGGATGTCCTGTGCAAGGGACGGGCGGTGATGCGGGGCGAGGTGACCGTGCTGGAGGACTCCCTGGGCCTGCGCATCGTGGAAATCATCGATCCCCGCCGCAAGGTGTAGGCTCCAAGTCATGACCACCCGGCCGCCCACCCGCCCTGCCACCCCGCTGGCCTTGTGCCTGGGCGGCATGGATCCCTCCGCCGGGGCCGGACTGCTGCGGGACGTCATGACCCTGGCGGCCCTGGGCGTGCACCCCATGGCCGTGTGCACCGCGGAGACGATCCAGAACGGCCGCGCCTGCACCGCCATCCAGCCCCCCGCCGATCCCCTGCCACGCCTGGAGGCCCTGGCGCCCCACCTGGCCGGCCGGGATCCCTGGGGGGTCAAGCTGGGCCTGTGCGCGCTGGAACCGGGCCCGTTCGCGGCCCTGGCGGCCCGGGTGGCGGACCTGGCGCCGGCGGTGCGCATCTGGGACCCGGTCCAGGCCCCCACCTCCGGGGTCGGGCTGCACTCGGTGGCCGGACTGCGGGCCATGGCCGGGACCCTGCTGGCCACCGGCAGCTGGGTGGTAAGCCCCAACCTTCCCGAGGCCCTGGCCCTGGCCGGAGGCCCGCCCCCGGGCATCGACCCGGCGGCGCCCCTGTCCGAAGAGGCCGCGGCGGCGCTGGCCCGGCCCTTCCTGGAACTGGGCGCGGCGGCGGTGTGGCTCAAGGGCGGCCACGGCCCCGGGCGCGAGGTGGAGGACTTCTGGATCACCCCGGAGGCGGCCCTGAGCCTGGGCCGCACGCCGCGCCTGCCCGGAGAGCGCCGCGGCACCGGCTGCACCCTGGCCTCGGCGTGGCTGGGCTGGCGCCTGCTGGGCCTGCCGGGGTCCGAGGCGGCGGTGGCGGCGGCGCGGTTCCTGCGGGAACACTGGGATCCCCCGTGCCAGCCCGGCGGCTTCGGACGGCCCTGCTTCGCCCCGGGAGCCCAATGATCCACGACGGCCGAGGCTTCCGGCTCCGCTGCGGGGTGGACGCGCCCTTCGCCGGATGGCTGGGGGCGCGCCAGCTGGATGCGGGCGTGTCCATCTTCTCGGCACCGTGGGAGGCCCTGCGCAGCCTGGGGGACCTGGCCCGGCTCATGCCCGGGGGCCTGGCCCTGGTCTGGAACGCGCCGGTCACCTGGATCACCGACCTGGCGCCGGAGGTGCGGGCCGGGTTCATGAAGGGCCTGGGCCATCTGCCCGGCCTGACCCTGCACCTGCGGGACGAGCGGTGGGGGGCGCTGGTCCAGGAGCCGGCCGCGCTCTGGCAGCACGGCCGGCGCCCCCCGGCGGGCGCCCTGGGGCAGGCCTGGCGCCACGGGTGGCTGGGCTGGATGCCGGAGGATGGACCCGGATGGACCCTGCCGGGGCTCGGAACCGCGGGGCGGCCGGACTCGACCGTGAACCCGGGCGGGAAGCCCGGCCTGGCCCTGCCCGAATCCGGGGCCGAGGACGCGCACCGGGACGGCGACGTGTCCCCCGGCTACCTGTGGGGAGAGGTGGTCCTGCCCCTGGGCGCCCTGGAGCACCTGGACCCGGCCGAACTGGCCGCGGTGCTGGGCGATGCCCAGGCCCAGGCGGAACAGGGCCTCAGCCAGCGCATCGGCGCCGAGGCCTGGCCTGCGGCCTTCCCGTTCCAGCGCCGGCGCACCGGGTGGCGGGTGGCCCTGCTGGGCGGGCGCGAGTTCCAGCTGGCGGGCGGATCCTGGGAGCGGGCCGCGGTCCTGGCCGAGGGCCTGGCCCGGCACCTGGGCGCGGCCCTGCGCTGCCCCATCCACCTGGCGGCCTCGGACGACCTGGAAGCCGCCGGCAGGCTGGGGCAGCAGGCCATGTGGGAGGGACTGCCCTGGCGCAACGCCCTGCCCCTGCCTCCGGCCACGCCCTGCTTCACCCCCGGCCTGGGCGCCGACCCCCGGGAACCCAGCCCCCTGGCCACCCGCGCCGCCCTCCCCGCCCCCATGGCCCGGGTCCTGGGCGAGACCCCGGCCGTGCACCTGCGGGTCCCGGGCGTGCCCATGGAAGGAGCCGTGGGCACCTTCCTGGGCGGCCTGGAGCAGGTGCCGGCGATCCGCTGGCTGCCCCCCGACCTGCCCCCCCCGGGGCCGTTCCTCCCGGGACACCCCTGGGCCCCGGCCCGGGCCTACCCGCCCCCGGCCGAGCCGGCCCAGGCCCTGCAACGGGGCCTGTTCGAGGACCTGGAATAGGCCATCGGCCGGAACCCTTTTCCCGCCCGGTATGGCCTATCCCGCCGGAGTCTTTCCCTCAGCGGGCGTCCGATGGGTCAGGCCTGGGGGTCCAGGAGGAAGTCCAGCAGGTGACGGCGCTGGATCCCGTTCCGTTCGGCGGGAGCGTATTCGTCCATGGAGAGGACGACCTTCGGATAGTTGTCGGCGATGCGTTCCAGATTGCCGAACTCCCGCCGGAGGGTGGCTTCGCCCTGGAGCAGGTAGGCCACCTGGAGGTACAGACGCTGCCCGCGGCGCTCCGCCACGAAATCGATCTCGTTCTGGTCCAGCACTCCGACCCGGACCTGGTACCCCCGGCGCAGGAGCTCCAGGTAGACGACGTTTTCCAGCAGACCTGCGATATCCATATCCCGATAGCCGAACAGGGCGTGCCTCAGGCCCACGTCGCCGAGGTAGTACTTGTCCAGGAACTCCAGGTGCTTCTTGCCCTTGATCTCGAACCGCCCGGCCCGGAACAGCAGGAAGGCGTCGCACAGGTGGGAGAGGTAATTGAGCACCGTGTCGGGCGTGATGCGGGTCTGCTGGCTTTTCAGGAACGCCGCGATGCTCCGGGCCGAGACGGGCTGGCCGCAGTGGTCGAAGGCGAAGGAGAGGATCCGCTCCAGGTGGCCCACGTCCCGGATCGAGTGGCGCTTGACGATGTCCTTCAGCAGGATCGTGTTCAGGATGGCTTCCAGGTACGAGAAGATCTGTTCGTCCACCATGGGCAGGACCTGGAGCCCGGGCAGCCCGCCGTAGCGCAGGTAGTGCCGGAAACAGGCGGCGCGGTCGCCCGGGTCCCCCGCGGCTCCGCGGAAGGTCATGAACTCCGCGAACGAGAGCGGAAACACGGGGATTTCCACGTAGCGCCCGGTGAGGAGCGTGGCCAGTTCGGCCGAGAGCAGGTGGGCGTTGGAACCGGTGATGATGATGTCCGCCAGCCCCTGGGCCAGGACCGAGTTGATGGCCTTCTCCCACCCCGCGATCTCCTGGACCTCGTCCACCATGAGGTAGCGCGGAGGCGGTTGGGACGCGAGCCGCTCCTGGATGGTCCGATCCAGGTCCCGATAGTCCTGGACCGCCTCCCAGGCCAGAAGGTCCTTGTCGATGGCCAGGATCTGGCCTTCCGGGACGCCCCGGGCCACCAGGGCCTCCCGCACCTGGGCCAGAAGCGAGCTCTTGCCCACCCGGCGCATGCCGGTCAAGACCTTCACCATGGGCTTGTCCAGGAAAGCCTTGATCCGGTCCAGGTAGTAGGGGCGGTCGAGAAGGAGCATCCGTCGACTATGATCGACAGTTTCGTCGAATTATCCAAAAGTGTCGATCATAGTCGACATTTTTGCAAGTCTGAAAAAGACTTTTCGTCTGCTGATTTTTTCCTCCCGGGCTCACCCCCTCCCGGCCCGGTGCTCGCCCCCGCTGCCCCGCAGGTAGAACGCCGCCGTCACCTCCGCCCCCAGCATGAAGATGGCGCAGCTGTAATAGAGGAACAGCAGGGCGGCCATGACGCTGCCCAGGGAGCCGTACAGGATGCCCATGGTGGGGGTGTGCCTCAGGTAGTAGCCGAAGGCGGACCGGGCCAGCCCCCAGAGCGCGGTGCACACCACGCCGCCCAGGAGGGCGTGCCGGAAACTCACCTGGCGCCGGGGCAGGTGCTGGAGCACCAGGGTGGCCAGGACCAGGCCCAGGACCGGGGGCACCCAGTGCAGGACGCGCAGGGTGGCCATCGGGCTCCGGGACAGCAGCGCCCAGTTGAACAGGGCGGCCAGGAGCAGGACCAGCCCCGCCAGGAGCCCCACCACCACCGTCAGGCGCCGGGCCAGGGGGAACCGCCGGGTCTGCCGGTGCACCCGGATGCGCAGGCCGAAGATGTGCGCCAGGGACCGGTCCAGCTGGTTGATGCCCCAGTGGGCGCCGATGAGCAGGACCACCCAGCTGATGCCCACTCCGCCCAGCCTCCGGCTGTTCTGGATGCAGTCGAAGATGAAGCCCCGGGGCAGGTAGGGATACATCTCGCTGATGGCCCGCTGCAGCCCGGCGCTGTAGGCGCCGCTGCCCAGCATCAGGCCCATCAGCTTGAAGAACAGGGTCGCCAGGGGGATCAGGGAGATGACCAGGAAGAAGCTGATGCTGGCGGCGTAGGTCAGGCAGTCGTCGTGGTGGTACTTGCGCAGGACTCCGGACACGAAGGCCCAGGCGCGGCCCAGGGCCGGCAGGGCCCGGACGGAACGGGAGCCCGACTCCGCCAGGATCCGCCCGAGGGTGCCTCCGACTGCCTTGAGCCCGCCCGAGGCACGTTCCATCCGGTCAGAACCGCACGGGGTTCCGGGGCAGGATGTACATCACCCAGGCCAGGATCAACCCGATGCCCAGCAGCCCCGCGGCGTACTTCAAGATGCTGGCGCGGGTCCGCTCCGCCCGGGTGGTGGGAGTGAGCAGGCCCAGGATCAGGCTGATGCCCGCCCCCATGATGAAGAACTGGATCACATGGCTGCTGATGAATTTCACGGGAAATGCCTCTGGGAAAGTTGACGGGATCAGCAAAAAGGAAGACGGCCGATCCGCAAGGGTATCAGCCCGTCATGAGTTTCGCACCGAGGAGAGCAGGTCGAGCCAGGTTTTCAGCACCAGGGCGGTGGCGCCCCACAGGGGGGCCAGGGGCAGCTCCAGGCGGGGGACCTCCCGCCGGACCCCCCGGAGCTCCAGGGTCTGGGTGGTCCAGGGCGCGGCCAGGAGCCCTTCCAGGGGCAGCATCAGCGCGTCCTGGATCTCCGTGCCCAGCAGGAACCTCGGCTCCGGGGCCTCCCAGCGCAGGAACACCGGGGTGAAGCGGGTCAGGCCCTTGGCCACCCCGTCGGGGAAGCAGCCCAGCTCCCAGAGGCCGGCCGCGACCCCCAGCTCTTCGGCCAGCTCCCGCCTCGCGGTGGCGGGCAGGTCCCGGTCGAAGGGCTCCACCATGCCCCCGGGGAAGGCCAGTTCGCCCCCGTGCTGGGGGGCGTCGGCCCCCCGGCGCACCAGCACCACCTTGCGGGCTCCCTCGGGGCCGCCCCAGAGCAGCGCCGCCACCGCGGCCCGGCGGGTCCACTCCACCACCCGCCGGGGCAGGAGATGGGGGCTCTCCCAGCGGTTGCAGGCACGCAGGGTGGCTTCCACGTCCGCCCACGGGACCGGGGACGCCGCGGCACCGGCGGGATCCCAGACTCTAGTGGATGTTTCCAAAGTAGGATCCCCTGACCCGTTCGACGGTGAACACGCCCTTGAGTTTGCGGATGGTGCTCATGAGTTCCACCAGCTGGTTGCGGTCCTTCACCCGCAGGGCCATGTAGAAGATGCCGCCGCCCTCGTCGGTGGTGCTGCCGCTGAACCGCTGCAGGCTGAAGCCCGCGTGCTGCACCGCGGTGGAGATGGCCCCCACCATGCCCGGGCGGTCCTCGGTGTTCACCACCAGCTCGGCGTTGAACACCGCCTTGCCGGCCTTGCCCCAGCCCACGCTCACCAGCCGCTCGGGGTTGGGGGCGGAGGCGGCCAGGTGGGGGCAGTTGGCCCGGTGGATGGAGATGCCCCGGCCCCGGGTGGTGTAGCCCACGATCTCGTCCCCCCAGATGGGCTTGCAGCAGCTGGCCAGCACGTAGAGGATGCCCACGTTGTCGTCCACCAGGACGGTGTCGGGCCCCACCGCCGGGGTCTTCTCCTCGCGCGACTTCTGGGTCTCGGGGATCAGGGGGTCCAGCAGCCGGCGCGGGCTGGTGCGGTTGAAGCCCACCGAGGCGTAGAACGCGTCCCAGGACGACAGCCTGAGCTCCTTGAGCCGGGACTCCATGGCCGCGTGCACCTCGGGGGAGTCCAGGTGGATCCCCAGGGTCCGGGCCTCGCGCTCCAGGCGCTCCTTGCCGGCCAGGATGGCGTGGGCCCGCTCCTCCTCGCGGATGAACGCCTGGATCTTGGTCTTGGCGCCGGCCGAGACGACGATGGAGAGCCAGTCCCGGCTGGGCTTGTGGTCGGCCCGGGTGAACACCTCGACCCGGTCGCCGTTCTTCAGGATGTGCCGCAGGGGCACCATGCGCCCGTTGACCTTGGCACCCACGCAGTGGTGCCCGACCTCGGTGTGGATGGAGTAGGCGAAGTCGATGGGGGTCGCGTTCTCCGGCAGGGACCGCAGGTCGCCTTTGGGCGTGAACACCTGGATCCGCTGGAAGCTCAGCTCGCCCTTGAGGTTGTTCACCAGGTCCCGGCTGGTCCCGGCCTCCTGGTGCAGCTCCACCATCCGGCGCAGGAACGAAGTCTGGTTGATCTCCTGCTTGTTGGCGATCCGCCCGTCCTTGTAGGTCCAATGGGCGGCGATGCCGGCCTCGGCGTGCTCGTTCATGTCCTGGGTGCGGAACTGGACCTCGAAGGAGTCCCCGGAGGGCATCAGCACGCTGGTGTGGATGCTCTGGTAGCCGTTGTCCTTGGGCAGGCTGATGTAGTCCTTGAACCGGCCCGGGATCGGCTTGTAGAGGGCGTGCACCAGGCCCATGGCGGTGTAGCAGGAGGCCCGGTCCGGGCAGATGATCCGGTACGCCAGCCAGTCGTGGATGTCCTCCACGCTCTTCTCCTGGATGCCCATCTTCTTCCAGATGCCGTACAGGTGCTTGACCCGGTAGAAGATCTCCGCCTGGATGCCCTGGGCCTTGAGGGCCGAATGCAGGGTCTTGCGGATCTCCTCCATCATGGGCGCGCTCTTCTTGCGCTTGAGGTCGATGATCCGTTGCATCTCCGCGTAGCGCTCGGGCTCAAGGTTGGCGAAGGCCAGGTCCTCCAGCTCCGCGCGCACCGCGCCCATGCCCAGGCGGTTGGCCAGGGGCGCGTACAGCTCCTGGGTCTCGTGGGCGATCCGCCGGCGCTTCTCCTCGCGCATGGAGGCCAGAGTCCGCATGTTGTGCAGCCGGTCGGCCAGCTTCACCAGCAGGACCCGGACGTCCTTGCCCATGGCCACCAGCAGCTTGCGCACGTTCTCGGCGTTGAGCAGGGTGCGGTCGGTGAAGTCCAGCTTGGACATCTTGGTGAGGCCGTCCACGATCTCGGCGGCCTCCTCGCCGAACTGCTGGCGGACCTCCTCCAGGGTCATGAGGGTGTCCTCCACCGTGTCGTGGAGCAGCCCGCAGGCCACGCTCACGGCGTCCAGCCGCCACTCGGCCAGGGACATGGCCACCGCCAGGGGGTGGAAGAAGTACGGCTCGCCGCTCTTGCGCCGCTGGTTGGCGTGCATGGCCTTGCCCACGGCGAAGGCCTTGTCCAGGAGGGCGGTGTCCCCGTTGGGATGGTGCTGCAGGAAGGTGCTGCGCACCTGCTGGTAGGCGCCCTCCAGGGTCAGGCAGAGGTCCGGCCCGGAGGCGATGTCGTCGCCCTCCTTGAGGACCGTCCCCTTTTGCCTGCCCCCTTCGTTCATATATCGAGTTTGCGGCAGGCGGCCGGAACGCGCCAGAGCCCTCCCAGTCTGCGCCAGTTGGCTAAGATGTGGGGATGAGCACCGAAGCGGACCTCCTTTCCTTGGAAGAAGCCCTGAGTCGACTGGCCGATGCCCTGCCTCCCCCCGGCGCCGGGGCGGTCCTGGCGGACCGGGACGACCCGGCCCTGGACCGCAGCGCCATGGACGGCGCCGCCATGCGCAGCCAGGACGGGACCGCCCCCCGGGAGGTCCTGGGCACGCTGTACGCGGGCGACGCCCCGGGCCGGTTCCAGGTGGGCCCCGGGCAGTGCGTGCGGATCATGACCGGCGCCTGCCTGCCCGAGGGGGCGGACACGGTGGCGCCGGTTGAAAACCTCAACAGGGTGGATGACCGCCTGGCGCCCGCCGCGGCCCCCCGCGCCGGGGAGTGGGTCCGCCGCCGGGGCAGCCAGGCCTCCGCCGGCGACGTGCTGCTGCCGCCCGGGCTGCCCCACAGCGCCGCCCGGGACGGACTGCGGGCCCAGGTCGGCCTGCCGCCCCGGCCCCTGCGCCGGCTGGCGGTGGGCATCGCCCCCACCGGGGACGAGCTGGTGGATTGCCCCGGACCCCACCAGATCCGCGATTCCAACGGGCCGATGCTGGCCGCCCTGGCCCACGCCCTGGGGGCCGAGGCGCACCGCCTGCCGCCGGTCCCGGACGATCCCGCGAGCCTGCGGGCCTTCCTGGAGGCCCAGGCTGGCCTGGACATCCTCATCACCTCGGGCGGCGTGTCCGCCGGCGAGAAGGACCACCTGCCCCAGGCGCTGCGGGCCATGGGCGCGCGCATCCTGTTCCACAAGATCCGCCTCAAGCCCGGCAAGCCCATGCTGGCGGCCATCCTCGGCCGGCAAGTGGTGCTGGGCCTGCCCGGCAACCCCGTGTCCTCCTACGTGAACACCCTGCTGTTCCTGCCGGTGGCCATGGCCGGGCTGCTGGGCACCGCGGCCCCGGACCCGTGGAAATCCGGCTTCCTGGAAGGCGCCGTGGCCAACCCGGGCGACCGGCCCCTGCTGCACCCCTGCCGCCGGCGCGGGGACCGCCTGGAGCCCCTGGAATCGCGCGGCTCGGCCGACCTGGTGCGGCTGGCCCAGGCGGACGCCTGCGCCTGGGTCCCCGCCGGAGGCACCGGAGCCGGCCCGGTCCGCTGCCTGGACCTGCCGTGAGCGCCCCGGCCGGATGGACCGGCGTCCTGGACCGGGACGGGCGGCTCCTGTTCCTGACCCGCTGCATCCGGATGTTCTCGTACGGCTTCCTTTCGGTGGTCATGGTGCTCTATCTGGCCGGCCTGGGCTTCGGCGAGGGCCGGATCGGCCTGCTGCTCACCCTGACCCTTGCCGGGGACACCCTGGTGTCCCTTTGGATCACCACCCAGGCCGACCGGATCGGGCGCCGGACCATGCTCATCGCCGGGGCCCTGCTCATGACCGCGGCCGGCGTCCCCTTCGCCCTGAGCGGCGACTTCACCGTGCTGCTGGTGGCGGCGACCCTGGGGGTCATCAGCCCCTCGGGCAACGAGGTGGGGCCCTTCCTGGCCATCGAGCAGGCCTCCCTGTCCCAGATCCTCTCGGACCAGTCCCGCACCGGGGTGTTCGCGTGGTACAACCTGGCCGGGTCCTTCGCCACCGCCACCGGCGCCCTGGCCGGAGGCTGGACCGCCCAGGCCCTGCAGCACGGCGGCATGGCCCCGGTGGACAGCTACCGGGCGCTGGTCTACGCCTACGCCGGGGCCGGCATCCTGCTGGCCGTCCTGTTCACCCGCGTGTCCAGGTCCGTCGAGGCCCCGCCCTCAGCCGCCAAGGCCGGGCGGTTCGGCCTGCACAAGTCCCGGAACACGGTCATCCGGCTCTCGGCCCTGTTCTCCCTGGACGCCTTCGCCGGCGGCTTCGTCATCCAGAGCATCGTCGCCTACTGGTTCCACCAGCGCTTCGGCGCCGCCCCCGGGATGCTGGGCTCCATCTTCTTCGCGGCCAACCTGCTGGCGGGCTTCTCCGCCCTCTACGCGGTGCGCCTGGCGAAGAAGATCGGCCTGATCCGCACCATGGTGTTCACCCACATCCCCTCCAACGTGCTGCTGATCCTGGTGCCGCTGATGCCCACCCTGCCCCTGGCCATCGCCATGCTGCTCCTGCGCTTCAGCATCTCCCAGATGGACGTGCCCACCCGCCAGTCCTACACCATGGCGGTGGTGAGCCCCGACGAGCGCTCCGCCGCCGCCGGGGTCACCGGCATCGCCCGCACCACCGGCGCGTCCGTGGCGCCGGTGATCGCCGGCCCCATGCTGGCGGTGCCGGCGCTGGCGGGGCTGCCGTTCATCGTCTCCGGGGGCCTGAAGATCCTGTACGACCTGCTGCTCTACCGGAGTTTCCGGAAGTCCGAGGTGCAGCCGGGGTCCTGAAAGGCGGAGAAATACCCTAGCGACCCGGGAAGATTTTCCGTTCCGGGACGGGCCGGCCCTGCCCCGGCGCGGCCTTAGGGTTGGCACCCTCCTTGCCCCTGGTAGTAACGAAGGGAGAGCGCCCATGTTGAAACCACCGTTCCGCGATGCCCATTCCGGGGTCTCTTCCCGAGGCCCGGTCCCATCCGTCCGCCGCCGCAATCCCCGCCACGCCCTCTGGCTGGCCGGAGCCTCCATGGCCCCGGTATGCCTGCGCCTGGCGGGGTCCCCGCGGGTCCTGGCGGGACTGCGCGTCTGCGCCGCCGAGCCCGGGCGCGAATGGATCCTCTGCGGCGCCAAGAGCCGCGACCGACTGCCCCCCGACGGCACCACGGTCCAGGCCGTGATTCGCATGGAGCGCAAGCTGCTCACCTTCCAGGCCCAGGTCCTGGGCTGCCGGTGGGAAGTCGTGCCTGGCGCCGGCGACCGGCCCATGATCCATCTGGAGTGGCCGGCATCGCCTCCGGTCCAGGAGGCGATCGAGGATGGGAAAGAGCTGTTGACGGCGAGGTCCTAGGAGACTGTCCGAACCCCCAGGATGATCCCGGTGAGTCCTGCATGAACCGACCTCCCCAGACACTTCTCTTCTTGATTCCCTCCTTGCCCGCCCGGAAGGTGTCGTCTCATTGGGTGCAAAGGTTTCAGGCCACCCTGGGTCTGGGTTTGTCATCGCTGAGGATGGATTGAACGGCCGCGCAAAGCTCATCAATCCTGAACGGCTTGGCAAGAAACCCATCCGCCACTGAATTCGCCGGTGGGCGGTCATTCCCACTGATCAGCACGACCTTGGTGGACGGGCGGATCTCCTTGATTCGCTTGGTGGCTTCCAGGCCGTCCATCCGGGGCATGGCAATATCCATGACTACCAGGGAAATAGGTTCGCCTTGGCCTTGGAACTGCTCCAGTGCCTCGAGTCCATCCCCGGCTTTGATCACGTCGAAGCCAGACGCCGAGAGCACTGAAGCCATGATCTCCCTCATGTACTCCTCATCATCGACAACCAGGACCCTGCCCATCTTGGCTCTCCCCGATCCAGGGGCTGAAATGAAAAATCTGTATGTTTCTGAGAATGAATCCTACTCTCTAATTACACATTATCGGTCGGGACCGCCTGACATTCACGTAAAAATCATTTAATTTTTCATCGTTTAAATATTAATATTAAATTGTGAAACCTTTCCAATCTCGTTGTATCCCCTGGAAGCTCCCGTGGTTGCGCCAGGAAGAAAGAAAACCCATATGTTACTAAAACCCCAATTTTTGCTTCCCTTGTGCGACTCGCCTGATTCAGCGATTCCGAACGGCACAGAAGACGGGATTCACCGGGGTGGTTCGAGGGTTGGCAGCCAACAGGGAAATGCCTTTTGTGATCAAACATTCTGATGATGCTTACTTAACCAACAAGGCCACCCGCAAGCGGCCCCCGAATCTGCCCGCCCTGCAGGTCCGTGGACACACACCCTCCAAACCCGACCAAGAACCATCGTCTAGTCGTCCCGCTGAACAAAAATCTATTAATTATTTGATATCAAGGCTATCTATCGATGGTACGGGTTCACGCCCGACCCCCATCTCGGCGAGCTTCCCCCTGATTTCATCCAAGGTAAAGGGCTTCGAGATGACAGCCAGGTGCTTCTGCCTGAACCTGCCGGACTCATGGGTGTCTGGATGGCCGGAGGCAATCAGGATGGGCAGATCCGGGTAAAGGGCCCGGATCACCGCCAAGGTCTGGGCGCCGTTCATCCCGGGCATGTTCTCATCCAGGATGACCAGGTTCGGCGTATCCCCGGTTTGAAGTCGTTCCAACGCTTCTCTTCCTCCCGAGACGGTATCCACCTGCAAGGCCCCGGCCATCTTCAGCATCCTCGCCATCAGGTTCCGGAATTCCTCCTCATCGTCTACCACCAGGATCTTGGACAGCCCCAGGTTCTGCGGGGGTTCTCCGGAGCCGGCATCCTCGACGCGAGCCTGGATGCGAGGCAGGCGCAGCCGTACCTGGGTGCCCCGCCCTGGCTGGCTGGCGATTCCCATGCTCCCCCCGTGGGCCGTGATGACTCCATGGGTGATGCTCAACCCCAGCCCGGTGCCCTTGTCCATCGCCTTGGTGGTGAAGAACGGCTCGGTCACCCGGGCCAGGATCTCTGGAGTCATCCCTTCCCCGGTGTCCTCGACCGAAATTTCTACCCACTCTGGATCGGGGATGGCCGTCCTGAAGGTGAGGGTACCCCCATCCGGCATGGCGTCCACGCTGTTCAGGCAGAGGTTCATCAGGGCGGAGTTGAGGCTGCCCGGATCGCCGAGGATCCAGGCGGGCTCATCCGCCAAGGCCTCGACCAGCGAGATGTTCTTCCGGGCGGTGTTCTCCAGCAGGAGCCGGAGTTCACCGATGAGCACCCGCAGGTCGATGGGGACCTGGTTCGGGATGGAGGGACGGGCGAAATGGGTCAGGGACAGCACCAGCCCCCTTCCCCTCTGGCAGACGGTGTCGATGATCCTGAGGGCCTCCCGCTGGGAAGGGTCAGTCGCCACCTTTTCCTGCATGGACGCGGTGCCCATGATGATCGCCAGGATGTTGTTGAAGTTGTGGGCCACGCCCGCGACCAGGACCCCGAGAGCCTCGAGCCTTTGTGCCTGGATCATCCGTTTCTCAACCTCCCGCTGCTGCTCCTCCTCCCGCAGGTGGTCGGTCAGGTCGTAGAAGGTCACCAGGTACTGGTCTTGCTGGAGGAGCGCAGTGGCCTGCACCGTGCGGACCGTCCCATCCTTGCAGGTGACCCTGCGCTCCCCACCCCGGACGAGTTCCGGTTCCTCCACGGTCTCGCGGGTGGAGATGGATTCCCAGAAGGCCTTGGCCTGCTGAAAGGCCTCCGGGTCCGGGAAAGCCCGGGCCCACCAGCTGGCCAGGTCCGGCAGGTCGTTCAGATTGTAGCCAAAAGTCCTCTCGAATTGCCTATTGAGCGCCAAGGTGCGGCCGCCTCTCCGGAACAGCGCGTAGGGTATCGGCGAGATGTCGAACAGGCGCCGGAAGCGTTCCTCGCTTTCCCGAAAGGCCCGTTCAACCTCCTTGCGTTCGGTGACGTCCCGGGCCACCACCTGGATCGCGGGCCCCTGGGCGTCCTCGAACAGCGCCGAGGAGACCTCGACCTGGCGCAGGGTGCCGTCCATGCGCACGATTGTCTCCTCGGAAACCTGCACCACCTGCCCGCTGCGCACCGCCCGCAGGCGTTCGCGCACCTTCTCGTGACTGTCCGGGTGAAAAATCTGGAAGGGGTTCAGGCCTTCGATCTGGTCGGCGCGTTCTACGCCAAGCAAGTGCATGGCAGCGGAGTTGGCCAGCTCGATCCGGTCATTGCGGTTGACCCAGATGGCATTGGGAGAGAGCACCGTCAGGCTTCGGAAGCGCCGCTCACTCTGCGCCAGGCTGGCCTCGGCCCGCCGTTGTTCCGTGACGTCGTGGAACACCACCACCAGGCCGACCACTGCGCCCCCGGCATCCTTGATCGGAGCTGTGCTGTCTTCGATGGGGACATCTTGCCCATCCCGGCGCACCAGGACGGTGGAGCCGGCCAGCCTGCGCACGGTCCCCTCGCGCAGGACCCTCCCGGCAACATGGCCCGCCGGTACCCGGGTCCCTTCATCGACGATATGGAAAACCCTTTCCAGAGGCAGGCCGGCCGCTTCCGCCTGGCTCCAACCGGTCAAGGCTTCCGCGGTGGGATTCATGAATTCCACCGCCTCGGTTGCGTTGGTGGTGATGAGCGCGTCCCCGACGCTGCGTAGGGTCACCAGCAGCAGCCGTCGCTGGCGTTCCCGGTCCTCCTCGTACTGCTCCCGCTGCCGGGCGTGCCTCAGCGCCTGCCAAAGGAGGCCCCCGAGCCCCGCCAACCCGAGAATCCCGAAGACCACCCCGGACAGGAGGGCGTTCCGCTTGGCATGCCGGCCGGCCTGCTCCCGTTCAGAAAGCAGGTCCAGTTCCTCGCGTCGCATGAGCACAAACCGGTCTCGGATGGCTTCCCGGATGTCGTGGCCCTGTGGGACCAGGACCGCCTGGCGGGCGCTGGCGGGATCCCTCCCGTGCAGGGCGATGATCTCCTGCATCTGCTCGACCTTGGCTGTGACCAGTCCCCTGATCTCCTTGATGCGCAGTGTCTGTCGGGGGTTGTCCTGAGTCAGGGTCTCCACCTGTTGGAGGTCCCAGGGAATTTCTTTCAACGCTGTTTCATAGGGTTCCAGGTAGGCCCGGTCACTGGTAATCAGGTAGCCACGCTCTGCCGACTCGGCATCCGCCAGGGCCGCAAGGGTGGCCTGGGCTGCTTGCAGTACCTCGCGTGGGTGGGAAACCCATCCAGTGGCATCCGAAAGCTTTTGGACGTTCCGGTACAACTGATGGCCGGAGACGAGAAGAATGACGGACCAGATTACAGAAAAGACATCAAGGCGTACCTTCAGGTTGCCCATTGGGGTTCTCCCAACACGCGTGAGCCCTGGTCCAAACCTAGTCCAGAAATGGAATTTTGCTGGTAATTTATGGGCTTTTTCCGGCCATCATTCAGGCCCCCGGCACGGATGGGGTCCCGGGCCGGTCAATCCGCCACCTGCAGTTCCACCATGGCCGCGGCCGAGACCCCCTGGTCGGTGACGGCGCGCACGAGGATGGTGCCCCGGCCTGCTTCGGAGAAGGTCCCCTGGACGGTCATGAGGTCCGTGCTCGAACCCTGGCCCTTGTGCCGTTCGGCCAGGCCGCCGCCGGGATCCAGAAAGTCCACGGCATACCTGACCGGCCGGGCCGTGACCCCATCCCGTTCGTTCCTCGTCAGCACCCGGAACGCCACCGTGCAGGGCTCGTCCCGCCGGACGGGAAAGCATGCCAGGTCCGTCACCCTAGGAAGGTCGCGCAACTGCGGTTGGTCACGGATCTCCGCCACGCCACGCCCGGTGCACACCAACAGGGAGCCGAAGACACCGCCGGGGCCGGCGGTTACGGCCGAAGGCGCCCCCAGGGCGGCGTAGTCCCGGCCGAGGGGGCCGGGAAGGGCATCCCGCAGCAACCCCCAGCGGGTGACCGGCGCTTCGGGGTCGCCCGCCAGGGTGACCAGGGTGGCCGTAGCAAGGTGGGCCCGGCGGACGGCGTGGTTGCCCTGGTCGGCGATCAGCAGGTGCCCGTCGGCGCAGCGGATGCCCATGGGATCCCGCAGACAGGGCTGCCGCAGGGCTTCCGGACCGGCCGCCCCGCCTGGGGGCATGTCCCGGTAACCGGGCGTGTCCACCTGCCCCAGGACCGTCCGCACCTCCCCGCCGGGAAGGCTGACGCTGCGCACCGCGTGCCCGTCCAGGACATACAGGATGCCGGCCGGCCCCGCATCGGCAGCATAAGCCAGGCCCTTGAGGTCCTGGAACCGGGCGGCGGCGCCGAGCCCGTCCAAGCTCCCGGCCTGCCCCGGGCTCCCCGCCAGGGTGGTCACCTGTCCCCCCCTGGAAAGGCGCCGGATCACGTGGTTGCCCCGGTCCGCCACGAACACCCGGCCGTGGGGATCCGCGGCGATCCCTCGGGGATCGTGGAACAGGGCCTCCCGGGGCCGGTCGGCGTCCCGGTGCCCGGCTTGGCCGGGCGTTCCCGCCAGGGTGTGCACGGAGTCCAGCCCGTCCACCCGGCGGATGACGTGGTTGCCGCTGTCGGACACCAGGATCTCCCGGTCAGGGAAGCCATCCGGCTCGGAATGCTCGCGCAGGGCCAGGTGGGTGGGCCGGTAGAAGCGCGGACCCAGCTGGCGGCTCGCGCAGCCGAACCAGGACGCCAGGTTCCGCAACAGGCCCGGGGAATCCTGGTGCCCCGCCTGGTCCGGCTCGCCGAGGAAGGTGGAAACCTCGCCTTCCGCGGTGACCCGTCGCAGCACATGGGCCCGGGGATCGCTCACGAACAGGTCGCCCGAGCGCAGGCCCCAACCAAAGGCATCCGGCACCCGCACCCCATCGAACGCCTCCCTGAACCGGGCCGAAAGCCCGCGCCCGTCCGCATGCCCCGCTTCGGCGACGGTGTTGCCGGCGAAGGGGAAGACCCCCCGCACGTCCACCCGGATGTGCTGGACCAGACTGCACCAGAGGTCCGGGCCGGCCGGGTGCGGCCCCAGCGCCTCGACCGTGCACTCCCCCACCGGGGCCCTGAAGGTCACCTCCTGGACATCCTGGCCGGTCACATCGCGCCGGACCACCTCCCCCCCCTGGCGGAAGGAAAGCAGCTGGGCCTGGGCGCCCGACACCGGCCGCCAGCGCAGGAAGCAGGCCTGCCCGTAGCCGGCGCAAAGGACGGCGGGCAGCGTCACCGGGTCCAGTTCTTCCCTGACCCGGCCCCGGCCCGGAAACCGCCTTCCGGTGTCCAGGTCCCGGAACGGCAGGTCCTGGGACCAGGCCTCCAGCCAGTCCTGGCCGAGGACCCTCCGGACCAGGTCGAAGGGCTCCTGGGGCAGGACCGTGACCACCGCCTCCCCGAACACCGCCGGATCCGCCCGGTGGGTGGCCCGCACCCGGATGCGCTGGATGTCGGACACCGGCGACGCGCTGAACAGCCCGGTGTCCTCCTGAATCGACCCGTCCCCGCCCTCGGGCAGCGTCCAGCGCCAGACCTTGATCCTTTCCCGCGGGTCGGCGGGCCGCCCCTCGCCGGCATGGCGGGCATGGAACAGAAAGGTCTCCCCGGGCTGGAGGGTCAGGCCGCGTGGCGTGACGGAAACCTGGGCCTGGAGCGCCGTCAGGCAGGCCCCCAGCAGCGCCACCCCGGCACACCGCCCGCAGGTGCGCATGAGAGCAAGCGGCACAGCAGCCCCTCGTCTCATTCCGAACGCCATTCCATCAGCGGGGAACCGGAAAGGGATGGCCCTGCGGGCTCACGGAGGCTGGGCCAGGATGCAGGCGGCATGGAGCGGAAAGGGGAGCGAAGGAACATGGCTTGCCTCCGGCGTGGCCTTGACCTTGGCGTGGTGAGGCCGCGTCCAGGGAAGGTTCCCGCTCCCCAGGACGGCCCGTCCTTTACGCCCCCTGCGGAACCTCGCCGAGGCGAAAATCAAGCATCCTCACCAGCGCACGTGCGCCGCCAGCTTCCAGCCCCGGAACGGCGGCAGGATGGCGCATTGCCCCCCGGCGCACGCCTCTCCGCCCCGCTGGCGGCCGCCCGAGAGTTCCAGGTAGGAGTCCTCCTTCAGGTTGATGCGGATGCCGCCGCAGTACAGGCGGGTGGCGTCGAACACCGGCAGGGACGAGCGCTGCTGGGTCACGTACACCGCCAGCCGGGGGGAGCGGGCCACCTGGACCGTGACATCGGTTTCCTGGTAGGCAGGGGCGCCCGGCGGATGGTTGCGCTTGTCCCACCGGGTGAGGCCCAGGCTCCAAAGGGGCGTCAGCCGCCAGGTCAGGGCGAGGTTGCTCTTCTTCTCCGGGTAGCGCACGGTCTTCAGGCCGTAGGTGCAGGCCAGGTCCAGCCGGTCGAACAGGTCCTGGAGCTTGAAGCCGCCGTATACGTTCTGGCCGTCCCAGGTCTCCTCGCGGTAGCGTCCCGCGCTGAGGAACAGGGTCAGGTCGGGCTCGGGGAAGGCGTACTGGACGTAGAGGCGCCGCCCGGAACCGTCGTACAGGTCGTTCTTCTCCGTGTCCCGGTCCGCCAGGGGCGGGTTGTTCAGGGCGGTGTCGAAGTTGGTGTAGGCCTTGGCCTCCGCCATCAGGTACCAGGCTTTGTGGTGGAAGGAGAGGTTCCCGTAGGCGGCCTCGCCCCGGGTCGGATCCACCCGGGATGGAAAGGGCAGCGGACGCCGGTCCCGGAAATCGATCCAGCCCCGCTCCAAGTAGTAGTTCAGGCTGCCGGCGGCGAAGCTGCCGGAGAGGTGCACGGTACAGCCCTGGCGCAGGCCCACCGGGATCCCGAACCGGGGCAGGCGGCCGTCCTGGATGGTGCAGGCCGCCAGCCCCAGATGCTGCCCCCGCAGGTACTCCAGGTCGGCTTCCCCGCCGGCCACCCGCCAACTCTGATCCTGGCTCTCAGGAGTGACGGTTCCGGAGAGACCATGCAGTTCGATCCGTCCGGCGCGGTAGCGCCCATCGAAACCGTCCAGGGCCTCCTCCTTGAGGAGGGCCGGGCTGTCCACCACCGAGAGCAGCATCCCGCGGCCCATCAGGGTGTTGAGGTCGCCCCCCTGAAGGGTCCTGGGACTGCGGTCCCACCGGAGGTACCTGCGGTAGACCGTGGCGGTCGTGCGCGGCAGCGTGAGGTTGGGGTCCTGGCGGTAGCAGTTGACGTCCCGGGCGGTGAGCCCGCCGCTCCAGGGGCCCAGGCTGCCCATCAGGGACAGCGAGGCCTGGACCTGGTGCGGGCGGGACCCGGGCTCCCGGGGCGGGGCGGGTCCTGTGGCCAGGAGGTTCCGACGGTAGAGCAGGTCGGTCGTGACCTCCAGGCTGGCCTCCCGGCCCTCCTCCCCCCGGGCCTGGGCCAAGGCGGCCAGGACGGCCAGGGGCAGGGCGGCGCGATTCACTTCAGCAGGTCGGCGACCGCCCTGGACAGCGCCCGTTCGTCGCCGGGCAGGTAGCCGCTGTGGGCGTAGGCGGTGTTTCCGCGCTGGTCGATGACCACGGTGTACGGCACCCCTCCCCGGGGGTTGTACTGCCGACACACGCTGGCATCGGGATCCAGCAGCACGGTGAAAGTGAAGCCGCGGCCATGGACGTAGGGCCCCACCTGGGACAGGGTGCGCCCGTCATCGATGGCGACGGCCAGCACCAGCACCTGGGGGTAGCGGTCCTGCAGGGCCTGGAGCTTTTTCAGGGCCTGGAGGCAGGGCCCGCACCAGGTGGCCCAGAAGTCCAGCACGATGACCTTCCTGGCCAGATGATCGTCCAGCTTGAACAGAGTGCCGTCCAGGCGCTTCAGGCTGAAGGACGGCGCCGGGCCGGCCAGCAGCGAGGAGCCCAAGGCCAGGACCGCGAAGGCGCGCAGGAGAAGCTGGCCCATGGCGTCACTCCCCGGTGGCAACGGCCTGGGCTCGGCGCCTGGCCGCATTCCAGGTCACTGGGCCAGCAGTCCCTCGATCCTGGGCGCAACCGTTGCCAGGTCGAATCCGCTTTCCAGGGACTGGACCTTGAACCCCTTGTCGATGAGCGCCAGGGTGGGGAACCCGCCCGTGGCGCCCGCGTAGGCCTGCTCCGCCACCCCATCCCGGGTTCCGCTGGGGTCGTTCATCACCGGATAGGTCAGGTGGTAAGTGGCAACCCACTGCTGCAATCCCGCCTGGGTGACCGGAGCGCCGTTGCTGTCCTCGGCCAGGCAGGTCACGACCACCAGTCCCCTGGGGCCGTGGACCTGGTGCAGGTACTCGAGCGCGGGCGCGCTTTGCTGGCAGACGCCGCACCACATGGTGGAGACGTCCAGCAGGATGACCTTGCCCCTGAACTGGGACAGGCGGATGGAAGTGCCGCTGGCGTCGATGCCCTGGATGTCGCCGGCCGGATCCCCGACCCGCTGGAGCGCCGGTGGGTCCGGGTCCGGGCAGCCGGAGAAGCAGCATCCGGGCGCCGGCATGCCCGCGAAGACCGGACCTGAAGCCGCGAAGCCCGCCAGTAGGCAACCGGCCCGCAGCCCTCTCGAATAGGCTGAATGGTTACGCATAACTTGATGTCCTTTGCCTTGCAGAACGAAGGCAGTAGTCGTCCCCTTTCATGCGACGTGCGCCTGGACAGGTTTCACCCGGCGGCCCACCTCTCGATGAACCAACCATCGCCAGGGCAGCATTCCCATCAAGATCCCGAAAGGGATTCCGGGCCCTTGCGGTGAGTCGAAATGGAGCCAGCGCCACCACGTCCTGGCTGCGACATCAGCCGGAGCCAGGGAGATTCCCTCCGTGGCCTGACGGCCGCTCCGGCCGCACGAATTGCTGGCACGGGCATCCGGCTGCGCCGGACCGCTCCGCACGCGGTGCGTGCTGCGCTTGCCCTACCTGCCAGCAATTCTGTGATTCGAATCCCCCTCTCCCCGCGAAAAAGCCCCCAGCAAGGGGGGCCTTTTACTGGCGGAGAGAGGGGGATTCCCTCCGCGGCCTGACGGCCGCTCCGGCCGCACGAATTGCTGGCACGGGTATCCGGCTGCGCCGGACCGCTCCGCACGCGGTGCGTGCTGCGCTTGCCCTACCTGCCAGCAATTCTGTGATTCGAATCCCCCTCTCCCCGCGAAAAAGCCCCCAGCAAGGGGGGCTTTTTACTGGCGGAGAGAGGGGGATTCGAACCCCCGGTACTGGTTTACCCAATACACTCGCTTAGCAGGCGAGCCCGATCGGCCACTCCGGCATCTCTCCGAGGGCTTTTCATCGTAGCGTCCGGGGCGGGATCCGACAAGGCTTCTTCGCGCAGGGGGATGCGGTGCGGGCTGCGGGGGGTCCTGCGTGCGCGTCGGGGAGGAAGGGCCGGGGATGGGTGGGCGGCGGGTGGATTCCCCGGGGCGGGCCGGAGTCTGGCCGGGATTTCCCCAGTGCGCCGAACGCACGGACCTGGGGCCTGCCATGTTGGCTCATGAAGATGCGAATCGACCTCCATGTCCGGCGCGGCGCCTCGGGTTTCCAACAACTATTTTCATAATATTCCCATAACTTATTGACAGTGTTTGAGTTGTTCCTAAACTGCTTAACGGTGCTGTGACCCTTTCCCCTCAGGGAAAGGCGGTCCGCGCCTGTCAAGATCCTTCAACCTGCGTTCCCAACCCGATGCGGCGCACGCCAAGCGCCAATCCATGGACCTGCATCGCCAGGCCCTGGGAGGTCCCATGCCTTCTTCAAGGCTTCTCTGCATCCTTGCCGCCGGCCTGCTCGCTGGCGCCCTCTCCGCCCGTTCGCCCCAGGCGACGGAGACCCTGGCCCTGGGCCTGCTCCAGGACCTCCGGCCCGCCCTGGGCCTGGAGCCCTGCACCACCTTCCTGGTGCGCCGCTCCGCTCCGGACGCGCTCCTGGGCGGCACGTACGTGCGGGTGGACCAGTACTACCAGGGGGTGAAGGTGCTGGGCGGCGAGGCGATCCTGCACCTGCGCGGGGGCCGGACGCGGGACCTCACCGACGGGTTCAAGCGCGGCCTCACCCTGGACGCGAAGCCTGGCCTCACCGCCAGCGAGGCCCTGGCGGTGGCCATCGCCGACCTGGCCCCGGCCGGGCCCTTCGCCCATCCCCCCACCTGCGAGTTGGTGGTGGCGCGGCGCAAGCTCGGGCCCGGGACCCCGGTCCTGCGCGACGCGCTGGTCTACCACGTGCATGTGGCGCTGGAGAACGGCGTCCCGGAGACCGCCCACGTGGACTACCTGGTCGACGCCCACACCGGCGCCATCGCCCGCAGGTGGGACAGCCTGGAGACCGTCGAGGAGGTGGGCACCGGCCACTCCCAGTACAGCGGCACGGTGTCCATCATCACCGCCGCCAGCGACTCGGGCTTCGAGCTGCGGGACCCGACCCGCGGCAAGGGCGGGAACCGGGTGGTGGACCTGCACCACGGGACCGGGGGCGGCGGGAAGATCTATGCTTCCTCCACCAACACCTGGGGCGACGGCGAGAACTACCGCGTCTGCTCCACCACCGCCGGCCTGGAGTACTGGGGCGAGAGCGGGGGGCTGAACGAGGCCAACTCGGACATCAACGGGACCATGGTCGAGTTCTACTCCCGCAACGGCGACCGCGACCGGATCGGGGACCAGGGCGGCAACTGGACCATGGGCGAACAACTGGCCACCAAGAGCCATCCCAAGCCGCTCCGCTTCATGTACAAGCCCAGCCTGGACCACAAGAGCCCCGATGCCTGGAGCGAGGACGTCGGGGAGTTGAACGTGCACCGCAGTTCCGGCCCCATGAACCGTTGCTTCTTTTTCATGAGCCAGGGATCCAGCGACGACAAGAGCACCGATTTCTATACTTCCTACCTCCCCAAAGGCATGGGCGGCCTGGGCAACGACGTGGCCGCGCACATCTGGTACCGGGCCATGGCCACCTACATGACCTCGGACACGGACTACGCCGGGGCCCGGCAGGCCAACATCAAGGCCGCCCGGGATCTTTACGGGGCCGGCGGGCCCGAGGAGCAGGCGGTCTGGAACGCCTTCCACGGCATCAACGTGGGTGGGCCCTGGACCGGCAAGGACTGATGTGCCTGTGGGGGGACCGCCCTTATTTGCGGTGCGCTCTAATTGCACGCATGCGTGCGATCCCCACACCCCCACTCCATGCCCGGGCGAAGCCCGGGCATGGAGTCCCGGATCGTGCTAAGATCGGCATCCTCCCCCATCCCATGGAGTCGCCAGTTTGGTCCAGACGATCGCCGAACTGTTCTACGAAGCCTTGAAGTTCGACCTTCCGGACGCGTTCGCCGCCAAAGCGGACGGGGCCTACCGGCCGGTCTCCCATCGGGAGTTGGGGGAGCGGGTGGAGCGGCTGGCCCTGGCCCTGCGCGCCCGCGGGCTGGCGGCCGGCGACCGCCTGGCCATCCTGTGCGAAAACCGCCCGGAATGGGCCGCCGCCGATTTCGCCTGCGCCCTGCTGGGGGTGGTGACGGTGCCGATCTACCACTCCCTCACCGCCGAGCAGACCGTCTACATCCTGCAGGACAGCGGGGCGCGGTGCCTGGTGGTGTCCACCCCGGCCCAGCTGGCCAAGGTGGCCCCGTCCCTGGAGCGCCTGCCGGACCTGGACACCCTGGTGCTGGTGGAAGGGTCGGCGGCCGCGGCCCGGACCGTGGTCCCGTGGTCCCGGCTGATGGAGGAAGGGGCGGCCCTGGACGCCCGCCGGAGCGAGGTGCGGGCCCAGGCCCAGGCGCGCCGCCCGGAGGACCTGCTGACCCTGATCTACACCTCCGGCACCACCGCCGAGCCCAAGGGCGCCATGCTGACCCAGGGCAACGTGGCCTCCAACATCACGGCCACCGTGGAAGTGGCGGTGCCGGCCCTGAAACCCGCGCGCGGGGACCGCTGCCTGAGCGTGCTGCCCCTGTCCCACATCTTCGAGCGCACCGGCGGGCACTACGCCATGTTCCACCTGGGGATCGCCATCTACTACGCCGAGAGCCTGATCTCCATGCCCCAGAACCTGCTGGAGGTGCGCCCGGCGGTGCTCATGGCGGTGCCGCGGATCTTCGAGAAGGTGTACGCCAAGGTCCGGGACGCGGTCCAGTCGGGCGGCCTGCTGCGGAGGATGGTGTTCCGCTGGGCAGCCTGCACCTGCCGCCGGGTGGTGCGCCACCTGTACCTGGACCGGCGTCCGCCCTTCTTCCTCCGGATCCCCTGGCGGATCGCGGACCGGCTGCTGCTGGCCAAGGTGCGGGAGAAGACCGGCGGCCGGCTGCGCTTCTGCGTCTCCGGCGGGGCCAGCCTGAACCCGAGGATCATGGAGTTCTTCTGGGCCATGGGGGTGCCCATCTACGAGGGCTACGGGCTCACCGAGACCAGCCCGATCCTGACCCTGAACCGCCTGGGGCGGGTGCGCCCGGGCTACGTGGGCCAGCCGGTCCTCAAGACCTGGGACGGCCGGCCGTTCCTCAAGCTGGCGGAGGACGGGGAGATCCTCTGCCAGGGCCCCAACGTCATGCGCGGGTACTGGAAGCAGGAGGAGCTGAGCCGGGAGGTGTTCGACCCGGAGGGCTACTTCCGCACCGGCGACGTGGGCCAGATGGATCCCCAGGGGCGGGTGAAGATCACCGACCGCAAGAAGGAGATCATCGTCACCAGCGGCGGCAAGAACGTCGCCCCCCAGCCCATCGAGAACGAGCTGCGGGAGGACTTCTACATCGAACAGGCGGTGGTGGTGGGCGACCACCGCAACCACCTGGCGGCCCTGATCGTGCCCCACTTCCCCGCCCTGCGCGCGTGGTGCGAGCGCAAGTCCCTGGCGTTCAAGGACGACGCCGAGATGGTGGGCCATCCCAGGGTGGTCGCCAAGATCATGACCCGGGTCAACCGGGTCAACGCCCAGCTGCCTGCGTACGAGCGGATCCGGCGCATCGCCCTGCTGGCCCAGGAGATGACCGCCGCCGGGGGCCTGCTGACCCCCACCCTCAAGGTCAAGCGCCGGGTGGTGAACGAGGCGTTCCAGGACGTGATCGAGGGCCTTTACCGCAACGGGTCCGACCGGGCAGCTAAGCCTGGCTCCTGAGGTCGGCCAGCAGGCCCTGGCGGACGGCGTCGTCCAGCTTCACCTCGCCCGCCAGCCCGGGCAGGTCGCAGACCAGGGCCGCCGGGGTGCGGGCGCCCACCTCGAACTTCAGGAACTGCACCGAAGAGAGCTTGTCCTCGCTCATCTGCGACCGGTCGAACCGGGCCTGACTGCGGCTGCCGTCGGTGAACGCCAGGTGGATGTGCCCGGGCAGGTCGCGCCAGTGCCGCAGCAGCGCGTCCCGTTCCCGCTCGTCGGTGATCTCGATGAGCAGGGTGCAGCCCAGCTCTCCGGGCCCGCCCAGCACGGCGTTGTAGGTGTCCAGCTCGTGCTGGATGTCCGACTCCCGCACCATCTGCTCCACCCGGACCATCTCCAGCACCTGGTAGCGGATGGTCTCCAGGTTCTCGAACAGGAAGGTGAAGTGCTGGCCCAGGTGCACCCGGCGCAGGGCCTTGGCCGCCATGGCCGAGGCGCGGATGCCCTCCCGCCGGTCCTGGTAGGTCACGAAGTCCAGGATGTCATTGCGTTCGAGAGGGGCCATGGTCAGGCTTCCTTGGGGTCCGGGATGGACGTGGGGAACCCGTCCGGGCGGTAGGCCCGGGCCAGGATGGTCATGGGGTGCAGGGCCTTGCGCCCGGCGTGCTGCTCGAACTGGAGCCCGGCCAGGGGGCATTCGGTGGCCCACACCTGGGCCTGCTCCGCCGCCTGCATGCCCTGGAAGGCCTTGGCCCCGATCCGCTTCGAGGCCTCGAAGCTCTCCGACTTCATGGCGTAGGTGCCGTCGTGCCCGCAGCACTCCAGCACCGAGACGATGGAGACTCCGGGGATCTTGCGCAGCAGGTCGCGCCCCTTGAAGCCCACCGACTGGGTGCGCAGGTGGCACGAGGCGTGGTAGGCCACCGGGCCCGGGCTGGAGCGGAAGTTCCAGTTCGCCCGGGGCTCGTTGCGGATGGACCACAGGAATTCGCCCGGGTCCCGCACCGCCGCCGCCAGGAGCCTGGCCCGCTCCCGGTCCCTGCCCTCGAGCAGTTCCGGGTATTCCCGGCGCAGCATCATGGAGCAGGTGGGGTTGATGACGATCACCTTGGAGCCCGCCTCCACGTGGGGCATCAGCGCGTCCAGGTTGGCCCTGGCCTGCTTGCGCAGGCTGTCCAGGTCCCCGTGCTCCCAGGCGGGCATGCCGCAGCACTGCAGCCCGCGCACGCATCCGGCCCGGCAGCCGTTGTGCTCCAGCACTTCCAGGGTGTCCTTGCCGATCTGGGGGTCGTTGTGCTGCACGAAGCAGGTCTGGAACAGCACCGCCTCCATCCCGGGGCGTTCGGCCATGCGGCCGCTCTTCTCGGCCCAGGCTTCGAAGGTGGCGCTGGCGAACTCGGGCAGGTGGGCCTCGGGATGGATCCCCAACACCTTGTCCAGGAACCACCGGTGCACCGCCACCCGGTTCATGGCGTTGGCCAGGCCGAAACTGGCCCGGGCCATCCGCCCGGCCAGGTCCGGATCGCCCAGGACCTTGTCCCGGAGACGGCCCCCCTCCCGCTTGCGCCGCACCGCCTGGTAGCGGTGCACCAGCCGGGGGAAATCCAGGGCGAAGGCGTGCCCCTCCCGGGGGGTGTAGGGGCACTGCACTTCGCACAGCTTGCACTGGAAGCAGGCGTCCAGGACCTGGTCGCGCTCCTCTTTCGCCAGCGCCCGCACGTCGCCGTGGTGCTTCTGGTCCAGGAGCGCGAACAGGCCCGGGAAGGCGTCGCAGTACTTGAAGCACATGCGGCAGCCGTGGCAGATCTCGAACACCCGGTCCACCTCTTCGTGGAGCAGGCCCTCGTCCCAGTAGCGGGGATCGTCCGGGTCGTAGACCGTGCCCTTCCCCGCCAGGTAGCTGATGCGCTCGCCCGGGGTGGTGGGCGCGCGCCCGGGCTGTTCCAGGGTGTCGTGATCCGCCATGGCCGTGATGACCCTCGCGCTAGGAGATGGTGTCCAGCATCTTCTGGAACCGGCCGGCGTGGCTCTTCTCGGCCTTGGCCAGGGTCTCGAACCAGTCCGCGATCTCCGGGAAGCCCTCCTCCCGGGCGCTCTTGGCCATTCCGGGATACATGTCCGTGTACTCGTGGGTTTCCCCGGCGATGGCGGCCTTCAGGTTGAGCGCCGTGTCGCCGATGGGCAGGCCGGTGGCCGGATCGCCGACGCCCTTCAGGTAGTCCAGGTGGCCGTGGGCGTGGCCGGTCTCGCCGTCGGCGGTCTCCTTGAAGTTGCCCGCCACTTCAGGGTACCCCTCGACGTCGGCCACCTTCGCGAAATACAGGTACCGGCGGTTGGCCTGGGACTCGCCCGCGAAGGCGTCCTTCAGGTTCTGGTGGGTCTTGGTGCCTTTCAGGTTGGCCATTGCGTTCTCCTCAGAAGCAGGACCATCTTAGACTTGCCAAGGGTCAATGGATGATACATCTTGCGGATGGTAATGATAAGCTTTCCTTATCAATGAGGCTGGTTTTTTTCTGATCCGGACCCGCATTTTCTTTATTTCCCAAGGCCATGACCCGACCTTCAGACCTCACCTTCCGCCAATTGGAATATATCGTGGCCCTGGCCGACACCCTGGGCTTCCGCCGGGCCGCGGAGCGGGCCCACGTCTCCCAGCCGGCCCTCAGCGCCCAGATCCAGCAGGCCGAGGCGGTGCTGGGGGTCCAGCTGTTCGAGCGCAACCAGCGGCGGGTGCTGCTCACCCCCGCCGGCGAGGCGGTGGTGGCCCGGGCCCGGCGGGTGCTCCGGGAGGCGGAGGACCTGCTGGCCTCGGCCCGGCATTGGCAGGATCCGTTCCAGGGCAGCTGGCGCCTGGGCCTCATCCCCACCGTGGCCCCCTACCTGTTGCCGTCGATCCTGCCGGTGGTGGTCCGGGCCCACCCCGGCCTGCGCCTGCTGCTGCGGGAGGAGCGCACCCCGGTGCTGGTGCGGGAACTGGTCTCCGGCGGCCTGGAGGCCGCCATCCTGGCCGAAGTCCCCGACCTGGGGGACCTGGTGCGGGCGCCCCTGGCGGAGGACCCCTTCCTGCTGGCGACGCCCCGGGACCATCCGCTGGCGCGCAAGACCCGGGTGGCGCTCGGGGACCTGGAGGGGGCGCCCATGCTGCTGCTGGAGGACGGTCACTGCCTGCGCGGGCAGGCCCTGGCCTTCTGCGCCAAATCCGGCGCCCGGGAAGCGGACTTCCGCGCCTCCAGCCTGTCCACCCTGGTGCAGATGGTGGCTGGAGGCCTGGGGCTGACCCTGCTGCCCAGCCTGTGCGCGCCCCTGGAGCGCACTCGCGCGAGCCTGGCCCTGCGCCCGTTCGTCAGCCCCGCGCCCGGGCGACGGCTGGTGCTGGCCTGGCGCGCCGGCTCGCCCCTGGCGGCCGCACTGGAGGCCTTCGCCGGAGAGTTGCGGGCCTGCTGGCCCGGCGCCCATGCTGAAGATCAGATGACGGGAGGCCGGCCATGACCAGGACGGACCTGACCGTGCTGATCACCGGGGCCACCGACGGGGTCGGGCGGTGCGTGGCGGAACGGCTGGGCGCCGCCGGCGCCCGGGTGCTGGTGCACGGCCGCGACCGGGCCCGGGCCGAGCAGGTCCTGGCCGCCATCCGCCAGGCTGGCGGCACCGGCCGGTTCTACCGGGCCGACTTCGCCTCCCTGCAGGAGGTCCGGGACCTCGCGGCAGCCGTCCGCCGGGACCACGACCGCCTGGACCTCCTGGTGAACAACGCCGGCGTCGGCTTCGGCGCCCCCGGCGTCGGGCGGCAGCTGAGCCGGGACGGGCACGAACTGCGCTTCGCGGTGAACCACCTGGCCGGGTTCCTGCTCACCCAGCTGCTGCTGCCCTGCCTGCGGGCCGCCCGTCCCGCGCGGATCGTCAACGTCGCCTCCGCCGGCCAGTACCCCTTGGACTTCGCCGACCTGATGCTGGAGCGCGACTACAGCGGCACCCGGGCCTACCGCCAGAGCAAGCTGGCCCAGATCATCTCCACCTTCGACCTGGCCGAGCGCCTGCGGCCCGACGGCATCACCGTCAACTGCCTGCACCCGGCCACCTTCATGGACACCACCATGGTGCGCGAGTCCGGCGTCGCCCCGGCCAGCACCGTGGCCCAGGGGGCCGATGCGATCCTGCGCCTGGCGGTGGGCGAGGACATGGAGGGGCGCACGGGGCTCTACTGGGAGTCCCAGCGCCCGGCCCGGGCCCATGCCCAGGCGTACGATCCGGCGGCGCGGGAGAGGTTGAGGGAGGTGAGCTTGAGGCTGGCGGGGATCGGCGAAGGTTGCTGAAGGCACGTTTGTTTCCGGCGATCAGAAGGTGAAAACCCCTTCCATGACCTTGACCACCTTCCCCGCGATGTCCACCCGGTCGCCCTTCAGTTCGCAGAACAGTTCTCCGCCCCTCGGGCTCACTTGCAGGGCGTGCAGCTTCCGGCACCGGGGCGCCCAGGGCCTCCGCGAGCCCCTTGGGCACCGGCGCCGGCCGGGAGGGACGGCTGGGGAAGTCCAGGCAGAACCGGTCGTGGTCGCGACGGACCGCCAGGGGACCGCGGCGGGAGGAGAACTCGACCCGCTCCCAGGCCGGGTGGAGTTCGGTGAGGATGATGAAGGAGTTGGCCAGGGTTCACGGCCGCGGGATTGCCGCCGAAGGGATGATCGGTGAAGGCATCGACCCGGTGGATGGGTAGACGCATTGGGATCTCCTGAGTGGACTTCGGAAGGGGATGATGGCCGGATTCACAGTGTGGGAGGTTGATCTCCACTTTACCTATCTCCGTTCGCACATCGGCTGATTTCAAGACTGTGGGTTCTTTGGCCCAAATCCAACGATTTCAACATCGAGGCAACATTTGCTGCCCGTTTGTATCTCGAACACCAAATGGACTCCATTCTCGGAGATGTGGCATCATTTCCGGGAAGGTGGGATGGCCGAGTGGTTTAAGGCTATCGTCTTGAAAACGATCGTGGGTCAAAAGCCCACCGGGGGTTCGAATCCCTCTCCCACCGCCAATTCTGCGCGTCTGACAGCACAGGACTTCACGAGGTCGCGGCAACAAAGGATGCAGAATCCATGGGCACGCGCCTGAGTTCGATGGGCCGGCATGACATTACAAACGGGCCTTAGGGGTATGGCCTGGGTCTGCCTATATGAATTAATTGTGATAAAGTCATGTTAATTCCCGAAATGGTGGGTTTCGAAATTTTTTCGTTTTTCTTCTTCGACACTGGTATATTGACTTCGTTGGCCATACCCCACGAGGAGGAGAAATGGCACCAGAGGTTGAAAACTGGTTCGGGGGAACCTGGACTGGCGAGAAACTCCATGTCGTTCTTAACTACCTGGGTTTCTACACCAAGGCGCTGAGGAAGAAATTCTCCCACCTCGTCTACATCGACGCCTTTGCGGGGACCGGGTCCCGCGAATACGAGAGCGAATCGGGCGAGACCCAGTCGAGCCAAGGCTCCGCACTCCGGGCTTTCGATATCGACCCACCTTTTGCAGAATACCTCTTCTTCTAAATGGATCCGGCCAAGGCTGCAGAACTTGAAAGGAACCTAGCGACACGGCCGGAAAGGAACGCCCGTGTGATCGTCGGAGATGCCAACGAAAAACTGGTTGAATATTTGAGATCCTGGAATTCACGAACAAGTCGTGGCGTAGTATTCCTCGATCCGTTTGCAATGAACGTAAGGTGGTCCACCCTTGAAGCCATTGCACGAACAAATTCCCTTGATCTATGGTTACTTTTCCCGATCGGGGCCGTAGCCAGGACCATGCCAGTCAGCGGCGATATTCCAAGGGTATGGCTGGACAAGCTCATTTCAATATTCGGGGAAGACCCAACGCCCCATCTCTATGAGACACAAACACACCAAGCACTCTTCCCTGACGAAGTTGAGGAAGAGCAGAGGTTCAGGCGAGGCGGGATTGAGATCCTAGGGGCTTATACCGTCCGGAGGCTCCAAACTATCTTCCGCGGTTTTGTGTCTGAGCAGGCCTTGAGACTTAAAAATTCAAGAAATAGCACAATGTTTTTACTTATGTTTTGTTCAGCTAACCCTTCGCCCAAGGCTGTCGAGCTTGCGGAGAAGGTGGTGGAGGATATCCTTAAAAGGCACGCAAAAGGGGGTGGGCATGTCCAAAGGTTCGGCGATTGAGTGGACAGAAAGCACCTGGAATCCTGTTACCGGATGCTCCAAGATCAGCCCTGGGTGCAAGCACTGTTACGCTGAGAGAATGGCCAAGCGTCTAACCGCAATGGGAGTGCCTCAATACGCGAATGGGTTCAAAGTCACCCTGCAAGAAAAGGTCCTGGATGCCCCTCTTGGATGGGCGAAGCCGCAAGTTATCTTCGTCAATTCCATGAGCGATCTTTTCCACGATGATGTCCCCTTGGATTACATCCAACGCATGTTCGATGTGATGCGCCGGGCTCATTGGCATACCTTCCAAATCCTCACCAAGCGGTCCGCCAGGCTGGAAGCTTTGAATCAAGAGATCGCTTGGCCTGCC
Organism: Holophaga sp.; assembly: GCA_049508835.1. Taxonomy (GTDB): domain Bacteria; phylum Acidobacteriota; class Holophagae; order Holophagales; family Holophagaceae; genus Mesoterricola. The sequence continues at coordinate 37,681 of JBELAL010000006.1, read as the reverse complement.
AACGTCTGGATGGGGGTAAGCATCGAGTCTGATGACTACACATTCCGTGCAGGTCATCTTAGGAAAACGAATGCCCGGCTCAAGTTCCTGAGTTGCGAACCCCTTCTGGGGCCTTTGCCTTCCCTCCAACTGCATGGACTGGACTGGGTCATTGTCGGTGGCGAGAGCGGCCCCGGGGCCAGACCGATGGCTGAGGGCTGGGTCCGCGAAATTCACGCGAAATGCGAAGCCGCCCGGGTTCCGTTCTTCTTCAAGCAGTGGGGTGGGGTCCGCAAGAAGGCCGCAGGGCGCCTTCTTGATGGCCGCACCTGGGACGAAATGCCTGAACTGATGGAGGCGATCTCCTAATCAATTGCTTCCGATAGATCTTCTCTTCCCGCCACCTCTCACCTGCTTGAGCCACGGCACAGGAAGCTGAAACCCACCGACAATCGATCGGGACACGCCCGCACCCTCACGTCGCAGGTCCAGACCCCGTCCCCATCTCCGGCGGCTGCCCGTTGCGTTCGAGCCACTCCAGGCATTCCCTCACGCTGCCGGTGGCCAGGCCTACGGTGGTGTCGGCGGCGCCGTAGTACAGGTGCAGGGTGTCGCCGTCGTCGGCCACGGTGGCACCGCAGGGGAAGGTGACCTGGCCCACGTCCCCCACCTGCTCGTCGGCGGTCTCCGGGCCGAACACCCAACTGTCGCCCCGGAGCAGGCACCGGGCGGGGTCCTCCAGGGCCAGCAGGGCCAGCCCGACCCGGTAGATGCACCCGGACACGGTGCGGCGGACCCCGTGGTAGATCACCAGCCAGCCCTGGGGGGTCTCGATGGGCGGGGGGCCCAGGCCGATCCGGCCCGCGTCCCACCACCCGCCCAGGCGCGCCCGCAGCACCTGCCGGGGCCGGCCCCAGTGGCGCAGGTCGGGGGAATGGGACAGCCAGATGTGCGCCCCGTCCAGGGAGACGGGCCGGTGCAGCAGGACGAAGGCACCGTCCACCCGCCGGGGCAGGAGGGCCGCGTCCTTGTTGTCCGGCAGCTGGACCAGGCCCAGGCGCTCGAAGCTGCGGAAATCCTCGGTCAGGGCCAGGGACACCCCGGGGCCGGAGCGCCCGTAGGCGGTGTAGGCCACGGCGCAGCGCCCCAGTTCCGGGATGAAGGTGGCCCGGGGATCCTCGATGCCCCACAGCTCCTCCGGGTGGTGCAGGGGATCGGACGCCAGGGTGGGCTCCGGGTCCACGGCCCAGCGGTCGATGCCGTTCCGGGACCGGGCCGCGGTGAGGTGGGACAGGCCCCGGTGGTCCTCCACCCGGCACAGCAGCAAGGTGGTGCCGTCGCGCAGCCGCACGGCGCCGGGGTTGAACACGCTGTGGGCGGGATAGGGCCAGCGGTCGGCGGCGAGGAGGGGTCCCTTGCCGTGGCGGGCGAACAGGGATTTGGCGGAACGGGGCGCGGTCACGGCTGCTCCAGGGGCAGCTGGACGGCCCTCCAGGGCGGCGCGTCCGGATCCAGCCGGGCGTGGTCCCGGCAGGCCCGGCCGAAGCTTTCCAGGTAGCCTGCGGCCACCACCGGCCAGGCCATGGCGCGGCCGTACTCGGCGCCCTTGCGGCGCATGGCCATGCGCCTGGCGTCGTCCCCCAGCAGGCCCGCCACCTCCCGGGCGATGGAGTCCGGGTCCCGGCAGGGCACCAGCACGCCGCGCCCGTCCGCCAGCAGTTCCTTGGCGCACCGGTACGGGGTGGAGATCACCGCCTTGCCGGCGCCCAGGGCGTAGGCCAGGGTGCCCGAGGTGCTCTGCTCCATCTTTAGGTAGGGGGTGATGTAGATGTCGGCGGCGGCCAGGTACTCGGTCAGCTCGTCCTGGGTCACGAAGCGGTTGCGGAAGACCACGTGGTCCGCCACGCCCAGGTTCCGGGCGCGGTGCTCCAGCATGGTCCGATAGCTCTCCCCTTGGCGGGCGCGGATGTGCGGGTGGGACGCGCCCAGCACCACGTAGACGGCCTGGGGGAAGGCCTCGAGGATCGCGGGCATGGCCTCGATGACGTACTCGATCCCCTTGTCGGGCGCCAGCAGGCCGAAGGTGAGGAGCACCTGCCGGCCGCCCAGCCCGAGCTGGCCCTTGGTGAGGCTGTGGAAGGGGACCTGGGGGATCCCGTGGGGGATCAGGTCGATCCTGCGCTGGGGCACCCCATGGACTTTGCGCAGCAGGGAGGCCCCGTGGGCGCTCATGACCACCAGCCGTTCGGAAAACCGGATGATCTCGTCCAGGGCCGTCCACTGGTGAGGGTCGGGCTGGGACAGGATGGTGTGCAGGGTGGTCACCACCGGCGCCCGCAGGCCCCGCAGGAAGCCCAGGACGTGGCTCCCGGCCCGCCCTCCGAAGATGCCGTACTCGTGCTGCAGGCTGACCACGTCCGGGGACCACCCGTTCAGGACGTCGGCGGCCTTCCGGTAGGAGGAGGGATCCTCCTGGGCGATCTCCATCCGCACGCACTCGGGGTAGGAGTAACGCTGCAGGGGGTCGTCCACCGCCACCACGAAGCAGTCCAGCTGGGGATAACGGGCGGCGATGGCCGAACGCAGGTCCGCCGTGAAGGTGGCGATTCCGCACTGGCGCGGGGTGTGGGTGCCCAGGAAGGCGATCTTGCGGATGGAACCGGGAATGGAAAAAAAAATCATTAAAAGCTCCGATGACAATTTAAAATTTATTTCCCTGCCTTTTTTCCCCATCTCTTGATTCTGTTTAAAATTAGAGCATACCTGCTACCATCCTGGAAGCACCCGCCTCGGGTTGAACCTTCCGGGTTAAATTGATTAATAGTTCAATCATCAAGCCCTATCATATGTTTTTCTCTCTTTGAACCGCCTTCCCCATGCCCCTCCTCTGTTTGAACCAATAATGCCTGAATTGCACCGCCTCCCTCGCCCGGACGTCCGCGACGCTCCCGGGGGGGTCCCGGAGCGGCCCGGGGACCTGGACCTTCCGGACCTGCTCCCGTTCGGCCCGGAGTGCGGCCTGTTGGGACTGGTCGCCCGCAGCCCGGCCATGCGCCACCTGATCGGCCTGGCCCAGCGGGTCGCCCGGGTCGACTCCACGGTGCTCATCAGCGGGGAGAGCGGCACCGGCAAGGAGCGGGTGGCCCGGCTGGTGCACCACGCCTCCTCCCGCGCCCCGGGCCCCTTCATCGCGGTCAACTGCGGGGCCATCACCGAGACCCTGCTGGAGAGCGAACTGTTCGGCCACGTCAAGGGCGCCTTCACCGGGGCCATGCAGGAGCGCCCCGGCCTGTTCGAGTCGGCCAACGGCGGCACCCTGCTCCTGGACGAGGTGGGGGAGGTGTCCCCGGCCATGCAGGTCAAGCTGCTGCGCGTGCTCCAGGAGCGGGAGATCCGGCGGGTGGGCGAGAGCCTCAGCCGCCCCATCGACGTGCGCGTCATCGCCGCCACCAATCGCGAACTGGCCCGGGAGATCGCCGAGGGCCGGTTCCGCATGGACCTGTACTACCGCCTGCACGTGGTGGAGCTGCGGGTGCCGCCCCTGCGCGAGCGCCGGGAGGACATCCTGCCCCTGGCCCGCATCCTGCTCGCCGACGCGGCGGCCCGGCTCGACCGCACCGTCTCCGGCCTCTCGCCCCGGGCCGCCGGCCAGCTGCTGCGCTACCACTGGCCGGGCAACGTGCGGGAACTGGAGAACGCCATGGAGCGGGCGGTGGCCCTGGCCCAGGACGGCCATGCGGAGGTGGAGGACCTGCCCGAGGAGGTCCGGCGGGCGGTCCCGGTCCCCCAGTGCGAAGCCGGGGTGAAGCCCCTGGAGGAAGTGGAGAAGGAATACATCCTCGCGGTGCTGGACCTGAACGCCGGCAACCAGGCCCGCACCGCCGAACAGCTGGGCATCGGCTCCGCCACCCTCTACCGCAGGCTCAGGAGCTACGGCCTTACCCGCGGCGCCGGCTCCCTGGACCGGCGCGCCTGAGCCGGCAGCCTCCATGGCCCTTCCCGGACCCCATCCCGCCGGCCTGGTGACCGAGGCCCCCCTGCCCCTGCCCGCGCTCGACCTCGTCCACCTGCGGCGCCTGACCGACTCCACCGGGATCCTGCAGCATGCCCGGTTCTCCGTGCCCCGCTTCGACGAGGGCTACTGCCTGGACGACAATGCCCGGGCCCTGCTCCTGGCGACCCTGCTGGAAGCGGCCCAGGCGGAGGCGGGGGTGGACCCGGACCCGGGCCTGGACGCCCTGGCCTGCCGCTACCTGGCCTTCGTGAACCATGCCTTCAACCCCGACCGCGGGCGGTTCCGCAACTTCATGGCCTTCTCCCGGACCTGGCTGGAACCCCAGGGATCCGACGACAGCCATGGCCGGGCCCTGTGGGCCCTGGGCGCGGCCGCCGGCCGGTGCCCGGATCCGGGGCGGCGGGAACTGGCCCGGGTCCTGTTCCAGGCCGGGCTGCCCGCGGCGGGGGCGTTCAATGCGCCCCGCCCCCTGGCCTACGCGCTCCTGGGGATCCACGCCTGCCTCGCGGCCGAAGGCCCGGAGCCTGACCTGGTGCGGATGGAGCGTGACCTGGCCGGACGGCTCCACGGGATGCACCTCGAGCAGAAGTCCGAGGCGTGGCCCTGGTTCGAGGACCGCCTCACCTATGGCAACGCCCGCCTGCCCCAGGCGCTCATCCTCGCCGGGCGGCGCAACCGCCGCCGGGACTGGCTCGCCGCCGGACTGGGCGCCCTGGACTGGCTGGCCCGGGTCCAGACCGACGCCCAGGGCCGGTTCGCCCCGGTCGGGTCCCGGGGCTTCTATCCCCGGCGCGGGATCCGCGCCTGGTTCGACCAGCAGCCGGTGGAGGCCTGCGCCACCGTGTCCGCGTGCCTGGACGCGCTGGCCGCCAGCGGCGAGCCCCGGTGGGGGCAGTGGGCCCGCCACGCCTTCGAGTGGTTCCTGGGCCGCAACCAGCTGGGCCTGCCCCTCTACGATCCCCGGAGCGGAGGCTGCCGGGACGGCCTCCAGCCCCAGGGCGTCAACCAGAACCAGGGGGCGGAGTCCACCCTCTCCTTCCTGCTGGCGCTCCAGGAAATGCTCGACGCGGGCAGGGCCTGAACCTCAGGCGGTATTGGCACGGCGCGCGAACTCCCGGGCCGCCGCCTGTGCCTGGTGCAGCTCGTCCGGGGTCCAGGCCCCCGGGGCCCGCTTCTCCCCGAGCGCCTCGCCGGCCAGGGCGGCGAGTTCCTGCCACACCGCGGGGGCGTCCAGGTCGACCGCCTGCAGCGCCCGCACCAGACGCAGGCGCGGGGCCCACGGGTTGCGGTCGTTCCAGGCCTTGCGCACCTGGTCCAGGAGCAGCGTCCCGGCATCGGGGGGCATGGGCCCGCAGGACCCGCCGTAGGCCTCCGCCAGGGCTTCCACGGCCAGGAGGTGGATGGCCGGGAGCTTGATCTCGTCGGCCTTGGCGCACAGGGCCCGGGCCGTCTCCGGCCGGCCCAGGGCGCGCAGGGCGTGGGCGATGGCCGCCTGGACCCGGGGGCTCTGTCCGGAATGGAGCATGTCCAGCAGGGGCTCGGACGCCTGCCGGGATCCCACCGCCCCGAGGGCCCCCACCAGGTTCAGCACCAGGTCTTCCCGGGCGGCGGTCCTGAGCAGTTCCAGCAGCGCGGGCACCATCCCCTCGAACCGCTGTTCCGAGACCAGCTGGAGCCCCAGCTGGAACTCGGTGGGCGCCGGGGAGCGCAGCAGGGCCCGGGTGAGGTCCTCGGAATCCGGAAGCTGGCCCAGGAAATAGCGGGCCCGGTCGGCGATGTCGGTGAGCGGGTCCCGGCAGGCCTGCAGCAGGACCGGCTCCAGGGCGGGGTCCCGGCGGGATCCCAGCACCTCCACCGCCGCGGCCCGCAGAGCGCCGTCCGTTCCGTGCAGGATGAGCTGGTGGACCGTGTGGGCCCCGGACGGCACCAGCCGGGCGATGGCCCGCGCCACGCCCTCCCGCCCGGTCTGCTCCCGGTAGGCGGGCACCAGCAGCTCCAGCACGGCCTCGGCGTCCACCAGCCCGCGCGCCGACATCTCCGCCAGGCCTTCGGCGGCGGTGTCCACCGCGAATCCGAGCCGCCGGCTGCGCAGGTGCAGCCCCTCGGCGGCCTGGGCCAGCACGGCGGGCAGCTGCCCGGCCTTGGGCTCCTGGGCGGCCGCCAGCACGTCCAGGTAGAACGCGCGCAGCCCCTCCCGGGGATCCTCGCCCTGGGCGGGCGCCTCCCCCAGGGCCGCCAGGGCCTCGGCGGCGCAGGCGGCGGCCGCGGCCGCCGGCAGGCTCCGCAGGGCGGCCAGGCCCTCCTTGAGCTTCCGGTCCGAGAGCGCCTCCCGGTGGCTGTCGGCCAGGTTCTCTATCAGGGCCTGGGCGGCCTCGGCGGTGAAGACGTGGGCCAGGAGCGTGAGCGCGTGCCGGAACACCAGCAGGTCCGGGTGCTGGGCCACGGTCCGGAGGGCCGGGATGCAGCTCCCGTCCACCAGCTGCAGCAGGCGCTGGGCGGCCTCGTTGGCCACGGTCGCGTTGGCGCTGCCCTGGAGCAGGCGGCCCAGGTAGTGGTTGAAGGCCTCCTGGGGATCGGTCTGGCTGAGGATCTCCGCCAGGACCTCCTTGAATTCGGGCCCCTGGCGCAGGGTGTGGAGATCGCGCAGGGCCGCCAGGGCCTCCGCCGTGCCCACCCGGCCCAGGGCCCGGGCCCCGGCGAGGAAGATCTCCGGGTCCAGCTCGTAGCGCAGGATCCGTTCGTTGAGGGGCACCCACCTGGGCCAGGGGAAGTAGAAGCTGGCCTCCATGGCCAGCCGGCGCAGGGCCTTGGGCGCCCGGGACCCCGGCAGGCGCCCGTCCAGCTCGCCCACGGCGTCCGGGCCGGCTTCCAGGATGCTCTGGAAGAAGGCCAGCTGGTGGGAGCGTTCGTCCCCGTCCAGGTGGTCCAGGAGGGCTCGGAGGTGGTCGATGGAACGGGATGCCATGGAAACCGCTGTGCAGGAACTGGGAGGGCGCCGGGTCAGGACACCCCGGCGTGGGTCTCCACGTGGTCACGGATGAGCTGCTGGACGAACGGGGTGATCAGGCTGAATTCCACCCCGGCCAGGACGTAGCCGCTGGTCTTGCCCGGCACCTTGCCCAGCATCCGCACGACGGTGGCCTGCAGCGGCACGCAGGGAAGGTCCGGGTGGAGCAGGAAGAACTCCTCCAGCACCGCGCCCGTGTCCAGGTCCCGGGCGTCGGCCATCTGGATCTCCAGGCCGCACCCCCCGGCGCTGACGTTGGCCAGCCGCGCCTGGGCGATGTGCCGGTCCCGGAAGCGGAAGCTCACCCGGTAGGGCCCGCCGCTGGTGCTCAGGCGGATGTCGCGCCGGCGCTCGGATTCAATGGCTGTCAAGGCTGGATCCTCCAGGGCCCCCGGCCCCGATCCCATTGTTTCAGTCGGGCCCGTCCCCGGAAAGGGGTAGGGAAAAGGCCTCAAGTCGGTTGTTATGAGCTAATACTGATGGCGGGATGGATGGCCCGCACCGCCTGGAGCAGGGCTTCCACCTGGAGCGGCCTTTGCAGGAATCTCACACGTTCCCAGCGGGCCATGCGCTCCATGGCCTCCGGCTCCCGGCCCTGGTGCAGGAGCAGGAGCGGGGTCATGGCCAGGATGGGATCCTCCCGGATGATCCGCACCGTGGTCTCACAGCAGCACCGGGGAATTTCGTAATCCAGCGCCACCAGGTGCGGCAGCGTCTCCCGCAGCACCTGCAGCACGTCCAGCAGGCAGGTGGGCTCGGTCTCGACCACCTCGTACCCGGCCGAACGCAGGTTCACGTTCAGCGACGTGCGCGTGAAACCGCTTTCGGCCACGACCACGATCTTCATGGTGCCGCCCGAGGAAGGCTACGGCGGCATTATAAGGAAAAAATAAAAAAAATAAGTAAAAAATATACCTTCGAGTTGCCCGGCCCAAATTCAGCCTTGGGTCAGGCTCAGGGCCAGCTTCCGGGTCCGCTCCAGCAGGTCCGGGTTCCGGTCCGCGTCGCCGATCTCCCCCGCGGTGCCGTAGGCGAAGCCCCGGCAGTCGGCCCGGGTGAACCGGAACATGTGCTCGAAGGCCGACACGGCGTTGATGCCGCCGGACTCGTACAGGTCGGCGTCGGCATACACCAGCACGGCGCCGGTGCGCTTGCCGGCGAGGAAATCCTTGTCCCAGTTCCACAGCCCGTACAGGCGGTCCACGAAGCCCTTCAGCTGGGCCGTGTAGTTGAAGAAGTAGACCGGGGACACGAACAGCAGCGCCCGGCACTGGGCGACCTTGTCGTAGAGGGGGACCATGTCGTCCTTCTGGCCGCAGTACCTGGCCTTGCCCTCCCGGCACAGGCCGCAGGCCTTGCAGGGGGCGATCTTCAGGGTGCGCAAGTCGATCCGCTCCCAGGTCCGGCCCTCCCGGTCGAACACCTCCCCGCACAGGGCGGCCAGGCGCGCGCTGTTGCCCTCGGGCCTGGGACTGCCGTTGACGACCAGGATCTCCGCAGCCATGTGTGATTCCTCCCGGCCTCTATACTACCGTCAACGGACGGGCCGCCCGGGAAGCGGGATCAGGAGGCGCTGGGCCGGATCATCCGGTACGATTCATTGGGATCCCGCACACGGTGCGGAATCACCGCATCCAGCAGGCGCCGCACCCGGAGCGGCTTCTCCATCAGGCGCACCTCCTCCCAGCGCCCCATGCGGTCCGCCGCTTCCCGGTCCTGGGGATGGTGGAGGACGATGAGCGGGGTCCGCGCGAGGACGGGATCCTCCCGGGCGGTCGCCCCGGTCGTCCAGGCCAGGATCCGGGCCATCCCTTCGGGGCGAGGCGGCGGAGGCGGCCAAATGACGGCTTGCCCCGGCCGTTCCCTTTCCATCATCCTCGAACGAGTCATCTTTCTCATTCCGCCCGGGACACCTCTGACGGGGTCCGCCGGCGCTGCCGTTCCCCTTCCCGCAGCGCCCCGCTAGGGCGATCGCCCGTCCCTTCTCATTGGGGGATTTGGGATGAACCAATCAACTCTCCCCCCCAGGATCCTCGGGGCAGCCGCGCTGCGCGGACGACGTGGCCGCCCTGGTCGGAGGCGGGAGGGGGGAAGGCGGGGAAGAACCGCTCCCGGATGAGGCGGGGGCCCAGGTCCTCGATGGTCCGGAAGCCCAGGGCCTCCAGCCGGGTGTGCAGGTCGGGGGTGTGGAAATGGCTTCTGAAGGGCTCCCCGGCGGCGGCGACCCGCCGAGCCAGTCCGTCCCTGGCTGAAGTGTCCTCCCCGGGGGCCGGCGGGTTGGCGTAGTCGAACACCACCTCGCCACCCCCGGGCAGGGCGGCGATGAAGCCCAGGGTCGCGAAGACCGCTTCCCCGGTCAGGTACGGCACCACCCCCAGCCACGTGAAGAACGACCGCAGGGCGGGGTCGAATCCCGCGGCGCCCAGACCTTCCCCCAAGGTCTCCCGCTCGAAGTCGACCGGGGCGAAGGTGAGCCAGGCCGGCTCCGGGATGCCCACCTCGGCGAGGCGGCGGCGCTTCCAGGCCTGGGTGGACGGATGGTCCACCTCGAACACCCGCACTCCGGAGCCGAAGACGGTGCGGTACGCCAGGGTGCCCAGCCCCGCGCCCAGCACCACCACCTGCCGCACCCCTTGCCCCAGGGCTTCGGCCAGGCGGTCCTCGGCGAACCGGGAGCGGAGGGCGACGAACAGCCGCAGCCTGCGTCCGGAGGGATCCTCCCGGGCCCGCCGCACCGCCGCGTCCGCGTCCGGTCCCAGGATGCGCAGGGCCAGGGGATCCCGGAACACCACCCCGCCCTCCAGGACCTGGTGGGCCGCCCGGTGGAAGGCGGCGCCCAGGGCGGTGCGGCTGGGGCGTCCCGGTTCCATGCTACCTCCGGCGTTCCCGCATGATCTCGGTGGCGCGGCGGACGTGGGTCCGGGCCAGGACTTCGGCCCGGTCCCCGTCGCCCAGGGCCACCGCCGCCACCAGGTCCCGCAGTTCCTCCAGGGTGGTCCGGATCATCTCGGCATCCCGGGGCAGGAAGGCGCTGATGTGGTAATGGTGCAGGTTGTCGTGCACGGTGGCCAGGAAGAAGTGGTGCAGGGGGTTGCCCCCCAGCCGGGCCAGGGCCAGGTGGACCTCCTTGTCCACCTCCATCACCGCCTCCCACTGGGCCGGGCCCGCCGCGGCCAGGTCCTCGGCGCTGGCCAGCAGCCCGCGCAGCTCTCCGATCCCCTCGGGCCCGGCCCGCAGCGCCGCCCGGCGCGCCAGCATCCCCTCCAGGTCCTGGCGGAACTCGGAGATGTCCTCCATGGTCACCCGCTGGGACAGGACGAACAGCCCCAGGCTCTCGGCCATGGGCCCGCTGTCCAGCTCCTTGACGAAGATCCCGCCCCGGCGCCCCTTGCGGATCTCCACCAGCCCCTTCTGCTCCAGCACCCGCAAGCCCTCCCGCAGGGTGTTGCGGCTCACCTCCAGGACGGCCTGCAGTTCCCGCTCGGGGGGAAGACGGTCCCCCACCGCGAGGCGACCGAGCACGATGGCTTCCTCCAGGCGGCGGATGATCTCCCCGGACGCCCGGATCCGGCGGCCGGATTCCGGAACAGCGTCCGCCTGGGCGCCGATCAGGGCACGAGTGTTCTCAGCCATGGCGGGGTCCGTTCGGTTCAGGCTGCATGGCGCCCTCGCTTCCGAATTATATTCGCAGAGGACTGCCTTTTCAGTGCCCCCCGCCCAGGTACGCCTTCACGATGTTCTCGTCCTGCCTCAGGGTCGGCACGGGGGTCCCGGGGTCGGATCACGCTGTCAAGCCTACTTCGCCAGTTGCCAGTCCCCATTCTGGACGACCAGCATCTGGAAGTTGGAGAGGGCCAGGTTGTTGTGCTCGTCAAAGGTGATGGGGCCGGAAAGGCCCGGGAAGTTCTTGGTGGCCTTGATGGCGGCGGTGAGCTTGGCGTGGTCGGTGCTCCCGGCCCGCTTTAGGGCGTCCACCAGCAGCATGGTGCCGTCATAGGTCAGCGCCGAGTACGGGCCCGCCTCGGCGTGGAACCTCGCCCTGTACTTGGAGATGAACTCGGCGCCCTTGGGCAGGAACTTCGGCAGGGGGTTGGACAGGGCGTACACGCCCTCGGTGGCCTTGCCGCCGATCTCGATCAGGTGGGGATCGGTGGAGCCGTCACCCACGGTGATCTTGCCTTTGTAGCCGCCCTGGCGCAGCTGCTTGATCAGCAGGGCGCCGTCGGCGTAGTAGGCGGTCCAGAACACCATGTCCGGGTTCTTGGACTTGATCCGGGTGACCAGGGAGGACTGGTCCTGCTCGCCCTTGGTGACCATCTCGTAGGCCACCACCTGGTTGCCCTCCTGCTCCCACTTGGTGCGGGTCAGGCTGGCCAGGTCCTCGGAGTAGCCGTCGCCCTGGTGGACGATGGCGATCTTCTTGGCCCCGATCTTCTTGAACAGCTTCATGGCGGTGTCCACCTGGAAGGTGGCCAGGGAGTTGATCAGGAACGCGTGGCCCGGGTTCAGGGTGGTGAACTTGCTGGAGTTGGCCGAGCAGACGATGAACGGGATGCCGGCGTCGGCGTAGATCTTCAGGGTGGGGAGGGTGGCGCCGGAGCAGTACCCGCCGAGGATGGCGGTCATCTCGTTGGACACCAGCTTGCTGGCGGCGGCAGTGGCCATCTGGGGATCGCAGCCGTCGTCGGCGGTGAAGGTCACGATCTTCTGGCCCAGGACTCCGCCCTTGGCGTTGACATCGTCGACCGCCATCTTGATGGCGTTCTCCATGTCCTGGCCGTAGGTCGCCTCGGACCCGCTGGTGGGGACCATGACGCCGACCTTGATCTCGGCCCGCATGGGGCCGGCCGCTACGAGGGAAAATAGAACTGCAGCTGTGCACAATCGATTTGTATTCATGGGTGTTCTCCTGGTGCACAAGTTGGTTGGATCCTAGCTGGATGTCAACATGTTAAAATGAAAAAACGTTGAACTTACCCTCTGTCCGTGGGCCTCTACCCCCCGGTTCTGCCTCTCACCATTCATGATTCAAAAAGTTGCTAAAGGGGCTGGTTCCAGTGCAGCGTCCGGCAAGTTCCCTCAATAATCCTCCGGGGTGAGGTAGGGGCCGAGCATCTCGATCAGGGCTGTAAAGCCGTTGGTGGTTCTTGTGGGGATGCAAGTCGCCGACGCTGAGGATGTGCTGGAGGTGGCTCCGACTGACGACGATCCCGCGGTCCTTGGCCCGTACCACCACCTCGTTCAGCGTAGGGGTGGAGCGGCCACCCTCTTCGGCCGGTTCACAAGCGAGCGCGATCAGTTGCAGACACTGGGCCTCGGTAAGGCGAGGGGGCCGCCCGCAGAGGGGCCGTTCGTCTCCGGGTCAGGGCTTGTTCCAGTCCAACTTCCCAGTGGAGACCACCACCGCGTTCTTTCGATGGGCGTCCCGACGCAGGGGCGGCCCCGACAACTGGGCAATGGAGATGCCATCGAAGTCGGGCTGCAATGGGTGAGTCACCTTCAGCTGTTCCTGAGCCGCGGCCTTGACCATCTTGCCAATCCGGACGATGTCCGCTACACCACCAACGATCACCCGACCCGGTTCACCACAGGCATGTAAATCAATCGCTTGAATCATCCAATCCGCCAAATCGACCCGATCATGATCATAAAAACCTACCTTTCCTGTTTACCCCCTCCCAAGTACGCCTTCACGATGCCCTCGTCCTGGCGCAGGGTGGGACCGTCGCCCTCGATGACGATCTTCCCGGTCTCCAGCACGTAGCCGTAGTTGGCGGACTTCAGAGCCACCTTGGCGTTCTGCTCCACCAGCAGGATGGTGGTGCCGTTCTCGTTCAGGTGGCGGATGATATGCATGATGGCCTGGACCAGGAAGGGCGCCAGCCCCATGGAGGGCTCGTCCAGCAGCATGAGCTTGGGATCGGTCATGAGCGCCCGGCCGATAGCCAGCATCTGCTGCTCGCCGCCGGAAAGCAGGCCGGAATCCTGGTTGCGCCGGTCGTATAGTCGCGGGAAAAGCTCGAACACGTACTTCCGCCGCTGGGCCAGCAGGACGTGGTGCTTGTGGTCCACGAATCCGCCCAGGTCCAGGTTCTCCATCACCGACATGCCCTTGAAGATGCGCCGCCCCTCCGGGGCGTGGATCAGGCCCATGCGCACGATGGTGTGCGACGGGGCGTTGGTGATGTCCTTGCCCATGAAGGTGATCCGGCCCTCGGCGGCGCGGATCAGGCCGGAGATCGTCTTCAGGGTGGTACTCTTGCCGGCGCCGTTGGCGCCCAGCAGGGTGACGATCTGTCCCTGGTCCACGTGGAAGCTGATGCCCTTCAAGGCGTGGATCTTGCCGTAGTAGGTCTGGAGGTTATCCACCCGGAGCAGCGCTTCGCTCATCTCAGTTGCTCCCCTCTTCTTCTTCCTTGCCCAGGTAGGCTTCGATCACCTTGGGATCGTTCTGGACCTCCTCACAGGTCCCTTCGGCGATCTTGCGGCCGTAGTCGATGACGATCACCTTCTTGGAGATCTTCATCACTAGGCTCATGTCGTGCTCGATGAGGAAGATGGTGATCCCCAGCTGGGCCTGGATACGGCGGATCATTTCCATCAGCCGCTCCTTCTCCTCGTAGTTCAACCCCGCCGCCGGCTCATCCAGGAGCAGCAACCTGGGCTGGGTGGCCAGGGCCCGGGCCCACTCCACCCGGCGCTGGTCGCCGTAGGGGAGGGTGATCGCCCGGCGGTCCCTGTACTCGGGGATGCCCACGAATTCCAGGCACTCCTCCGCGGTCCGGTGGATCAGCTCCTCCTCGCGGCGCTGCCGGGGACTGCGCAGGATGGCCCCGATGGCGCCCACATGCGTCCGGCAGTGCATGCCGGACATGACGTTCTCCAGGACGCTCATCTGCCGGAACAGACGCAGGTTCTGGAAGGTGCGGGCCATGCCCATGTGGGTGATCTCGTGCGGGTTGCGCTTGGCCATGGATTTGCCGGAGAAGAGGATGTCGCCGGAGTTGGCCCGGTAGAACCCGGTCATGCAGTTGAACACGGAGGTCTTGCCGGCGCCGTTGGGGCCAATGAGGCTGACGATGCTGCCCTCCTCGACCTCGAAGCTGAGTTGCTGGATGACTTCCAGGCCGCCGAAGCGGAGGGTGAGGTCCTTGACTTCAAGAATGGCCATGGCCGCACCCCCCTTCAATGCCGGCGCTCAGGCCAGATTCCCTGGGGTCTGAACACCATCATGAGGATCAGAATGACGCCGAACACCAGCATGCGCAGAGGCCCAATGGTGCGGAACACCTCCGGGAACAGGACCATCACCATGGCTCCCACCACCATGCCGAAGATCTTGCCCATGCCGCCCAGCACCATGGCCACGACGATCATCAGGGACTGCAGGAAGGTGAAAGAGTCCGGCGAGATGGCGGTCATTTTCGCGGCGAAGAAGCATCCGGCCAGGCCCGCGAACATGGCGCCCATGACGTAGGCGGACAGCTTGATGGCCGACTTGTGGATGCCCATGGCCTCGGCTACGTCCTCGTCGTCCCGGACGTACTTCCACGCCCGGCCCAGCCGGGAGTGCTCCAGCCGGTGGCATATGATCAGGCTGAGGATGGCCATGATCAGGAAGATGTAATAGAAGTGGGCGATGTGGACCAGCTTCAGGCCGAACAAGGTGGGGCGCTTGATTCCGATGAGCCCGCTGGGACCGCCGGTGAGGGAGGTCAGGTTCCGGGCCATGATCCGGATGATCTCGCCGGCGCCCAGGGTGACGATAGCCAGGTAGTCGCTGCGCAGCCGGAGGGTCGGGAAGCCCACCAGGACGCCCACCAGGGCCGCCAGGAACAGGGCCGGGGGGATGGCCAGCCAGAAGTTCCAGCCGTAGGTGGAGGTCAAGATGCCCGAGGTGTACGCCCCGATGGCGAAGAAGGCGGCATAGCCCAGGTCCAGCAGCCCGGCAAAGCCGGCCACGATGTTCAGCCCCAGGCAGAGAACGATGTAGAGGAACGAGTTGGTGAGGATTTCCAGCACATAGTCGTTGCTGAATTTCGGCAGCAGCGCCATGCCCAGGATCAGGACTGCGAACACCCCGTAACGGTGGGGGGTGTAGTCCATCCATTCGAAGATCCGGTCCTCGAAACCGCCAAGGCCACTCCTGCGCAGGACCGGAGCGGTGGGTATCGCGTTACCGGCCATGGCTCACATCCTCTCAATGGTGGTCCGGCCCAGCAGGCCGTTGGGTTTGAACACCAGAACCAGGATCAGGATCCCGAAGGAGAACACGTCTTTCCACTGGGAGCCGATCCAAGGGATCTGGGTGCCGAAGGACTCCAAGGTGCCCAGCAGCAGGCCCCCGAGCATGGCGCCGGGCAGGATGCCGATACCGCCCAGCACCGCCGCGGTGAAGGCCTTGAGGCCAATGATGAAGCCCATGAAGAAGTGGATGGAGCCGTAGTAGGTGCCGGCCATGGTCCCGGCGGCCGCCGCCAGGGCTGAGCCCACGAAGAAGGTCAGGGCGATGATCTTGTTGACGTCGATCCCCATCAGCCTGCAGGCGTCCATGTCGATGGAGATGGCGCGCATGGCCTTGCCCCAGATGGTCCGGTTGACGAACAGGGTCATCCCCACCATGAGGATCGCGGTGGCCAACACCAGAACGATCTGGGTATAGCTGAAGTGCAGCAGGCCGTAATCGATGCCCTCGTAGCTGAGGCCGGTGTTGAAGGCCAAATACTGGCCGTTGGTCATGGCCATGACCGAGTTGAACAGCACCAGGGAGACCCCCAGGGCGGTGATCATGATCGACAGCCGCGGCGCGGTGAGCATCGGCCGGTAGGCCAAGCGCTGGATCAGGATCCCCAGGAAGCCAGTGCCGACCATGGACAGGAAGATCGCGGCGGCGAGCCCCCACCAGCCGTCGCCGATGATGCCGGTGACCAGGGAAAGGGACGCGAACCCGAGGAAGGCGCCGACCATGTATATGTCGCCGTGGGCGAAATTGAGCAGCTTGATGATCCCGTAGACCATGGAGTAGCCGATAGCGACCAGGCCGTAGAAAGAACCCAGGACCAGGCTGTTGGCCAGCTGCTGAGTGATGATGTCGACATAGTTCACCGGTTCACGCCCCTTTCAAGAAACCTCACGGGGTCCGCGCCAGGTGGATGGTGCGGGCCCCGGATCAGCACACGACGGCAACCATTACCCCAGGTGCCCCTGGGATTGGACCGCGCCAGGGACACCGGGATTGAAGCAGGGATGATCCAGTCTACTGCACCAGCGCCCACTTGGCGTCCTTGACCTGCAGGACCACGAAGTTGGAATGGGCCAGGTTGTTGTGCTCGTCGAAGGTGATGGGGCCGGAAATGCCGGGGAAGGCCTTGACCGCCTTGATGGCGGCGGTGAGCTTGACGCTGTCGGTGGTCTTGGCCACGCGCAGGGAGTGGTCCAGCAGCATCATGCCGTCGTAGGACAGGGCCGAGTAAGGGCCCGGGTCCTGATGGAACTTGGCCTTGTACTTGGCGACGAAATCTTTGCCCTTGGGCAGGAATTCCGGCAGCGGGTTGGCCATGGCGAAGGTCCCCTCGGTGGCCTTGCCGCCGATCTCGATCAGCTTGCCATCGGTGGAGCCGTCGCCGACGGTCATCTTGCCGCGGTAGCCGCCCTGGCGCAGCTGCTTGATGAGCAAGGCACCGTCGGCATAATAGGCGGTCCAAAAGATCATGTCGGGGCTGGCCGACTTCAGGGCGGTTACCAGGGCGGACATGTCCTGCTCACCTTTGGCGACCAGCTGGTTGGACACCACCTTGCCGCCGCCGGCTTCCCACTTGGTCGCGGTCAGGTTGGCCAAGTCGGCCGAGTAGGCATCGCCCTCGTTCACGATGGCCAGCCGCTTGACGCCCTGTTTCTTGAACAGGCCCATGGCAGTATCCACCTGATAGGTGGCCAGGGCGTTGATGAGAAAGGTGTTGCCGGGGTTCAGGGGGGTGAACTTGCTGGAGTTGGCAGCGCAGACGATGAACGGGATGCCGGCGTCGGCGTAGATCTTCAGCGTGGGCAGAGTGGCGCCGGAGCAGTAGCCGCCCACCACGGCGGTGACATTCTCGGAGGTGAGCTTGCTGGCCGCGGCGGTGGCCATCTGCGGGTCACAGCCGTCGTCACCGGTGAAGGTCACGTATTTCTGGCCCAGGACGCCGCCCTTGGCGTTGAGTTCTTCGACAGCCATGTTGACGGCGTTGATCATGTCCTGGCCGTAGGTCGCCTCGGACCCGCTGGTGGGGACCATGATGCCGACCTTGATCTCGGCCCGCATGGGACCGGCCGCCACGAGGGAAAACAGAACTGCTGCGGTGCACAATCGATTTTTATTCATGGGAGTTCTCCTGGCGCACAGGTTGGTTGGATCCTAGCTGGATGTCAATAAATAAAAATGGAAAACCGTTGAGCTTACCCTCTGTCCGTGAGCCTCTACCCTCCGGTTCTGCTTCTCACCATTTATGATTCAGAAAGCTGGAAAAGGGCTGGTTCCAAGATATCTCATCCAGAGCGAGTGAGACCCAGGTGCAGGGAAATGTTTGGTTAAATTGCTCATTAGTTCTTGGGATCCAGCAAAGATCCAGGTGGGTCATTCCTCTCCGGGCCACCCGGCTATAATGACCATCGGTCGGTTGTGGGACCCCCTCTCATGAAGCACCGATCCCCTGGGAACCTCCCGGCAACGACAAGCAGGTGGGCAAGATGAACAACCGGCTCAACGAGATTCTGGACGTGCGCAAGGACCCGGAAGACGCCGCAAGCCAGACCGACCAAGCCTACAGCCTGATCGAGGAGATGATCGTCACCCTGGAGTTGCCCCCCGGGGCCTCGGTGTCCGAAGCCACCCTGAGCGCCCGGACCGGCATCGGCCGGACCCCCATCCGCATGGCCCTCAAGCGCCTGGAGCACCAGGGCCTGATCACCAGCCTGCCGCGCAAGGGGGTGTTCATCCGCCAGCTGAAGGTCGAGGATGAATTAGCAATTCTGGAGGTCCGGCGTCCGGTGGAGAAGATGCTGGCCTGCAAGGCCGCCCGCCACGCCACCAAGTCCCAGCGGGACGCCCTGCGCTTCTGCGTAGACTGCATGGTCCAGGCGGCCATCGCCGGGGACGTGCGCCGCTACCTGCATTTCGACCAGGAGTGCGACCGCACCATCTACGAATCGGCGCGCAACCCCTTCGCCGCCGACTTCGTCACCCTGCTCTACGCCCATGCCCGGCGCTTCTGGGTGGCCCACAGCCAAGCCACTGACTGGGTCCGGATCGCCCAGCTGCACTCGGACATGATGAACGCCGTGGGGGATGGAGACGAGGGGCGCACGGCCGCGGCCCTGGACGCCCTCATCGACTACCTGGAAGAATTCTGCAAGTCCGTGGTCGGCCTGGCCTGAGAGGTTCAAGAATTCTGTTTCCAAGCCGCCCGCCCAGTGCTACACCTAATCTGGATCCCATTTGGATCCAAACGTTGACTATTAATTATTTTTTGACATTGGACTGGCGCCTATGAAGCGAATCAGCATCTTCAACCACGTCCTGGGCCCAGTCATGCGCGGCCCGTCAAGCTCCCACACGGCCGGCGCCTACCACATCGCCTGCGTGGTGCGCTCGCTGCTCGGAGGCACCCCGGCCCAGGTGGTGTGCGCCTTCGACCCCGGCGGGTCCTATGCCCAGACCTACGCCCAGCAGGGCGCGGACCGGGCCTTCGCCCAGGGGCTGATGGGCCGCCCACTCACCGACGAGACCTTCTTCCAGGCCCTGGACCAGGCCCCGGCCGCGGGGCTGGAGCTACGGTTCGAAGTGCGCCCCATCGTGGGCGCCGACCACCCGAACCTGGCCCACATCCAGGCCATGGCCCCGGACGGGACCGCCTTGGACCTGCTGGCCCGCTCCATCGGCGGCGGGGATTTCGAGATCACCCGCCTGGAAGGCTGGCCGGTGCGGTTCAACGGCTGCGCCTACGACCTGGCGGTGGAGGCGGACGCGGACTGCGTGGGCGAGGTCCAGGCCGGAATCCTGCGCCACGGGTCCCTGCTCGCCACGCCCACCCTGCAGAAGCGCGACTCGGCGGCCCTGGTGCAGGCCAGCCTGGGCGCGGACGCGGCGGGCCTGCTGGGCTGGCTGCGCGGGCTGCCCCAGGTGCGCTGGGCGGTCCAGGCGGCGCCGGTGTACTTCATCCAGCCGGGGGAGATGCTGTTCCAGAGCGCGGCCCAGATGGTGGACCTGGCCGAGGCCCGGGGGCTGAGCCTGGGGGAACTGGCCATCCAGTCCGAAGCCCAGCTCCTGGGCCTGCGCCCGGACCAGGTGGAGGCGGAGATCCTGCGCCGCTACGAAGTCATGGAGCAGGCCGTCCGGCGTGGGTTGGAGCCGGGCTTCAGCGGCATGCAGCTGCTCACCCCCAGCGCCGGGCAGGTGTTCCGGGCGGAGGCCCAGGACTGCCGGATGTCCCTGGGCGGCCCCCACCTGCGGGCGGCGGCCCGGGCCATGGCGGTGATGCACGTGAACGGCGCCATGGGCGTGGTCTGCGCGGCGCCCACCGGCGGCGCCGCCGGCACCCTGCCGGGGACGATGGTGACCCTGGCCGAGGAGCGCCGCCTGGATCCCCCGGCCGTGGCCCGGGCCCTGATGGCCGCGGGCGCGGTGGGCGTGGTGGTGGCCATGCGCGCCACCTTCGCGGCCGAAGTGGCGGGCTGCCAGGTGGAGATCGGGGCCGCCGGGGCCATGGCGGCCGCGGCGGCGGTGGACGCGGTGGGCGGCAGCGCCGCCCAGGCCTGCGCGGCCGCCGCCATCGCCTTCCAGAACACCATGGGCTCGGTGTGCGACCTGGTCCAGGGCATGGTCGAGATCCCCTGCCACACCCGCAACGCGGTGGCCGCCGCCAACGCCTTCCTGTGCGCCGACCTGGTGCTGGGCGGGTACCACAACCCCATCCCCCTGGACGAGACCATCGACGCGGTCTACGAGGTGGGGCGGATGCTCCCCTCCGAACTGCGCTGCACCGCCAGGGGCGGGCTGGCCCTGGCGCCGTCGGCCCAGGCGCTTAAACTTCAAGGCGCCTGCCAGGGGTGCCGGGCATGATCCAGGTGAAAGTCGAGCCGTGCGGGGCCATGAGGGAGTATTTCCCGGATCCGGTGCTGGAGTTCCGCCTCCCGGACGGCGCCTGCCTGGGGGATCTCCTGGACGGGATCGACGCCGAACACGGGGAGCGCCTGGCGGGAACCGTGTGGAACCAGGCCCGGCGCCGGTTCCGGGGCCCGGTGGTGATCAAGGCAGGTTCCCGTGTGCTCACGGCCCGCGACGCCCCCCTCCGGGACGGGCAGGTGGTGAGCCTGTTCAAGGCCTTGGTCGGCGGCTGAATCCGCCCCTCGAGACAAGGAGACGTCATGGCGGAGGAAATGATCGGTTCCACCGGCAGGCAACTCCGGGTGTGGCTGGACCGCCGGGAATACCGGGTCGAGGCCCTGGACCCGGAACGGCTGCACAAGTACCTGGGCGGCACGGGCTACGCCTGCCGGCTGCTGTACGACGAACTGGCGCCCGGGGTCGATCCCCTCGGCCCCCTGAACAAGGTGGTGTTCGCCACCGGCCCCCTGTGCTCCAACACGGTGCCCGGGGGCGGCAGCGTGGAGCTGTGCTTCAAGTCGCCGCTCACTGGCGCCTGGGGCGAGTCCCGGGCCGGCAGCGACTTCGGGCCGGACCTGCGCCGGGCCGGGTTCGACCACCTGATCGTCGAGGGCCGGTCCGAGGAGCCGGTCTGCCTGGTGGTCCAGGACGGACGCGTGGAGTTCCGCCCGGCGGGGCAGCTGCTGGGCCTGACGGTGGGCGAGAAGATCGCCCGGATCGGCGCGGAGCTGCCCGAGGGCCGGTTCACCATCGGCGCCATCGGGCCCGCCGGCGAACGCCGGGTCAAGTTCGCCAGCGTCATGTTCGGGGACCGGGCGGCGGGCCGGTGCGGCGCCGGCGCGGTGCTGGGCGCCAAGAACCTGCTGGCCGTGGCCGTGGGCGGGACCGGCAAGGTGGAGCCCGGCGACCAGGAGGCGCTCAAGGCCGCCCTGCGCCACGCCATGGCGACCCTGAAGGAGCACCCGGCCACCGCCGCGTTCCGCGCCCACGGGACCATGGGCGACTACACCGGCAATGACGAGAAGGGCGACTTCCCGACCCGGAACTGGCAGGCCAATTCCTGGGGCAAGGGCGTGGAGCTGTTCGACCGCTACGAGGCGGAGAACTTCGTCAAGCCCTATCCCTGCTACCGGGGCTGCCCCATCTCCTGCGCCCGCAAGGCCCAGGTGGCCCAGGGCCCGTACCAGACCCCGGTCCACGGCGGCGCCGAGTACGAGACCATGGCCTGCTTCACCGCCTACGTGCTGAACGAGGACGTGGACGCGGCGGTCCACTGCGGCTGGCTCTGCAACCAGATGGGGCTGGACACCATCTCCACCGGCGCGGTGATCGCCTTCGCCATGGAGTGCTTCGAGAACGGCCTGTTCACGCAGGAACAGCTGGGCGGGCTGGACTTGACCTGGGGCAACGCCGCCGTGCTGCCGACGCTGGTGCGGATGATCGCCCACCGGGAAGGGATCGGCGACCTGCTGGCGGACGGGGTGCGCCTGGCCGCCCAGCGCATCGGCCGGGGCGCCGAGGCCTTCGCCGTGCACGTCAAGGGATTGGAGGGCCCGGCCCACGACGGCCGCTCCGGCAAGGCCCTGGCCCTCAGCTACGGCACCGGCAACCGGGGCATGTGCCACATCCACCCGGTGGAGGCCATGGCCTGGGACGCCGGCAAGATGGACTGGGGCCTGCAGAAGTACGGGCTGCCGGACCCGAACCAGGTGGACCGCTGGAGCGAGGCGGGCAAGGCCCCGGCGGTCAAGCTGCTCCAGGACGGCCTGAGCCTCCCGGACATCCTCTGCACCTGCAAGTTCTTCATGTACGCGGGCATCACCGTGGACCACTGGGCCGAACTGCTCTCGGCCCTCACGGGACGGCCGTACACCGGGGAGGACCTGCTGGCGGTGGCCGAGCGCACCTGCACCCTGCAGCGCCTGTTCAACCTGCGGGAGGGCCTCACCGCCGCCGACGACCAGATCCCCGAGCGGGCCAAGGCGGTGCCGGCCTCCGGGCGCTACCAGGGCGAGGCGGCATGCGCGGTGCTGGACTTCGACGCCATGCTCAGGGACTACTACCGGGTCCGGGGCTGGGACCCGGACACCGGAGTGCCGCTGGAAACGACCCTGGAACGGCTGCAGATCCCCTGATCGAACGGGCCTCGGCAGGCACCCGCCGCGCACCGGACGGCCATCAGAACCGGTCGATCACCGTCACCCCCGCGACCTCGAACCGATCCATGTTCATCAGCGCGGCGATCGACTGCTCCAGGCTGATCGTCCTGCCGACGAGCCTGCCGGGGGCCAGCTTCCCGGACTGGATCATGGCCATCATGGCGTCGTAGCGGTGGGCCTGCATCCCGTGGCTGCCAAGGATCTCGAGCTCGTTGCCGATGACTTTGCCCATCGGAATCCGGGGCGTGGCGTGCTCGCCCACCATGAGCCCGACCTGGATGTGCTTGCCGCGCTTCCTCAGGTTGCTGACCGAATTGAAGCAGGTCGTGGAATGCCCCAGCGCATCGACCGAGACATGGGCCCCGCCCTGGGTGATCTCCATGACCGCTTCGACGACGTCCGCGACCTTGGCGGCATTCACGGTGGCCGCCGCGCCCGCCGCCCGGGCCAGGTCCAGCTTGTCTTCGCCGATGTCGATCCCGACCACGTTGGCGCCCAGGGCGTTGGCGATCATGATCGCGGACAGCCCTACACCGCCGCAGCCGTGGACGGCGACCCACTGGCCCGCCGATACCTTGCCCTGGTCGACGATGGCGCGGAAGGAGGTCACGAAACGGCATCCCAGGCTGGCGGCGGTCACGAAGTCCAGGATCTCCGGCAGCTGCACCAGGTTGATGTCGGCCTGGTGGATGGCCACATACTCCGCGAACGAGCCCCAATGGGTGAACCCGGGCTGGAATTGGTGGTCGCAGATCTGGTGGTTGCCGGACCGGCACTGGGGACAGGCGCCGCACCCCGCCACGAACGGGACGGTCACCCGGGCCCCGGGTTTCCACTTGGTCACGCCGCTGCCGACCGCTTCGATGATCCCGGCCAGCTCGTGCCCCGGAACGTGGGGAAGCCGGATGTCGGGATCGTGGCCGACCCATCCGTGCCAGTCGCTCCGGCAGACCCCGGTGGCCATCACCTTGACGATGACGGCGTGGGGCTCGAGCGTCGGGTCGGGAACCAGCTTCAGTTCTGGAGGCGCAGAAAAGCTGTCATAGATCACGGCCTTCATTCCGGGCTCCGGTTCCTGGGACTGCTTTCAATCTGCGCCGGCGCGGGCCCGGCGTCAATCGCTGATGTGCCGGGCCAAGAAAGGGAGGTCGGAAAGCCGGGACAAGCGGACCCGAGGTCACGGATCGTGACCTCGGGTCCGCCTCCGCCTTTGCAGGCATCAGCCCCGTTTGAGGAAAGCCGTGCAGCAGTGGACGGCGCCGCGGCCCTTGACCACCTCGGACAGGTCCACCGGGATGACCTTGATCCCGTTCTGCTCCAGCATCTCCCGGCAGCGGGGGCTGCCGTCCGGCTGCACCACCACGCCCGGCTCCAGGGCCACGAAGTTGCAGCAGAAATGCTTGAAGACCTCGGAGCTCAGGGGCACTCCCAGGATCTTGATGCCCTTGCGCCTCAGGGCGTCGCACACGTCGTACGGCACCTGCTGGGCGTGCACCACCGCGACATCGTTGGAAGCCATGTTCAGCACCCCGTCGATGTGGATGTTGGTGGAGGGGACCTGCATGGGAATGATCTGGTCCACGCCCATGCGCCCCAGCGCCTGGGCCACCTGGTCGTAGCCGGAGCGGTTGCACCGGGAGCTGGTGGACAGGACCACGGTGCGGCGGTCCACCCACATGGCGTTGGCCCCTTCGAACAGGCCGTCGCCGTGGACGGTGAGGATGATCGGCACGCCCAGCTTCGCCAGCGCGGCGGCAAGGTAGCGCTCCTCGCCCCGGCGGGCGGCCATGCCCGGGCGGCCCACGATGGCGCCCTCAGGAGTCATGAACAGCAGGTCCCGGGTGTAGACCGCGTTGGGCCGGTCCGGGCGGGTCTCCCCCACGTAGTGGACGGCGACCCCGTGGTCCCGGTAGACCTGGGTCAGGGCGTCATGCTGGCGGCGGAACAGCTCGGGGTCCAGGGGCTCCTCGGTGAACCGCGCGACCTTCGGGTCGACCCCGTCGATCTCCTTGCCGGGCCGGTGCATGAGCACCGCCCGCAAGGTGTCCACCTCCGAGGCGACGCCCCAGTCGCCCCAGTGCCGCTTCAGGTCCATCTCCAGGGTGGTCTCCTCGGGGAACCACGTGTCCAGCGGCAGGGCCTTCACTTCCGGCGTGGGTTCGTTGGGCGTCATGGCTCACCCCCCCTGCTTCAGCAGGCCGGCCTTGGCGGTCCGGCAGATCTCCCCGAGGGTGCCGAGCAGCACCCCGGGACGGTTCTTGATGTGGGCGATGATCTCCTCCACCATCTTCACCCGGCTGACCCGCCCGGAGCACATGGGATGGAGGATGAAGCAGATGGAGCCGCCCTCCTCGTAGATGCCTTCGAACTCCTCGATCCAGATCTCCCGCACGGTGCTGGCGGGGGCGATGGGGCGCCGGCTGGGCTCCTGCAGGGTGAAGAAGAAGTGCGAGGTGTCGTCGTACAGCCAGTTGAACGGAATCTCCGGCAGGTAGTCGCCCTTGGAGGTCTTGTGCAGGTACGGGCAGTCCCGGTCCATCATGTTCGAGGAGTACTCGAACCCCAGGTCCACCAGGAGGTCGATGGTCTCCGGCCCCAGGTCCGCCTCGGGCGCCCGGTGCCCCACCGGCACCACCCCCAGCAGGTCCTTCATGATCTTCCTGGACTTGGCCACCAGTTCCCGCTCCTGCTCCGGGAACCAGGCCTTCTCGTGCAGGTAGCCGTGGTAGCCGATCTCGTGGCCGCGGCGGACGATCTCCCGGCAGATCTCGGTGTGGTGCTCCACCACCCACCCGGGAATGAAGAAGGTCGACTTCACGTTCTGGCGGTCGAGCATCGCCAGGAGCCTGGGCACCCCGACCTTGGGGTCGTACCCCCCCTCGGCCATCAGGTTGACCGAGTTGAGGCTGTCCATGCGGCGGGAGAACCAGAAGGTCTCGGCGTCCACGTCGATGGTGAAAGCGACGGCGCACTTGATGCCGTCGGGCCAGATGGAGCTGGTCATGACGTCCTCCGGAAAGCGGGTTGGTCTGGACTGGAATGGGGTGGCGTCCATTGTAGCGCCTTGGGGACGTCAACGTTCTGGCAGAAACCGGTTCACCCTCCGATCTGCACCTTCAGCCCGGCCTTCTCCAGGACGTCCTTGGCCCAGGCGACCTTCTCCGCCCCGGACGGAACCGGGCCCAGCCGGGGGCGTCCGCCTCAATCCGCCAGCGCGAACACCACCTTCTCGTTGCGGAAGCGGTCCTTGTTCAGGAAGGTCACCGTGGCCTCGGTCTGGTCGGGGTTGATGGCCAGGGTGTACTGCTGGTCCTTCACCAGGGAGCCGGGGACCACCTCCACCTTCCGGATCTTGTCCAGGCCTGCTTCGGCGGCGGTGAGGGTGATGCTGTCCTGGCTGCGGAGGTCAGCGCTCTTGGTGAAGGCCTGGTCCTTCCAGTTGGACCCGGCCCGGTCCTTGGAGAACACAGGCACCACGATGATCCCCTCCTGCTCCAGGGCCTTGCGCGCCCCCACCAGGTAGTGGACCGAGTTCAGCATGACCACCTGGGTCTGGTTGGCGGCGGTGAGGTCGACCAGTTCCTTGGACAGCCTGGCCTTCTCATCGTTGAGGGAGGTGATGTCGGCCGTGAGCTTTTCGGCCTGGGCGTTCAGGTCGCCCACCTTCGCCTGGAGTTCCGCCACCTGCTTGTTGGCGGCGTCGCGCTCCCCTTCGATGGCGGCCTTGGCGTCAGCCTGCATCTGGGTGGGGGAGATCGAGGCCCGGCCCTGGGCCACCCAGGTCCCGTACACGCCGTGGCTGTAGAAGTGGTAGACCTCGAACCCGGGCTCCAGCTTGTCCATGATCAGGACCTTGGCAACCAGGTCCCTGGCCTTCTCCTCGCCCACGCCCTTCCGGCGCAGGAAGTTCATGGCCAGGCTGTAGTGGTTGTCGTCCTCCTTGGCGATCTCGGGCCGCGGCAGCGCGGCGCGCAGCTGGGCGATCTGCCCGTTGAGGCCCTTGATCTCCTTGTCCTTGTCCAGGATGTCCTGGAGCAGGCCCTGGTAGGAGCTGTTCTTCTCATCCTTGATGCGCGCTTCCAGGGCGGCCCGCTGCTGATCCGAGAGCTGCAGGGTCTTGGGATCGGGGGTCACGTTGCTGATCGCGGCCTCGGCGATCTCCCGGGCCTCCTGGGCGTGGGCCGTCTTGGCCTTCTGGTCCAACTGGTCCAGCTGGGCGGCCTTATCGGACAGTTCCTTGACCTCCTTGGTGTCTCCGGTGCGGTTGCACCCAGGCGCCACCAGCAGGACGGCGGCCAAGGCGCTCAGAAAAACATGTGCGGTACGACCGTTCATCATAAGTTCCTCCAGCTCGGCTTGAAGGGAGTCAGGCCAAGGGATAGCATAGCGGTCCCCGCATCCCAGGCAAGGGCTAAATCCAACTATTCATTAAGCTTACAAAAATGTAATGAAGGCCGCGGCCGGGTCAGCGCGGTCCCGCCAGGGCCCCGCCTATTCCCAGGCCGCCTCCGCTTCGTCGGAGAAGTTGGCGCAGCAGACCCAGCCCCGGCAGAGGGTCCCGCTCCGGTCCCGGGCCAGGACCCGGTACACCGGCTGGTGGCGGGCGATGGCCAGGCTGAAGGGACCGGAGGGCCACCAGCACAGGCGGGCGGAGACCAGGTCGAAGCCACGGGCCCGCAGCCACCGGTGCAGGCCCTGCCGGGCGCGGTTCAGGCGGATGACGTTGTACCAGGCAACAATGGCGATCAGGGGGACGATCAGGAAAACGATCACGGGGATGGATGTTGCGGTCATCGAGGGCTCCCTGACGCCTGTCGGTTGATTCCCCTCAGGATAGGACGCCGGGGAAAGGGAGGCCGGCGTACCCGAATGAACCTTTCTTGTTAACGCCCCATGATTATATTGGATACCCAAACCGGGGGGATCCCATCCAGGTTCCGGCCATCGTCCGGATCCCTCCTGGCCGGGGCCGCCCGCAGCCGATGGAGAAGACCATGAAACTCAGTGCCCGGAACGTGTTCCAAGGTCGGATCAAGCAAGTGGTCCATGGGGGGGTGGAATCGGAGGTGGTCCTGGAACTCTCCCCAGGGGTGGAGATCGTCGCCACCATCACCAAGGCCTCGGCGGAACGCATGGCCCTGAAGCCGGGCGGCACCGCCTCGGCCATCATCAAGGCCTCCAGCGTGATCATCGGGGTGGATTGAGCTCCTCCGGCGCCAGGGCGTTCGTGAGTTCTACTGCCACGGATGGTAGACTCGAGCCTGGACCCTTCCACTTTCCCTCGGGGGCACGGGAACGTCCGATCGTCTGGAGGAGCGTGCCTTGGCCCAGTGCGGCAGCGAGACCCTGCGGAAGGAACTCCGGCGCGGGGCCCGCCCGGAAGTGTGGGTGCGCTTCCCCCGCCTGCTGGGGGATGTGATCTTCTCCCTGCCCTTCTTCGGCAGCCTCCAGCGGGAGTGGAACCGGGTGGCCTTCGAAGAGGGGGCGCGCCTGCGCTGGATCGCGGTGGGCCATGCCCTGGGCGCCGCCCTGTTCGCCGAGGCCGACCCGGACTTCGTGGCCGAGAGCCTCACCGAGTCGGGCGGGCGGGGCAAGCCCGACCCCCGTTCGCTCCAGCGCCGGTGGCGCAAGGACCGGCCGGTGGCGGTCATCAACCTGAGCCAGAGCGTGCGCCTGGCCCTGGGCGCCTGGCTGGCCCGGGTGCCCATCCGGGCCGGGGACGTGGACAACCACCTGGGCTTCCTCTACCACCACCGGTTCACCTACCGGGACCTGCCGGCGCCCGTGGTCGAGCGGTTCCGGCCGCTGCTGGTGCAGCTCACCGGCACCGACGCCCTGCGCTGGGAGCCCATCACCCCCGGGCGGTTCGGCGGGTGGGGCGGCCCGGAGAAGCTGGCGGCGGCGGGCTGGCGGGGCGGCCCGTACGTGGCCCTGGGCTTCGGCACCCGGGGCGACGCCAAGCGCTGGAACCCCGAGGAGGAGAAGTGGCCCGCCCTGGCCCGCCTGCTCCAGGAGCGCGGCTTCGGCGTGGCGTGGCTGGGCGGCCCGGACGAGCGCGACCTGGGCGGGCGGCTCGCGGCCGCCACGCCCGGCAGCTTCGACCTGACCGGACGCACCACCATTCCCGAGGCCTGCGCCCTCCAGCACGGCGCCGCCGGCAACATCGCCATCGACACCGGCCTGGTGCACACCGCCGCCGCCACCGGGCGGCCCACGGTGATGCTCAACAGCGTGTCCCCCGAGCCGCTGATCAGCCCCCTGGGCCCCCTGGCGCTGGCGGTGCGGGGCCCGCTCCTGGACGTGGACGAAGGCTCCCGGGGCGGCTTCGCCCCCTGGGACACCGCCCACCGGATCCCCCCCGAGCGGGTGCTCAACCTGCTGCTGGCCCTGATGGCCGAGGCCGGCGCCGGGCCGTTCACCTTGGCGCCGGGCGCGGCCGCCCGGGAAGCCGCCATGGACCTTTGACCATGCCGCGGCCGTCCGGTCTCGCGGTCCTGAAGGCCGAGGCGCTGCTCGCGCGGCAGGTCCGGCGGAAGCGATAGCCGGAGGCGAACGCGTCCGTACCTGCGGATTGACCCTGCACCCTTAACATCCTATCATATGATGATTAGAACATCCTATAATGTCACACGAGCCCTGCGCCCAGGCCCGATTGGGCGTGCGCCCACGCACCAGCCAGGAGGGGACCATGGGTAAGACAACCGGCACCACGCTGCTCGCCAAGATGGGGCAGATGTCCCAGACCGTGCTCTGGAACGACTCCTGTTCCCTGCGGGAACTGGCCAGTTCCATCGAACAGAACGGGACGGTCGGCGCCACCTGCAATCCGGTCATCGTGCTGGAGGTCCTGCGCAAGGAGTGGGAACTCTGGAAGGACCGGATCCCGCAACTCATCCGGAACAACCCCGCCGCCTCGGAAGGGGAGATCGCCTGGCGGGTGACCGAGGAGATGTCCCGCAAGGCCGCGGAACTGCTGCGCCCGGCCTTCGACCGGTCCAAGGGCAGGAACGGGCGGCTCTCCATCCAGGTGGACCCCAAGGCCTTCCGGGACCCGGCGGCGCTCCTGGAGCAGGCGGAACGGTTCTCCAGGCTGGCCCCCAACATGATCGTCAAGATCCCGGCCACCCAGGCGGGGATCAAGGCCATCGAGGAGGCCACCTACCGGGGCATCAGCATCAACGCCACGGTCAGCTTCACCCTGCCCCAGGCCCTGGCCGTGGCCGAGGCGGTGGAGCGCGGCCTGTCCCGGCGGGAGAAGGAGGGCAAGGACATCGCCGCCATGGGGCCGGTGTGCACGCTCATGGTGGGGCGGCTCGACGACTGGCTGAAGGTCCAGGCGGAGAAGGAGGGCATCCTCACCACCCCGGGCGTCCTGGACTGGGCCGGGGTGGCGGTCATGAAGAAGGCCTACCGGATCTACCAGGAGAAGGGCTACCGCCTGCGCCTGCTGGTGGCGGCCATCCGGAACCACCTGCACGTGAGCGAGTTCATCGGCGGCGACGTGGTCATCTCGCCCACCTTCGAGTTCCAGCGGCGCTTCAACGCCTCGGACGTGGAGGTCGGGCCGCGCATGGATGTGCCGGTGGATCCCGCCATCCTCCGGGAGCTGGAGCGGAAGTTCCCGGACTTCCGGCGGGCCTGCGCCGAGGACGGCCTGACCCCGGCCGAGTTCGACACCTACGGCGCGACCCGGCGCACCCTCCGGCAGTTCTGCAAAGCGGTGGACGACCTGGGCGCCCTGATCCGGGATTCCCTGATCCCCGACCCCGACCTGTAGTGTGATCTACACCCAGAGCGGCTATCTCGCCCGGGAGTTCGCCCACCGGAGCCAGGGCGGCCAGGTTGGGATCAACGTCGGCATCCCGGTTCCCCTGGGGGTGTTCGGCTTCACCGGCCACAAGAACTCCTTCTTCGGCGACCTGCACACCATGGGCGCCGACGGCATCCGCTTCTTCACCGAGCAGAAGACAGTCACCGCCCACTGGTTCTCGGAGCAGGAGGTGCGCGCCGGCCTTGTCGGCGCCGCGGTCAGGAAAAACACCTACGCCCCCCCCGCCTTCTCCGTTTCCGCCAGCAGCCGCCGGATCCGCTCGAAGTGCGCCTCGTGCCGCTTGAGGGCCCGGGACAGGTCGGCGGATTTAAACCCGTCCAGGATCTCCTGGTGGTCCGCGGCGATCTCCCCCTTGTCCAGGATGGCCATGTAGGTCCGGCTGATCTCCTCCTGGGTGAAGGAATGGAGGGTCTCGTAGATGGAGCAGAACAGCTCATTCCCGGCGTGCCGGATGAGGGTGTGGTGGAATTCGTAGTCCGCCGCCACCAGCCGGTCGATGGAGAAGTCCCGGGCGGCGTCCGCCATGTCGGCGATGGTCGCCTCCAGGTGCTTCACCGTGGCCTGCGCTTCGGGGGCGCGCCGGCGGATCCCCTCCACCAGGGTGACCAGGCCTTCCCGCTCGAGGAGCTTGCGCAGGTGCAGGACCTCGACCAGGCTGTTCTGGTTCAGCAGGATCGCCCAGGTCAGGGCCTCCTGGGTGATCCTGGCGCCGTCGCACACGAAGGTCCCCTTGGGCACCCTGGACTCCAGCACGCCCAGGTACTGGAAGGTCTTGACCGCCTCCCGGACCGAGGAGCGCCCCACCCCGAACATCTCCACCAGTTCGTTCTCGGTGGGGATGCGGTCGTTGGGCTTGTAGGTGCCGCCGGCGATGAGCGCCTTGATCCGTTCCATCACCTGGGTGACGACCGTCTGCTGCTGGACCTTCGCGCCGTTCATGCCCATGTCTTTCACAAGCTCGACCCCGTCCTTCCCTGCCGGGCCACCGCGGACCCGTCAGGATGACAGCATATCATCAGACAATCTGTCAAAACCCCCGCTAGATTCCCAGTCGGATCCGAAAGGTTCATCACTCCGCTTTCGTCTCATCCATCGGGAGTTCCGATGGACCCTTGCCACCCGTTTTTTGGTGTTGCAATCGGGCGAAAAAAAATATAAAATAATAATCAGAACATCAAATCACAGCTTGAACCCGGGCACGGCGCCCACTCACCGGCGGGGGGGATCATGGCGATGGCAGCAGGGACGACGCTTCTGGCCCGGGTGGGACGCGCCTGCCCCACCGTGCTCTGGAACGAATCCTGTTCCCCCCGGGAGCTGGCCGCCGCCCTGGAGCAGAACGGGGCCGCCGGCGCCGCCTGCGACCCCCTCACCGTGCTGGAGGTGCTGCGCAGGGAGTGGGACCTGTGGAAGGACCGGATCGCCCAGCTCGTCCGGGAGCACCCGGAAGCCTCCGAGACGGAGATCGCCGCGCGGGTGACCGAGGAGATGGCAGGCAAGGCGGCGGAGCTGCTGCGCCCGGTGTTCGAGCGTTCCCGGGGCCGGGACGGACGGCTCGCCATCCTGGCGGATCCCAAGGCGTACCGGAACCCCGCGGCCATCCTGGAGCAGGCCAAGCGGCTCCACCGCCTGGGGCCCAACCTCATGGTGCAGATCCCGGCCACCCGGGCGGGGATCGCCGCCATCGAGGAGGCCACCGGCCGCGGCATCAGCGTCGACGCCACGGCCTGCCTGTCCCTGCCCCAGGTCCTGGCGGTGGCGGCGGCGGTGGAGCGCGGCCTGGCCAAGCGGGAGCGGGAGGGCAAGGACTCCGCCGCCCTGGGCCCGGTGTGCACGGTGCAGGTCGGCCAGCTGGACGATTCGCTCAGGTGCCTGGCCGACCAGGACGCCACCCTCCTGACCCCCGGCATCGTGGACTGGGCCGGCATCGCGGCCCTGAAGAAGGCCTGCCGCCTCTGCCGGGAGCGCGGCTTCCGCCTGCGTCTCAAAGCCGCCGCCTTCCGCACCCACCTGCACTGGAGCGAGTTCGTCGGCGGCGACCTGATCCTCGCGGTCCCCTGGGAGTGGCAGCAGCGCCTCAACGGGTCCGGCCTGGAAGGCAGGCCCCGCATGGACGCCCCGGTGGATCCCGGCATCATCGCCGAGCTGCGGGACAAGTTCCCGGACTTCCGCCGGGCCTACGCGGAGGACGGCCTGGCCATCGGAGAGTTCGACACCTTCGGGCCGGTGCGGCGGGTGCTGAGGCAGTGGTGCAAGGGGGCGGTTGATTTGCCGATCCAGCTGGCGCACCGACCAGCCGCCCCGAAGGGTTGTGGCTGCCGGACTCATCGGGTCCGTGTCCGGCCTGGGCCTGGGTGATGACCATGTCGTGCGCCTCCATGAGAACCTTGCCTGGTCACTGGCCTACTCGCTCCGTCCCGTCCCACCCCTCCGCCGCCCGGAAGCTGTGGTACCGCTCGTTCCCGATGATCAGGTGGTCCCCCAGCGGCACTCCCAGCGCCGCCCCGGCCGCCCGCAGCCTCCGGGTCAGCAGGACGTCCTCCCGGCTGGGGGTGGGGTCGCCGGAGGGGTGGTTGTGGAAGGCCACGGCGGTGACGGCTCCGTAGCGCAGGGCCTCCCGGAAGAACTCCCGGGGCCCGATCATGGTGGCGTTGCTGGTGCCCTGGCTGAGGATCCGCTCGGCCAGGAGGCTGCCCTTGAGGTTCAGGGCCAGGAGCCCGAAGCGCTCCACGGTCCAGCCCTGGCAGCGGGACTGCAGGTAGTCGCCGCAGGCGCGGGGCGAGTGGATCCGCGGGGCGGCGGTCCCGCCCCTGCGGCTGCGCCGGCACAGCTCCTGGGCGGCCCAAAGCTGGCAGGCCCGGGCCGGGCCGATGCCGGGCAGGGCGGTCCAGTCGCCCAGGCCCTGGACCAGGATTCCCGCCAGCCCGCCGCAGCGGGTGAGCAGGTCCTGGGCCGCCTCCACGGCGCTGACGCCCCGCCGCCCGGTGCCCCACAGCAGGGCCAGCAGGTCGGCGTCGCTCAGTTCCTCGCCTCGCCCGGCCAGAAGCCGTTCCCGGGGCCGCTGGTCGGGGGAGAGGTCGGTCATGCGCATGGGGATCTCCTGGTGGGTGGGGTGCGGGGCTCAGGCGGGCTCCCACTGTCCGGTCCGGCGCCGCCAGCGCAGGAGGGTGAGGTGCCCGGTGTCGGACAGGCGCAGGCAGAGGGCGTCCCGGCCATCGGTGAGGAACCAGGCGTTGGCCTGGGCGGTGCGCCCGGGGGTGACGGTGATCCGGGGGTGGGCCACGCCCGTCAGGTGGGCGTGCAGGGTATCCTCCATGCCACGCGGCAGGGGCACGTCCGGGTGGAGGCCCCAGCGCACCCCCCGGGGCAGGGTCAGGGGCGGGAGGTCCCCGTCCCCGTCCCCGCGCTTCAGGACCACCCGCACCGGGCGGCCCCGGGCCCGGGCCAGGAGGAAGGCGTGCTCCACGCTGGCCCTCATCTCCCCCTGGACCGCCGCCAGGGCGGGGCCGCCGCAGGGCACGGCCATCCCGGCCAGGCCGGACGCCAGCCCCGCCAGTCCCAGGGCCAGCACCAGTTCCAGCAGGGTCTGGCCCTCGGGCGGCCGGCTAGTCATCGACGGTGATGTACGGCTGGAGGCGGAGGAACGCCTTCTCGCCGATGCCCTTGACGTTCATGATGTCCTCCGGGCGCCGGAAGGGGCCGTGCTCCTGGCGGAAGGCCAGGATCCGCTCGGCGGTCTTGGGCCCGACCCGGGGGAGCTGGAGCAGTTCCGTGAGGGTGGCGGTGTTCAGGTTGACGGGGCGCTCGGGGAGGGGGCGGGGGCCGCCGGGAAGCGGCGTCCACGCCAGTCCCAGGGCGAGGATCCAGGCGCCGAGGCGTTGGGTGAGGGAGGTGGTCATGGGCGGTAAGGAACAACATCCGTGCCCGCGCTCCCGGGTATCCAGGGACGGGGGTTGCGGGTCCGGGCCATGGGCATCCCGTCATTCCAGGCTGACAACAGGGCCGGCGTTCGGGGGGCAACCCGCTCCCCGGGTGGTGGTTGCCGGCCCTGGGCCCCGGGACCGCCCGGTAACCGTTCCGTGACGGTTTCCGCCCTCCTCGGGAACCCCAGGGTTGCCGCTATAATCCTCTGGTGATCAAGAAAGTCAGCAAAGCCGACCTCAGGCTGGGGATGTTCATCCACGACCTCAACTGTGGCTGGATGGAACATTCCTTCCTACGCAACCGGTTCATGCTGCGCAAGGACCAGGACCTCCAGAAGATCCTGGAAAGCGAGATCACCGAGGTCTACATCGACACCATCAAGGGCATCGACTGCCCCGACGCGCCCACCGAGGCGGAGGTCCAGGCCGAGCTCACCGCCAGGATGCTGGACACGCCCCAGCCCATGCCGCCCAGAGGCGCCCGCACCTCCCACCAGGAGGAGCTGGGGTTCGCCAAGCGGATCCAGAAGGAAGCCAACAAGGTGATCAAGGACGTGCTGGGGGACGTGCGCCTGGGGAAGCAGATCCAGGTGGAGCGGGTGCACCCGGTGGTGGAGCAGATCACCGAGTCCATCCTGCGCAACCAGGGCACCCTGGTGAGCCTGTGCCGGATCCGGGAAGGCGACACCTACACCTTCATGCACTCGGTGAGCGTGTGCACCCTGCTGGTGACGTTCGCCCGCTACCTGGAACTGGACCCGGAGATCATCCACGAGGCCGGCATGGGGGGCATGCTCCACGATCTGGGGAAGATGCGGGTGCCGGACCACATCCTCAACAAGCCGGGCAAGCTGTCCGACGAGGAATTCGCCATCATGAAGAACCACGTGGTCCTGGGCCTGGAGGTGCTGCGCCAGACCCCCGGGGTCTCCCAGACCGTGGTGCAGGTGGCCGGGGAGCACCACGAGCGCTTCGAGGGCAACGGCTATCCGGAGCGGATCAAGGGCCAGGCGATCTCCCAGCTGGGCCAGATGGCGGCCATCGTGGACGTGTACGACGCCCTCACCTCGAACCGCATCTACCACCGGAGGATGGAGCCTCCGGCCGCGCTCACCAAGCTGTTCGAGTGGAGCGACCACCATTTCGACTCCGAGCTGGTGCAGCACTTCATCCAGGCCATCGGGATCTACCCGGTGGGCTCCCTGGTGCGCCTGGACAGCCGGCGCCTGGCGGTGGTCACCGAGCAGGGCGCCCAGGGCCTGCTGTTCCCCAAGGTCCGGGTGGTCTACGACATCCTGCACGGCCGCAAGATCCCCCCCAAGGACCTGGACCTCTCCGGGCCCGAGAGCGGCGGCGACGTCATCGTCACCAACGAGGATCCCGACGCCTGGGGCATCAACCCGTTCGAGTTCCTGACGCTGGAAGCCTAGTCGTTCGCCAGCTTGAGCAGGGTGTGCAGCAGGACGTCGGCGCCCAGTTCCAGGTGCTCGGGGCGGGTGCGTTCGGCCGGGCTGTGGCTGACGCCGCCGATGCTCGGCACGAAGATCATGGCCGTGGGGCAGATCCGGGCCAGCATCTGCGCGTCCTGGCCGGCGCCGGAGGTCATGGGGCGGGCCTGCCGCCCGAGCAGGGCGGCGGCCTCCCGCACCGCCGCCACTACGCCCGGGTCGAACACCACTGGCTCGGTCCGGACCAGGCGCCGGGTCCGGACCTCCAGGCCGTCCTCCCGGGCCAGGCCGTCCAGGAACCGCTCCAGGCGGGCTTCGCCCTCGCGCAGGCGGCCTTCGTCGGGGTGGCGCAGGTCGACCGTGAGCACCGCCTCCCGCGGGATGACGTTGACCAGGCCGGGCGCGAAGCGCAGCGAGCCCACGGTGCCCACCCCGCCCAGGTCCCGGGCCAGGTCGCGCACGAAGCAGATGATCCGGGCCGCGCCGAGCCCGGCGTCCCGGCGCAGGGAGAGGGGCGTGGTGCCGGCGTGGTTGGCCGCGCCGCGCACCGTGACCTCCTGCCAGGAGATCCCCTGCAGGCGCTCCACCGCGCCCAGGGCCTCGCCCTCATGGTCGAGGATCGGGCCCTGCTCGATGTGCAGCTCCACGAAGGCGTGGGGGACGACCGCGCCGGGCTCCAGGGTGCCGGCGTAGCCGATCCGCTCCAGTTCGGCCCCCAGGGTCGGGCCGTCGGCGGCGGGCCAGGCCAGGGCCTCCTCCAGGCCCATGGCGCCGGCGTAGACCATGGAGCCCAGCATGTCCGACTGGAAGCGCGCCCCCTCCTCGTTGGTGAACACCGCCACCACCAGGGGCCGCCGGGTGCGGATCCCGGCCCGGTCCAGGGTCCGGACCACCTCCAGCCCGGCCAGCACCCCGTAGTTGCCGTCGTACTTGCCGCCGGTGGCGACGGTGTCGATGTGGGAGCCGGTCATCACCGGGGGCAGGTCCTCCCGCCCCGGGCGCAGGGCCAGGATGTTGCCGATCCGGTCCACCCGCACCTCCAGCCCCAGCTCGCGCATCCAGGACACCACCAGGTCGCGCCCCTGGCGGTCCTCGTCGGTGAGCGCCAGCCGGCAGCAGGACCCGTCCTCGCGCCGGCCCACCGCCCCCAGGGCCTCCAACTGCTCCATCAGCTTCCCGCCGTCCACGCGCAAGTGGGTCATGGCTGTCGCTCCTGTCTGAAGAAAGTGTCGAGGATGGCCTTCATGGTACGCTCCCAGTGGCTGTCCAGCAGGCGCGCCGCCTCCCGGCGCCGGCCGCCCTCCAGGGCCCGGGCGATGGCCTGGTGCTCGCGGGCCGATTCCTCGACCCACTGGGGCACCTGCATGAAGGCGTATTCGTAGCGGAACAGGATCTGCTTGAGGTCGTCCAGGATCCGGGCCAGGTGCTGGTTGCCGCACCCGGCGATGAGGGCCTGGTGCCAGGCCTGGTCCAGCTCGATGCGGCGCAGGGGATCGGCCCCCGCCTCGTGCATGGCCCGGCCCAGCTGGGCCAGCCGGTCCACCTGGTCCGGGGACGGCGCCGGCATCTCCTCCAGGGCGGAGCGCTCCAGCAGCCCCACCAGGGGATACACGTCCCGGATCTCGGACTCGATGAGGGGCTTGACCGAGAAGCCCTGGTGCAGCTGGGACGAGAGGAAGCCCTCCCGTTCCAGCCGCAGCAGCGCCTCCCGCACCGGGGTGCGGCTCACCCCCAGCCGCTGGGCCAGCTCGGAATCGCTCAGGCGCTGCCCCGGCGCCAGCTCCCCCTGGAGGAGCATCCCCAGGAGTTCCTGGTGCACGTCCGCGCGCAGGGGCTTGCGGGTGATGGGCATAGGCCACCGTATTCCGCGGACGGTACCCGGTCAAGCCCGGGCAACTTCCCGGTTGAACTGTTCGATCAGCTGGTCGAAGTGGGCCGCTTCCTGGGTGAACAGCTCGATCCAGTATTCCGGCTGCCACTGGGCGCAGATCTCCTCGTACGTCTTGCCCTGCTGCTCCACCCACGTGTAGTACTTGAGATTGTGGATGGCCTTCTTCTCGGGGAAGGTGAGTTCCTTGAAGTGGTCCACCGCCTGGCGCTCCAGGCTGCCGGTGTGGGCCTGGGCCGCGGTCACGGTGGTGAAGGCGCCCTTGGCCTCGGTCTGCTCGGCCAGCCGGG